>CAYVVZ010000044.1:0-36389 GCA_964455365.1 uncultured Anaerolineaceae bacterium | reverse complement strand
ACGCATTAGAGAGGGGGCTTTCTGGCTCACTGCCGCGCAGACAAACCTCCCCCAAAGCGTTGGGGGAGGTGTCGCGTTAGCGACGGAGGGGGACACAATCCCTACAACCCTACGGCGGGTAACACACCACTGTGTCCGCCAGAATTGAGGCTGAACTTCGTGACTAACTGTCCATGACGCGCCCACGATACGGGTTCGATCATGTCGAAACCCTGCGGATGTTTCTTGTGGGGATATGCCTACTTGCTGGCGGTTTTTGTAAGGACGTGCAACGGCACGTCCGGCATAGCGAGAAACTAGTTGCTGCAATTCAACCATAACGACCATCGCGTTCTTGAGTCATACTGAATCATACCATGCGGAAGTGTCGCCTATTTTGGGCGATCCCGCAAATGGGAGGATGGTGTTAGGCTACCTCAAAGGCGTGTTGTCCCAATTGATTCGCTGGGAAATCTGCTGCCAGACCAGCCCCGCGCCGAGCAGCACCAGCCCAATCAGCCAGATTTGCACTTCCACCCAGAAGGCCAGGAACAAGCAGGCGGCTAATCCAAGCACTGCCACCCAGCGCGGGAAGAGGCGTTCTTCTGGCTTCAGTTGCAGCGCCGCCAGATTGGTCAGGGAGTAGTAAATCAACACCGTGAAGGCGCTGAATGACCAGGTAGTCTTCACGCTGCCGAGCAGCGCCAACCCGCCAATCAACAGGCCAATGACGATCACAGCGACATAGGGTGTCGTTTGATCCGCATTCAAGCGAGCGACAATCGGCGGCATATCCCGGCGGCGACCCATCGCCAGCAGCACACGCGACAGCCCCAACAGCAAATTCAGCAGCACGCCGAGCATGGCAGTCACAGCACCGAAGGCGATCAACTGCGGCAGCAGCGGAATATCAAATGAACTGGCAGCGACTTCCAGCGGTGCAGCAGTAGTATTTGCCGCATCGCCCAATGCCGCCGCGCCGATGCTGCCCACGCCCACCGCACCGACGGTCATATACAGCAGCATGGTCACCACCAGCGTCGTGATGATGGCACGCGGAATGGTACGCCGGGGTTCGCGGACTTCTTCGCCCAATGTGGCGATGCGCCCGTATCCGGTATAGGCCACGAACATCAGGGCGCAGGCTTGCAGAAACAGCGGAATGCCGCCGTCTTCAGCACTGGGAAGGAAGGGCGAAAAATTCGCTGTGTCTACACTGCCGGATGCAATTCCCAGAACGACGAAGGCCGCCAGCGTGAACAGCGTAATGGATACAATGACGATATTCGCCTGGTTCGAGCGCCGGATACCCACCAGTACGACGAGGGTCAGGACTGCTACACCTGCCAGCGCCAGCGGAACCAGTAGACTGCTACCCGGTTGCCCGATGGCATCCAGGAAATAGCCGGAAAATCCGAGCGCAGCCGTTGCAGCAGACGCGCTCTTCGCCAGCAAGAATGACCATCCCGCCACCATACCGAACTGCGGGTTCAAATAACGGTAGGCGTATTCATAGGTTCCGCCGCTGACCGGGTGATTGGCGGCGAGTTGGGCGCTGTTCAGCCCGTTGAAGGTGGCGACCGCTGCGGCAATCGCAATCGCCAGCAGCACGGCAGGCCCCGCAATCCCTGCGCTGATGCCCACGCTGACGAAGATCCCTGTGCCAACGATGGAACCCAATCCCATCATTGCCGCGCCAAAAACACCAAGCTCCCGCCGAAGTTGTTTCTCTGCTACCTGTGCCATATGCCCCTCTTTCGTTACATTTCTGGCAACGAAGATAGCGCAGGCGCATTAAGAAAAATCCGGCGGGGTATAAGAATGGATGAGAAAACGCGAGGATTTGGTGGGAGGGAATTCAGGGGCGCTCATGATTACGCCCCTGGCAAATGTGGTTATTCCGGCGATTTTTCAGGCGCGACCTGTTCAAAATCCACCGAACCCCCTGTCGCAGCCTGCATCAAGGCGGTGATGCGCTGCGCCATACTTGCCGGGTCGGGATGGATGCCATCTTGCAGCAGGGCCGTCTCGAAGACCTGTTCAATCACAACATCAATCAGCGGATTATCACCGTTGTTCGCCAGCAGATTGCTGATGTTATGCAGCAGCGGATGGCGCGGATTGAGTTCCAGCGCTTTCACCGGGAGTTCGTATTCACGTCCGACGAGGCGATTGATACGATACATGTGGCGATTCTGGTCGCTGCCTTCGCTGACAAGACGGGCAGGGCTGCCGACCAGGGAACTGCTCTGGCGCACACCGCTGACTCGTTCACCAAGCACAGCCTTCACCCGATCCACCAGCGACTCGAAGGTATCGGTTTCCAGCGGATCTTGTTCTTCGGGGGCTTCCGGCGCTTCGCCCACATCGGTCAGATCAATATCGCTCTCATCGACTGCACGCAGCTTGTACGTTTTGTATTCGGTCAAGCCCATCGGCAGCATGGCATCGACGGCATCCGTGAAATACAGCACTTCGATACCGCGCTGGCGGAAAGCATCCAGATGCGGGCTGCGGCGTGCGCTGTGGATGTCATCCGCGATGATGTAGTAAATCTCGTTCTGCCCATCCACCATGCGCCCGGTGTAATCCTCCAGTGAATGGAAGCTGTCCTGGTCATCATCATGGGTGCTGTTGAAGAACAGCAGCGGCAGCAATTCTTCTTGATCCTGCGGCGAAACCACCACACCCTGCTTCAGCAGCCGTCCGAAGATGCTGTAAATTTCCAGGTATTTTTCCGTCTCTTTGTTGGCAAGCTGCTTCAGTTCGCTGAGGACTTTGTTGGTGATGCGCTGCTTGAGGTTCGCCATGATGCGATCCGCACGCACACTCTCGCGGCTGACGTTCAGCGGCAAATCTTCGCTATCCACCACACCCTGCACAAAGCCCAGGTATTCCGGCAGCAGATCGGTGTTGTAGTCATCAATCAGCACCTTACGGGCATAGAGCTTGAGGCCGGGTTCTTTGCGCGGGCTGAAGGGCGAAGGTTCCGGGCTGCCAGGGATATAGAGCAGCGCGTAGAACTGCATCGGCACATCGGCTCGCATATGGATGGTGTGCAGCGGTTCGGCAAAATCCAGCGTCATCATCTGATAGAAGCTGTTGTATTCCTCTTGCTCCACCTCACGCGGGGACTGCCGCCAGATGGCTTGCTGCTTGTTCGCCGGATTTTCTTCTTCTGCGACGTAGATGGGGAAGGCCACATAATCGCTGTGTTTGGTGACGGTATTCTTGATCTGCCAGGGTTTCAGCAGGTCTTTCGCGTCTTCCTTCAGATGAATGATGATGTCCGTCCCGCGTGATTCTTTCTCGGCGGGTTCGATGCTGTATTCCGTGCCGCCGTCGGCTTCCCACATGGCGGCTTCGGCATCCGGCACATACGAGCGCGAAATTACCTGCACGCGATCCGCCACCATGAAGACGCTGTAAAAGCCCACGCCAAACTGCCCGATGATATTCTGGGCGGCTTCTTTGTTGGGGGCATCCTTCAGCGCCTGAATGAAATTCTTCGCACCACTGCGGGCAATCGTCCCCAGATTTTCGCGCATCTCTTCGGCAGTCATGCCGATACCCGTATCCCGGATGGTCAGCGTGCCCGCTTCTTCATCCGGGATGATGCGGATTTCCAGCGGGGCTTCCGGGTCTACGATGTCGCTGGTGGTGAGCTGCTCGAACTGCAAGCGGTTCAATGCGTCGGATGCATTGCTGATGAGTTCGCGCAGAAAAATCTCGCGTTCGGTATACAGCGAGTGAATCAAAATATCGAGGAGTTGTTGGGTTTCTGCCTGGAACGAATACGTCTCAGCCATGTCACAAATCTCCGTTGTGGTTAGATTATTGATAAGCCTTTTTGAGCTAGCGGCCTTTATACCACGTTTGTGTTAGATAGGGGTAAACAACAGCTCGCAAAAACTCCCTTAATGCTCTTCTCGCCTCTGTCATGAATGCACCTTATGATGGGTTTCCGGCGCTGCTATCTTGCAATAAGAGTCGATGAGACTTTACTACGCATCTCATCACAACCTCATCCTCCCTTCCTATAATGCATAATGCAAGTATGGAACGGGCTTATTGATAAGTTCCCCTGGGAAGCTCCACAGACGAGAGGTATAGCATGACAGTAGTAGTAACAGGTGGTGCGGGATTCGTTGGCAACAATGTGATTGAAAAACTGGTCGCACACGATATGCCCGTGCGTGCCGTTGTACGACGCATGGACAAAGCGGAAAAGCGCCTGGGACAATATGGCGACAAAATCGAAATTGTGCAGGGCGATGTGACCAATCGCAGCGACTGGCCTGACATCATGCGCGGCGCTACAGGCGTGGTTCATACGGTTGCGATTTCGATGGAAAAAGGCGGGCAAACTTACGAAGAAGTGAACTATCAAGGTACGATCAACGTCGTGGATGCGGCGACAGATGCCGGGGTGAGACGCTTCATCAATATCAGCCAGAATGGTGCAGATAGCAGCCTGCCGTATCGCTTCCTGGCGAGCAAGGGCAAGGCACAGGAATATGTCGCCGCGTCGGATCTGCGTTGGACGGCACTACGTCCTTCGGCGATTTTTGGCCCGCAGGATGAATTCTTCAATACCTTTGCGCGGCTGGTTCGCCTGACCCCTCTTATCTTCCCCCTGATTGGTGGTGGCAGTGCGGAGTTCCAGCCTGTTTCCGTCTCGGATGTTGCAGAAGCCACCGTGCGCAGCCTGCAAGATGACAGCACCATTGGGCAAGAATTGGAATTGGGCGGCCCCGAAGTATTGACCCTGGGCGAAATTGAAAAGCGCGTGATTGATACACTGGGAACCAGCCGCATTATGGTTCCGGCTCCAGTTCCGCTGCTGCGCCCTGCCGTATGGGTGATGGAGAACACACTGCCCGGTTCACCTGTCAGCAGCAGCCTGCTTGATCTGCTGGCGGTTCCCAACACCGTACCCAACAATGCGCTGGTCGAAGTCTTTGGTATGGAACCGATTCCCTTCAAAGGCGAACACATTGCCTACTTGCGGGATACCAACGCAGGGCAGGCGCTGAACAAATTCTTCACCGGGGCAACAGTCAATTAACACGCTGCCAGGGCGACCACGTGGGGATCGCCCCTACACCGATTCGCCAACAAGGTCATTCATTTGCATAACCCAACCTATCGTAGGGGTTCGATCCTGTCGAACCCGTTGACACCCCTGGGCGCGTCATGCACACGCCCCATAGCTGTCAACTTAAGCATTTGTTCGTTGCTGGTAGCCGAGGATTAAAATCCCCGGCTACAGAAGACCCAAACCCACTGAAGGGGTTATAAAGATATTCTAATCATCAGAACGGTTTTCAAGCGTCCCTTTAGTGGACGCACAACCTTGTGTAGCCGGACGTTTTGAACGTCCGGTGTAGGGTAGCAAGAAACGCAGGTCGCAGAAGAGCGTTTAACTTGACACCCCTGGGCGCGTCATGCACACGCCCCTACGAAATACTCGGTTGGGCGGTTATTTCTTCAATGACCAATTACCGTATCTGCCAGAATGACTGCCTAACTTCATGTGTGCCGCTCTCAATCTCGCATGAGGATATATTCACTCAGTTTGAGCAAGCCATAGCCAATGAGGATGGGCAGTACAACAGGCAGCACCAGATCAACCAGCAGCAGCAGCGGAACGTTCGGCGGGATGCTGACCCCACGCGAAACTTCATACCCGCGAACAATAGGAGAGCGTGCGAACAGGTTCAGCAGCAAGAAGTAAAATCCACCAATGAAGACCGATGTCGTGATGGCGCGGCTGCGTCCCGGCACAACCACCCCAATGAAGACCGCCAGCATGCCAATCATCAGCGGTTCCAGGAAGACGCGCACCAGCACCACGACAGACCCCACCACCGTCAGCAGCGGAGCCAGAAACGGCGATGCTTCCACAGGCCAGATGGTGGCATATTCCGCAAAGATCACCGGAGGGCTGAACGCCAGGGCAAGCTGCGACAGCATAATCAGGTCATCCATGTGTTTCCAGAGCGAAGCCGCCACCTTCCCCAGCAGAATCTGCGAGAGGTTCATGGGTGTGGTGCGCAGTAGTTCAAAGGTGTTGTTATCCATCTCAGACTGCATCGCGGTGGCGGCTTCGCTGGCGATGGATACCAGCGTATAGCCATAATACACACCCGCAAATGGCAGCACCATCAACGAGGCCAGGAAGCTAATCATGGCGAAATCAAGGAAGACGGGGAAAAGAGTACCCACGCCCATCAACCCCAGCCAGATTCCCAGGATCATCAAAAAGGGTTGCACATCCGGCGGAATGGTACGCCAGTACAAGCCCAGGTGACGGCGCACAATCGGATTCGTGCTGCGTGCCCAGTAGGGTAAACGCTCCGTTCGGTTCTCAACGGGCGTGAATTTTGATTGCATGGGATGTGGAGGCGACTTAACAGTCATGCCAGGATATTTCCATTGGTTGCATTACGTGAAGGGTTTATCTTCATTATACGGGCAGGATTCAGGGGCTTCAAGCAAGTATACGGAAACCTCATGGAAATCGCATAATGCAGAAAATGCGCTGCACCAATGGAATCACAGAAGGCTTCCGCATTGGAGGATGATAGTCCTTGTAGTTCTCCTCATCACAATTGCCCGCCGATGACGGGATTGCGCTGGCTGGCATCATTCTCTGGTTCGATGGTCAGCAGGAAGGTGCTGTAGTCATCAATCAGCGTATCGACCTGGAAGAGCAGCACGCCCAATTCTTCTTCGCCAACGACCACACGCCCGACATTCACAGCAGCATCATCGCGGATAAGCCACAATTGATAGAGTCGATCCTGCGAACTGTGTTCTAAGCCCGTGACGTAGAAGGCTCCGGCCTGCGTCTCTTCATCCCATACGAAAACGGCTGAGACATCCCCATGCCCTTCGATGTCCGCGGCAACTACACGATGCTGCGTCTGTTCACCGAGGATGAACTGCGATGCCTCTGGCGTGATGATGACTTCTTGCGTGACGACAACTTCAACCGTTTCCACTACTTCCACCACTTCCGGCGTGATGGCAGCCACAACTGCGAGTTCTTCGTTCAACTGCTGCACGCGCTGCGCCCACAATGCATTCGTCGCCAACAGCGTCAGAATAGCAGCCGCGCCCACCAGCCGATAAACCCAGGTGAAGTTCGGGCGGCGGATATTGGGCGGTGGGGATACAGCCGCCGTTGATTGTGTGGCGAGTTTCTCTACAAGGCTTGGCTTTGTAGCTGTACTATCCCGCCGGGTTGCGGGGGTGCTGATGGCTTGCTGCCCGGTGGCGTGTGTGCTACCTGCTGATTCTATGGCGCTCGTTTGTTTCAATTCCGGTAAGTAGAGCATTGCATCGTTGAGCGCCAGGTACTCGGCAAGCTCCGCTACTGCTTCGGGGCAATCGGGTAGATGCCGCTCGACCAGGGCTGTTTCTTCCGGGTCGGTGGCTCCCATGCTGTATGCCGCGAGCAGTTCGCGGATTTCATCACAATGCTTGTTCATGAAACTCATTGTGTGCAATCCTGTTTACTTCGCTACCTATAATACGCTTCCCTTGCCGTGGTCGGATGGTTATCCGTGAATTCCTCATTCTATATCCAGAAACGTCACTTTGGTACGCAGTGCCAGCCAATCTTCGCGCAGCTTGCCCATACCCAACCGCAGCCGGGATTTCACTGTACCCAGTGGTAAGTGCAATTGGTTGGCAATCTGTGTATGAGTCATCCCCTGGAAAAACGCCAGATAAATCACCTGCTGTTGTTCTTCCGGCAGCCGCTTGAGCAGACCCCGCACCAATTTGGCGCGTTCCTGTACATCATGGTCGCTCACCGGGGTGTGGCTCAAAAGGTGTGAAACGCGATCCAGCGGCGATTCCAGCAGGGGTGGACGGCGCTTCTCATGCCGCAAGCGATCAATAGCGGTGTAGCGGGTGATTGTGAGCAACCAGCTTGTGAAGCGCCCTTTCTCCGGCTGCCACTTTTCCGGCTGCTGCCAGATCGCCAGGAAAATATCCTGCGCCACTTCTTCCGCGTGAACATGGTTGCGCAAAATGGTATTTGCCAGATTGAAAACCATGCTGTGATAGCGCTTGTGGAGCTGCTCCAGGCAGCGTTCATCACGAGTCTGGATGCAATCCATCAGTTGGATATCATCTCGATTCTCATAAATCATGCCGATACCACCATCGTTCGCTGTGAGTCCTGCGGTTTGCGGAAGGCGGCCTGCTTCATCTGGCGGTTGCATCGGCTGTACCCTACCTCGTTCCCACCCAAACGCATCAAGAGCCGTTGACTTCCTATTCACGTATTGTTCCCTGTTTCCTCTAGAATATCGCGCTTGTCACCAGGATGCGAGATTTCTCTATGCTTGCTTATCCCACCCCCACAGAAAAAAGGCTCCCCCTGCCGAGGCAAGGAGGAGCAACAGGATGGGGATAAGGGATGCCCCGCACATTACCGGGGCAGAAGTACGCGATCAATCACATGGATCACACCATTGCCTGCTTCGATGTCCGTTTGCAGCAGGCGGGTGTTGAAGTCCAACGCCACGCCCTGGTCATCGACACCGATATTGATGCCGGGGCCAAGCAGCGTTTCAATGCCGTTCACGCTGGCGACATCGGCAGCGAAGGCGCGAGTCGGGGCGACATGATACAGCAGCACATTTGTCACGAGAGCCGTATCTGCGAGCAGTTCTTCCGCCGTCAGACCCAGGTCACTCAGCAGGGCTGCGAAGGCTGCATCCGTCGGGGCGAAGACAGTGAAGGGGCCAGGGCCATCCAGCGCAGCATCCAGCCCGGTTGCTTGCAGGGCAGCGACCAATGTATCAAAGCGGCTGTCGCTTGCAGCAATATCAACGATGCTGTTGGGGTTGTACGTCTTGCCAATCAGCGAATCGACCTGCCCGAAGCTGACCGCCGACAGTGCCACGCCGGGACTTGCCAGCGAATTGACTGCCGCAACGAAGTAGTAGGTCTGGCTGCCCAGGGCTGTGCCGGAAAGATCAATCACAACCGGGGAGGTTGCACCGCTGGGAACTACTGCCAGGTCATAGACCCCGCTGGGTACGGTGATGGTTGCACCATTGCCGAAGCGCAGATTGGACACAATCGCGGTGCCATCGGGCAGGATGACATCCACAGCGGGTGCATCTTCAATCCCATGGAAAACGGTCACGCTGGATTCACCGGCTTCCAATGCCTGATACGGTTCCGTGGTGACGGCGGCGGTCAGGCTGCCGCTGGTCAGCGAACCGATTGCACTGATGGTATACCAGCCGCCAGCGCCGAGGGTGACGTTCACAGGGCCAATGGCAGCATCTTCAATGGATGCGCCAACCGGGGCAACCGCGATGCTGTAAGTACCGGGAACCAATTCCACCCAGCCACTGATTTCACCAAAGGTCAGGTTCTGAATTGCGCCAACTTCGCCATCAACAAAAATTTGTACCTGCGGCGTATCGGGCGAAAAGTGCGCCACGCGAACGTGGGTGAGCTGCTGCGACTGCGCAGGGAGCGCAATCGCCAGCAGCGAGAGAACGGCTACAACGATCCAAATTCGTTTCATGACAGTAAATCTCCGTGACAAATGGTTTCCAATTCAATGTGTTGTAACGATTCCAGTAAATGCGCATTTCTGTACCGTCCTACGCTCTTAGATCGAACGCATGGAGGGCGGTAGATGACTGAAGCGGAATACACTCACATTTCTTTCAGGATTACGCTTTGGTAGTTTTCCCCAACAGGTGACCCACGCCGCGAAAACCGTCCCTCGCATTGGTTGGATGCACCATGTATCCTCTACGGGCGTGTGAAATGACCCGGTGGAACTGACCGGGAAATGGATCGGAAACGGAGAAAAAGCAACGTGTTGAAAATTCTACTGGTGGGTGCGACTTCCGCAATCGCCCATGAAACGGCGCGGCGATTCGCCCTGGATGGCGCGAAGTTCTTCCTGGTGGGTCGCTCCCCGGATAAGCTGGCAGTCATCAAAGATGATTTGCTGGCACGCGGCGCACAATTCGCAGAAATCTACGAACTGGATATGACCGATAAAGCGCAGCAGCCTGCGATGTTCGATGCAGCGATTGCCGCACTGGATGGCCTGGATGCGCTGATTGTGGCACATGGCACGCTGACCGATCAAGCAGAGGCACAGGCAGATTACGAAGTTGCCCTGCATGAACTGGACATCAACTTCCTGAGTGCTGTCCCGGTGCTGAGTCTGACGGCGAACTTATTCGAGAAGCAGCGGCGCGGTGCCATCACGGTGATTTCCTCGGTTGCCGGGGATCGCGGACGCGGCAGCAATTATGTCTATGGCAGTGCGATGGCAGCCAAGACCACCTTCACTTCTGGCCTGCGCAATCGGCTGGCGAAGGTGGGCGTTCCGGTGCTGACGGTAAAACCGGGCTTTGTGGATACGCCCATGACCGCAGACGTGAAGAAGAATTTCTTATTCGCCAGCGCAAGCGATGTGGGGCAGGCGATCTACGAAGCCATGAAGAACAAACGCGATGTCCTCTACACGCCGATCTTCTGGCGCGGCATCATGGGCATTATCCGCACTATGCCGGAGAGCATCTTCAAGAGGCTGGGGTTATGAGCCGTACCTCGCCAGAGAATACGGTGGCGCAGGGATCACGCTTACGCGGCATTCTGAAAACCATGCGTCCGCACCAGTGGACGAAGAATGTGCTGATCTTTGCGCCAATCTTCTTTGACCAGAAGCTGTTCCAGTGGGATAACCTGCTGCGCGTTGTCCTGGGATTTGTGCTGCTGTGCCTGACCGCCAGTGTGGTTTATCTGGTCAATGATATTGTGGATGTGGAAAGTGACCGCAAGCATCCCAAGAAGCGCTATCGTCCGATTGCATCCGGGCAAGTGCCTGTTTCTGCTGCATGGACTGCGACGGCTGTGCTGCTGGCGATTGTGCTGGTGGGGAGCTTCTTGCTGAGTCCCTGGCTGACGATTACCCTGCTGCTGTATCTGGGGCTGCATTTTGCTTACTCCCTGCGCCTCAAACATATTGTGCTGGTGGATGTGCTGGCGATTGCGGCGGGGTTTGTGCTGCGGATTCTGGCAGGGGTGAGCATCATCACCGTAGAAAATTTTTCGCCCTGGCTTTATGCCGTGACCGTCGTCTTTTCGCTGTTCCTGGCAGTTGGTAAGCGGCGGCAGGAATTCATCGAACTGGGTGACAAAGCGGCAGAGGTGCGTCCGGTCTTTGCGGATTATAACCTGCGCCTGCTGGATGAACTGCTGCGGCTGGCGCTCTTCACCACCTTCCTGACCTACCTGCTCTACACCATCGAAACAACCTTCCCCGGTGAATATTTGATTCCCACGCCAGGATTGCTGACAGTGCCTTTTGTGTTGTATGGGCTGATGCGCTACCTCTACCTTGTTTTTGTACGAGAAGAAGGCAGCGCCCCGGATGAAGTGCTGATGACGGATCGCCCTTTGCAGATTGCAATCGTGCTGTGGGTGCTGTCCTTCCTGGCGATTCTCTATGTGCCTGCCTTGATCTAGCCGGAAGGGTGCTTGCACACCATTTCCTGGTTCAGAGCAATCGCTTCAAAACGATTCTCACCACGAAGGCACAAAGAACACGAAGAAAAACGCAAGGGCAACCCTGCATGATCTCTGGCATCAAGTTAGGTCTTCATTCTCACGGGCTGAACGTGTTCAGCCCCTACAAAAACCAGGTTTCTACCGTAGGGGCACGACATGCCGTGCCCGAAAATGACCAATCTCCGTAAGACCCTCACTCGAACTGAGTATCGGACAACGCTATTTAGGGAGTGAGGTACCACAAGCTGCTGCGTAACATCAGCTACTCGATGAAATCTACCGTCGTCTCCAGTAGGGTATCCAGCGCAGCCTGGCGAATCGGCGCGGTGATAGTTGTTCCAGTAGGCACGGTGAAGGTAGCGACGATGATCGTATTTCCCCCGGCATCCACAAAATATTCCGGCCCCGCGACACGTTGGACGATGGCATAGGCGCGTCCCCCGGACTCAGAAAATTGCACATCATCGTCGCCCGCAACTTCATTCACTGCTGCCTGAAAATCTTCTACATTGCGGATGGCACTCAGGCGAATATTGAAAGTTTCCGTTTCATCGCTGGATGCCAGCCGATCCCCCTGTAGGCTGCGGACTTCCCAGCGCCCCTCGGCATTCGGCACGGTGAAGACGGCTGTTCCCGCTGTGAAGACCAGTGTTTCCCCCTCTGGCTGGCGCACGATGGGCGTTGCACTTGGCGCAGCAGGTGCTTCTGTGACGACCGCTGTTTCCTCCGTCGCTGCCGGGCTGCACGCCACAAGCAGCCCGACCAGGATCAAACTCAGGAACACACCAATGTTTTTCTGCACAAGCGCACCTCTTTTTCTGACAGTGGGATTTTTTTCATTATACCTGTGTATACCTGTGCTGCACTGAACCGATTCGCTGTCACAAACAATTGTCTTGATATGACAGGGCGTTGCCGTATTCCTGCGTGGAATTTGGCTTTTGTAGGGACACAGCACTGTGTCCACCAGAATTGCCAGATACGGCTGGATTTATGGATTCGTGCGCCGGAACAGCAGATACGAATAGGCGTAGACACCCACGACGAGGATCATCAGCAGCGCAAACGATATGATCCCGGCAGCCTGAAGCGGCAGCAACAAGGCCATCACTGCTGCTGCAATCCCCACAATCACGAACCAGCGTGCCGCCATGCGATGCGTTTGTTTCCAGACGCGCTCATCTGCCAGCGTCCAGGGTGTGCGGATACCCATAAACCACGTCTGGCGATAGCGCCCCATGTCGTTGCCGATGGCTGCAAAGAACAGGCCAATGCCTAGCAGAACCAGCCGAGATACGCCGTGTGGGTTGTCGTACTGCGTCAGAGTAATGATGTGCAGCCCCAGGAAAAAAGCGGTAAATGCTACCTGGAAGCGCTCATAGGTTGGCTGGAATTTCTCATAGGATTCGCGTTTTGGGTCAAAGCGTGGCAGTACCTGCATCAAGATCACCACCAATGAAGTGACAACCGGAGCCATCAGCACCGCGTAAAGCTTAGGCCACATCGCATCCACATTGCCGTTGATGTCATAATGGCGGGGTAGTTCTTCCGGCAGGCTCGGATAGAGTACCACGCTGATTACCAGCATCAGGCCGATCATCAGAAAAACCCAGGTTTTGCTATTGATTTTGAACATCTTCTTCCTCCTCTTCCCCTATCTGGAAAAAGTCCAGCAGGTGCTGCACAAATTCCTGAAACACCGATGCGTTGATCGAATAGATAATGTGCTGCCCATCCCGCTCTGCGCTGACCAATTCCGCGTTCTTGAGGATGTTCAAGTGATGCGAAAGACTGGGCTTACTGATCTCGAATGCTTTGGCGATGTCCCCTGCGGAGAGGCTTTTTTCGTTGAGCATCCGTAAGATTTCGCGGCGGGTGGGGTCTGCCAGGGCTTTATAGGTTTTTTCCATCCCTTGCACTCCCTGCTTAGAAATTTAGATAAACACCGAAATATCTAAACAACATTCTAGCAGATTTGGCGGTAGATGCAATTTCACCCCCCTAGTAATTGGGGGTTATGCCAACAAAAAATGGGCGCTGATTGTCCGTCAGCGCCCTGCTGTGTGTGTCCGCTTCCGCATGGCTGCGGAGGAAGTCATTCGAGTTATTGCAGTTCGATCTCTGCGCCTGGGGATGCCCAGTTGCCGTCCCGGTGTGAACCATCGCGGCGCTGAAGCTGGAATGTCCCGGTTCCGCGTAACATCGCCCGTCCCTGCCCAGCGGCATCCAGCACGATGTTTTCACCAATCAGGCGTACCAGCACATCACTCCCAGAGACTTCCGCACGACCATTGAAGCCGCGATACATGATGACGGTTTCGCCGCGCACTTCGATTTCACGGCGGGTTCCTTCACCCGTCACGTTGATGCTGGCATCCCCGGCGCGGTCTACGATATACAGAACGCCGTCCCCACTCATGTTGATGTAATCGGCTGGCATACCATGAATGGTAGCGATGCCGTCCCCGGTAGCGTGCAGCACAGCGCTGCCCTCAACGTCAACCTGTGCGAAGCTGCTCGCCGGAAGCACCAGCAGCACGGTCATTGCCATAAGCCCGATCATCCAACGTACCTTGTTCATGAAAATATCTCCTGTTCCCTTGTTGTTTCCTTACCATCAGGGTATGCAGGAGATATTCGGGAAGTTTTTCTTGTGTGTAAACCTTTGCAAGCAATCCGTAAATTACAGTTATCATTCGCGCTGGCGATCTACGTCACAAAATCCCGATCCCGCGTGTGCTGCTGCCAGGAATTATCATCCAGGATGGCGGCAATCGTTTCGATAGATTGGCGCACTTCGTCGTCGCTGGTGTAGAAATGCGGCGCAATGCGGATTCCAGCACCTTCGCGGTAATCAATTTTGATGTTGCGTGCCAGCAGTTCACGGGAAACTTCATAAGCATGTGGCGGCTGTACCGTCACCGTTCCGGCGCGTTCAGCGGGATTACGCGGAGAAACAATTGTATAGCCATAGCGATCCGCCAGTTCAACCAGCAGCGCTGTTTGCCGCATAGATTTCTCACGGATGGCCTTCACCCCCACTTTGTTGATGATCTCCACCCCCGGCTGAATCGCGTGCAGGGAAGCGATCCCCGGCGTGCCGTTCATCAGGCGGTAGGCATCATCGCGCAGTTCAAAATTTTCCAGGTCAAAATCAAAGGGGCGTTTGTGCGCGAACCAGCCAGTCACCTTCGGATTCAGTGTCGGCAGCAGATCAGGCCGCACATACATGAAGACTCCGCCTGTTCCACCGCACAGCCACTTCAACACGCCGCCAATATAAAAATCAACCTGCATCGCCTGCACATCCAGCGGGATCACGCCGACGCTGTGATAGCCATTGAAGACCACCTGCGCCCCCACCTGATGCGCTTTGTCTACGATGGCCTGCGCTGGCAGAATATAGGCGCTCTTGAACAACACATGGCTGAGGCTGACCAGGCGTGTGCGCTCATCAATCGCATCCAGCAATTCATCGGGATCAATGCGGATTCCATCCGGCGTGTGAACGGTGTGAATCTGCATGTGTTCTGGCAGCCATTGGCGCAGCACATAGACATCAGACGGGAAATCCATATCCGTGATGATGACTTTGTTGCGCTGCGTATCGCTGAAATCCAGGGCAGAAAACAGGATGCTGTTGGCAATGCTGGCATTCTGATGCACCAGCACTGTCCCCGCAGGCGCACCCATCAGCGGCGCAATCTTATCGCCAACCTTGCCATTCAAATCCCACCATTCCACACCCCAGGCCGAAACGCCATGCTCCGCCCAGGTATCAGCATAATGCCGCAGGCTGTCATACACACCGCGTGGCATCGCACCCAGGGAATTGCTGATTAAATAATTGGTTGTCGCCAGAATGGGAAATTCTTCTCGCCAGTTTAAGAGGGGGTCTTGTGCAGGCATAAAACGATTACTTTCTGTGTTTTAGTAGTTACTCTCGTGGTGTCCATTTTTTGAGTGGAAACATGGGTTTTGTAATAGTACCAGTCGGAACAGGCAGCACGCTGATAATCATGAAGCTGTTTCGATGACGGGCTAAGTTCCCTAAAAGGAAATAGATATCGGTGCCTTCTTTCTCAAATCCCGCATTTTTCCACACCTGCTCAATATTATCAGGTTGCTTGCGAAACCACTCATAGAAGCCCCATTCAAGAACCTGTGCATCGTGAGATGTCGGTGGGCTAGCAACTGGACAAACATAACTCACGCGGGGTTCTATTTCATAATCGCGCTTCGTCAGGTACTTGTCCAGGTCTGTGAAACCCGGTAGCGCCTGCTGCTTCCACTGACCAAAAAGGGCATTATCACCGAAATAGGTTTTGATGATTTCTGGTTTCACAATACCAAGACTTCTACGCTCTTCATTGAGTTGCTGAGGATTGATGTCAGCCAAGTTTGTCAGCAAGTTTCTGCGTTTGTCAGGGTTATCCATTCGCCCAATGACTTCAATCTTGCTTGGCAAGGTTTCCCACTCATTACGCGATCCACTGATTTTCCAGCTTTCATCTCTGGTATCCCGATCATTTCGTTCCACCTCAATGCGGATTATATCCCAACGCTTCATCTTCATCTGTGGATGTGTTGGGTAGAGGCGAATAAATCCATAAGTGTAGGAGTATCCAGCGAGGCAAACAGTTACGCGCCCATCTTTTAGGGGTTCAGGGCAGGCTCTGCCAAGAATAATCAGATCGTCCAGAATCATAAGCAACAGGTTCCTTGTAGTTATAAGTTAACCGCTGCAAATCAGTATAGAAGCCAACTACTCGAAATGTCAAAACCCAGACTCTTACATTCATGGCATCCGCGCCGTGAATTTCCTGCCATGTTTGGAGGAAAGCTTGTCGATTCTCGAAACCTTCTGCAATTGCATCCTGGGTGCTGATGCGGGTAATCTGCTCACTGTTAATTTTTTCAATGCAAATCCGTGCGACCTGAGATTTCCCACGCCCTGGTTGAACAGCATATGTTTTGCCAACCTGCCACTTCGCTCGGTCATTGCTCAACACAGCTTCAATGCAGTTGAATTTGCCCCGAATGGCAGTTTCATGCGGATGGATGATACGCCGTGTTTGTGTTTTTCTTTGCTGTAGAACCTGGTCAAGCGTGTGTTGGAATATCATGTTGTTACCAGATAGGTGCTTGCGACTATACGCATATACTAGGATGTCTGGTCAGGAAAAGCAATAAGAGACCATCGTAGCTCAAAATACTCGCTTCAAAACGATTGTTTGCCTTTGTGCAAGCTGTGGCTAGATCACTCCCAAACAGCAGGTTGCTTGCGTTCAGTAAGGTTTTTGCTAAAGTTTAGCCACTACACATCGGTATACAAGGGAGCCGCGATGAAGCAGCACTATGGTTCAACAGCCGACGGAAAATCCGTTGAAGAATACACCCTCACCAATCGCCAGGGTGCTGAAGTGAAGCTCATCACCTATGGCGGTACGATAACATCTATTCGTATACCAGATCGGGACGGGCAGTTCGCAAATGTGACGCTCGGCTTTGATAACCTGGCAGACTACGAAAGCAAAAGCCCGTTCTTCGGCAGCATCATCGGGCGCTATGGCAACCGTATTGCGAAAGGCCAATTCACCCTCAACGGTAAGCAGTATATGCTGGCAGCGACGGACGGCCCCAATGCACTGCACGGTGGCGAAAAAGGCTTTGATAAAGTCGTGTGGGACGCGGAAGAAATCACAGAAAATGGCGCTGCTGGCGTAGCCTTCTCGCGCATCAGCCCGGATGGAGAAGAAGGTTATCCCGGCACTTTGACTGTGCGCGTGTCTTACGTTCTCACAGATGCCAACGAACTGCGCATGCAATACCATGCCACAACCGATGCACCAACTATCGTCAACCTCACCAACCATGCCTACTTCAATCTGCGCGGAGAAGGCAATGGGAGCATTGAAGATCACATCCTATTTGTTGATGCAGACCGCTATACCCCTGTGGATACAACGCTCATCCCCACCGGAGAACTCGCATCCGTCGCGGACACGCCGTTTGATTTTCGCGTGCCAAAGCGCATCGGCGCAGGACTGCGCACCAACCATGAACAAATCGCCATCGCACAGGGCTACGACCACAACTTCGTACTCAACCGCGCCGGGGACGGTCTGCGACTGGGCGCACGAGTATATGAGCCAGCATCCGGCAGAATCCTGGAAATCCATACCACCGAACCGGGGATGCAGTTCTATTCCGGCAATTTCCTTGATGCAACACTGGTCGGCAGCAGCGGACGTTTATACCGCCAGGGGGATGCCTTCGCATTAGAAACACAGCATTTCCCGGATTCACCCAATCAGCCGCCGTTCCCGTCAACGGTATTGCAACCCGATGAGGTCTACGACACCACGACGATCTACAAATTCGATTGTCGCTGACTGTTAACTGAGAATGTCTATTTTCAAACAGCTTCTAAGCGTACTATCTATCCAACAAATCCCGTAGGGGCGTGTCCACGACGCGCCCGGTGTGATGTCAGCGGGTTCGACAGGATCGAACCCCTACGATTGATTGGTCAATTGAAGTTTCAAACGACAATCTCACACACGGAAATTCCAACAGATTACCCATCTAAACCCCTGAGAACGGTATTCAGGACGTTCAGCAGCATGCGGAACGAACGCGCCGGGGAATCCAACTGATAGACCGTGCCGACGATGGTGATTCCCGCTTCGCGGCTGTGGAAGGCCACAGAAGAATTCGCCCCAGCATGCCCGAACATCTCCGGCAGGGCGCGGAACGGTGTGAAAATCCTGGGCATCTTCACGCGCATCATGCCACCGCCGTAGTAAATCATCGGCGGGATCATCAGATTCCACTGCGCAGTCAGGCGAGAGAAATGCGCCGGATCAAATAGTTTTCCGGTTGCAAACGCCTTCGTGAAAATCAGCACTTCGTCTAGCGTGGAGACGACGCTGCCATCAGCACGAAACGAGGTCATGGCGCGGGGAATATCCATCAACCGATCTTTATAGTAAAACGGTGCGGGTTCCTCCCCCTGGGATTGGTGATAATCGTAGAGGTAGGTCTGTTGCAAACCCAGTGGATTGAGGATGTACTCGGCATAATTTTCTTCGAGGGTTTTCCCGCTGACGGCTTCAATGATCGCACCCAGAAGGCGGAAGTTGCTATCCGAATAATGCACTTTCTTGGGGTTAGGGGCAAACTTTGGGGTTAATTTGCGCGTGATTTCCATCGCGTCCATCACATCCCATTCCATATCTTCCCCGTCAATCAGGCGATCTACCATGCTTTTGCCGCTGGACGGCTTATCCTCAAAATAATCTGCCAGCCCGGATGTCTGGCTGAGGAGTTGGTAGATGGTCAACTGTTGGCTGTAATCTGTGCCGTTGTGAACGTGAATGCGGTGGATAAGGGTTTCCGGCAGATGTTTTGCAATGGGGTCATCCAGGTGCAGTTTGCCGCGATCATGCAAATTCAAGATGCTGACAGTGGTGAATAGTTTGGTAATGCTGGCGATGAAGAAAGGGCTATCGGTGCGTAGTGGCTTGCGCTGTTTTGCGTCGGCAGTACCTGCGGCTGCTTTAAAATTCACCTTGCCATCATCCGTTTGCACCCCAAGCAAGATGCTGTGCGTATTCTTCTTGCTGATTTCCTGGTCTACAATCTGCTGCAATTTCTGATCCATTTTGCTGGTTTGCTGCGCTGCCATGATCTCTCCTGATCTCAGTCTTCAAATTCGGTTTCAATGCGCTGAATGGTCTCATCCAACCATTGCAGCATGACCTGCACGCCGAGTTCGCCATTGCGCCGCGCACAATCCCAGAGGATGGCATCACGGGCGCGTTCCGGCTGATGTTGCTGGCTATATGCCAGTTGTGCCGGGATCACCTCCTGGAACACGGTAAGCTGCTCGGCATAGAGTGATCGCTGGATGCGTAGTTGGGTGAGGATGGTTTCTTTATCCAACTGCGCACTGAAAAATAACCGCGCCAGCAGTTCATCTTTTGACGGTGTGAGGTGCGTCATGGGTTTCGCCAACCACTGCCGCAGCATCTGCCGCCCCGCTTCGGTGATCGAATAGATGCGCTTATCCGGGCGCGATTCCTGTTCTTCGACTTCAGACGTGACCAGGCCTTCGTCTTCCAGCTTTCCCAGGGTGCGATATACCTGGCTGATCTGCGCATACCAGAAATGCCCCGCCGAATTTTCGATGAACTGCTTCATCTCGTAGCCCGTCAGCGGTTGATAATTCAACGCACCCAACAAAATATTCTTCAGCATGCTGTGCTGCTCCATACGAACGATATACGCATATTCTACAACACATGTTGCACAAGTGGAATATGATTTGTGGATTAAAAATAGCCGGGGGGAAGGCTCTGCGGATTACTTCATGAAGCCGGAGAAGGCCGTTTCTGCATTGTAGCCGCGCTCCTTGATCTGTGATTTGAGTTCCTGGGCTGCCATTGCATAGCCTCCATCGTCAGCATCCAGGAAATGCACCTGCCTGCCGAAGCGATCAAAGACAATGCACGTCATCAATGCGTAGCCAGATACATGCATGCCATAGACGACATCGCCCGTATTACGCCACACATCCAGGTATTCGCGCAGAGCCTGGCGCTGTTGTGCCGTGCCGCTGATGGTCATGCGCAGCATATCGTCGAACTTCTCATGGTCTGTTGCTTGATAGACAGTTTTCTTGTAACTCTCCCAGATGCGATCCACAAAACGCCAGCGCAAAAATCCCGCCACTGACCAGAACATCAAACGGAGGGTATCGCGCCAGGATGCCTGGGGATTTTTCACGGTGACTTCGTACTGATATTCTGCTGGGCTGAGGGCGACTCGCATGCGTTGCAGGCTGATGGGATGGCGCTCATCGCGTTCGCCATAGATACGCTGAATTTCATCCAGGATGCTGATATAAATCTCTCGTTGTGTGGCTGCGTCGCCATGCACCGCTTTGATGAGCAAGCTCACGACTTCTTCACTTCGCGCTTTGTGCTTGCTCCAGCGGCATTCAAACCCGCTGAAATCCGCTGTTTCGTCTCCGCGTTCCGGGAGCTGATACTGCGGATACTTTTCTGCATTCCGCAGCAGGGACTCGGCATATTCCAACCCACCGCCCATGAAAACAGGCTGCTGAAAATGATCCGAAAGACGCAGCTTGCCGACCCGGATTGTGTAGCCAGCCGCCAGAATATCCCGCAGCGGAATCAAGCCAACGCGCAGTTCTAGTTCAAAGCTCGCCTTTGCCATACGCCTGACTGCCACCAGCGTATCCGCAACAGTCTGGCGCACCTGTGGTGGAACCAGCACCGCAGCCCCATCACCACCGAAGAGAAACGGTACTTCCGTATCGGGGATGCTGTTGAACAGAGCAGTGATCGTTGCCGCTGCGCAGGTATTCACGGATTTGTATTTGCCTTCGCGGATAGCGCCCGTGGAGTTGATGACATCAGTCACAGCAACCAGCCAATCTTGCGGCGCGGGCTGGTACTGCTGGCTCTCCGTAATTTCCCGGATGTGCTGCATGGCGGGCAGGTCTTCGTAGAACGTGGAGTTCGTGGCTGGCTGGCTCATTCGTAACGCCTTGATGCTTGTTGCTTTAGAGTCAGTATACGTGCGGAAGCCGGGCAAATGGATGTCTCTTCGCCAAATGTTCAGCGCTCATTCATAGAGCAGTACTCCACCAAGCGCACATTCACCACAATAGCGAAGAAGACGGCGGTTGCTGTAAGAGATTTTCCAGGGCGGAATCGTAGTGCGGCGCGACAACTTCCCATGCGTAGCGCGTGATATGCTGCGACAATAGTTCCCACGCAGCCGAAACTTCCCCGGTCAGGTGCGCTCGCAGCAGGTGATGCAATCCCTTTTTCGGGTACAAGCAGGCTTCATGCAGTTGTGCCGGGATCAGTGCCGGATAGTTCAGGCGCTTGGGCAAAATAGGCACACATCCGCAGTAGATCGCTTCCGCCATCGCCACGCCGAAGAAATCATGCAAGGCCGTACTCACGACATAATCCGCCTGCCAGAGCCATTGTGCATAGCTGGCAAAGTCCTTCGCGTAGCCGAATTGCAAAATTCGGTCAGCCAGCCGTTCCCGTGCTTCTGCAAATTCCGGCGGCACATGGACAAAATTCTCTCCCAGTACCACCAGCCGAAAATCAATACCCTCATCTACCAATTGGTACAATGCCTTGAAGAACGCTCGCGGATTCTTATCTTCTTCCCAACGATGATTCCAGAGAATGACCGGGGCTTCATTCTGCACATCCACGCGCTGCACATCCACGCGGTAGGCATCGAAGCGCTGTAAATCTAGGCCAACGGGCAAGACTTGCGCACGCTGGCGTAACCATGCCACGCTGTCCAACTCCCGGTAATCCGCGAAGTGTCGCAGCATTTTGGGCAAGATGGTGAAGAATTCTTCCTGATGAAAAGCGCTGTTGAAGTAAAGCGCATCCGCAGCCAGGGCGCTGATATAGTTCACAAACCCGTAGCGCCATCCATGCCCCTGCCGCCGATTCTGCGGATAGCTGAGTTGGTTCTCGTGGAAATAGAGCGCGGTGGGAATCTGCCCCGTTTGCTGGTGGGTGAGGGCGCGGAAGGTCGCCAGATTGATCATATCCGATGCGAGAATGGCATCCGGCTGTAAATTCCTCTGCTGGAACATCCGCGCCAGCGTGACCGCAGCACCCTGCATGCGCCACTTCCAGAACTGTGCAGGCAGGGTGAGCAGCGTCACCTCATGGCGTGAATGCGCTTTGTACCCATCTGCCCAGGCGCGGTGGCTGCCGCCGTAGTAAGGTTCGATGAGCAGAACACGCACGAGATTTCCTTTCGTTCGGATGCGGCGTAATGACATTCGGTATTGAATGAAGGCTTCAAGCCCGGATGCATTGTAGACAACAGCCGCTTCACCGCGTTTTACGCCAGCAAATCGTCTTCTTGCAAAAAGGTATCCACCGCTTCTTGCCAGGGACGCAGCGTGATGCCGATGCTGGCAGCGGCAAGATTGGCGAGGGAGGTGTATGGCGGCGGCGTAGAGGGGCGAGGCCACTCATGCCGGGTGATTTTGCCCAGTGGCACATCGGCGTATCCGGCTTTATCCAGCGCATAGCGTGCAAATCCCCAGCGCGATACGGCTCCCTCATTGACGAGGTGATAGGTTCCGTAGCGCTCTGTTTCCACCAGTTGCGCCACAGCCCGCGCCAGATCGCTGTTGTAAGTCGGGTTGGCGATTTCATCCACCACCACACGCAGTTCCTTACCGTCTCTGGCAGCACCCAGAATCGCATGTAGGAAATTGCGTCCACCGTTGGCGAAGAGCCAGGAAGTGCGCACGATGTAATGACGCGGATTGGTCTCGCGCACAGATTGTTCCCCGACGAATTTGCTATAGCCGTAGGGATTTGCCGGGTTGGGGCGGTCATATTCGTAGTAAGGCCGCGATGCTGTGCCGTCAAAGACTTCGTTGCTGCTGATTTGCACCACAGCCGCGCCGATTTCGTAAGCCGCTACCGCCAGATTTTGCGCCCCATACCCATTGATGCGAATCGCTTTTTCCGGCTCCTCCGCGCAACCATCCACATTCGTCCAGGCAGCGGCATTCACCACCAGTTCCGGGCGATGTTCGTTCATGAAATCGCGCACTGCTGCAAAATCCGCAATATCGACCTCCGCGAGATCCGTGCCGATTAGCTCGTGTGCGCTCAGTGTTTGCATCAAATCGCTGCCTAAATTACCCGCAGCGCCTGAAACCCATATCTGCATCCTATCCTCCTGGCTGTTCCGTTGTTTCGCGCTCATCATGCAGGAAGCATAACGCAGGTTTAGAAAGCATCCGAGGGTGAGGATCATTCCATCAAAAACCCCCGGCTCACCAAGTCCCTGCTCACGGAGTCCGCAGCGGAAAAACCAGGCAGGTTGTTGTGCCATGTGCCAGTAACTTGCCATCGTTATCGCGCAAATCGGCTTCGGCAGTTGCCATCTTCCGCCCGGTGTGAACCACTTTCGCCTCACAGCGAATGATGCCCGTCTGGTCGGTGATAGCGCGTACCAGATTGACGTTCAGTTGCACGGTTGTATAACCCGTCCCCTGCGGCAGTGTCGTATGAACAGCGCAACCCAACGCACTATCCAGCAGAGTCGCCGCCAGCCCGCCATGCACCACACCAATCGGGTTATAGTGAAATTGCGCGGGTTCCCCTTCAAAGGCCGCGAAACCTTCTGCGACTTCTACCAGTCGAAAGTCCAACGTCTGTGCGATGGGTGGCGGCGGGTATTTGCCATCAATCATGGCTTGCATGTATTCCAGGCCAGTGATCTGCATCCCTGCCTGAACATGCGGCGTTGGGTCTTCCCATTCATACGTGCGACTGAATTTCTGCGCCATGCCTTGCCCCTCTCATCGTAGAAATAATCAAACACCGATTAGATTAGCACAGCGCAGATGCTACCGCCATTGCACCAGCGAGCCAACATCCAAGGGTGCATTTCAATATTTTGGCAACTTCGGATTTGGCGTGCTACATCCAACCATCCAATCAAACTTGTAGGGGAGCGCCCGTGTTCGCTCCCAACATATGAGACACGAAGGACACAAAGAAATTCGTATCGCGCTGTTTTTCGTGCTGCTGGCGGCTGAAAGGCTTGTCCGGTATTAAGGTGAGTGGAAGCGCAATGCCTTTGTTTGGGTTTGCGGCGGACACAGCGATGCTGTGTCCCTACATTTGACACCAATTTGGGTAGGGACACGGCACTGCCGTGTCCGAGAATGAGCTGTATCAGTACGATTACCGCTTGGGATGATTACCGGACAAACCTTGAAGCCAGCCCGCTAGAAACCGACAAGTCCACCAAAGGGGACTGTGTGCGGCAGGTCAGAGCGCCTTTTCGTGTGCTTCCCGCTGCTCTTATCGCATCAGCGTGTGGCAATGTAGGCCGAAGGGTTGCCACCTGCCAACAAACTGAAATGCAGCCAACATCCAACTAGCTTCTGCAAACAATTGGGTTTTGCGTTATGCTAAAGATGCTTCATCGTGCGACCCACACGCGCACAACCATGCTTCATCTTTAGCAAAGTCTATTGTAAGGACGGTGAGGATGGCACAATCCACAACTACTACCAAAACCCAAGACGAACCGATTTCACAACAGAAGAAAGGATTCCGGGAGGGTTGGCCTGCGTGGATGAAACAGCTACCGCGCACCAGTTTCCCGCCCCCATCGGGTGATTTTCAGCTCATTCAACCCGAAGCTGTGGAAGAATTGCTAGCAAAATCAACGCCGGAAGTGCGGCAGCGAATCCAGGAAGATCTTGTGTTTCTCGATAGAGAACTGCTGCGCTTATTCAAAGAGCGCGACTACAACGCCAGTTTGCAGCAGAATCGCTATCGTATGCTGCAACTCGGCTATACGGTTCTGGCGGCTTTGGCTGCGCTGATCGGTTCTTTCCAGGCGTTGACCTTGATTGCCAACCCCAATGCGACTGCTATCTTCGCATTTGTGGAAACCATCGTCGCGGCATTTGTCGCCTTCCTGGCAACCATCAGTGGACGCGAACCGCCAATGAATCTGTGGCTGACGAACCGCCGCCGCGCAGAATATTTGCGCCGTGAGTATTTCCGCTATCTGGTGAACTTGCCACCGTATAATGATGTCACAGGGTATGCACGGCGTATGCTGCTGAGTGAACGCGCCGCCAATATCAACCGGGGATTCTTCCCGGACAAGCTCGGCGAAGGGGCAAGCACCCCGAACCGCACTCCGGAAAAAGCAGCCGATACCAACCCGTAAAGGAGGATAATCATGACGATGATGAACCGTGAAGACCTGAAAGCACGTTACGAATTATTTGAAAAATTTGCCCTGGAAGATCAGCGCAGTTATTACCAGCGGACGATTGCCAAGCATAAGAAAGCTGCCCAACAGGTGAACGTCGTCCGCGCATCCATTGCGCTATCAACCGCGATTTGTGCGGCGCTGGTGGGGCTGATTTCCGCATTTTATTTCAGTGGGGCATCTCCTGTATGCGAGTTACCGCTGACAGAACAATCTACAACGTTCTGTTCCACGATGTATACCATCACCTTTGCGCTGATTGTGCTGGCGGTTGGCCTGCCTGCGCTCGGCGGTTTTTTCAACTCATTGGCGGATTTGTACCAGTGGGATCGTTTGATCGCCATTTATGACAGCGCGGTGGAAAATATCGAAGTTGCGGATGCCCGCTCGCCAGATGATGAAATGGATGACCTGAACTATCGTGCCAGCTTGCGTGCCTTTGCCGAAGGAACTTTGCAGGTGATGAGCGACGAAACGGCACAATGGGGGCAGTCGATCCGCACCCCACCTGCACTGGAAAAATTCGTGGACGACGAGATCGAACTGGCGACTCGTTTCGGTGGCAATGCCAACCAGAAGCCACAGACGGACGATGGCTTGCCGGATATTGATTACGGCGCGTTGGGCTAAGAAGCCATTCGTGAGGAGTGCCGCAGGTGTGGTTTCAGGCTTCTTGCAACAGCCCTTCGATCACACCCTGTAATTCCTGCGTGCTGACGCGCCGTGTGCTGATGGTATCCTGTGGTGTAGGCGCTTGCTGCAATTGTGCCAGCAGCGCCTTCGCCCGGTCTTCCACCATGCCAATGAAAGTACGCGGATGGCGCAGCACCAACTGCACCAGCGCCAGCGCCCCGGCATGGTCGCCATTGGCTTGCTTCACACGAGCGACCCCTACCAGCACATAGAGCAGCATCGCCAGCGGCAAATCTTCTTCAATGCGCGTTGCATTCAGGGCGAGCTTGTATTGTTCTAGAGCCGTTGCGGTATCCCCAGTGAGCATCGCTAATTCACCCAGGCCGATGTACCCCATCAGGCGAATGGTCAGGTTGCCGATTTCTTCCCCGATGGCGACAGCTTCACGGATCATCGCCCCTGCTTTTTCTTGTTTCCCCTGCATCAAGCAGGCCAGGGCAAAGCTGGCGAGGGACATTCCTTCCCCGCGACGATCCCCAATTTCCCGTGCAATCTGGATCGACTCGGCGTAGAGCGTTTCCGCGTTGGCGAAATCCCCTTCGTTGAGGGCAATCAGCGCCAGATCACTGAGTGAATCTCCAATGCCGCGTTTGTCGCCTCGTTCCCGCCGGATTTGCAGGCTCTCGCGGTATCTGGTTTTTGCCATCTCCGGCTCACCCGCTGTGGATGCAACATTACCCAGCAGGCTCAATGAATGCGCTGTACCCAGACGATCCCCAATTTCACGGTGCAGCGCGTAGCTGCGCTCGTAAGCTTCTTTCGCTTCGTCGTAATTGCCCTGGATGAAGAGCAGCCCACCCAGGTTATTCAGCGTGAAGGCCATGCCGCGCTTCTGTTGGGTAGCCTCAAAGAGATCATAGGCTTCCTGGAAAAGTCGGTGCGCCCGCGTCATCTCTCCGGTGTCGCGCAAGATTTCGCCCAGATTATTCTTAGAATAGGCGATGCCCGTCTGCGAATATTCCATCGTCTCCACAGCTTGCAGCACTGTCTCATAAATATCGCGGGCGGTCTTATAATCACCGCGCAGGTAATGGGCATATCCCAGATTTCCCATGCTCATGTACCAGGGCATCACATGTTTGCGCGGGTCAGCCTGTGCATTCACGGCCTGCTTGCAAGCATCTAAAGCTGCTTGTGCGCAAGCAATCGCGCCTTCATAGTCCCCCTTTGACATGTACGCATAACTCAGGCTGTTGTGCGCGTGGGACAGTTCCAGCGGGTCACGATTTTCAAAATATTCTACCGCAGCCTGCCCAATCTGTAGTACCTCATCATGCCCCCCGAAGCGGGTTGCAAACCATGCCTGCCGCACCCGCGCCCGCCAGTAACGATCATTTTGCTGGCCTGCGATCTCCAGGGCATCTGCCAATTTCTTGAATGCCTCATGCCCTTCCATCAGCAGGCTGTGCGCCAGATAGTAATACAGCATCGTATCCTGCACATCATCCAGCATGTCGTAATGCCCATGCTCCACGACGTTGCGCCACAGTAAGCGCACATTCTCAATTTCCGCATCCATCGCCCGGATGGCACCGAGTTCGCGCTGCGTGTTGAAGGCGGCACTCAGTTCGGCTGCGAATTGTGCATAATACTGCGCATGGGCTTTGGAGGTTGCCATCTTCTCATCCGGCATCTGGTGCAGCTTCTCTTCGGCATATTGGCGCAGCAGTTCATGCACAAAGTAGCGCCCCATCGGGTCACGCCGCAGCAGCGATTTGTTCACGAGGTTGGTCAAGGTGCGCAGGGAAGTATCCGCGACTTTTTGTGCCGCTTCACGGGCGAAACCATCCCGGAACACAGAAAGTTTCACAAAGCCCCTTTGTTCTTCCGGGGTCATCAAGTTCCAGGAATAATCAAACAATGAGCGTATGCTGCGGTGGCGTTCTGGCACATCGCGCAAATCCGTCTCCAAAAAGTCGAAGTTACGCTGAATTTCTGCGACGATTTCATCCAGGGGCAGGGCTTCTAACCAGGCCGCCGCTAACTCGATTCCCAGGGGCAAGCCCTGCACCAGCCGGATAATTTGCGCGACGTTGTGCGCGGTTTCTTGGTCTTCAATGGCAAAATCTGGCATCACGCGCAGCGCACTCTGCATGAACAATTTCACCGCCGGAATCTGCACCAGCCATTCCGGGTCTTCGCTCATCGAGTCCGGCACAGTCATGCCAGATACTTCGTAGACCTGTTCCCCGCGCAGGCGCAGGCGTTCGCGGGATGTCGCCACAAGGCACACATCCGGCGCAGCACTCAGCAAATCCCCCACCAGCGCCGCCGCATCGGTCACATGCTCGAAGTTATCCAGGATCAGCAGCATACGCTTCTCGCGCAGGTAATTCAGCAAATCGCCTTCCGTATCCATGCTGCTGAATTCATAGCCAATTTCTTCGGCAATCGTCGCAACAACGAAGCTGGCATCTTCCAGGGGAGCCAGCGGCACAAAGTACACACCATCGCGGAAAGATTCCAGGTTGCGCTCTGCCAGTTGCAGCGCAAGCCGCGTCTTGCCTACCCCACCCGAACCGAGCAGCGTCACCAGCTTCGCGCCCGTGCGGAACAAATCCGTCACATCGGCTAATTCTTGCTCACGTCCCACAAAAGCCGTCGGCTGATGGGGCAGGTTGTTCGGGATGCGTACCCGTTCCACATCGGAAATCGGCGGGAATTCTGTGGTGTTCAATTGGAAGCGTCCGGTAGAATCATTCGGGGAGACGACACGCTGCAAGCTGGTGGTTGCCCCGCGAATGATGGCTTCCAGTTCCACCCCGACCATCCGCGCTGTGGGGATGCGTGCCTCGCGGTTTTTCTCCAGCATACGATGCACCAGATCAACCAGGGCGGTGGGGATGTCCTCCCGAACTTGTTCAATGTGCGGCACGGGATGCGTCAGAATGGCATTGATGAGGGGGGCGGGCTGCATCTGCGGAAAGGGGCGTGTGCCTGTGAGCATCTCATAGAGCATGATGCCGAATGACCACAAATCCGAGCGCTCATCTGGCTCCTTCCCCTGGAAGACTTCCGGGGGAATATACGCCATCGTGCCGACAATGGCTCCATCTTCCGTGATGTGCGATTCGGTTCCAATGCGTGCCATGCCGAAGTCGGTCAGGCGCGGCGTGCCATCTTCCGCCAGCAGCACATTATCCGGCTTGATGTCCCGGTGCAGAATGCCGAGCCGGTGCGCCCGCGTCAGCGCATCCGCCAGATCCAGCGCGATATACAACACTCGCTGGACGCTCAATTGTCTTTCCGTTTCCAGCACGGAGCGCAGTGAACCCCCTGCGACGTATTCCATGATGAGGTAATGTGCGCCGTCGCATTCGCAAGCATCCAGCATCTTCACAATGTTGGGGTGGTTCAACTGGCGCAGGGCTTCGCCTTCGCGTTCAAAGCGGCGGATCAATTCCGGGTTGCGCATGATGGGGTCGGATTTGAGCATCTTCACGGCGACATCCTGCCGTGTGACGGTATCCATCCCGCGATAGACCGCGCCCATACCGCCTTGCCCCAGGAAAGAAGAAGTATCATTCGGTGTCACTTGAAAACGATTATTGATGAAGGTTGTCGTAGGTTTCATACACTGCGCTTTCAACTTCTCTGGTGCGAACTGAATGCCGGGATTCTTTGCTCATAACACTTAGGTAAAATGGTTCTGTGCCGTAGGGGTTTGATATGATCGAACCCGCTGTACATTTTAGTGACATCGACCGTGAAAAGTGTCGTAGACAGTTTCCGTCCCAAAGATAGAAAAATGTACACCGCTTTCAGGCCAGCGGGCGCGTCGTGGACACGCCCCTACGAGAGTCCTCGGATAGATACTTAGATCAATTTGCCTGACCATGCCTTACGTTCGCCGCATAAGAGCTTCCTATGAAGATAGTGGCTCTCCGCAGAACAAGCCATCTTTATGACATGAATCGCCGTTTTGCGCTATTCGTCGCAGCGCCCTATCAACAAAGCATCCCAAGCATATGCTCAATTGATTGCGGAAGCATAACCGACTGCGCTGTATCTTGTACTCTGTGGGTGTGTAGAGGCTATTCATGGATCGGGAACAGAAAAATTCTCGGTTCAACGCGATCTAAAAAGGGCGCGTCGTGAACACAACACGCCCGCTTGATTTGTTCGGCAGCTAGTTGTTCTGTGAACGGATTGTGCTGGTCAGTTCGTTGATGGCATCCAGTAATTTTTCTTCGGTTGTGGGTTCGGCGGGGGCTTCTTCCGCAGGTTCTTCAGGCTTTGCCGTCATACGGTTGACGGTGCGTACAATCATGAAGACAACGAAGGCGATGATTAAGAACTCAATCACGGCATTGATGAACAAGCCAATGTTGAGCGTTGCCGCATTGGCTTCTTGCGCAGCGGCAAGGGTTTCATACGACCCACCATCCAGCGCGATGAAGATATTGCTGAAGTCAACCCCACCCGTGAGCAGCCCAATAATAGGCATGATGATGTCATCCACCGTTGAACTCACAATCGCGGTGAACGCGGCCCCGATGATAATACCGACGGCAAGTTCAACCACATTGCCACGCATGATGAAATCACGAAATTCTTTCCACATATTCCCCTGTTCCTCCTGGATCATTCCCCGTCAGATGAAGAGCATTACGCTCTATCAGAAGTACTATAGCGCGTTTCCAGAATAATTACAGGTAACATGAATGTTAACTGGTCAGGTGGGCAGGGCTTGCAGCAAGTTCGAAAGAATATGCAGGTGATTATGCTTGCATAGTGCGGGAAGGTTCTAGTTTCGATTTGATCTGGTTAGGGAGTTGCAATTCAGATAAACATTGTGTTAAGCACTGCGCAATTGGGTTGACAGGGGACTGCAAAATTCAGTATTCTGCTACCGAAATAAACCGTAATAAACATACGCGCCGGAGCAAATCACAATGAAGTCATTCACCAATCTCCTTCTGTTCAGTGCTACCCTTTTCGTCGTTGCCCTGTTGGTTGCAGGCGTTGTTGGGATGAGTGTGTAGGCCACATCATCATTGCGAATCTACTGCGCCGGAACGCAGCGTGAACGGTTCCGGCACAACATTTTCTGCCAGGTTAGAATTTTCGCAATCGATTTTTGCGAATGACTACATCATGCTAGATAAACCATTCTGTTCCTCGCATGATTCTGGGAACAGGGGCGACGAAATCTCGAATTGGCGAGATTTTTTCGTTTTTTGATAGGAACCTGTGATATACGCATAGGTGGATAGATGCATCAGCCCAGGCAACAAGGGGCGCTTCGCAAACGCGCTCCTATGAGCCACTCTCTGCCAGGCTTCTGTGCAAACACCAGATACGATCACCAGGCAAAAGCACCTTTCGGCAAAGCGTCCCGGCGCAGGGGATGCCATTGAATGAGAACGGAAACACCTATGAGTACAGTCTTTTTTCATAACCCCGATGTTCCGTTCAGGTACTACCTCATCATTCCACACACGGATTTATCCGAATATCGCATTTTGCTGAGGAAAACACCGAAGGGCTGGACGCTGCCGAGCTACGTTCCCTATGAACATCATTTTGGCGTGGTCAACCACATCAACCAGCACGTCTGGGAAGAATATGGCCTTTCCGTTGCGACGCTGCGCTGCTTGCAGACGGAATACTCCCGCGAGGAGGGTGAACGCCGATTTTACGCGCTGGATAATTTGCACCCAAGCTGGCAGCCCCCGGAGGATATGCAGTGGTTTACCGAGCAAGAAGTGACCTTCCTCAAACTCAGCAGCCAGCTTGAACTGACGATGATTATGCATTGGTTCAACTGGATGCACAGCGACTCATCCCTGCGCCCGGATTGGATGCGCTCCGGTTGGCTGCCGCAGGCTGCCCGCTGGATGATGGACTTAGCAGAGCGGATGGAGATGGAAGGGCTGATTACCGTCCAGCAGCTTCGGGCGTGGTCGCGGTCTTCTACCGTGCGACTGCATACTGAAAAAGGCAACCTCTATTTAAAAGCTGTGCCGCAGATGTTCAACTATGAGCCGATCATCACCCGCGTGATTTCGATCCGTTACCCTGACCACGCGCCAGAAGTGATGGCGGTACATGTCGAAAATAGCTGGATGCTGATGCATGATTTTAAAGGAAGACCGCTGCGAGGCATCACTGATATTGACGTTTGGAAGCGCGTGCTGAAACGCTATGCTGAATTGCAGATTGATCTCGCACCCAGTTCGCAATCCTTGATTGGCCTGGGTGTGCCAGATCGCAATGTGGATTATCTCTGCACGCAAATTGAGCGCTTGATGAAGGATTTGCCGGAAGCCCTTTCGGACGATGAGAGTTTTGAACTGCGCCGACTCGCGCCAACCTTGCGCAGCTTATGCTACCAACTGACCGAACATCGTATTCCGCAGACGCTCACACATGGGGATATGTGGTCATCCAATATCATCATCCGCGAAAATGGCAACTGCCTGTTCTTCGATTGGTCGGATGCTTCCATTTCGTTCCCTTTCTTTGATATTCCCTTCTTCCTCTCAGAAATCGAAATGGAACTCCCTGACGTGCCAGATGCCCGCGAACAACTGCGGGATGCGTACCTGCAACCCTGGACTCGCTATGAGCCGATGTCTCACTTGCGGCGTGCCTATGAGATTTCCGAGGTGTTGGGGGCGCTGCATCAGGCGTTGATCTACCATTCGCATATCTTGCCCGGTATCGAAGCCAACGCCCGTTGGGAAATGCAGAATATGCTGCCCATGCTGCTGCGTCAGGTGATCGCTGCAACGCGGTTGTTCCAGTTTTAGAACGCATCCCCCACCCCAAAAAATAGTTCCGAACGCAAGAAACTGGCGTAGGGGTTCGATCCTGCCGAACCTACCTACAGAGCAGCGGGTGCATCCGGGCTACGTCCCTACGGCATATTTAATGCCTAACGCATGGGTTCCCAGGTGAAGCCACCCTCCAGCGTGCGAACATGCCCCAGGCCGGGGAACGGCATATGATACAGCAGCATGAGCAAATCTTCGTCAACGGCTTGCTGCAACATCTGGCGGCGTGTGGGTACGGATACGCTGGTATCTGTATCAAAAGACATCGACCATTCCGGGTGCAGGAACTGCGCACGCCGATGCAGAATATCCACGGCGAACAGCAAACGTTCCCCGTTCGACTCTAGCATCAGCGCCGTGTGTCCGGGGGTGTGTCCATAGGCTGCGATGGTTTTTACACCGGGTACAATCTCATCGCCTGCTTCAAAGAGAATGACCTTCTCTCGCACGACTTCCAGGGGTTTGCGGCTGTCTCCCTGGGCATGACCATCGACGTACCAGTACGCCCACTCTAACTGGTTGAAATAGTGGTCAGCTTGCGGGAATTTCATCTGCCCCACTTCATTCACCAACCCGGCGACGTGATCTCCGTGGGCATGGGTGATGATAACTTTTCCGATGCCACGCGGTTCAATCCCCAGCTCTTTCAGCCCTGCAAAAGCATTGCCCGCGTCCGGCTGCGCGTGTTCACCAAAGCCCGTATCAACCAGGATATTTTCGCTCCCGGTCTGGATGAGCAGGCAGTTGAAGTGATGCGTATCACTTTCCGGGTCAATGCCGAGCGTTTCATACGCCGCACGGACTTCTTCAGGACTCACGGATAGGTAATTGGCAGTGCGTTCTACCGGGGCGGGACGAACCGCATCATGCAGAACCGTGCAGGTCAGGTCGCCAACGGTGAGTGTATGTGTCTGGGTGGGCATCATCGAATTCCTTTAGCTATGTTCAGTGGGTATAGTACCTTCAGTATAACGCGGAGTGGCGGTGCGTGTCAGGAAAAAAAGATGTGTGTGGGTGGTGGAAATGGCAGCAGAGGATAGCGAACGAGGCAGGTTTCTCGCATTTTCACCTCACCCCCCCGGCTCCCTCTCCGTCCGGTATTGAAACCAACTCAAACGCATGGTTTGTCTGTCAGATGCCCACCAGTCCTGTACGTTTTTCTATCTTTGGGACGGAAACGGTTTACGGACATCGTGCCGCAAAAGAAGGGGTGTAGGGGCGTGTCCACGACGCGCCCGGTGTGGTGTCAGCGGGTTCGACGTGATCGAACCCCTACGAGAAACAACATTGCAACGGCACGATGTCTACGACACTTTTCACGGTCGATGCCACTAAAATGTACACTACTGGTGGAAATCTAGCCTACAAACAATGCGTTTGAGGTGACTTCAATACCGGACAAGCCTTTTAATCCTCGGCGACCTTCTATTCCCTTGCGGGCGGATCATGATCCGCCCCTACACCCGTTCTTCCTGGTGCAAATCATTTTGGCTCGATCACCCTGGGCTAAAATTTCTCCGGGAAGAGTTCTTTCGCCAGGGCTTCTTCCTGGTCTACCAGGTCACGCAGCAGGGCGATTCCCTGGTTCCAGAAATCCGGGTCATTCAAATCCACACCCACCTTCGCCAGCAGCTTTTCAGGATAATCGCTGTTGCCATCCGCCAGCAGTTGGATGTACTTCGGCACGAAATCCGCGCCTTCTTTCTCATAGAGGTTATACAACGACAGCACCAGCAGTTCGCCGAAGGAATAGGCGTAGACATAGCCCGGCACTGCCAGGAAGTGCGGCACATAGCTCCACCACAGGCCGTAATCCTCGCGCATGGTCACGCTGTCCTGGAACATCGCTTTCTGCGTCTCCATCCAGATTTCGCTGAGGCGCTCGGTACTCAGTTCGCCTTCCGTGCGGCGGGCAGTGTGCAGGCCATCTTCGAAGCGGTTCATGGAAATCTGGCGATAGACCGTTGCAAACGTGCCTTCGATTTTCTCCGCCAGCATGGAGAGCTTCACTTCCTTGTCATCTTCCTTCGCCATCAAATCCTGGAAGACCAGCATCTCGCCGAAGGTCGAAGCCATTTCCGCCGTCGTCAGCGGGGTGTGGATGCCTTCCAGCGGTTGTTCCTCTGCCGATAGATACATGTGCAGGCCGTGCCCCAATTCGTGCGCCAGCGTCATCACATCATCGGCCTTGCCCTTATAATTCACGAAAACCCAGGGATGCGTCCCCTTGGTGCCGGGGGTGGCGTATGCACCGCCGCGCTTGCCTTGCAGCACCGGGGCATGAATCCAGCTTTCCGCGAAAAATTGATCCGCCACTTCCCCCGCACGGGGTGCGAAGTTGTGGTAGGCATTGACGACGATGCGCCGCGCATCATCCCAGTTATAGAAGGAGTCGCTCTCTTTGAGGTTCAGCGGCGCGTAACGGTCATAATCGTAGAGTTCATCCACGCCCATCAGCACGCGCTTGATCTTGTAATGCCGCGCCACCAGATCATAGCTGGAAGTCACGCTCTCGATGAGCGCATTCACCACCTCGTCGGAGGCTTTGTTCGCCAGATTGCGCGATGTGATCCAGGTCTCGAATCCGCGCAGGCGATCATCCGAGGCTTTATCTGCCGCCAGCACATTGAAGATGAAGGTCAACTGCATCTGATGTTCGCGCAGGCCAGCCGTCAGCGAATCCGCCGCCTTGCGTCGTGTCTCGCGGTTGTCGTCGCGCAGCATCGTCAGCACCTGTTCCAGGTTCTTCTCTTTACCCTCATACTCGAAGGTCATGCCAGACATCAACTGCTCGAAGAGGCGGTTCCAGGCGCTGTTGCCCGTGACGCGCTTTTCCAGCAAGATTTTTTCTTCCGCTTCGCTGAGTTGGTAGGGCTTCATGCGCCGATCCGCTTCCAGGTGATGCGCGTATTTGCCCAGCGCCGGGTCTTGCAGGATGTTCTGCGCCTGCTCATCAGGAACCTGGTTCCATTCCAGGCCGAAGAAAACCAACTGCTGCTGCATCTGCGCTTCTTCTTCCGTGATGCGCTGCATGAACGCGCCCCATTTGGGATCGCTGGTATAGACGGAGAAGTTCAAAAAGGCGTAATTTTCAATGCGCCCGAAGATTTCGTAGAGGTCTTCAATTTTGTTGTAGGCTTCCACCATTTCGGCAGCGCTCAAGTTCGCCACATTGCCGCGATACTTTTGTGCGAAGGCCGCCACACCCTCGCGCACTTTTTCCAGGTCTTGCTCAATCCGCGCATCATCAATGGCATCATAATACACAGATAAATCCCAGGTGATGTCTTCCGCACCTGTTTTGCGCTCTACTGCTGCATCAACCATCGTTGGGAACTCCCAAATAAACTACATTTTCAAGGCCGCGTATGGTAGCAGAAAAGCTCACAAGGGGCAATTCTGAGGCGCATCATGGCAGGGTTATTTCGGGCACGACAGGTCGTGCCCCTACGGTTTTCTCTGTGTTATTTGTGGTTCAAATCATTTTGATGATGCTGTTGGCGAATCCATGAATCATTGTGTTTTTGTAGGGGAGCGCCCGTG
>CAYVVZ010000043.1:0-37877 GCA_964455365.1 uncultured Anaerolineaceae bacterium | reverse complement strand
CCCTGTGAGGCATTCGTGAAGGTCACCGTCAACGGCGCATCGCCTGTGGTCGGGTCAGCGCTGAACTGCGCGACTGGCGCGGCGACAATCGCATTGACCACGATCTGTGCAGCGATAGTATCCGTGCCTGCCTCGTTGCTAACGGTCAGGGTCGCGTTGTACGTGCCCGGCTGCTCGTAGGTGAAGACCGGATTGGCTTCAGCGCTGTCTGGTACACCGTCCCCATTGAAGTCCCAGGCATAGGCTAAGTTATCCCCCTGTGAGGCATCCGCGAAGGTCACCGTCAGCGGTGCATCGCCTGTGGTCGGGTCCGCGCTGAACTGCGCGACGGGGCTACTAAGAGGCTCATTAACCACAATTTCTTGTGTAGCGCTGTCGCTGCCTGCTTCATTGCTCACCGTCAATGCCACGGTATAAGTTCCTGGATTTGCAAACTCGATGCTATGTGGCCCTGATTCTGTAGAGTCAACTGTGCCATCGCCATCGAAGTCCCAGGCATAAGTCAATTGAGTGCCTTCGGAGAGGTTATTGAAGGTGACCGTTAACGGAGCATCGCCGCTGGTTGATTCGACAGAGAAATCGGCCGTGGGCGCAACAATGGGTGTTGTGACGTTGATAGTTGCTTCAGCGGAGTCTGTACCACCGGGGCCTGTTGCTGTTAGGCGAACAGTATAGGTTCCAGCTTCGTTGAATGTGTATGTAGGTGACTCGTCTGTATTATCCGGTACACCATCTTCGTTGAAATCCCAGGTATAACCACTGACATCTCCCGTTGTTTCATTGGCGAAGCTCACGGTAAGTGGGGCATCGCCCGTCGTGGGATCCGCACTGAAGGCTGCAATCGGTGCATCCGGCGGTGCTTCCACCAGGATTTCACGGGCAATTGTGGATTGTCCACCTTCACCGATCGCAATCAAGCGAACGGCGTAAGTGCCAGCATCTTCATACGTGTGAGTTGGTGATTCATCTGTGTTATCGGTCACACCATCGCCATCAAAGTCCCACAGGTATTGTGCCACTTCTCCGGTGGTCATATTGGTGAACGTTACCGTCAGTGGGGCTTCCCCTGTCTCTGGCGATGCGGTGAAATCTGCCTGAGGCGCTGGCACGGCTGGGTCTTCTACGGTGATCTGGCTGACATGAGTATCTGACCCGCCTGTTCCTTCTACCGTGAGAATGACATTAAACGTGCCAACATCATTGTAGGTATGCGTTGGGGATTCTTCGGTGCTGATCTCTGAACCATCCCCAAAGTCCCAGTTGTAAGAGTTAATCTGTCCAGTGGAAAGGTTCTCGAAGCTGACTTGCAATGGTGCTTCACCACTGGCGACATTGGGCACAAAGAGGGCTTCCGGGGCATCTGGTGAATTTACGGTGATTTGGCGAGAAACATTCGCCGTACCACCGGGGCCGGTCACACGCAGCGTAACCGTGTATATGCCGGGTTCCTGGAAGGTATAGGTGGGGTTTTCATTTGAGCTACTACCGCCATCCCCGAAGTTCCAGGCATAGCCGCTGATCTGCCCCTGAGAACGATTGCTGAAACGAACAACCAATGGGGCTTCACCTACGGTGCGATCCTGTGTGAAAGACGCAACCGGAGCCGGAACGGTTGTATTGGTTGGGACGGGTGTTGCCTGCTGGTTGCGCACTTGTATTCCGCCAACTTGCGTCACGAGTTGTGTGCCGTCTCGCAGGAAGACGCGCAATCGAAGCTGATAGTTGCCGTCCGGTGTGCTACCGACATTGGTAGTCCATACTCCCAACACGCTACCAAGCACGGGAGTTTGTACAATGCCTGTGATCGAATACCATAGATTGCTTGGGTTCGGGTCAGGTCCATATTCTAAGCGATATTGTAAAAAGTTCGGATGAATGGCTGAACCAATGACCTGCACATTCCCGGAAACTACGTTGCCAGCCAGCGGCGAAACAATCACAATGCTGGTCGGTGCGGTGGTGTTCGTAGGGCGTGGAGCAACCGTCGGTGGGATGATTGGAATAGGCGTTTGTGCCTGTCCGATTGTCGTCGGAATGCTGGTCGAGAAGGGAATCGGTGTGGTACTTGCCACCGAAGTCAGGGATGTTCCCTGCAATGTTCGCGTTGGTGCAAGGGTGACAACATCGCCAGGCGTTATTTCTTCTTCGTCGGCTGGCGGAGCAGCTCCCAGGTTGCAGGCTCCCAGCGTGAGCGCAACGAGCAGCATAAGCACCCAAAGCGCAAGAGGGTGGCCTCTGAGCTGAGCGGACATTTTTGTAATCCTTTCCGAAATCGTTAACTACTCTTGATTATAACCAAACACAGCAGATGCGCATGACGGATAGCAGACGCTTATATACTCTTGGCATACTGTTTTTGACTGGGCGTGGAAAGCTTGTGGTAGATGTCACCAGCCACCTGCGCTTGAGTGGAGGTTTGTTGTTTTGTCAGATGCCAATTTCATCTGTTCCTCATACGGAAGTGTTTATCGGTGTTGATGGCCTTCTAACGCCACATTTCATGTAGGCTTGGTATGTGGATGATAAACCTAGTAGCGATATACCCAATGAAGCAAATGAGGCACAATAATGAGCAAAGCGAAAACAAATGGGTTTCCTAACCTTGGTCTATCAGAATCCGCAATGCAGGGTTCTGTGGAACTCCTAAGCACATTACTGGCTGATGAATATGTCCTGCGCACGAAACTACGCAAGTACCACTGGAACGTGACCGGACCACAGTTTCATGCACTACACGAATTTTTCGAGAAGCAGTATGAAATTCTGGCGAAAGTCATTGACGAAACGGCAGAACGGCTGCGCACCTACGGGCAGTTTGCACCGGGTACGTTACAAGAATTCCTGGATCTTTCGCGTCTTGATGAACAACCAGGAGAAATCCCCAATGCTGAAGATATGGTCAAAAACGTCGTTGCCGATCATGAAGCGCTGGTGCGCCATTTACACAGCGACAGCAAACGTGCCGGGGAAGAACTCGATGACGTTGGCTTGGAAGATTTCTTGATCGCCAATTTGCAGCTGCACCAGGAAATGGCCTGGATGCTTCGTTCTTTCATTGTATCGTCTGGCATCTAAGTCTTTCGAAAACCAATCAAATCGCATACTGGGGCAGGGCATCGTAATGTCCTGCCCTGTTTGTACATAGAATTGTACATAAAAAAGGAAAGAGTATGTTTTGGGAGAGTTGGGAATCCATCGTACGCATCGTCATAGTGGCAGTGTTGATTTACATAGCACTAGTTGCCATGCTGCGCGTATCTGGTAAGCGCACCTTGTCCAAGATGAATATGTTCGACTTCATCATCACAATTGCGCTCGGTTCGACTTTTGCGACGATCATCGTCTCGGAAGAAGTTTCATTCGCAGAAGGATTAGCAGCCGCAGGTACGTTGATTTTTTCACAATTTGTTGTGACTAGTTTGTCAACACGCAGCCAATGGTTCCGAAATCTGGTGAAAGGCGAACCTGCCTTACTCTACTACAATCACCAATATATGGAAAAAACCATGATGAAAGAGCGGGTGTCCAAAGAAGAAGTACACCAGGCAATGCGCAAGTCGGGTCTACTGAAGTTGGATCAGGTTTTTGCAGTTGTTCTGGAAACAGATGGCACAATGACGGCGATACCGAATACTGATCAGCTACCGGAAGCGTTTCGTTCTACTTCGCTGCAAAGTGTGCCTTTAGAAAAAGTGGCACAGGGTAATCGACAATAGAGAGGAATTCACAGCACCTGCGAAGGAACAACACACAGATGCTGTGCGAAACGTCAACCGAAGAGGATTTTACGATAATTGCGTCTTGGTCTTCTGCGCAAATTGATTTTCATTGATCGCAGGATCGCGAACTGGATTACAATCCCTACCAATGCCAGAATTAGAATCCATTCTGGGTTCAGCCCCAAAGCGACAACCAGCATCTGTGCGCCAACGATGGCAGAGAGTAAGACGAGTAGTTCTGCCGATAGTACCACGAGCAATACACCACCGAGTAACGCACCGACAAGAAGGACAACGTCCGATACAGTCGTTGATAGTAGGCTGTTAATCACGGTATACGTCAGGAGCAGTCCGACATAAGCACCGATGAAGAAGACGGCAATATAATATAGAAATATCGCCAGAAGCGCTCCTATGAGGCCACCGATCAACAAGGCAGCAATTTCCAATACTGTATTTGAGTCTGGCACAACTCCCGAAGCAACTGCTGCACCAACAAGTATTCCTGCCAGTATGATGACTTCATCATAGACGCGCCAACCAAGTAGAAGAAGAATAGCGCCACCAATCACAAAGACGATGCGCAGCAAATCATTCTCTGGTGCCGTCGCGAGTCGATCCGTTAAGTCTTGTAAGAATGTGAAACTTGCTTCCGCAACTGTTTCCGTTGTGTCAACAGCTTCTTCGGCAACATCTTCCACACCTTCGCGAACTTCATCAACATCAATTTCAATTTCCCCATCTGGCGGAGGATCAGTTACCTCCTGTGCGCTTATAAGGAAACTGACACTGAACAACATTAACAATAGGGCAACCCATCGAAATATCTTCATATAGAAACTCCTGGTCTCAGGCTTCTTCGATACTGTAGTAGAGGCGAGCCGCTACACCGCCTTCGTTCCGAAGGACGTTGGCGGGTGAGCCATGTACAAGTTCGATCTTGCTATTGGCTTCCATCGCTTTATGGAGTAATTCCACCGCTTGATCTTCCTCTGTGGGTGGATAGGGGAGCAGCAGTAGTTCGACTTGCTGCATAGTAAACGCACGATTTACATCTTCAATTCCGAGTGCGCCTCTTCCGCCAGCCTTTGCGAAGCCAATCACCTGATCAACCAGATCGCGCTCGCGTTCCCGTTCGTAATCCAGACCTGCATCGACCACATGCGAATAGATTTCGTTTTCCGATGCCTGAAAAGGAATCGGTAAGATGTTGACAATATGCGGTATAACGCTCTCGTGCAACTTGCTGCGTACATTATGTGCGGCGCGTTCGGCACCTCCGATGATGATGCGAGGGGTGTTCAGTTCATTGAACGTTTCGCGTATCTGGTTGGCAACATCTTGATGGAAACGATCAACATGTGCTTCGATCATGTCCTCAAAACGTTCCCGGTTGTTGCCTTCACGCAGCGCCCGGCTACCTTCCTGGCTGCCCTTTGCTGATGCAGGCATCAACGTTTTTTCTCCCCAGTCATAATCAAGATCAATGGACATCTCTGACTCTGATGTGGTGCCACCCAGATACGCTGATAACAACCGAGCTTGTTCCTGGTCAACCAGTATGATGAGATAGCGTTCATATTCGTCAATCGCCCACAGTAAAGGAACTACATCGACATTGCCAAAACTGGCATGATTCTCCAACGCAAATGGAAGCTCATAGTCGAACAATTTATTCTCGTCAAGGAAGAGAACAAGCGTTTTCCCACGAGGAGTGTATTGCTCAATCCACTTGCTCACCCGAGCTTCTACAGAATCCCAGAGCTTATTCTGCTCATTCTTCAGATTGCCTTTGATGTCGCGTAGAGCATTTTTCAGCCAGATGCGCCATGCGGGTGTTTCAGCCTGGTTTTGTTGGTAGCCAGGGTCAACATGTAAATATAGTGAAAGCGTCGGCTGTGACAGCTCCATTGCGAGTTGCTGAATGGTCTCTCGTGTAAGCATGGAATACCTTTCGGATGATGTGGACACGATATTCCACGATTCTGACGTGGACTTGTTTGAGGCACATATACGGAAACGGAACGGTATGCAAGCAGGCCGTCAGAGGGGTATCAGCGAATGAACATCTCTCTTAGATAACGCTCATATACCAGGGTGGTACGACAGGTTTGGGGGATTTCTGAATGTGGCATAAGTGCGAGCCATGATGTTGTAAGACGCTGCCGATCTTATTTCTCGGCAAGATTTAGCACCAGCAAGTACCCTTATACCTGAAATCAATCCATTAGCAGAATATTGGCTGCGCTTGACCGTGGTCACTAGACAACATGCTGACAGCGACTCTGTTATGGCTTTATCGTTATCCAATGCCCCGGAGGTAAAAGTGAACGAAGTTCTGAATTTTGCGAAACAAGTATTCAAGGAATATACCGAAGACAAGGTGCCGCGTCTCGCGGCTGCACTGGCATATTACACAGTATTTTCGATTGCTCCGCTGCTGCTGGTTGCGATTGCAGCCGTTGGTGTTGTGTACAGTGGTGAGGCGGCAGAAAGTGCTGTCGTTCAAGCAGTTTCAGATAGCGTTAGTCCCAGCGCGGCTGAAGTTGTCCAGAATCTCATTAATAATGCTTACAATGCTGAAGGCAGTTTGTTATCGACCATCGTCAGCATTGCCGTTGTTCTCATCACATCAACAGTTCTTTTCGGTCAGCTCCAAAGTGCGCTGAATACCATGTGGGATGTGGAACCTGAAGAGGGAAATGGGGTCATTGGTATCCTGGTGAACAAGGCTCTATCATTCGGCATGGTGTTGGTTATTGGCCTACTACTCCTGATTTCACTGATCGCCAGTACTGCGATTCAGGCTGTAGCAACATATGCAACAGGATTAGTTCCGGCGATGGTAGTGATCATACGAATTGTGAATTTTGCCGTTTCCTTCGGGATGACGATGCTCCTATTTGCAGCGATATACAAATTCCTACCAAATGCGGATATTGAGTGGCGCGATGTGTGGATTGGTGCAGCAGTCACCTCTTTGCTTTTTTCCATCGGGCGTTATGCGCTTTCCTGGTATCTGGGGACGAGTAGTACCACCTCAGTTTATGGCGCGGCTGGTTCCTTCGTATTGCTGCTGCTGTGGGTTTTTTACTCGGCACAATTGATCTTGCTCGGTGCGGAATTTACGCAGGTTTGGGCAAGGCGTTATGGATCACAAATTGCACGCTCTAGTTCTGTGGATCATGAAATAGAGCAGCCTAGTACCGTACAAACATCGTAGAGCACCTCACTTGGATTGATCGAGTAAGCAAATACGCAAACAAAAAAGCCCCTGACATTAGGTCGGGGGCTTTTGCAAAGATACATTTGTGTGTGGCTTAGTGCTTCGCCATCCAATCATCTACTTGCTTACGAGCGTCTTCTTTAGCAATGCCATAACGCTCCTGAACGCGACCGAAGAGCTGGTTATATTCACCATTCATCTGGTCGATTTCATCATTGGTCAGTTCGCCCCAGCGTTCCTGAACCTGACCCTTCAACTGATTCCATTTCCCTTTAAGTTGATCAGCATTCATAGTGTATCTCCTCACGTGTGTTAAGTGTACGGTTTGGCTGTTACGTCCCTATGGTAGGAATATTCTGTGAGGCGAAGCTGACTGTTTTTGTAGAATCATCATTAACCTGGATAAGAACAATCCGTTGGATAAGGGAAGGCTTAGGATTGTTGTTACTCTCCATGGGGTATTGAGGAAGATTTCACAATGGGATGCCAGGCTGAAGCCCGTATATCCCTCAAACGAGTTCTGGTGGTTGTATCGGCATCCCCGGGTTGATTCAATCAATCAGGCATCGAGGTACATACCGGGACAAACATAGCCACGGCCTTCGGAATAACTTCAACGGTGAGCAGATTTGTTGTGGAACGAACCCCATCAATCCTCGCTTCAACAGGATCATTTGTTTTCACGGTGATCTTCTTGCCGGAAAGATGAATGCAGTCCTCCTGTTGATCGGCATGAACACCGTGCTGAATGATCACATCCAGCATACCATCGTATGCTCGTATACCCTCATGGATCATCTTTGGAACGCACTCCCCATGATTGAGGTTGATGATCGAAATCGAAACCCCGGAGGCAGTAAGAGTCTGGTCATCAACCGAAATATCGGCAGTAAAATCACTACGGTGGGGGATGCCTACAATCAACGTATCATCCTCCTCAATCCCCGTTTTGCCTGAAAAGGCGATGTTACCCGATCCTGGGTTTTGGCCTTTTGCGATTACTATCTCGTAAATGAAGAAACTTTCATCAACTCGACCCAGATCCAGCCAGACGATGTCGCCTGTGGCGGCGGATAGGCTGTTGGGCAAAGAGCGTGTTAATTCCGTCAGTGCAAGAATCTTATGTTCACTTGAAGTATTTTCATGTAAGAACATCATGAATGGTACGGTACTCAAATACATACCGGTTGCAACTTCGGAAACATGGATTCTATCGCCCGCTGCGATGACGATGTCTACCCCTTCATCGATTGATTGCTGTGCTAGATGGATTGCTTCGCCCTGTGTCGCGGAGCAGGCAATCTGATAGTGAATATGGCTTTTGGGCAGATTGCTTTGCACTACTTCGGTCAGGACTTTCGGGTGTATCTCTGGATGCGCCTGTACGATAACCATCGCTTTGCGAAACTTAAGCGTTTCTTGATGCATGATTGTCCCCCTTTGGACATGCCACAAGCGAAATGGGATACCCCGCAAGTAGATTAAAATCAATATAACAGAATTCGGTGAGCGAAAGATGAGATGCAGTTGATGGCTTTGTATAGGAAATTACGAAGAAAAGGATTTCTCACGATTTTTGAGTGTCTCAGGGAGGATTAGGTTTACAAATAAGGTTTCAACAGATCGCATAAATGAATGTAAGATGAAAAAAGCGCAGATGCGTAAAGGTCTGATGAGCAAAAGCTGGGTGGCAGGTGTGTCTCGTTATACTGGCAACCAAACCCGATTCACAAACGATCTGAAGCCACTGGCGTGGTTTGCCTGAACCACATCTCACGCAAAACAACCAAACTTCAGGCCAGGATAGTTCGTAACGGGTACTTTGTTAAATAAGAAGACCTGCGAACGATGGAAGAACAGAACTTGCTAGAACGAATTCAAGAGCTAGAGAAAGAAATAGAACAACTCCATATTCAGCGTTCGGCACTCGAAACGATTAGCGAAGGGGTGGTTGTTCTGGGTGAAGATCAGAAGATCATTTACTGCAACAGCGCCTTCTCAAAAATGTGGGATGTTGCAGAACCATTGACAAAGGCAGGGGTAGCATTACCTCTTTTGCGTGACACGCTGGTGAAACAGCTAGCAAGTGACCAGAGAGCAGACACTGTGCATGCATTCCTGAACCCGCAACATTCAGCGACTCAACTGGATATTAAGTTGCAAAATGGCAGGGTTTATGAACAGCTTTTCACCATCAACCAGGATGGAGGAGCGTTGTCGATGTCTTACACCTGGAGCTACCGCGATGTGACCAAGCGTCGCTTGCTGGAAACGAATGCACGCCGCAACCAGCAGTTCTTCGAACACATTCTGAACGCTGCCCCCCTTATTTTATTTGCGATTGACCTGGATGGTGTTGTGACGTTTTCGCAAGGGCGTGGCCTGAGTAGGGTTGGTCGTAAACAGGGTGAGTGGGTTGGTCAGAATGTGTTTGAATTCTATGGCAAGCATCCGTTAGCGGATACTATTCGGAAAGCAATGGATGGTGAATCTCAGCGAGCGACCTTTGAATTCGACGACGTATTTCTTGAGATGTACATGAGTCCCCTTCTTGATAAAGATCAGCAGGTCAACGGGGTCATCGGTCTGTCTGTGGATGTGACCGATCAACGCCGTGGGCGGAAATACATGCGTGAGGCACAGCAACTCCGCCGCGCAAGAGATCAAGCACGCGCTGCAAGCTTACAAAAAAGCACCTTTGTGGCGAATATGAGTCATGAGCTGCGTACGCCGCTGAACTCAATCATCGGCTTCTCTCAATTCCTGGTGAACGACAAGAGCTTTTCCTCGCAACAACAAGAGTATTTGTCTCTCATCATGCGCAGCAGCGAACATCTCCTCGCGCTCATCAACGATATTCTAGAAATTTCCAAAATCGAAGCCGGACACACGCAGCTTATGATTGATGACTTCGACTTTCTGGAACTACTGGCAAGCCTGGAGTCCATCTATCGTACCAATGCGGAGAATAAGCAGTTGTCGTTTTTTACCGAATTTGATGAAGGACTGCCACCTTATCTGTCGGGAGATCGAGGGAAGATTCGCCAGATTCTTGTGAACCTGTTAAGCAATGCAATCAAGTACACAAAAGAAGGCCACATTATATTCCGTGCGCGATCCCTTGAATTATCCGATGATGCTGACGAAACCAAACGCTACAAAATATCGTTTGAGGTGGAAGATACCGGAGCAGGAATCGCAAGAGATGAACTTCATCTCTTATTTGATCCTTTTTCGCAGACGGCGAGTGGACGGGAACTCCAATCCGGTACGGGCTTAGGGCTTGCAATCGTTAAAAAATTTGCGGATTTAATGGATGGCGCAATCCAGGTTGATACGACACTAGGGCAGGGAACAACTTTTCGCGTCATTCTAGAACTGAATACCGCAGTCGTAGTTCCGGGTCAGCTCACAACTCAGACTCGCCGGGTGTTGCGCCTACGGGATACTGCACATGTACCTCGTGTCCTGGTTGTCGATGATAAGTGGGAGAATAGAGTCATGCTTGCTCGGATGATGGAACGTGTTGGCTTCAATGTGAAAGAAGCTGCAAACGGCGAAGAAGCGATTCATATCTGGCGAGATTGGCAACCGGATCTCATCTGGATGGATATGCGTATGCCAGTAATGGACGGTTACGACGCGACAAGAACAATTCGCACCGATACCAGAGGAACAGAGCCAGTGATTATTGCTTTGACAGCCAGCGCATTTGAGCATGAGCGTACCAAGGTTCTGGCAATGGGGTGCGACGATTTCATGACAAAGCCGTTTCGTGAGTCTGAACTGTTTGATATGGTGAGACGTTACCTGGATATTGAGTTCGTTTACGAAGACGAAGAAGATGCTCGTTCAACCACAAAATTGCTAGATCGTTCCCTCGTGGCAAAACATATGTCTCAACTTCCTGATGAAGTACGGCAATCACTGCGTCAGGCAGCACAAACACTCAGTTTGCAAGCAGTAGAAAAAGTGGCGATCAAGATCGAATCGCTGGACAAGCCATTGGCAGATTATGTCCGTGAGCTTGCTGGTGAATTCGATTTTCAAGCGATTACACAAGTATTGAACAGTCTGGAGAAATAACTATGCTTGATGAATATTATAGGTTAAAGGATACCGTCCTCATCGTGGACGATGAGCCAAACAACCTGAAACTCCTCTATAATCTGCTCATTGAACATGACTATGAAGTGCGAGCAGCCAGGAACGGCGCAACAGCGTTGGAAGCCGCCCGCGAAATGGTTCCTGATCTCATTCTGCTAGACATTAAAATGCCGGATATGGATGGGTATGAGGTGTGTACACACCTGAAAAATGATCCGCAAACTGCCGATATTCCCGTGATTTTCATCAGCGCTCTGAACCAGACCGAAGATATTGTACGGGCGTTTACCCTGGGAGGGGTAGATTACATCACAAAACCCTTCCAGTTCCAGGAAGTCATTGCTCGGGTCAATACTCACCTGACAATCGTTCATCAGCGCGAACAAGTCCTGATGCAGCAGCAACAGATTGAGGCGATGCGCCGACGTGACCGTGAAGTGTTCGACAAGATCACACAGACAAGAGAACAATTTGTTCGCGCAGCAGCCCACGACCTGAAGAGTCCGCTGTCGCTGGTCGGGGGTTATGCTTCCCTTATGACACGCTTCGATGAAGTGCGCAGCAATCCACAACTGATGGAATGTGTGGATCAAATCACGGTCAGCAGCAAAGAGATGCTGCATTTGATCACGGATATGCTGGATTATATTCAGGTACAGACCGTTACGGGGCCATCCTATGTGCCAGTTGAACTGCATCAAATTGTTTCGCAAGCAGTGACAAAATTTCAGAATCGAGAAAATGAGCGGGGTATCAACATTCAGTACGACACAGAAGACAAAAATCTAGTTGTGAAGGTTGACCCGAAACTAATTACCCGCGTTGTGGATAACTTGATCACCAATGCTTTCAAGTACAGCCCTGATGAAACAACCATTGTGGTAAAAATGGCGGAAGAAAATGGACGCGCAGCTGTTCATGTCACGGATCAGGGGCAGGGCATTCCCGAATATGATCTAGAGACAATTTTCCAACCCTTCTACCGCACATCTCAGGCGGCACAATCAGAAGTAACAGGCACAGGGCTGGGATTGTCTATCGTCAAAGAAGTCATTGAGCAACATTACGGGCGTGTCCATGTCGAGAGTGCGATTGGCAAAGGCAGCACATTTAGCTTCTACCTACCTCTTCATGAGGCATCGCTGAACTGAGGGATTTCACCATGCACTTATCTCCGCATATGACAATTCTAGCAGTAGGATAGAGCTTACCTCATATAGCACCTGCACAATGAGTGGCATCAATGAAACAACATGTAGGAGGCTGTCATGCTTCGCGTTGCGATAGTTCTCGTCATTGCTGCGCTGGTTCTCGCATTTTTTGGATTTGGTAGTGCAGCAGGCGTTGCGTTTGAAGGTGCTGAATTGTTTTTCGTAGGGTTCGTCATCCTTGCGATTATCGGCTTGATTTTTGGTGGGTTACGTGCGCTGCGCTAACCTGCATGATGGGATCATGTAGCACTGATGGGGCGTTTCTGTACGCCTCATTTTTGATTCTTGTTAGCTATTGGCATCTTGTTTCCGATATGTGTCCTCTGGATGAACTACGACTAACTCAACTATCGCTTCTTCCAATGCCTGCACCAGGGATTCCGAAGGAATCTTATCCGACACAATCCGATCTGCTAGGCTCAGATTGCCAACCCTAATTAGCGCAGAGCGATTCAACTTGCTGCTATCTACAATGATTGTTGTAGCACGTGACTGCTGCGCCATAGCGCGAATAATCTCGGCTGCTTCCAGACGATATTCCATCAAGCCGCCTACTTCGCTCACTGCACCAACTGTTACAAAAGCATGATCTGCGCGAAACATCTGAATCTGATTCAGCACGAGCGAACCATTTGTTTCCGTGTCAGTGCCATTATAAAGCCCACCCAGTAAATAGATCTTGTGCGTCTGGTTCTGGTTCCACAGCGTTTCTGCGATCCGCGCACAATTCGTGATGATTGTTAAATCATGCTTTGTGCCGAGTTGTTCTGCAAAGACAGCCGTTGTAGTACCTGCGTTTAAGAAAATACTATCGCCATCGTGGACGAAGCTGGCTGCCACTTTCCCGATGTCTACCTTTGCGGTGTGATGCACCTGGCTTCGTAGGGTGAATGTATCTTCTTGTGCAGTCTGAAAACGCACCGCACCTCCGTGTACTTTTCGCAGCAGACCCCGTTCCGCGAGGAATGTCAGATCACGGCGAATCGTCTCTTGCGACACGCCAAATCGATCTGCCAGATCCTCAACTTCGACTCGTTCGTCGTTATATAGGCTTTCGAGTATGGTTGTATGTCGTTCTTCCCGACGCATCATTTCTGTGATCTACTATGTCTCAATGGGATCATATCATACCAGCGCATGTGCAAATTCCCTATGGGGCAGGTATAGTTGTGTCAATATAAGTTCTCGGGGGGGAAGCCATATCTATGAAGGCTGTTGTATTTCCACAACCGGAGTCTATCTCAATCGAATCTGTGCCTGATCCAACCTGCGCCGCTGATGAAATTGTGGTTGAAGTAGCGCGGAGTGGAATTTGCGGGACAGATATTCACATTTACCAGAATGAATACCTCTCCGATTTTCCATTGATCCCCGGTCATGAATTTGGTGGGACAGTGGTCGAAGTTGGCAAGGCTGTACATGGTATTCGCAAAGGGGATCGTGTTGCTGTTGATCCGAACCTGTATTGCGGAGAGTGCGATTTTTGCCGCAATGAACAAGCAAACCACTGCGCCAACTGGCAGGGCATTGGGGTCACACGATCTGGCGGGTTTGCCGAATATGTCAATGTTCCGGCAAAGGCTGCTTATCATCTGCCGGATAGCCTCACCGACCAGCAAGCCGCTTTCATCGAACCGCTGGCCTGTGTCGTATGGGCGCTCAAGCGCATGACCGTTCCGCCCGCAGCACGGGTGCTGCTGTTGGGAAGCGGCCCGATGGGGCTGCTCCTGGTGCAAGCCTTGCGGCACGGAAGCGCATCACAAATCACGGTGGTGGATAAACAAGCGGATCGGCTGGAGTTGGCGAAGCGTTTCGGTGCGTCGCAGACGTTGGTTGCCAGCACTGAACAAGATGCTCACCTGCATGACCTGGCTCCGCATGGCTATGATGTTGTCATTGATGCAACAGGTGTTCCTGCTGTGATCGAAAATGCATTCCAACATTTGAAGGTACGTGGGCAGTTCCTACAATTTGGTGTCACACCGAACAATGCAAAAATTCAAATTAGCCCCTATGATCTTTTTCACAAAGACTGGACAATCATCGGTTCCTTTGCATTGTGCTATACCTTCCTACCTTCTATTGCTTGGCTGGAAACTGGTGTGATTGATGTCGCACCTCTGGTAAGCCACACCATCTCCCTGAACGATTTCGCGGAAGCATTCAGTGCATTCAAGAATGGAAAGACTCTCAAAGTGCATGTGGATATGAAGTCAACTTGAGAAATGTCGCAAGGGACGTTAGTTATGATCAATGTGATTGATCTGCGCAAGAGGAAGTTCTTAAGCAAGCCGATGAGTGATGCAGCATATGGCATTCGATGATCCCGATGGGGCGCACTGGCGAACCGGGAGAAGTTGCCAATGCGGTTTTGTTTCTGGCATCCGATGCAGCGAAATATGCCAGCGGCATCAATCTTGTGATTGATGGTGGTTACACTAGCTGGCGACGCTCCCCACGCCTGCTAATATGGGATGAAGCTGTGAAGGATGGCCTTTGCAGCTTCTACCGTGGCTTCGATTTCTGCTTCTCCATGCATCACACTGAGAAAGCCTGCTTCGAATTGACTCGGCGCAAGGTAAATGCCGTTTTCCAGCATACTATGGAAGAACTGCGCGTAGCGCTCGGTATCAGCATATTGTTTTGCGCTGGCAAAATCACGGATGACCGCGCCTTCTTCGCGCAAGAAATACATGCCGAACATCGTACCCACATGCCCAATCTGCACCGGAACCCCATGAGATTGCATCACATCCCGTAGGCCGTTCGCCAACTTTTCTGTATTCCTAGTTATCTGCTCAAATACCCCTTCACCATTTAATTCCTGGATAGTTGCCAGCCCGGCTGCCATTGCCAGCGGATTGCCAGAGAGCGTTCCCGCCTGATACATCGTTCCGGCAGGAGCGACTTTTTCCATGATTTCTCGTTTGCCCGCGTATGCACCTACAGGCAATCCGCCACCGATCACTTTTCCCAGGCAGGTGATGTCTGGATCAAGGTTGAAGGCTTGCTGCGCACCACCCGGCGCAGCGCGGAATCCGGTCATGACTTCATCGAGGATCAGTAGTGCGCCGTATTCATGGCATAGATCAATTAAGCCCTGTAAATAGCCGTCTTCTGGCAGCACAAAGCCCATATTCGCCGCGATGGGTTCTACAATCGCCCCGGCAATCGAATCAGGATACTGCTCGAAGAGTTCGCGCACGGCTGTTAAATCGTTGTATGGGGCAATCAGTGTGTTCTCTGTTGTACCCCTGGGAACCCCAGGCGAATCCGGCAAGCCGAAAGTTGCTACTCCACTGCCCGCCTGCACCAGCAGCATATCCGCATGACCATGATAATTGCCCGCAAACTTGATGATTTTCTCGCGTCCAGTGGCTGCACGCGCCAACCGTAAGGCGCTCATGGTTGCTTCTGTGCCGCTGTTCACAAAACGGATCATCTCAATGGAGGGAACCGTATCAATGACAAGTTGGGCTAACTGGTTTTCTAATTCTGTCGGTGCGCCGTAGCTTGTGCCGAACTGGGCTGTTCGCTGGATCGCTTCGACCACCACCGGATGTGCATGACCGAGAATCAGCGGCCCCCACGACAAAACGTAATCAATATAGCGATTGCCATCCACATCCCAGAAATAAGCACCCGCGCCGCGTTCGATGAAACGGGGTGTGCCACCGACGCTGCGAAATGCGCGTACCGGACTGTTGACCCCACCTGGAATCAACTGCTGTGCAATGGCAAATAAACTCTCGGATTGTGTGGTTTTCATCGGCGTTCTGCTCCTACTTTCAGCGTATCCATGATGGCGGCTGCTGTTTGTTGTGATTGATACACGCAATCCGGCATACCCACGCCGCGATAGGGGCTGCCAGTGACGTAGAAACCATCCGGCAGCGCCGCTTCAATTTCATCAACTAATTGTAAATGTCCCAGATCATATTGTGGGTTGGCATTCCACCAGCGGTAAATGCGGTAGAAAAGCGGTTCGGCATGAATACCCAGGATAGAGCGCAATTCTTCCTGTACTGTTTTTTGTAGTGTTTCATCATCCAGATGCATCGACTCCGGGCTGCGCGATCCACCGAAGAAAGCGCGTAACAAAATGGTGTCATCCGGGGCGCGATGGTCGAACTTCGTGGATGAAATAGTAATCGCATTGATCGGGCGTTTCTCGCTGGTCGGGATGACTACGCCTACGCCATCTAGCAGGTTCGGAATATCCGCAGCTTTGAAGCCGAATGAGATTGTTCCCGTGCTAACATAGCGAATTTTCTCCAGGCTTTGTGCTGCGTCCGGGGCAAGTTCACGAATTAATTCTGCTGATGTGTAGGCGGGCGTTGCCAGAATTACCGCGTTCGCTTCTAATTCCGAACCATCTTGCAGGATCACACGGTAGTGATTTTTGGCGAGCTTCTCAATAGCTTCGACCCCTGTACCCAGGCGTAAATCCCCGCTGAGTTTCGGTACGAGGGCATCAATCAATTCATTAGTTCCTCCCCGCAGTGTCATGAAGATGGATTTTTTCTTCGCACCTTTCGGAGCAGTGGGGCGTTTCTTTCGTGAAGCGATCATACCCCGTGTCAGGCTGCCATACTGTTTTTCAATGGCACGAAAGCGCGGGAAGGTAGCGAGGATACTTTGCTGCTCTGCATCAGCGTTATAAATGCCGGACATCAGCGGTTCTGCGATTTTATCCAGCGCTTCATTGCCTAGTCTGCGACGGATAAACTGCGCCAGGGTTTCATCTTCATCATCGTCTTTCGCCGGGATAAAAAGGTCAAGTCCCATGCGCAGCTTACCCAGGGGTGAAATCAGGGGCGATAGAGCAAACGGCATGAACTTCGTCGGGACGATCAATAGCACCCCATCTGGCATGACAACGGGTTTGCCCTTATTGAGGACAAAAACATTGCGCCTTTCGTCGTTTGTCCCCAACAGCCGCTCTTCCATCCCGATTTCCCGCGCCAATTGCAAAGCCCAGGGTTTCTGCGTGGTGAACGAGTCTGGGCCACCTTCCACCACAAAGGGTTCAGCAGCGCCTGTATCTACTTCTTCGGTGAGGATTTTCCCACCCCAACGCGAACCTTTTTCCAGCACCGTATATTCCAGGTCGATACTGCGTTCGCTAGCTTCTTTTTGTAAATACCATGCTGCGCTCAGGCCGGAGATGCCACCACCGACAATGACCACACGCCGTGTTTCTTTCGTAGTGACTTCCATAATTTACCTGCTCGAATACTCATGCACGAAATCTACCAACCGCTTCACATTATCGACGGGGGTTTTCGGCAAAATGCCATGTCCCAGGTTGAAGATGTGTCCTGGTTTTCCTTGCGCTTGATCGAGTACTTGTTGTGCGCGATGTTGCAGCGCTTCCCAGGGTGCGAAGAGCGCCACCGGGTCAAGATTGCCCTGGATGGCGACTCCATCCCCCAGGCGTTCTTGTGCATCATCCAGGCGAATCCGCCAATCAACACCGATGACGTTTCCGCCTGCATCGCGGATGAGTTCCAGCATGCCGTTGGTGTTGGTGCCGAAGTGGATCACAGGTACGCCTGCCTGTTTTGCAATCTCAATCGCACGCTTGCTGTAGGGCATCACATACTCGCGGTAATCATCCGGGCTAAGTTCACCGACCCAGCTATCAAATAACTGTAATGCCTGCGCCCCAGCCTGTGCTTGCGCCAGCAGATAATGACCCGCAACTTCCGCAAATTTGCTCATCATGCTGTGCCATGAGTCAGGATCGCCCATCATCATACCTTTGACGTGCAAGCGATTCTTACTGCTGCCGCCTTCAACTGCATAGCTCGCCAGCGTGAAAGGAGCGCCACTGAATCCAATCAATGGGATGCCTCGGTTGTCCAATTCTTCACGGGTTTGTTTGATGGCTTCCAGAGTGAAGGACAAGACTTCTTCTGGCGGACGTACACGCAGTTTTTCTACATCAGCAGCGCTGCGCACCGGATTGTAAATCACGGGGCCTTCGCCCTTCAGGAAATCCAGTTCCAAGCCCATGCCTTCCAGCGGCGGCAGAATATCCGCGAAGATAATTGCTGCATCCAGATCAAACGCATTGATTGGCTGCATGGTTACTTCGCGGGCGAGTTCCGGGGTTTTGATGATTTGCAGGATGCTATATTTTTCACGCAGTGTACGATATTCTTCCATGTAGCGTCCGGCCTGCCGCATCAACCAGATAGGTGTTGCATCGGTTTCTTCACGGCGGCACGCTTTCAGGAAGCGGCTGTTCTGAATTGTTTCGTCTACCGTAGGTGCATTCACCTGATTTTGCGTTTCGCTCATTGTAGGAATTCTCTCCTCACTTCGGTCAACTTGTGTTGTCTCTACAAATGTCTCCGTCAAATTGTCTTTGATGTCACGTATATCGGGCGATCCGGCGGATCGCCCCTACGAAATCTTTGTGTCCTTTGTGCCTTTGTGGTTCACAAACAGTTTTATGCATTTATGCTTGACCACAACGTAACATTGTTATTCATTGAGCCAGATAGCGGCATCTTTCGCAAAATAGGTCAGGATCATGTCGGCTCCGGCACGTTTGATGCTGAGAAGACTTTCCAGGGCGCAGCGCTGCAAATCCAGCCAACCATTCTGAGCAGCGGCCTGCATCATGGCGTATTCTCCGCTGACCTGGTAGGCAGCCGTAGGCAGGTCATATTGCTGTCGGATTGCTGCCAGAATGTCGAGGTAAGGCAGCGCAGGTTTGACCATCAGCATATCCGCGCCTTCTGCCACATCCAGCGCTACTTCCTTCAGGGCTTCACGTTTGTTTGCTGGATCCATTTGATATTCGCTGCGGTCTCCAAATGATGGCGGACTTTCTGCCGCATCACGGAAGGGGCCATAAAACCCGCTGGCGTATTTGGCGGCGTAGCTCATAATGCTGATGTGTTGGTAGCCACCTTCATCCAGTGCAGAACGAATCGCAGCAACCATACCATCCATCATGCCCGATGGTGCGATAATGTCGGCTCCTGCTTCGGCATGAACCAGCGAAGCACGTCCGAGCAGTTCCAACGTTGGATCGTTCAGCAGATAACCCTGGGGCAGGGCAGGATTGTAATGCTCATGATCTTGCTGATTGATGATGCCGCAGTGTCCATGATCGGTGTATTCACAGAAGCACATATCAGAGATCACAAGCATCCCTGGCACAGCATCTTTGATTGCCCGAATTGCCGTTGGCACGATGCCATCAGGGTTATAATTGTCTGTGCCGCAAGCATCTTTTTCTTCTGGAATTCCAAACAGAACTACTGCTGGAACACCGACCGCAGCAGCCGCCTTAACTTCCCCAACGACCATATCCACCGACCATTGAAATTGCCCCGGCATCGAGACAATGGGCTTCTGAATACCTTTGCCTGTCCGCACAAATAACGGATAGATGAAATCATCTGGTGTGAGCAATGTCTCGCGCACCATGCGCCGTAAGGTCGCGGTGCGGCGTAAACGGCGTGGTCGCACTGTAGGGAAATGTCCTGCGCCGGATTCTATTTTCGGAAGTAGTTCAACCATTGTCACAACTTCTCACTCGTCAAATTTTCAAAATATGTTTCTGCTGCTGCCATCATTCCTTCTAGCGTGAAAGTTGATGGAATAATGATATTTTTGAAGCCCAGTTCTTTCGCCGTAGCAGCCGTTTTGCTGCCGATGCAAGCAATGCAAATATCTTGCAACAGGACAATTGCATCCGTGTCCGCATCTTCTGTGTGCAGCCGTTCCAGGAAACAGGTCACAGTAGAAGAACTGGGGAAGGTGATGACATCCACTTCACCTGCTTGTAACGCTGGTAGTAGTTGCGCACCATCCCTGGCGCAGTCCGTTTCGTAAGCCGTGACTGTCCTTACGGTTGTGCCACCAGTTCGCAGCTTGTTCGCCAGTGTCGGGCGGGCAATGGCAGATTCGGGGAGAAGAATATTTTTTGCGCCTTGTTCCAGCAGGACATCCGCGAGCGACTCCGCAACGTATTCCTCCGGCACGAGATCAACGTCTCTTCCGAAGCTGGCTTGTGCAACCGCTGCTGTGGAATCACCGACTACAGCAATCTTGCAAACTGTCTCTCTCAGCGTAAGCCCAAGTGCTTCCAGGCGCATCTGAATACTATGAACGGTATTCGCGCTGGTCAGTACTAACCAGTCATATTCCCCCGCAACGAGCATTTGCAGCGCTGCATCTACTTCTGATGTGTTTTGTGGCGATTGGATGGCAATGCAGGGATAAGACACCGGAATTGCACATGCCGCACGGATCAATGCATCCAACGCTGCCGATTGATGTGCCGCACGGGTATTCACAATGCGTTTTCCGCGCAAAGATTCACTCACGGCATGGACTCCAGAAGTGCTTCTGCTCCCTGTGCAATTGCTTGCTGCGCCAGATCATTGCCAGCTTGCTGTGCAAATTCCACATTTTCTGCTGAGAAGGTGGTTTCTACAGCAATGATTGCACTACCATCAACTGCTCCCACACGTCCTTGCAGTAGCATGCTGCCAGCTTGGGGACGGGCATAAGCCGCTACTGGCACAGAGCATCCACCGCCGAGCGCTCCCAGGAAGGCTCGTTCTGCAATGACAGCATATGTTGTCGCTGAATCACGAATCGGCATAAGTCGTTCAAGTAATTCTCTCTCATCCAGGCACTGCACAGCTAAAGCACCCTGTCCCGGCGCAGGTAACATCTGCTCAAAACTTAGTACCTGCGTGATGACATTATCCATGCCCAAACGGAACAATCCGGCCTGTGCCAGCACAATTGCATCGTAGCCTTCATTGGGGTCAAGCGCTTTGCGCACACGGGTATTGATATTGCCGCGAATATCTTTCATGCGGAGATCTGGGCGCAGGTGCAGTAGTTGCGCTGCACGACGGTTGCTGCTCGTGCCGATGATTGCGCCGTCCGGCAGTGTGTCGAGTGTGTATCCTTCGCGGCTCACCAGCACATCTGCTGGATTCGCACGTACTGGAATCGCGCCTACTGTCAGACCAGCCGGTTCTTCGGTTGGCAGATCTTTCAAGCTGTGTACGGCGAGATCAATGGCGCGACTGCGCAGGGCAGATTCAAGTTCGGCTGTGAATAGACCTTTGCCGCCGACGAGCGGCAGGGGTGTATCCAGCACCTGATCACCCTTCGTAGAGATGACAATACTCTCTGTCTCTAGTTGTGGATACGCAGCACGCAGCAGTGCCGCCACATGATCCGTTTGCCAACGAGCTAATTCAGAACCGCGTGTTCCCATCCGTAGCAGGTTAGTGTTCATGCTGATGACCTTCGCCGGGGGAAATGCATTGCAAGTTACACGTTGCTTCCGGGATAGAATTACCCGCCTGGCATACATCGCTCCAGACGGAACAATGTACCGTCTGGAGGCCAAAGAGCTGTGAAACTGCATGTGCATAGCCACGCCCATTGCCCTCGACCGCTTGCCCCCGTAGCCGGACAGTTGGCTCATGTAGCAACTTATTCACTATGCGGTGTGCTAATCGATTCACAATATCGGAGATTTGCTTGTCTTCGACAGGAAGTTTGCTCAATGCCTGTTGAACTTCTGCCTCTGCCACATCGGTTGCCCACTTGCGTAGGTCGCGTATCACCGGAGTGACTTCGCGGCTGTGATGCCATTCCAGGAATAGTTGCACTTCCTGGTCTATGATGGCTTCGACTTGGGGAACAGCCGCTTCCCGTTGGGCTGTATTGCTATCCACGATGGATTGCAAATCATCAATATCAAAACGTTGTACGCCAGATAAATTACCGACTGCTACATCAACATCACGCGGGACTGCAATATCCACGATGAGCAGCGGGCGATTCGGACGGCTGTTCATGGATTCCTGTACTTCATCCGAATAGATCACGGTATGAGGTGCGCCTGTTGCAGTGATGATGGCATCAGCCCAGCCAAGACCTTCCGCCAATTGATGCCATCCCATAGAAGTTCCGCCGACTTCTTCTGCAAGATTCGCAGCGCGGCTGTACGTGCGATTGATGAACGAGAGGTTCTTAATACCTTGCTTTTGCAGCGCTTTAGCCGCGAGGATTGCCATCTCACCTGCACCAACGACGAGAATATTTGGATCAGTTGTGGTGATATTCTCTAGAACCATTTGCGCCCCGGCAGAACTTACAGATGTGGTGAAGCGGCTGATGTCAGTCTCAGTACGAGCGCGTTTCCCGGCGTGGATTGCTTGCGAGAATACCCGCGATAGGATGGCTCCCGTCATTCCCGCCGCTTTCGCATCTTCGAAAGCCTGGGTAACCTGTCCCAGTATCTGTGGTTCGCCCAAAATCATTGAGTCCAGACCGGATGCAACCCGCATTAAGTGATCAATTGCCAGTGTTCCTTCGTGCATATACAAATGCGGGCGTAATTCTTCCAGCAAGATGTTCTGCAAATCGCACAAGAATTGCTCAACATACTTCCATCCTGCATCTCGTTGTCCGACGACTGCGTAGATTTCCAGGCGGTTACAGGTAGAAAGAATGACTCCCTCCTGCACAGCCTGCTGTTGCTCACTGGTCTGACGCTTTTTCCAGAGTTCTTCCAGCGCCATTGGCAGCGCACACCCATTGAGGGCTAGCTTTTCACGCAGTTCTACGGGTGCTGTACGGTGATTCAATCCGACGAGAATAATGGTCACAACATTCGTCCTAGAGTGATTTCATGCGTGTAAGACGATTTCACGAGTTTCTGGTTGATACGCGCAGAAGGGTTCTTCTGCTAGATAATTTCCTGTCATACCGTAAGCACGGGCGCGGCATCCACTGCACAACGATTTGAACTGGCAAGCACCACATTTACCTTCGAGCAAGTCCGGGTCACGCAGTTCCGCGAACAAAGAACTGTTTTGCCAGATGTCGCCAAATTCTTGCTTGCGTACATTCCCCGCTTCCACAGGCAAATAGCCACAGGGGAAGATTTCACCGCGATGCGAAACGAAGGTAACCCCTGTTCCTGCCAAACAGCCCTTTGTCGCTGCATGCATCTGCCCATGCGGATGCCCGTTGACCTGACGATCATGGCTGGCAGGCAAATTTTTGTAGATTCCTTTGCGCTTATCTTCAGCGCGGCGCATGCGCATCACGCGGAAATAATGCGGAGCGCAGGTCGCTTTCAGTTGCAACCCGGTTTCTGCTTGTTCTGTGTCGTAGAGCCAGTTCAAGACTTGCTCGTATTCCGCCGCGCTAATCATCTGGTCTTCGGCAATTTCCACACCACAGCCAACTGGAACCAGCAAGAACAAATGCAGCCCCACGGCATCCAGGTCTTTTGCCAGTTGCAGCATGTCTTCAAGTTGCTTCTTGTTGTGGTTGGCAACTGTCGTGTTAATCTGTACCGGAATACCAACGCTGCGCAATGCCTTGAAGCCGCGAATCGCTGCCTCAAACGAACCTGGTAAGCCTCGGAACATATCGTGTGTTTCGGCATCTGCACCATCAAACGAGATGCTCACACGCTTCACGCCACTGTCCTTGATCTTCTGTGCAACGGCATCGTCAATCAGCGTGCCATTCGTCGCCAATGCTACAGGTAAACCCGCATCGGTTGCATAGCGTGCGATCTCATAAATATCTGGTCGGAATAAAGGTTCCCCACCGGAAAGCACAAAGACTGGGCGACCTATCTCCCGAATTTGATCGACAAGGCGGAATGATTCTTCAGTTGTTAAATCTTGCGGCGTTAGCTGGTCTGCCAACGTAACGCGGCGGCAGTGGATGCAGCGCAGATTGCATCCTGCGGTAGTTTCCCAAAAAACGAGCCGTGGTGCTGGATAACTCATGATTGATCCTCACTGAAATTCTACACGAAAACTCAAAAATCTGTGTAAATCTATGTGTATCTGCCGCTCTATCCTAAACAAGCTCGTGATCGCTCAACAGTGAAGGATGTCATATTTGTAATGACAATCATCATGAATCAGCACCATAACTCACTCAACGCATCAGGCAGCAATCGACCGGGCAAATATCATGATTTGCTGGGCGCTGCCCCAATGCGCGACGTTCCGGGTTCTCGGTCAGTCGCTCCACAATGAGTTCCCGAATCATGCTAACGAACGCTGGATGTGTTCCGACAGTGCCGGCACGTACCAGACTCATGCCGATTTCATCAGCAACTTGCATCGCTTCTGTATCCAGGTCAAACATCACTTCCATATGGTCGGAGATAAAACCAATGGGAATCATCACGACATTCTTGGTTCCCTGTTCGCCAATCTCTTCCAGGTAATCGCAAATATCTGGTTCCAACCAGGGAACATGCGGTGGTCCGCTGCGGCTCTGGTAGACGAGCTTGTAATTCTCTGTGCCTACGCCTTCAGCTACCAGGCGACATGCTTCATGAAGTTGTGTTTCATAGTCACTATTGCGAGCCATCCCCAGGGGAATGCTATGTGCTGTGAAGGCGAGATGCACATCGTTACGTGTTTCTTCCGGGAATTGTGCCAGCGCTGCTTTCGTGTTCTCGATCATCGGTTCAATGAAGCCGGGATGATTATAGAAAACGCGGATTTTGTCGAACTGTGGTGCGCCTTCGATGGCTTCTGCTGCACGGATGATGTCTTCGCGGTATTGGCGGCAGCCAGAATATGAGCTAAAAGCCGAAGTGAAGAACGCCAGCGCTCGCTTCACGCCATCGTCTCGCATCTGGCGCATGGTATCTTCGATGAAGGGGTGCCAATTGCGATTACCGAAATACACGGGTAGGTCGATATTGTGTGCTTTTAACTCTTCTTCAAGTGCGGCAATTAGCGCCCGATTCTGTGCATTGATGGGACTCACGCCGCCGAAATCTTTATAGTGTACGCCCACTTCTTCCAGACGCTCATCGGGGATATTGCGACCTCCGGCGACCTTCCGTAGAAAAGGAACTACGTCCTCCATGCCCTCAGGGCCACCAAAGGACATCACCAGAATTGCATCATAATCGTGTGCCGCATCGTCGTAGCGTGGGGCATCTTTTGTTTGTGCGCCATGTACTGTCATCAGGTTTCCTCGTAGAGTGCTATGCGTTGACTGGTTTTAGTAGGGGAGTACCCACCCAGATCACACCATCACGGATTTCGACACGGTAAGTTTCGACAGGTTTATTCACTACACCGTCAACCGGTTGCCCGGTTCGCAGATCAAACTTGCCATAGTGCCACGGACAAACCACGCTGCATTCCGTCGCATTAACTTCCCCTTCGCTGAGGGGGCCGCGTGCGTGCGAGCAGCGATTGTTGATGGCAAATATCTCGCCATTCACATTGAAAACGCCGACCATCTTGCCATCCAGGTAAACGGTTTTCGTTTCTCCGGGGGCGAGTTCATCCAGTGCGCAAACGTCCAGCCATTCTTCATGATCGCCATCATCCTCAACTTCTTGCGCTACTGGATCACCACCCAGCGCGTCCAGTGCTTCTTCCAGGCGCATGTTGATGCAGGTGAAGAGAGGTGTATCTTGCAGGGTGTACATGCTCACGCTGGTCTCGCGCAGTTCCTGCACCAGATCAAGAAAGTCACTGGGTTCATCTGTTTCGAACGCCACAATGAACTCGTAGTCATCAATGCCAAAGCTGTATGTCGTATTCAGGCGTACCGAAGGGTATTTGCGCCCGACGATAATGTGTTCGTCCATCATGCCTTGGCGGGCATGTTGCGAAAGCTGATACCACTCGCGGGTCTTGATGAATGGGTACACGAACAGGTATTTCGCTTCGGAGGGGTCAAGGATCAGGCGTTCTTCCGGGTCTTCTTCTTCGCCGTTTGGAGCCGGGGTGCGAATTTCATACAATGAGCGTTTGGTCTGCGAGAAATAGGAATAGGCCAGCGTCAGATATGCACCCAATTCTGTGCGCATGATGGCAGCGGCTAGTTCCTGGAATGCCTGTGGGGTCTCTGCGATTTGCCATAGCAGCAATTCTGCATCGGAACGGGTACCCATTGTGCTGTATGTGCGCAGCAGCATCTGGCGATTGAAGCCACGAATTACCTGGGAAAGCTCCCGTTTGTGATCAGCCTGCACTTCGTTCGGCAAGCGCCGCCATTCGGGATCAACTTTGTAGAAAGCGAAACGCACATACTGCCGCCGAGTGAGGCGTTGTGCGCGTTCCTTCATCTGTGACTGGACTTCTGGTGAAGGGGGAGAATTGGGTATTCTTGGTCGCATCATATCTTCCAGGTTAAAAACTGTAAAAATCTCACAAATCATACAGTTTATGGGAGATTTTTCAACCTTTTTGAGGAGGAAATTCCTCATTCTGGTGTGACAAATGTCATAATCCTGTTGTGAACCTGCGACTATAGAACCCTTATGATAACTCTTGATCTCTATTGATATATCTATGTGACAGCAAGGAATCAAAGGACGGTCATAATTCTAATGTGGTTTGAACGCTCCAAGTTGGTTCTTTCATATCTCTATGCCATTGTTCTTGCCATGGAGAGGGCAAATGATATTTGTAAGATTCGTCGGTTTTATCTACGATAAGCAGGAGTTGAGCACAACCATAAGGTGAGACCTATAGTGACCGTTACTCGAAAGCTACGAACAAAGCTCTTTATTCTGTTTCTGGTTCTGTTGTTGATTCCAATCATTGGGACGGGTTTGTATGCGCAATTCTTCTTCTCTCGAACATACTATGATAACGGCCTGGAAATCGAACAGAACAATGTAAATTCCATTGCGGTACATGTTCGTAACGCTTTCATCGACGTGGAGAGTGATCTTATATTTCTGTCGGAACTAAGCGGATCTGGTACTTTGCAGCCAGATGGCACCGCCGGTATATCAGGTTTATCGTCAACAATGGAAAAAGATTACCTTGCTTTCGCACAAACACATTCGATGTACCAGACAATTGCCATTTATGACAACGCCGGGCAGAGGCTGCTCTTGGTTGAAAATACAGATGAGGGTGCAGTCGCTAGCCAGAACACAGCACAAACCAGCCCATTTGTTGAGCAAGTCTTGCGTGAGCCAGTCGGTTCAACGCATTTTGGGGTCGAGAGTATTTCCGACCAAACCGAATTGAAGATGGTATTTGCTTTTCGCTATGTGAATGGCTTGATTGTGAGTAGCATTGATACGATCTGGATATTGCAACCGGATACTGTTGATATGGATGGCGGAACCTGGTCTCTGCAATTACCGAACCGTATTGTGCTGAATTTCGCACCCGAGGGGCATGAACGATTATCACCGGAAATGCAAGCACACGATGATTGGTTGCGTAATTCAAGTGGATACTATGTGACGGGAAATCGCCACGTTTTCTACCAGAACATCACAATTCCCACAGTCAACAATCGCTATAATCTCGCGCTGTTTCATACAATCCCGTCGCAGCAACTCCAGGCAGATTTACGCACGTATTACCAGACCTTTGGGAGCCTTGCGCTTGGTGGCGTACTCTGTGTCATTGCGTTGTCAATGCTTGCCATTGATCGCTTTGTGGAGCCAATTCGCTTTCTCAAAAACTCCATGGATGACATTCGTCAGACGCAAAAGACCCCGGCGCTGCCACAACGTTTGCCACCCGATGAGATTGGGGAACTGACTCTTGCGTTCTATGGAATGGCGGCAGAGCTAGAAGCCAAGCGTACTGCGGAACGTGCGCTCGTTGAGAAGTTAATCACAGCGCAAGAAGAGGAGCGCAAACGCATTGCCTATGATATTCATGATGGTTTGATTCAGTTGCTGGTAGGCGCTCGCTTCTATCTCCTTGAGAGCAAAGAAATCTGCAATGTTATGTTGGAAGACACTGCACAAGAGAAATATCAAGAAGGCCTCGTATTATTATCCTCTGCCATTGTCGAGGGGCGGCGCATCATGCAAGGGCTGCATCCCAGTACCCTGGACGACCTTGGCCTGGTAGAAGCGTTAGAAGAACTGGTGCGGGATGCCGCCAGGTTGGGTGGGTGGACTATGGACATCTCCCTGGATTTTTACGAGGACAACCAGAACCCAGATAAAGTTCTGAGTGTAACGTTGTACCGTATTGCACAAGAAGCGTTGAATAACATCTGCAAGCATGCGGAGGCCAGCAAGGTAACAATCAAACTGTGGGATGACCAGGGGCTTCATCTGCTGGTTGCTGATGATGGGATAGGATTTGACCCCAAGGTTGCACGACGTTCCGAATATGGATGGGGATTGCGCACCATGCGTGAGCGCATCAATTTGCTTCATGGTACGATCAAAATTGATAGCCAAACAGGTCAGGGTACAACGATCAAAATCTGGATTCCACAAACAGATATTCAACCGAAAGAGGTGCAGGATGACAGCAACTAGCGAAACCACAATACGGATCGCTATTGTGGACGACCATGGAATCGTTCGGCAAGGATTACGAATGCTCTTGACGCGCCCCGGTTTTGAAGTGATCGCTGAGGGAACCTGTGGGCAAGATGCAGCGGACATTGCCGCAAAGCTGCAACCAGATGTCATGCTGCTAGATATTCGCATGAAAGACGGCGACGGGCTAAAATTCCTTCCGCATGTCCTGGACGCTTCCCCAGATACTCGCGTCATCATGCTAACGACATATACAAACCCGGGTTACCTCGCACGCGCAATCAACGAAGGGGCGGCTGGGTATTTAACCAAGGAGACGGAGCCGGAAAAAATTGTTGCAGCGATTCACACGGCTGTGAACAACAATCGTCTCTTTGACCAATCCTTGCTAACACAGGCGTTGCAGGCTGCTGTTGATCCAGCTCCGCCAGAGCCAGAACCTACAGCTATGCCCGTAGAAGTCCTGTCGGAACGAGAAACTGAAGTCCTTCAGTTAATTGCCTCCGGCATGAGTAACGCCAGTATCGCCAAAACCTTAAATATTAGCCTGCCGACTGTGAAGACACATGTGCAGCATATCTTAAAAAAGCTGAGTGTTGCTGATCGCACACAGGCTGCATTATGGGCGGTCAATGAAGGGTTGGTGAAATGAGGGAAGAAAAATCGGGCACGGAAGACCGTACCCGATTGGAAAAGCTACGTCACTCGCAGAGTGGAAGCACTAACTCTTAGTCGAAGTCGATCACCGGGGCGCGGGTGAAGCCTGCAACAGCTTCTTCGCCGCCGATGTCAAGCAGGCTATCATACAGCAATTGCAGGATGTAGTCCGGGTTGTGTGCATATACGCCAGGATCTTTGATCGACCAGGTGTAATTGTAAATCACACGTACCAAACGCGGTGTCCAGTTGGCGTACCGTTCGCCTTCTTCGTCGAACCAGTAGGGGTAGCGATCCGGGTTATAAACAATCGGCGTGCCCATTTCCGTCGTGTACGCTACGATTTCATCGTACAATGCGGTCTGGAGTGTTTCGATTTCTGCGCGGATCGGTTCTTCTACATCACCATCACCATCATAGTCCACTGGATCATAGTCTTCATCCAGGCGGATGTTGGGGATGTCTTCGCGTGACTCGACATCTTCGTGGCAGTCTGCGCAGACTGCTACATCGAATTCGAGAGCATGCGGCTGATGGCAGCCAACGCAGGTATCCACACGGCGTGCATGCGGGTACTGACCTGTGTATTCCATACCATCATACTGATAAGCACCGTTTGCGTCACTGCCGAACATGGTCGCGCCAGCGGCGAAGTAGTGCGGGTTACGGAAGCTCAAGTCTTCGGAAACTTCGTCATCCCCAACGCCCGGTGCAGCGACGAAGCTGGCAATAGCTACGCCAGAGTCACGACCCTGGTGGCAGTTGATGCAGAGGTTCGCCGGTTCTTCTTCACCGAAGGAAACCACCTGACCACTCGGGAATTCAACTTCGTCTACCACATAGAGTTCACCTTCAGAAATATTGGCGACATCACTATGGCAGGTCGAGCATTCGAGTGAGAGTGTCGGTTCACTGGAGATATTGACACCATGTTCCAGGAAGAAGGGCAGGCCATCTGCTGTGTGGCACTTGGTGCAGCTTGCAGAAACTTCACCATCTTCGTCCCAGTGGCGGAATGCCTCAGCGGTCGAGTCAAAGTGACCCGGATCGTTGCGGTGGGTTCCTGCCATATCAACAGGTTCACTGATTTGTTCATTGAGTACGTTGATGGTGTCGATTAATAGTTCAATGTGATACTTCGGATTATGTGCGTAAGCACCTGGATCTTTCAGTGAGACCTGATAGTTATAGGTCGCAATCTGCAAATATCCGGTGAAGGATACATAGCGGTTGCCGTAATTTGCTTCGCCTTCGCTGACTTCACCATCACCATCCGTGTCGGCGAACCAATACGGATATGCCTGTGTGTCATAGACAATCGGCATTCCAGCGACTTCGCTAGCATATGTCTGGATCGCGGTGTAGAGATATTCACGAAGGGTATCCAATTCACCTGCGATTCCTTCTTCGATGTCGCCGTCACCGTCGTAGTCAACGAGTGAACCAGCCATGCGGATATCCTGGAAGTCTTCCACGGATTCGACATCTTCGTGGCAGGTTGCGCATTCGACAACATCAATTTCCAGGCTGTGCGGATCATGGCAGTCGGTGCAGGTGTCATACCCTTCGACGTGATCGCCGCGCAACTGGTAATTCATACCTTCAAATTCGTAACCAGCATGTACTTCACCACCGTACAGCGATGCTGCTGCGGCATAGTAGTGAATATTGATGAAGCTCAACTCTTCGTTGACAGCGTTCATATCTTCCACGCCAGCTTCTTCCAGGGCATTCTGAACTGTGAGGCCAGAAGCGCGTCCCTGGTGGCAGATCATGCAACGAGTTGCAGATCCTACACTGTCCAGTTCCACACCCGACGGGAAGGTTACGCTGGCGAGTTCGATGGTGGAGCTGTTGTGGCATGCATCACAGGTCACAACCTGACCAATTGGATGCGGTGTGTCTACAACACCAGCTTCTGAGCCATCTTCACCGACGTAATCCAGGTAGCCGGATGTCGAGTGACATGTGGCGCACGATTCGGGAACTTCTTGCGGATCATCTTCGTTCCAATGATTAAATGCTGCTGCTTCTACATCTGCATGTGGCGAAGCAACCCATTCATCATAGAAGCCTGTGAGGACTTCCGGCGGTTCGGGGACGGTTGCACCAGCGTCATCCTGTGCTGTAACAACAGGAGCCATCAAGACAACCAGCCCCACGATGATGAACATCATGCCTAGTGTTGCAAAAAGATGATGTTTTTTCATCTAAGGGTCTCCTAACTTGCTGAAAATAATGTCGAGCCAGTACATGTCTCCACTCTGTAAGGCTGTAGCTTCGGTAAGGCAGGTGATCTACTGCCCCCCCAAATATGATTGTATGGGGGATGTTGCCGTGCTAAATCGGCCTGAGGGATGATTCACACTCATCCCGGAGGATGATTCACGCTGCTTTACGGGCATAGTTCATCCTTAAGGATGATCCAAAATCATCCCTGGGAACGATTCATCAATGACTAATGTAAGCGACAATTGGAAGGGAAATTTATTTCAATGTGTTCATAGAAATCGGATACCTGCCATATGCAACGATACCGAAGACGACAGATAGGGTTCTTCGCAACCCTGGTTTGTGTTGTTCTGGCGTGGTCGATGGGTGCAGCTTATGCCCAGGAAGACGAGCCAGAATACGCGGGTACACGCGAGTGTCGTTCGTGTCACCGAAGTTATGCAAATGACCACGCAGAATCCCCACATGGTATGACCTTAATCGATATTGCCGATGTGGAAGAAGATGATGACATCGACCTGGAAGATGTTGTCCTGGGTGATTTCGATGCCGGAGAAGATGTGCGAACAATGACCTTCCCAGATGGTGAAATTCGCCCATTCACGATGGACGATGTTTTCTTCACGTTGGGGGTTGGGCGGCATTATCAAGCATACGTCACTGAAATTGACGAAGGTGTCTATCGCGTCTTGCCTGCACAGTGGAGTACAACACAGGAAATGTGGGTAGCCCTGCCGCTTGAAGGTGAATGGCTTGATGATTCAGAATTTGACTTCAACAGCCAGTGTGCAGGATGCCATACAACCCAGTTCGATGCAGAAGAACTCGAATGGGAAGAAGTGGGCGTGCAATGCGAAACCTGCCATGGCCCTGGCCTGAACCATGTGGAAATCGCAGATGATGCTGGTGGTTCTATTTCAGAAGAAGAATATGAAGGAATTGCCAACTCAATCAACTTCGGGCTGGATGCGCAGATTTGCGGGCAATGCCATATTCGCGGCACGCACGAGGCTACTGGCTTACCATTGCCCGTGGGTTACCAACCAGGTGACAATCTGATTGGTGCAGAGACATTCACACCCTTCGATACCAGTGTTGATTCCGTATGGTACGCGACAGGGCATGCAAGCGCCCCGAACATGCAGTACAACGAATGGCTGCTTTCTTCGCATACAACCGCGCTTGAGTCCGCACAAGAGTCGGAATACTTTGAAGCGTCTTGCCTGGGCTGCCACAGCGTGGCGCAACGTCGGGCAGATTACCTGATTGATGAAGGTTGGGTTGACGAAGATGAGTTTGAACCGCTGAGTCTGCTAGACACTTATGATTACGGTGTGACCTGCGCAAGCTGCCATAATCCGCATGAAGAAGACAACGAGATTTACTTGATTGATGAACCTGTTGCGCTCTGTGTATCCTGCCACAGCGATACGGAAGTCACGGAAGGTATTCATCATCCAGTAGTCGAGGTGTATGAAGGGCAGGAGTTGGTGGCTGAAGTGGAACCCGTTGCAGGCGCGCATGCCAGCGATGAAGAAGGCCCCACCTGCATCACCTGCCATATGCACGCTGTTGATACAAAAAATGGGCCGCGCAGCAGTCACACGTTCCATCCAGTTTCACCTGGTGAGGCAGCGGACATTGAGAACCTGCAAGATGCTTGCACAACCTGCCATACAGATGTCGAGAATCCGCTGGAGATGCAGCAGCTTATCGACAGTGTTCAGACCAATGTACAGGAGCGTCTGACAGTTGCCTGGGAAGCTGTTGATGAGAATACACCGGAGTGGGTCGGGCAATCGCTGGCAGCAGTTGACGGCGACGGTAGTCTGGGTGTACATAATTATGCTTATACCAATGCATTGCTCAGTGCAGCGGAAGCTGAACTGGGGATCGCCAGTGCAACGATCAGTAATGAAGATGTATCACAGCAGATTTCTAATACCTTGCCAGAAGTCGAAGCACCAGAAGTTGCTCCCACACAAGCCCTGATCACAACACCGGGAGGTCTTACAACGCCTTCGTTGGTGCTGCTTGGCATCTTCGGTGGAATTATTCTCATCGCTGCATACGCATTTTTACTGAGAGGGGGACAGGATGAGTAGGTCTCAGCCAACACCGTTTGTACTCGCCGTACTCGGCTTTGTCTCACTCGCACTTGGCTATTTCTTGATCTGGCAGCCAATTCGTATTACAGCACAGGACGCATCACCAGCCAACGCCCCGACGGGGGAAAACAGCTTTTGCCTGGTTTGCCATAGCAATACGGACGAAACGCTGGTTCTGGAAGATGGTACGGAAATATCGGCCTCAGTTGACCTTGAAGTTCTGGAACATTCTGTTCATGGATCATCCAATGAAGAAGGCGCACTGGGTTGTGTGGATTGCCACGGGTCAGATATTTTCCCGCATGATGGGCCATACCCTGAAACAGGCCGTGCCTACACCGTACAAGCATCTTTAATGTGTACCAACTGCCATGTAGAGCAAACTGAAAATCTGGCGGATGGCGTGCATTACACCGCGCTTGCTGATGGTAATTTGCTTTCTGCATCATGTGTGGATTGCCACGGTGGGCATGATGTGCAGCCACCGGATGCTACGGTATCACAGACAACAGAAAGCTGTGGTAGCTGCCATGTTTCCACCTTTGAAGAGTATCAGCACAGCGTACACGGTGAAGCGCTCTTTGCAGGCGACGAAAATGCACCGACTTGCACGGATTGCCACGGCGTTCATGGGATTCAACATCCGACAACGGCATTGTTCCGCAATCGGTCGCCAGAACTGTGCGCAACATGCCACGCTGACGAAGAACTCATGGAGCAGTACGACATCAGCACCAATGTGTTCGATAGTTACCTGAGTGATTTCCACGGTACGACAGTCTCACTCTTCCAGCAGACTGCACCGAATGTCCCGACCAACAAAGCCGTTTGCTATGACTGCCACGGCGTTCACGACATCACAGCTTCCGATGATACGAAAGGGCAGGTGGTGCGTGATAATCTGCTGGAAACCTGCCAAGATTGTCACCCGACAGCGAGCAGCGACTTTCCAGATACCTGGGTTGGTCATTTCGTTCCCACGTTCGAGAGCCACCCGCTGCTCTTCATCGTGAATACGTTCTATGACATCTTCATCCCAGTCGTTCTAGGTGGATTCCTGTTGTTAATTGGTATCGACATAATTGGACGCATCCGCAGACGCTTTGGCGCGAGAGGAGAAGCCTGATGGCAGAGCATGTCCAGAACCCTACCACATCTGAAACGCAAGTTCCGCAGGAAACGTACCGCCGCTTCGGTGCAGGCGAACGCTTTGAACATATCATCCTGATTGTGACCTTCGTTGGGCTAGCGCTGACTGGTATTCCTCAGCGCTACGCCGGACAAGATTGGGCGCAAGGATTGATCAACTTCATGGGTGGCATCGAATCGATTCGCATTGTGCATCGGATTCTCGCTGCGATCCTGATGGCAGAATGTATCTATCATGGTGGCATTGTTACCTACAAACTCTTCGTGCTGGGACGTAAAGCCTCGATGCTTCCTGGCATTAAAGATGTACGGGATGTCTTCCAATTCATCGCCTTTAACCTGGGTCTGCGCCGCGAACATCCTAATATGCCGCGTTATAACTTCGGCGAAAAAGCGGAATACCTTGCCCTCGTCTGGGGTACGGTGGTGATGGTCATCACAGGCTTCATGCTCTGGAACCCGGTTGCGACGACGAGTGTTTTGCCGGGGGAAGCAGTGCCGGCTGCCCTTGCTGCACACAGCGGCGAAGCATTGTTGGCGGTTCTCTCCATCATCACCTGGCATATGTACAACGTTCATGTGAAGCGCTTCAATCGCAGCATGTTCACAGGCCGCATCACACATGAAGAGATGGAAGAGGAACATGCCGAAGAGTTGGAACGCATCCAGGAAGGGAATGTACCTGAGGATCCGCCAGCAGAAGTCATTTTGCGGCGCAATCGCTACTTCATCCCCTATGCGTTTATCGTGGCTTCGCTGCTGTTAGTTGGCCTGGTATGGTTCGTCACCTTTGAGGATACAGCCATCACCACCGTTGACCCAATCCTAGAAGAACCAGCCAGTGAACTCAGCGTGAGCGCAGCCGATGGCAACATCGAATTGGGACTGGATGTGTGGGAAGCGAATGACTGCATGTCCTGCCATGGCGAGAATGCCGAAGGTACACCGCGTTCTATGGGTACAGCTCTGGCAGGGATTGAACTGCCTTTTGAGGAATATGTCACAACGGTGCGGCAAGGCCCCGCTGATATGCAGGCGTACTCTGTGCGCGAAATCAGCGACGAAGACCTGGCTCATCTTTATGCATATCTGGCTTCGCTAGGGAACGAATAAGCATATAAGTTGATCAATTCAGACCAGAAAAAAACAGGGCGATCAAGTGGTCGCCCTGTTGGATTCTGCACGATTGGCTGATGCGCCACCGTTTTAGTTTTCAGATTGCTCCGCTTGCATCAACACCATCAGCCGTGCTTTCAGTTCGTCACGTTTATTCTGGTAGGTTTTCTTGTCGATTTCTCCGGCTTTGAAGGCGTTATCCAGCGCGGCAATTTGCTCAATCAAAGCAGCACTTGTCGCGTTTTCATCAACACCTTCCTCATTCGACGCATTGTTCTGTCGTCCACGCCAGATGAGGAAGCCAGCACTGCCAACCAACACAACGCCTACAACCACCAACACAAGCGCAAGCACTTCATTGGGGACGATAGCGCTGCTTTCTCCGGTTCTGGTGGAGTCAAGCGAGATATTGTAGGTTAATACATCGCCAGGGGAGGGCTGGGACATGAGCTGGAAGATGTCATACATTTGATCATTGAAAGGTTGCGTGCGAGTGAGTTCAAAGCCATCTGCCTCAAACGACAGGTGCGAGTTTTCAACAAAGAACGCAATGGGGCCATCGACTGCGTACTCAATCGGCTGCTGAATATTCTGTGCATTTTCGACTGGCAGCGTATACCCGAACTGAATGTAATGCTCGCTGCCTGGTAGAACCGCTGCTCCATCCAGGACCACCTGTCCATCATCACTCAGAATAATGCGGTTCGGATCAGTATGCTGAAGCTGAAGCTCCGCTCCTTCTGGAATGGCGAAAGCCACAGAAGCGGGTTCCGGGACACCAGGAATATCCTCCCGCATGAATGCACGGTCAGATGTATTGGTCATTTCAATAACTTCGATGATGTACAACCCCTGTGAAGATAGATTCACCTGCGTCGCCCGGGATGTAATCACAATGTCTGATGCAGTTGCACCCGGCTCATAAACGGTTACATCAATGACCATTTCTGTTTCGTCAGGGTTGCCAATGCGAATCGGGCTGGAATAAGAAATCCCCTTATACACAACCGATACACGGTAAGCAAAATCCTGGCGAATCACAACTTCATCATATTGGAAGGTGCCCTCTGCTCCAACTGTGTATTCTGCTACCTGCTCAAATAACTGACTATCATAGATATGAACAACAGCTTCCAATCCTTCGACCGAGTCGCCGCCTGTGGTTCCCTGGGTGATTTGCCCACGAATGATGCCCGTCGATTGTGGAATCTCGACTGGTGTGCTAGCACTAGCAGGGGTACTCTCCGCAGATGCTTCTTCAGATGCTTCTTCGGTACTTGCAGGTGGAGGTGCTTCCTGCTCAATTGTATCGCTTGTGTCGCTCGGTAGGGTTTGTTCCTGTGAGGACAGCATACGCATATATTGTACGACTTCATCGAGCGAGTCCTCTGGAATAGCAGATGTCGCTTCCAATTCGGTCAGGTGACTAGTAAGCAGTGGAAATAATTCTGCTTCTGTGTAATCAACCAAACCTAACAAGCTGGAACCATCTGCCGTGCCGCTGCCATCTATCGCATGACAAGTTGCACACTGCGCTTCATAGATCGTCTGGCCTTGCTCCAGTGCCGTCGCGTCATACGACAGCGTATAGGTGTAGAGTGCGACTGCCCAACGATCCTGGGCAGACAGAGCATCCTTCCAGGGCGGCATGACTGCTTCCAGATTCCCATTGGTGATGACATCGAACCATTCTTGCAGCGAAGTATCTTGAATGGTTGCAGGATCAGTGAAATCCGGTACATTCTGCACGTCACCACTCAGCACCAGTGCGCCATCCCCGGCACCACCAATCCCATGACAGCGCACGCAGTTCTCGGCGTAGATCGTTGCACCTCGGTTGAGGCTAACAGGCACATCCAATGTTTCTGGGATTGCTGTAGCCAGTTGTACGGTCTGTACGATTTCCGGCTCACCCGCGAGACCTTCGCAGGCTGTTACTACCAGCATGAGTATGACGAAACCAATAATCCTCTGTAACGTTTGTTTGTTATGCATATTTGGCCTTATTCACGACTGATTCTCAAGTGTATGTGGTACGAACTGCGTACCTAG
>CAYVVZ010000042.1:0-39771 GCA_964455365.1 uncultured Anaerolineaceae bacterium | reverse complement strand
AACCCCTTTAGTGGGTTTGGGGCTTTTGTAGCCGGGGATTTTAATCCGCGGCGACTTTTCGCATACATCGCAGAGGCATGAACTATCATGCCCCATCGCTTCCGGGTTAAGCGTTCTTCTCGCAAATGCATGGCTTGCTGCCCTGCGCCTGACGTTCAAAACGTCAGGCTACACCAGGATGAGCGTCCACTAAAGGGACGCTTGGTAACCACCCTAATTTATAGAACGTCCTTATAACCCCTTTAGTGGGTTTGGGGCTTTTGTAGCCGGGGATTTTAATCCGCGGCGACCCGCAGCGAAGGCAGCGGAGAAACAGTTCCAGGCGTGGGAGCGTACACGGGACGCTCCGCTACCATTTTGATTTGCGGACTAATCTTACACTCACCATTACATATGCCATACTACCACCAATCCGGGCGGTTGTCTCAGAAAAGAAGCCTATGGTTATGGTATCGGTTTAACTATGACAGAAAGGCCGTTTTATGACACTCGGTTCACTGATTGCCTGGATTATTATCGGTGGTTTGGCTGGTTGGATTGCCAGTATCGTGATGAAGACCAATGCAGAACAGGGTTTGATCCTGGATATTGTTGTCGGCATCATCGGTGCCTTCATCGGTGGTTTCGTGCTGGATGCTATTGGTGTCGGTGGCGCACAGGGTACGATCAGTATTGCTAGCTTCGGTACTGCCTTCATTGGTGCCGTGATCTTGCTGGGTTTGCTGCGACTGGTTCGCCGCTAAGTTCGGCAGAAGATTGTTTTTCTGAGGGCATGGCAGATTGCCATGTCCTTTTTGATTCCCTCCTTTCGCGGTATGCTCTGGGACGTTTGCCGAATAAACGAGGAAGACCTGAGAATGTTTGAATCCGAACGATTACGTTTCCGGGCATTTGATGCAGAAGTCGATGTCCCGGTTTTCCAGCAGTGGTGGAAAGACCCGGAAATCATGCAGTACCAAACCGCGAATTCAATTCGCCTGATGCAAGACGAAACTACAGAAGGTAAATTCCACAAGTGGTTCCAGGACGATGATAGTGCGGTAGGTTTTGTGATGGTGCTAAAAGAAACAGAAGAACCGATTGGCTTCATCAATTTGTGGGGTATCAGGCCGAAGAATCAGAATGCCGAACTCGGTATCCTCATCGGGCGCAAGGATTTGTGGGGGCAGGGCCTGGGCAAGGAAGCGCTGCATCTGATGCTGAAGTATGCCTTCGCAGAATTGAACCTGCATCGCATCACCCTGCGCGTGTTCTCCACCAATGAACGCGCCATCCGTGCCTACAAATCAGTTGGTTTTGTGGAAGAAGGCCGTATGCGCGAAGAGATCTACCGGGGTGGTCGCTGGATTGATGCAGTCGTCATGGGCATTTTACAGCGCGAATACCTGGGGCATGATGCCTCGTGATGCAGTTGTTAGCACAACTCCAGCAGGAATCAACCGCCGCAGCCCGTCAGCCGCTTCTGAATACTTTTCGGCAAGAAGATGCCCTCGCCGGAGTAGATTTCAGCCACATGGAATTATCCAGCGCAGAACTTGCCGGGGCGAATCTGGCGGGCGCGAATTTCCAGCATACGAACCTCAGCGGCGCAAATTTACAGGGCGCGGATTTGTCACACGCGGGGTTACGCTGGGCGAATCTGGCAGGTGCAGATTTGCAGGATGCTGATCTGCGCGGGGTATTTTTGTGGGAAGCCGATGTACACAAGACGCTGCTGAATGGCGCTTCGCTGGCGGGGGCTTCCCTCATCGGCACAGATTTTTCGGTTGCGCATTGGCAGAAACTCACGCTGCCAGATGGTTCACGCTGGTCAGCCAATTGTGACCTGCGCCGCTTTACCGATCCACGCCATCCACAATATGAAGAAGCACTCGCCGCTACGAACAGTCTCCGCCTGGAATGGGGGCAACTGCTGCTCGGCAAGCATGATGCAGCACACCGCCTCTACTATCCCCTACCCGGTGAACGCCTGACCCGCCCCGCGATGGTGGAACGGGTCAATACGCAACGAACAAAACTTGGCCTGGAAGCGCTTGTATCCTGACTATTCTCCCTCTGCCTCTGGTGTGGATTCGGCATCGCGGGCGGATTGGGTTTGCACGGCGGAAGTAGCGATGGCGCTCTGTGTGGCGTTCTGGTTGGCAGGGAGTGCGGTTGCTGTGCCAATCAAGAAGGGGTAAATATCCTCGTTATCTTCGCGCAGCGCATCGGCGGTTGCCGGGAATGACTCAGCATCCTGCGTCGTGCGCGGCTGAAAAGCATCCAGCGTGGGGAAGGTAATGGTTTCCACCTGGCTGTCAATCAGGGCATTTTCTGTGGCGAACTCGTCCGTTGGTGATGCGACGATGCCAGTGGTCAGCGCCCAGATGCTGCCAGCAAAGACGATGATGACCGCTGCGACGAGGTAGAACAGCACGCGATTATTGGCACGCCGCACCTGGGCTTCCAGGTCAGCCCGCAGTACGAAGCGCGTCAGGCGTTTCATGTTGTAGCCGCTGGTCAGGTTCAGCGATGGGAATTCTTGCAAGCTCTTGGGAAGCTCTGTCTTGCGCAGAATCACCAGTGCAACCCGGTGATTCTCCTTCTGCGCCATGCGGATCGCTTTTTGCACGCCTTCGTCCGCCAGCGCATCTGGCGTAATCAACGCCAGCAAAATGTGATTCACCATCTTCAAATTCGCAGTTGCGAGGTCTTCCTGCATTCTCTCCGCTGTATCGGCATCATTGGGTGCATATGTGATGTTTAGCATACCATCCTCTGTATCGCTAATAGTGAGTGAATTACCAGATGACGTTACGCACTTTTCTTATATCTTGCCACATTTGGCGTACAAATACCGTCGGTTTTCAGTTTTCAGTCGTCAGTTATCCGTGAAAATCTGTGCCTATCGCAGATTTTGCATCGAGATCATCCTAAAACTGACAACTGAGAGCCGTTAACTGACAACTGCGTAACATGAGTTACCCGTAATCCTAACGCGCTTTGCCAAGAGGGGAATGAGGAATTTTGCAAACCGTGCGCAAATCTCATTGCCACATTCCGCAAAAAGAGTACAAAAGTATGTCTGCGAAAAATGCCGCAACGTGGTACGCTCATAAGCCTTACCGTAACCCACGCAAAATGGGGAAGTCATGACGGAGCGCGATCAACTCGCCGCGCAGCGTGCCGCACAAACACATATCTGGGGTCATATCCTGCCGGATCGTTGGCAGGCGCTGATGCAGCATGCCGGAACATCGGTGCTGGATGTGGGCTGCGCAAACGGCGTATATGTGGCGAAGCTGCTGGAACATGGCTATCAGGCGCAGGGCATTGATCTGCTGCCTTATGTGGAATGGGCGCATTTGCCGGGGCATTTCCAGGTGGCGGATGCAACGCGGCTTCCCTTCGCAGATGAGTCCTTTGATACGGTGATTGCCTTCGAGACCCTGGAGCATGTTCCAGAGCCAGCCCTTGCCCTGGCAGAACTGCACCGCGTGACCCGCGAGACGCTCATCCTCAGTGTTCCCAACTGTGAAACACCCGCCGACTTGCGCGATGGTGGGTTCACGTACCATCATTGGGTAGACCGCACGCATGTGAACTTCTTCACGCTGGAACCGTTGCAGACCATCATCGAAGCCGCTGGCTTTCGTGTGCAGGTCGCCAAACCAATTAATCCAGTTCTGCCAGCCGTGCCGCTGCTGACCTCCTTCGGGATGCCCTTGCGTCCTGCGCGGGGGCTTGCGCGGCTGCTGCGCCGGATCAGTCCGCGACGCTATTATATGTCGCTGCTCGTTGTGGCGGGGAAGATATGAATGTAGAACGTAATTTTGAGGACACCAGGGGAAAAAGTTCTGAGTTTTCAGTTCTGAGTTCTGAGTGCCATCTCTGTGGCATCCATCGGAACCTTACCCGATTTTCCTGCGTGTTCCTTATGTCTTTGTGGTTCGTTTTTCGGGGGCAGCTTCGATGAAAATTTGTGTTGTCGCTCCCAATTATCTGCCGCATCATGGCGGTGCGGAAGTGGGCATGCATTTGATTTTACGCCATTGGGTGCGTGCCAATGGGCATGAATGCCATGTCATCACCCCAACTACGAACCAGGATTTGCCAGAGCAGGAGACCATCGAAGGCGTGCAGGTGCATCGCTACCGCCGCCCCAAACGCTGGGCGCGTTGGTATCTGCCGACGTTATTCGCCTTCCTGCATACCGGGCGCATCCTGCGACAGATTCAACCGGATGTGCTGCTGATTTCGTACATTCTGCCGACGGGGTTAGCCGCCTTCCGTGCCGCAAAACAGCAGGGTATCCCGGCGGCGATGGTGCTGGTCGGGCATGATATTTACGATCCCTTCCACATGCCGGATCGCTTTTTGCAAAAGCAGGCCGCGAATGCCATCGCGCAGACGCAGCACCTCATCGCCAGCAGCAGCTTCATTCGGGATCGGTTGATTTCACATTTTGATGCACAGCCAGAAAACATCCGCGTGATTCCCTACGGCATCGAAACTGACCAGTTCCGCACGCATGTGACCAAGAACGAACTGCGCAAGCACTACAACATCCCGGAAGATACTGTGCTGCTCTTCGCATTGCAACGCCTGGAAACGCGCAAAGGTGCTGATGTGCTGATCCGCACCATGCAGCATGTGGTGGATCGCTGCGGGCGGATTCCGGTTCATCTGTTGATTGGTGGGACGGGCAGCAATGCGGCAGAATTGCAAGCGCTGGCAGAAGAAGAACATCTAAACTCCCTGATTACATTTGCAGGCTTCATCCCAGAAATTGAAAAAGCGGCGCATTATTCGGCGGCGGATATTTTCGTATTGCATTCGTACCATGAAGGCCTGGGAATTGTCCTGCAAGAAGCGGCTGCCATGGGTCGTCCGGTCATCGCCACCCGCGCCGGGGGGACGGTGGATGTGGTGCGGGAAGGGGAGACGGGTCTTCTGGTCGAACCGGGGGACGAATTGGCGCTGGCGCAGGCGATTTGTGAATTAGCTGCTGATAATGACCTGCGCCGCCAGATGGGGCAGGCCGGGCGCGTCTTTGCGCGGGAATACTTCGAGGTGGATGAAATCGCCGCGCAGTTCCTGGAAGTGCTGGAAGCGGCTCGCGGCATCTGAACCTTCAAAGTCGTCGCCTTGACAGTGTTGTTAGCGGGCATGATCTATCGTGCCCCTAACAGCTAACTGTACAATTTTCTATCTTTGGGACAGAAACGGTTTACGGACATCGTGCCGCAAAAGGGTATGGCGGACACCCCGTTTGTTACCCGCCTTAGGGTTGTAGGGATTATGTCCCCCTCCGTCGCTAACGCGACACCTCCCCCAAAGCGTTGGGGGAGGTTTGTCTGCGCGGCAGTGAGCCAGAAAGCCCCCTCCCTAATGCGTTGGGGAGGGGGTTGGGGGTGGGGACGGTTCTTGGAATCAGGCCAATATCCGCAAAACCCTGTGTCGCATTCCAGCAACCTAACCCTATGTCGCATGACACGTTGGGTGTCCACTTCAAGATGATTTCCGCCATAGAAACAATCGTAGGCGAACCCGTGTTGCAGGTCGTAAAAGGTTGAGGGTGGTGTACATTTCAGGGACATCGACGTGAAAAGTGTCGTTACCATCGTGCCCTGGAAGCAAGTCCGTAGGATTTGCTTGCAGAGCCTATATCCGCGCCACAAACAAACCTTCGCTCATGAAGCACACATGCTGCGCCAAAGTAACCACCCATTTTTCCTGCAAAATTGGTTACAATAGTGACAAATGTCATGAATTTGCTCGTGTAGATTGTGATCCTTACTCCGCGACTGTGCCAGGCAAGCACAGTGTTTCGGGGAGGGAACCGTCTTTTCACGAAACAGTGATTCAGCGAACAAGCGAAATGAACAGGCAAAGGTGTTTATGACCCTTCCAACGCAATTCTATGGGCCAAATCTCGGTTACTTGATAGAGCAGTACGAGAAGTATCAACAAGCGCCCGACTCCGTCGATGCTCAGACGGCGGCCTTCTTCCGTGATCTGTCGCCGGAAGCATTCTATGCGCTGTTCCAGCCACAGAGCAACGGCAGCGCCGCACCCTCCGTATCCGCAGGGGTACAGGCTCCCGCGCATGATCTGCGCAAAGTGGTTGGCGCGGTAGGGCTGGCGAACGCCATCCGCCAATTTGGACACACCGCCGCCCAACTCGACCCCCTGGGCAGCATCCCCCCCGGCGATCCCGCACTGATTCCTGCCACGCACGGAATCAATGAAGCGGATTTGCAGCGCTTCCCGGCGAGTTTAATTGTCTCAGGGCCAATTGGGGAACAATCGAATGATGCGCTGGAAGCAATCCAGCAGTTGCGCGAGGTGTACTGTGGGTCGATTGGTTATGACAATGAGCATCTCGAAGACCCGTTAGAGCGCCAATGGCTGCGCGATTCGGTGGAGTCGCGGCGCTTCCGCTATGAAGCCAGCGAAGAACAAGACCGCGATTTGCTCACGAGATTGACTGAAATTGAGACGATGGAGCATTTCTTGCAGCGCTCCTTCCCCAGCAAATACCGCTTCTCCATTGAGGGGCTGGATATGATGGTTCCCATGCTGGATGAAATTGTTGAGTCCGCACGGGAAAGCGAGGCGAAAAATGTGTTCTTTGGTATGGCGCATCGCGGGCGTTTGAACGTGCTGGCGCACATCATGGAGCGCGATTATCGGCGCGTGCTGGCGGAATTCAAAGACACGGAAGAACGCGCCCGTGACCGCGATGCCATCGGCTGGACAATGGATGATGTGAAGTATCACAAGGGCGCAACACTGCAAAAAGGTGGCCTCACCCTGAAGATGGCTTCTAACCCCAGCCATCTGGAGCAGGTGAACCCTGTGGTGGTGGGCATGGCTCGCGCTGCGGCAACCGATAGCAGCCGGGGCGGTGCGCCGACCTTTGAGCGCAGCCGTACCATGCAGGTGCTGATTCACGGCGATGCGGCCTTCCCCGGTCAGGGCATCGTCGCGGAGACGTTCAACCTTTCCGGCGTTCCCGGTTTCGCAGTCGGTGGCACGATTCATATCATCGCCAACAACCAGCTTGGCTTCACCACCATGCCGGATGACTCGCGCACTACGCGCTACGCCAGTGATATGGCGAAGGGCTTCGGCGTGCCCATCATCCATGTGAATGCCGATGACCCCGCCGCCTGCATCGAAGTGGCGCGGCTGGCCTTCGCCTACCAGAACGAATTTGAGAAAGACATCCTCATTGACCTGGTGGGCTACCGCCGCTATGGTCACAATGAGCTGGATGAACCCGGCTTCACGCAGCCTTTGATGTACGAAAAAGTGCGCAATCACGAGACTGTGCGCGAACTGTGGGGACATCGCTTGATTCGGCGCGGATTGATGGATACCAATGGCCCGCAAAAGCTCTACGATCAACACATGACCAGCCTGCAAGATCAACTGGATACCATGCCCGACGATCAGGAAGGCATTGCCGATCCGCATGTTCCGCTGCCGGAACCGGGCATTGCAGGCCGCATTGATACCGCGATCCCGGCGGATCAACTCATTGCCATCAATGACGCGCTGACGGGAACGCTGGAAGGCTTCAACTTCTACTCCAAACGATTCGAGAAGAGCATCCGCAGCCGCCGTACTACGCTCAATGATCCAGCCGAGAAAGCGATGGATTGGGCGACGGCGGAAGAATTCGCCTTCGCCAGCATTCTCTCGCAGGGCATCCCGATTCGCCTGACCGGGCAGGATACCCAGCGCGGTACGTTCAGCCACCGCCATGCGGTGCTGCATGATGCAGAAACAGGCGCGGAATTGATCCCGCTGCAAGAACTGCCCCTGGCAGAAGCCAGCATCGAAATCCACAACAGCCCGCTATCCGAGGCGGCGATTGTGGGCTTTGAATATGGCTACAACATCCAGGCAAAAAATACGCTGGTCATCTGGGAAGCGCAGTACGGGGATTTCGTCAACGGGGCGCAGGCCATCATTGATGAATTCTTGGTCAGTGGGCGCGAGAAATGGGGCGAACTGCCCTCCCTGGTGATGCTGCTGCCGCACGCACACGAAGGCGCAGGCCCCGATCATTCCAGCGCACGCTTAGAACGCTTCCTCTCGATGGCAGCGAAAACCAATATGCGCGTGGCCTATCCATCCACATCGGCGCAGTACTTCCATTTGCTGCGTCGTCAGGCGCTGCTGCTGGAACGCGATCCGCTGCCGCTGGTGGTGATGTCGCCCAAGAGCCTGCTGCGCAATCCCGCAGTTGCTGCCAGCATGAACGATCTCACGACGGGCAGTTGGAATCCGGTGCTGGACGATGAATGGGTGCAGCCGGAGGATGTGACGCGGCTGGTCTTCGTCACGGGCAAATTCTATTACGATCTCGCCGGAGCCGAATACCGCGAGCAGTACCCGCATGTGGCGATTGTGCGCGTGGAGCAGTTGTACCCGTTCCCGACCAATGATCTGAAAGAGGTGCTGGCACGCTACCCCAATGTGAAGCAAATCGTCTGGGCGCAGGAAGAACCGAAAAATATGGGCGCGTTCGACTTCATGCAGTACCGCCTGAAGAAGCTGGTGGGCATGGGTACGCCGGTGAATTACGTCGGACGGCGGCGCAGTTCCAGCCCGGCAGAAGGCAGCAAAACGGCCTGGTATCGCAATCAGGCCATGATTACCGAATACGCCTTTGACTGGAATTTCCAGGAGAAGAAGGCCGAACCCTTGCATGGGGATGAGTGATAATTCGCCAGAGGTATCTAGAACAGGGTGGATACGGCAATGGTGATTGAACAAATAAATAGCCAACCAGAATCGGATGTATGGAAGGGCGCAATACATTGCGCCCCTACAACAGAATATTGTAGAGACGTGCAACGGCACGTCCAACAAGTTCAAATGTATATTGCCGTGTTCGGCAGAATTACGCTCTTTCAGAGGCCATTTGCATATTCGAGAATTGAGCGTAGGGACAGCGTTCTCGCTGTCCGAATAACAAAAAGCGACACGAAGGGGTTACAACAGACGCGAAAAATCGCGCCCCTACACCGAGAATGGTTGTTTTTCAAATGGCTAATCAGACCGAGAAAACAGCGTAGAGTATACGAAAAATAGTTAGGGAGATAGAACCCAATGGCAGAAATCCGCGTACCGGAACTGAGTGAATCCGTTGTCGAAGCGACGGTGGGAGAATGGCTGGTCAAGGTTGGTGATAGCGTCAGCGTTGGTGATGTGCTGGTGATGCTGGAAACGGACAAGGTTTCGCTGGAAGTCGCCGCCGAAGCCAGCGGAACCATCACTGAAATCCTCGCCCCAGAAGATGAAGACGTGGTTGCAGGGCAAGTCCTGGCAATGATGGCAGTGGGCGAAGGCGAACCTGCACCCGCTGCACAACCCGCGCCGCAAGCCACACAACCTACGCCCGCCCCGGCTCCCGCACCAGTGGAGAGCGGCCTGAAAGTAACCCCGGTTGCGCAGCGCATGGCGCAGGAACACGGTATTGATCTGAACCAGGTTCCCACCAGCAACGGTGGCAAAGTGGATAAAGCGCAGGTTCAATCCTACCTGGATGCACGTACCCAGACCCCTGCGCCGAGTCGTCCGGCTCCAACGCCTGCCCCCGCTGCATCGCAGCAAGAAACCCTGCGCGAACTGCGCCCGGATGAATCCCGCGAGAAAATGAGCCGCCGCCGCCGCACCATCGCCAAGAATCTCGTGATGGCACAGGCCACTGCCGCCATGCTGACCACCTTCAACGAAGTGGATATGAGCGCGGTCATGGAATTCCGTTCGAGGCATAAGGCGGATTTCAAGGAAAAATACGGGGTTAGCCTGGGAATCAACAGCTTCTTCGTGAAGGCCGCTGTCGGTGCATTGAAAGCCTATCCGCGCATCAATGCGGAGATCGAAGGCGAAACGGTAATCACCAAAGATTACTATGACATCGGTGTCGCCGTTGGCAGCGAAGAAGGGCTGGTCGTTCCGGTGCTGCGCAATGTCGGCAATATGACGATGGCGCAAATTGAAAAGACCATCAAGCAGTATGCCGCCCAGGTTATGGATGGCACGCTGCCGATTGAAGCCCTGCGCGGTGGATCATTCACCATCACCAATGGCGGCGTATTCGGCAGCATGATGAGTACGCCGATTCTGAACTATCCGCAGGTGGGCATCCTCGGTTTGCACGGTATCAAAGATCGCCCGGTAGTCGTGGATGGCGAGATTGTTGCGCGTCCCATCATGTATACCGCCCTGACCTACGATCACCGCATTGTGGATGGCAGCACGGCGGTCAAGTTCCTGGTGCGCGTCAAGGAATTAATCGAAGACCCGGAACGCCTGCTGATGGAAGGGTAATTGTTGCAGCAGGGGGGCTGCGTGTGGGGCGGTTTTGCATCGCCCCAAAACGCTTTGAATCACAAAGACACAGAGGACACGAAGAAAACCGTAGCTGGTCGCCGAGGATTAAAAGGCGTGTCCACAACTGCCCGTCGAAAAAACAAAATTCTCGCTGTACTGTACGGCTAGCTCATTCCGCCGCGAACGTCACACCCGGGAAATCCACCGCAGCGGGATCGAGAGCGGCAGCAGCATCTTCATCGCCCATCAGCATTGCGCGGAAGAACGCGGTTGCGGCGTGATTGGTCAGGTCATGCGCCCGTGCCATATCCCAGACAGGATCGGTGCAAGCGTACTGAAACCCTAATGTTTCCAGCAATTGCGGGCATTGATCCACGAATATGTAGTGATTGGCAAGCTGCAACGTCATCAACGCCTTTGGACTTTCCAGGGCTTCATACATCATGTAGGCATCGCGTTCCGGCACTGTCACGGTATCTTCGCCACCGACGATGATGAGCGTGGGGGCAGTCACCTGGGAGAGTTCCAGCAGGGGACCGTTCCAGGGAGCCAGTGCCACCACTGCGTCAATGCGTTCGTCGCTGATGGCATCCCAGGGGGCATCCGGCACCGAGCCAAACCCGCGTGCAGCGGCGACGTTTTCTTCCTCATCCACCATGAAACAGACACCATCCTCCGGGAATTCGTCGCAGAAATCGCGCAGCGCTGCAAAATCAATGCGCCCACCTGCCGCCGATAGCGCCGTCCAGCCGCCGAAGGAATGCCCCGACACGCCGACGTTTTCCATATCAATCAAGCCAGCGAAGAAGCCACCCTCCGCGTTCAGCACATCCGCCGCGTACTCAATCTGGCGCACTACATCGCGGGGACGCTGCGCATAGGACAGCGCAAAATCGGTGGAGTCATTCAGCCGTGCCTCGATGTCGTTGCCTGTGTGATCTGCCGCCATGACGATGAAACCCTGCGAAGCCAGATGCTGCGTGTAGAACAACGTCAGTGAACGCGAGCTTCCGCTGCCATGCGAGAAAACAATCAGCGGATAGGGGGCATCATCCCCGCGCAGGGGGGCTGCATCGCGGTAAGCATTGCCGGGTAAGCGCAGCAAACCCGTCACCGGATACGAGACCACAGGTTCTTCGCCAGGGATAGCATCCGCTGGATACCAGACAGTGACATTCAGGGGGCGGTCTGCATCTTCAAGTGTTCGTTCGATTGTGCCGACAGCGTATTCTCCGCGATAGGCATAGGGTGGGGCATCGAAGCGTTCTTGTGCCTGCACGGGTAGGATCAGCATCGTGACCAGCAGCAGTAGGGCAGAAAAGCGCAGCATAGACATGCATCCTTTGCAAAAAACCGAGCCATTCGCCGCGCATTATACAGCGCCCATTTCTGGCTGTGTGCAGCGCTCATCAAGGTTTTAAGGTAGAGAACAACGCGGGGAGAATGCGTACTTATCCCCATGCTCAAAGCAGTCGTAGAAGTCGATGACCACACACCCAAACTATTGAGTCGCTACACCACCAACCCATGTAACAGCGCATCCAGTGCCATCTGCAATGCCTCAGCGGCGCGGGTGTCTGTAGCATGAAAGGGCAGCGTGATCTGTTCATCAAGCCAGAGCAAGGCGAAACCATGCAGCAGTGACCAGTATGCGAGTGCCTGCGTTTGTGCGGCATCTCCTTTGATCTGCCCAGCAGCCTGACCACGCTCGAAAATCGCAATTAAGGTCCAGGCGGCGTTATCGAATATCTCCACCAATTCCGGGTAGTCCCCGGCCTCATCCACCTGCATGAAATCCCGGTTGAACATCAAGCGATAACGCTGCGGGTTTTCCAGGGCGAATGTCAGGTACGATACACCAAATGCCCGAATCTGTTCCTGTACATCGTCCGGGTGCTGTCCCATTGCGGAGTGAAGCTGATCTCGCAGTTCCTCGATTGCCTGATGGCTGAGGGCGGCAAAAAGCGCCTTGCGGTTCTTGAAGTGTCGGTAGGGCGCGTTGTGACTCACGCCGATTTCCCGCGCCAACCGCCGGAATGTCACCTGTTCCCATCCTTCTGCCTGCAATATTTTCTTCGCCGTTAGCAGCAGCGCCCGCTGTAAATCTCCATGGTGATAGCTTTCGCTCATGATGCCTGCGACCTTGTTGCGCGAATATTCTCAAAGTGTAATTGTAATGAGGTTATCACCTAAAGAGAAGGAATAGCATAAATGTCTTAAAAAACCCTTGCTTTGCAGTAGCTTTTTTGTGCAGATGGATGAACGCTACAATCTATTTGAAGACTGATGAACCGCAGCAGCCCTTGCTATCAGCCAATTCCGCTTCGACGAGCGTAAGCTGTAGGGAGGGAAGCCGCCCATTTGGGAGCGCACGCAGACACCAGGGTGGCTTGTCCGATATTACTGTCGTGGTCATGTAGGCTTCTTTCGGCTTTCAACAGATCGCATTGTAGGAGCGCGTCATGTAGGGTGCATTTCAGATGATTGGCAAGTGATAATACTTCGGCTCGCATTGGCATACGCTGACGCAACAAGAGCAGCGGGAAGCACACGAAAAGGCGCTCTGACCTGCCGCCGCCCGATCCCCTTTGGTGGACTTATTGGTTTCTAGCGGGCTGGCTTCAGCCGCCAGCAGCACGAAAAACAGCGCGATACGCTTTTCTTTGTGTCCTTCGTGTCTTTGTGGTTCAAATCATTTTGAGGCAATTGGGAACGCACACGGGCGCTACCCTACAAGTTTGATTGGATGGTTGGATGTAACACGCCAAATCCGAAGCTGCCAAAATATTGAAATGGGGCGCGTCATGGACACGCCCCTATTTGACAGGCATAGGGCAATTTACAATATGCTGTCTGGCGCTGGCAGCCTCAATACCCGAAGCGCAGCGTGACTTCTTCCAGACTCTCGCCTTTGCCCACCAGCGTCACCGTATCACCAACGCGGATGCTGGATGAACCATGCGGCACAATGGGCTGGCCTTTGCGGTTGATCTCCAGAACCAGCACATCTGTTGGCAGGCGCAAATCGCGCAGGGGTTTCCCTGCCACGTCCGGCTGCGTCACATGTACCTGCACCACATCGTACTGCGGGTCATGGTGCAGCAGCAGTTCGGCGGCTTCTGGTGTACGTACATATTGATCCAGCAAACTGACCATCGCCGTTGCCGGATCGATCATGCGAACGCCTAATTCCTGGAAACTCTCGCGCAGGCCATTGGTTTGCAGGCGCACAATCAAATTGCGGATGCCATATTCCTCATACGCAATCCGGCAGGCGACCAGGTTATCTTGCTCGTTGGGCAGCATCGCCACCACCGCATCCAATCCCGGATGCATGAATTGGCTCATACATTCTTCATCCACGCAGGGGATATGGCGCTCATCCACATCGTCTGCCGCCAGCAGCTTCACGGCTTCTTCATCTGTATCTGCCAGCACAACTTGCCAGCCATGGGACTGCAACTGCCGCGCCAGCACAATCGACTGCTGCTCCACACCCAGGATGAGAATATCGCGCACTTCGTCGCGGCTTTCTTTCGGCGGCTCATGAGCTTCACCCACACGGCGCAGCGCGAACTTCAGGAACAGAGGACCGAAAATCTCGTTCAGCACCACAACCGAGATAATCAGCGTAGCGAAATCACTGCCGAGGGTATTCGGGAACTCCACTGCTGTTTCGCGTGCCAGCCCCAGGGCAATCCCCGCCTGTGTGATTAAGCCCAGCCACGCCCAGCGCCGGAACTGCCCATCTTCCCCGGCAATGGTTCCCCCGGCAAACGTGCCGATGAAGATGCTGAACATGCGCACGCCGAACAACGCCAGCGCCACGCCCAACGTCGCCACCAGAATATCCAGCTTGAGCGCGACACCCGTCAGGGCGAAGAACGCCACATACACATAGGGGCTGATGTCGTGCAGAATCTCTTCAAATTCATGGCGGAACTTGGTGAAGTTCGTCACCGTGAAGCCCGCCACCATCGAAATCAGCAGCGGCTCAATCTTGATCTTGGCACCGAACGCCTCATACGTCCAATCTGGCACACGATACCCGGCTTCAAACACCAGGAAACCCGCCAGCAGCAGCAAACCAATCTTGACCACTGTATTTAAGGAGGTACTGAGCAGCAAACCAATCCCGCGTCCGAGCAAGTAACCCGCCAACAGTGCAATCAAAATATCCACTACCAACAAAATCACAAACTGGATGTTCAGAGCATTGCCGTCGATCAATGCCCCGGCGAAAGCCACGCTGATGGCGAACAAGACAATGATGACGACATCCATCACCACGGTGATACTCAGCACGGTCTTGCTGAACTTGCCCCGTGCGCGTACTTCCTTGATGACCGCAATCGTAGAAGCAGGCGAGAGCGCAAGCAGAATCGTTGCGCCGAGCGTTGCCACCGCGATCTTGGTAACGGTATCGAAACCAGCCGTGAAGGGGATCGTTGACTGCAAAATGAAGATGGCAATCCCCAACAGAACGAAGGCTGCCACCACAATCCCCAACACATTCAGGAGGATCGTTCGCAGTTGCGCCTGCAAGTCCTTGAGGAATAATTCACTACCCGCGATAAACGCGATCACGGCAAGTGAAATATCATCAATGTAGCGCAGTTCACCGCTGGCTTCTGGCGGCAGCATCCGCAGTAGAAATGGCCCTGCCAGCGCACCCGCTAGCAAATAGCCTGTGATATAGGGCAAACCATAACGCGAGAAAAATGCCCCAATTTGCTTGGCAGCCATCGCCACCAACAAGAAGGCGAGGCTGTAAATGACCACTGGTGGAATCGCTATCATACACACATCCTTTGACAACATTCAAAAAGTCACGCGTACCGGGCGGTACTGCTCAAGCGCTGCACCGCCCTACACGCACGACTTCCCAGTATCGTCAGGCAGGTTGTATCTGTGCTGATGGTTGTGCTTCTGGCTCCGATTCTGGCAGGGAGATTGCGCCTTCTTCCTGCAACTGCTGGAATAATCTAGGATCAATCAGCGCGATCAACTGGTGGCCTTCACTCAGGCGCGGCGCATCATCCATAGACCAGATCACCAGCCGTTCATCCCCCGGAAGCAGGAACAGCGGCAGCAGCGATTCTGGGATGCTTTCCGTCACACGCTGCGGATTGCGCACGATAAGCTGCTGCATCCGCGCCCCGCTGCGGTAGCGTTCCACGATGCCATCGTAGGTGGCAGTACCCGTGAATAACCTGCGCCCGCCCAGATGCCGCGCCAGACTCTCGCGTTCTTGCCCGTCCGTCATGTTCTGCAACTGGAAAACATTCTCAGAGCCGAACATCCCCTGGAACTGCTCGTCCGCCAGTGCATTCACCTCAGCATTGGGGGTGAGCGCCAGCAAGCGACCTAACCCGGCGAAATCCACTTCTTCTTCCACCGCCTCGCTGAGGATGTTGCCATGGTAGACTTCCAGCCCATCATGCCGTGCGCGGTCTACGTTGGTCTGGTTGGTATCCGCCAGCACCACGCGGAAGCCCGATTCCTGCACCAACTTCGCCATACGCCGAATCCAGAGATTAGCGCCGACGATGAGCAAGCCCTGCGGATTGCTCTCCGCCAACCCCAGGCGACGAGCCAGCGGCCCCGCCGTGATGCTGTACACTGCGACAGTGCCGATAATCACGGCGAACGTCACAGGAACCATCTGTTCCGCACCCTCTACACCACGTTCCTGAAGTTCCAGCGCGAAGATCGAAGCCACCGAAGCCGCCACGATCCCACGCGGAGCCATCCACGCCAGGAACAATTTTTCGCGCCAGGTCAGGTCGCTGCCAATGGTGGAAAAAAATACCGCCAGCGGACGTTCTACAAGGATAATCAGCGCGACGAACAGCAGCGTCGGCACACCAATTTGCGCCAGATCCGCCGGGCTGATGCGTGCCGAAAGCAGGATAAACAAGGAAGACAGCAGCAAGACTTGCAGCGTCTCCTTAAATTCGATGATGTGGCGCACATCGAACAGGCGCTGGTTGACCATTGCCATGCCCATCACGGTCACCGTAACAAGGCCGGATTCCGCCTGAACGACGTTCGAGATCGCAAAGGCCGCGATGACAAAACCGAGTGTCAGCGGATTTTGCAGCGAATCGGGAACCCAGTAGCGCCGATACAATTCGATCATCAGCCGTGCCGTGCCGTAGCCCAGGGCAAGCCCGATGATGCCTGTCTTCAGCAGAATCCACACGCCGTTGAGCAGGCTTGGTTCAACGATGATCTCTTCAAAGACCAGCACCGCCAGAATTGCGCCAACCGGATCAATGATGATTCCTTCCCAGCGCAAGATCGAACCGACACGACCTTTCGGGCGAATCTGTTTCAGCAGTGGAATAATCACCGTCGGCCCGGTGACGACCAGAGTCGCCCCCAGCACCAGCGCCACACCCCAATCGAGGCCGAGCATCCAATGCGCCGCCAGCGTGCTAATCACCGCCGTGATAATTACCCCTACCGTAATCAGCAGGCGCACGACACGGGCGCTCCCGGAAATCTCTCTGAAGCGCAGGCTCATCCCGCCTTCAAAGAGGATCACCGCAACGGAAGCTGAAATCACCGGAAAGAGCAGTTCCCCCATCAAGTGGTCAACATCCAGCACGGGATGTCCAAATATACTGGCAGCAATGGGGCCTGCTGCCAGCCCAAAACCGAGCAAGTAAATGATGGAAGGATGTTTCAAACGCCATGCAATCCATTGAGCGAGCATACCCAGTACCAGGACTGCGGTCAGACCCACTAGTAGTTCAGCGTGCATTGGATCTTGTCTCCTGCACGAAAATGGAAAAATAACACAAACCGTTGGATGTACCGTTGCACGTCTCTACAAAAATCGTATTCGCAGGGACACCTAACGGGGCGGTTCTTAACAGACCCGAAACCACATCCGCAAAGGTCACAGTACACCAACGTTGTACAAATATTGTTAGACTATAGCAGCAGTTCGGGAATTTGTGGAATAAGCTACAGGTTTCTTAAGGCTCCCGGATTACCTCAAATTGGCATCAACCTCGTTTTGCTGGCACTGGCGGTCTACGGCTGCTTCCCGTCACCTAGACCGCCATCCACTTACGTGGTTTATTTGGATGCAGCGGCCCCGACCACATGAGGATGTCGCGGTAGTCGGGGTCGCTGTAGAGGACGAGGGTCAGCGCGGTGGGGTGGTTTTCTTCCAGCCAGTGACGTGCCGCATCCTCTGGTAAATCCAGTTGCCCAAAGGCTGACTCGCGGTCTTCATATTGGGCTTCAAAGTAGAGTACCGAAAGTTCTGAATGTTGAGTCATGAGTTCTGAGTTTTACCTTTTGTCGCCAGCAATTATACAAGCCAAAAACCCAGAACCTAAGAGCGATTACCAGGGCAATCGCATCAAAATTTATGATCGGTTTAGAAAAAATTGTAGCGTGTTTCTAACGTTCAAACATCATGTAGGGGCGCAGCACTGCGCCCACCTATTTCTCTCCGTATGAATTTCGTATGAGGCATTATCATGCCCCATTATGCAAACAGAATTTTACCCATTCCCGGTTTCATTACAGCGGTATGTTGTCTTCCACCCCAAAAACCGCAAACCGCAAATAATAGAGAGGCTCAGTTATACGGAATGAAGCGGAAGCCGTCGCCGTCGCGTGCAATATAGCCCACACCGGGGAAGGGGAAGTGATAACCAATCACCGGGATTTGTTCATCGGCTGCACGGGAGAGCAAGGCAACGCGGGTTTCGGTAGCCTGTGCCGGGTCTGCATCAAACTGAATAACGAAGGAGGGATTTGCAACATGCACATACGCGCTGATGGCAGCATCCACCAGATGCATGATCTGGCTGCCAGCAGACGACATCATGAAGGCGTGATGACCGGGGGTATGACCGGGTGCAGCGATGGCCTGTACACCGGGAACAATTTCATCTTCGGCGCTGTAGAGCGAAAGCTGATCGTTCTCTGCATAAGGAGCAATCGCCGCAGCCGCGCCACCCGTGAAGGCTTCCGCGTTGGCCTGCACAAAATCATACTCGACCTGGGAGAGATAATAGGTCGCATTCGGGAAATTGACCGCGCCATCGGTGGAAAGCCCGCCGACGTGATCTGGATGCCAGTGCGAACCCAGTACGCCCGTCACTTCTTCCGGGGACATCCCCAGGACTTCCATTGTGGGAAGCAAGGCATTACCCGTGCCGGAGTCCACCAGGAAGACATCATCCCCCGCGTGAATCATCATGACATTGAAGGTATTTCGCAGTTGATCGGTAGGAAGATTACTTGCTTCCAATTCTGCCAGCACCGCTTCGCTCTGTTCTTCTGTGCCGAAGATGGCTGTATTCAGCGGCGATACGCCGTCCTTGATGGCGGTAATCACCAGATCACCCACGTTGAAGCGGTAAATGCCGAATAACTGCCCATCCGGGCCACTGACCTGTGCCAACGTCGGCAGCAAATTACCACCAACCAACCCGGTTACAAGCCCTGCCCCCATGCCTTTCAAAAAACCACGACGCGAAATCATACGCACCATCCTTCACAATGGAAACGAAAAAAGTAATCTTGCAACCTTGAGCGTAAGGCAGATTTCTAACAGTCAAGTTAAGAGCAGGGGAGGGGTGCATTTCAATATTTTGGCAACTTCGGATTTGGCGTGCTACATCCAATCAAACTTGTAGGGGAGCGCCCGTGTGCGCTCCCAATTGCTTCAAAACGATTTGAACCACAAAGACACGAAGGACACAAAGAAATTCGTACAGCACTGTTTTTCGTGCCGCTGGCGGCTGAAGTCGTCACCTGCCAACAATCTGAAATGCACCCACAGCGGAGCTATTCCACATCATTTGCTAAGTTTTCGCAGGCGGCTTTCTGTTTGCGGCGGAAGACATCGCGCAGGATAAACAGCCGCAGCACCGTATTCACCGTCGGCGGCACAATGCGGGCGAATGCTGCACCGATTGCGCCATACACGGGAGCCAGCCCGAACAGTGCCAGCATCGCCAGCACGAAGGAAATCAGCGCGACGACATTTTGCTGCGGCAGCCGATCTGTGATGACCATGGCAGCACGCAGCCAGACGAAGGTCGCATTCAGGGCAAGGCCGAGGGTGAGAATGCTGGTTGTGGTGGCAATACCGCGATACTCCTCACCGAGCAGGGCAGGCAGCACAATCGGCCCCAGCACCACAATGAACAGCACAAAGGGTACAGTCAGCAGCGCCAGCAAAATCGTGATGCGAGTCACGAAGCGCCGAAATTCCGAGAGACTTTCTTGCACGTAGACCTGCATCACTTTGGGATCAATGGTGATGCGAATCGGTTCAATCAAGCGCTGAATCAATTCTGCGATGTCCTGGCTGCTGCGGAACAAACCCACCACCGCCGGATTTGTCAGCAGCGCCAGCAGCGGAATCAACAGTCCAACCTGCAAGCCCTGTAACGTCTCGCCAAGCCAGAGTTGGCTGAGGGTATGGCGGAAGGTCGGCAGCGATTGCGGACGTGCGAATTGCAGCAGGGGGGATTGCGTCTCGCGCCACCATGCCGCGTTGAGTAAACCGAACATCAGCAGGCCGTTGAGGATTTCGCTGGCGATCCAGCCCCAGGTTGCGCCGACGAATCCAGCCGCCGCCGCACCCCCTACGATCAATGGCAGCCGCACCAGCGCGAAGAAGACCGATTTCCCAGCCAGCCAGCCAAAATAATCCAGCGTGCGCAACCCCGCCGAACCCACGCCATTCGCCAGCAAGCGAAACGGAATCGTGATGCCGAATATCCGCACCAGCGAAACCAGTTCCGGGGCTTGCAGCATCTGCACAGCGATGAACTCCGCGAAAAGCAGCACCAGCAGCGCCCCCACTACCCCTGCAAAAACATCCACCAGGAGCAAGTAGGTTGCGCTGCGTGCCATCTCCGGCGGCTGATCGTGGTATTCTGTCCAGTATTTGATGGTGGCTTCCCGCGTGCGGAAATCCGCCAGCAGCAGAATTAGCGCTGTGCTGCCGACCAGAGTCGCCAGCCGTCCATAGCCTTCTGTGCCCAGTAAGCTCGCCGTCCAGATTTGCTGCACGAACATCAGCCCGATGGAAAGCGCCCCCGCCACGTACAACAAACTGGCTCCGCGCAGCATACTGCTGAGGTTGCGATCCTGCCGGATGATATTGAACCAGCGTCTGAACATAGCGGCGCGTTCTATTGGCTGAAGTGGGCAAGGTGGAAAACGGCGTTCGATCATACGGAGAAATCCAAGCCGCCGCAATGGCGAGGGTGCAAGCATTCTATGCTACAATTTTGGTGAGTTTGATCGTCGCGCAGCCTGGGGGTGAGTGCCATGCGCAAGTATTACGGTTTGCGGTTGATGCAATTTCTCTATACGGCTGCCGCCTGGGTGATCGCCATTTTTTCCGTTGCGGCAGTTGGTGCGCATATTGGGAATGCACTGCTCAACGAATCATCACTGAACGTTGTGTGGATGCTCGGCATACTCATCGGCGGTGGATTAATTGGCCTGACGCTCTACGTCTTCGCGCAGTTGATCGACATTCTGGTGCGGGAACATCAAATGCAGGAAGAGCAGGGGCGCAAGCTGGATGAACTCACCAAAAAGGTTGACCGCATCGGGCAGATTCTGGCGCAGCACAAACCCCAGATTGATGCCATCAACGCGGTGAATGCACGCAAACAACGCCTGACCGGGAATACCATCCCAGTTGAACGAGAGACCACTCGCGGCGAATAACGATCCATCTACTATCCATCCACCACGAAAGCCAATTGCATGTCATTCACATCCGAACTTGCTGTACAAATACGCGCTACCCTGGGCGAAGGCCCCTTGTGGGATGAGCGCAAAGGGGTCTTGTATTGGGTCGATATTCGCGGGCATACCCTCTATCGTTATGACCCGGAGACCAACGAAAACGAAGGCCGCGACGTGGGTCAGCCCATCGGTACGGTGGTGCTGCGTGAGAATGGCGGCCTGCTGCTGGCAGTGCGGGATGGTTTCGCCTCGTTTGATTGGGATGCGGACACGCTAGAAATCATCGCCAACCCGGAAAACCGCGCCGCCGGAACGCGCTTCAATGATGGCAAAATTTGCCCCGGTGGGCATTTCTGGGCGGGTGATATGCACTTCGATGGCGAACCGTGCGAGGGCAAGCTGTTCGTCCTCAAACATGATTTTTCGGTGCATACGGTGCGCGAGGATCTCTGTATCCCGAATGGCATTGTATGGACGCACGATCATCGCACCATGTACCACATAGATACCCCTCCGCGAGTTGTCCGCGCCTACGATTATGACCGCGAATCCGGCAGCGTCTCCAACGAGCGTGTGGCCTTCCATGTGCCGGAAGAAATGGGTTTCCCGGATGGCATGGCAATTGATGCGGAAGGGATGTTGTGGATCGCGCATTATAACGGCTCCTGCGTCCGGCGCTGGCATCCCCAGACAGGGGAAGTGCTGCAACAGATTCCGCTGCCCGTCTCTCAGATCACAGCCTGTGCATTCGGCGGCGACAACCTGGATCGGTTGTATATCACGACAGCATCACAGGAATATACGGAAGAAGACTTCGCACGCGAACCGTTGGCAGGGAGTTTGTTCGTCACGGAACCGGGCGTGCAGGGCGTGCCACCGTATCGCTTCGGCGGGTGAGTGGATGTTGCGTCTGCGGAGACTTGCGGACAAAGCAGGCATTGTGCGTTATAGTTGCCGAGTGCTGTGAGGGAGGGAGTCGCCATGTTGGTCAACGATGTTTTTGTTTCGTATTCGCGCAGGGACAATGCGTTTGTGAGACAACTGATTGACGCATTGCATTCGCATGAGCTAGAACTATGGATTGATTGGGAAGACATCCCGACTTCCGCTGAATGGTGGCAGGAAATCTATCGCGGCATCCTGACGGCAAATACCTTTCTTTTTGTCCTCAGCAATAACTCCCTTATATCCAGCGTTTGTAATCTTGAGCTAGCCACTGCATTGCAATGGAACAAGAAGATTATTCCTGTCGTCGTTGAGGAGATTCAACTCGACCTCGAAGCGCCGGAAGTGTCGATCTCATCTGTGCAATTGTCGCCGGATCAAGTAGCAGCGAATTGGGAACTACTCAAATCAATTGATTGGGTTCATTTCCAGGAAGATAACTTCCAGGATAGTCTTTCACGGGTCATGAAGCGAATTCAATCCGATCAAGAACATATTCGTATGCATACACTCTTGTTGGCGAAAGCGATTGATTGGAGCGAATCATCAGCAGACCCGCACTACCTTCTGGATCAGCGCGAGTTGCTCTCCGCACAAACATGGCTAGCCAACAGTGCAGACATGCGCATCAGGCCGACACCGCTGCACCGAGAATATATTCTTGCCAGTCAGCAACATATCTTCTCGAATCGTGTTGAACGCCTGCAACGCGGCCTGTATGTATCCATCTTCGCAGGAATCATGCTGGCGCTAGTGGTGGGGGGAATGATGGTCACGGCGGGTACAGCCAACACCTTCGCACTCGCACTGCTGGTCATTTCCGTACTTTCTAATCTGGTGCTGTTCATCGTCATCTTCGGATCATCCATGCGCAATCGTGGGCAGATGAGCGCTTCAGCGATTCTGGATTATAATCCCATCCGGCTTGACCTTGAGAAACATGTCTTCATCAGTTACAGCCGCAAAGATACCGACCTGATGAAGAAGCTTTGCACAGAACTCAAATCCATAGGGCTGAAATACTGGACGGATGAAAGCCTGACCCCTGGCACACCACAGTGGGAATTGGAGATTGAGCGTGCCATTCAAGATGCTGGCTGCCTAACCGTTCTCCTATCGCCGGATGCTAATGATTCTGAATGGGTTCGCCGCGAAATCGCCTTTGCCGATACGTTTGATGTGCGCATTTTTCCGTTGTTGGTGCGTGGTGATGATCGAACTGCGATCCCTGCGCGGCTCATCACTCATCAGCGCGTCGATGGAACCCGCGATTTCGTTCAGGGCGCAAAAGTGCTGATTGCTGCAATCATGGAACACCTCGCAGTCCATGAGCTTGAGAAAGCATGAGGCGCGTTCTCTACGTCCACAACACCAACCCGACTTTCGTACAGTTGGATTTGCAGATTCTGCGGGAGCGTTACGACGTGCAGCCCCTGTACGTGCAGCAGCGTTCCCCGGCGCTAGCGGCGCAGATGTGGCAGGCCAGTGCAAATGTGGATGCGGTGGTGGCATGGTTTGCAAGCTGGCACAGCCTCCCGGCATTTCTGGCGGCGAAGCTGCGCGGCCTGCCGACGCTGCTGATAACAGGCGGTTATGATGTGGCGAATGTGCCAGAAATTGCCTATGGGCTGCGACAGGGTGGGCTGCCGAAGCTCCTCAGCGGGGCGGCCTTCCGGCTGGCAGATCACGCGCTGGCTTTTTCCGAAACAGCCTACAACGAAGCCCTGCAAAATACGCCCCTCACACCCGCAACAACCAGCATCCTCCCGCTGGGTGTGCCGGATGATCCTGCATTTGCGCAAGCAGTTCCCAAAGAACACATCGCCTTCACCGTCTCCACGCTGGACGCGGTAGCCATCCGGCGCAAGGGGATTGATGCCTTCGTCGCGGCGGCTCCGCTGCTGCCAGATGTGCGTTTCATCGTAGTAGGGAAATTGAAAGATGCCGCTGCCGAAGCATTACGCAATTCCGCCGCGCCCAATGTGGAATTCACCGGGTTTCTCTCCGAAGCTGCGCTTGCAGATTTGCGCCGCCGTGCTGCGGTCTACGTGCAGGCATCGGTGCATGAGGGCTTCGGGCTGGCAGTTGCGGAGTCGATGCTGGGGCGCTGTGTGCCTGTCGTGTCTCGTGCTGGTTCACTGCCGGAAGTCGTGGGGCAGGCGGGGTTTTACCTGGACAACCGTTCGCCGCAAGCCATCGCCGCCGGAATACAAAATGCCATCGCACACCCCGAAATCGGGGAGGTCGCACGGGAACGCATCCTGCGCGAGTATCCACTGGCAAAGCGCCGAGAGGGATTGCTGGCAGCCATTGCGAATCTAGTGTAGCAAGTCTCAAGAGGAGAATATGTAACGGTGTGAATGCGTGGAAAAACCTATTCCAATTGTGACATTCGGCACAAGTTTTTTGTTGTCTGCGAAACACTCTACTATTCTATTGCGTAACCCCTGATAGTAATCACCCAATACCCTATCAACAGCACAGGAATCAACCGCGATGCCTGAGAATATCATCCAAACGCACAGTCTGGGCAAGCGCTTCGGCGACTTCCAGGCACTGCATAACTTGAACCTGGAAATCCCGGCACATTCCATTGTCGGTTTTCTGGGGCCGAATGGTGCTGGAAAAAGCACCACGATCAAGCTGCTGCTGGGATTGATCCATCCTTCATCCGGCGGCGGAACGGTTTTTGGCAAGGACATCCAGCACGACAGCAGAGCAATTCGGCAGCGAGTGGGCTACCTTGCACAGCAACCGCGCTTCGACCACACCATGACAGCACGCGAAACATTATACTTTGTAGCGAAGTTGTTTTACAGCGGTTCACCAGCCGCCATCGAACGCCGTGTTGAAGAGTCACTGGAACTCGTCGGATTGCAAAACAAGGCCGACCGCCCGGTGAAGGGTTTTTCAGGGGGTGAATTTCAGCGCCTGGGTATCGCACAGGCACAGATCAACGAGCCGGAACTGCTCATCCTGGATGAACCCGCTGCCGCGCTGGATCCGATGGGGCGGCGCGATGTGCTTATGATCATGGAACGACTGCGCGAAAAGGCGACCATCTTTTACTCTACGCACATCCTGGACGATGTTCAGCGTGTCAGCGACCGAGTAGTCATCCTCAATCAAGGCGAACTGATCGCACAAGGTGACATCACAACCCTGTTGCAAGCGGAAGAAGGCGCGATTTACCATATTGCACTGCGCAATGATTGTGCCTCTGCGAAGGCGCGTATCCTGGCGCAGCCCTGGGTCAACGATGTTCAGGTGAACCAGGTCAATGGCCTCGTAGACTGGCGCGTGTTCGTAAGTGATGCTGAACGCGCAGAAATGCATTTGTTGCGAGAAGTCTTAACTGAACCTGCGGCGAGGGTGGTCGAGTTTGGACGTGAGACCTACGAACTTGAAGATGTCTTCATGAAGATTGTGCAATCAGGGAGTTGACCATGACAACAGATTCGTTGCAACCACGCATGATGCAAGGTAATTGGAGCGGGTTCCCAACGCTGTTTGTGCGAGAAAGTCGCAAATGGTGGCAGACACGCCGCTGGTGGACGCAGGCGATTCTATGGCTGGTAATCCTGACCGGCTTCGCTGGCTTCGGCCTATTCGTCCTCCCAGGAAGTATTGATCAGGCAAATGCAGCCGCGCAAGCTGCTGGCGCAACCGACGAAGTTGAATTAACCGGGGAACAATTCCGGCAGGACGTTCTGCCAACACTGTTCGGGATGGCAGGGTTTTTACTACCGATTGGTGTGATTGTCCTGGCGCAGAATCAGGTTTTCGGAGAGAAGGTATCCGGTGTTGCCGCGTGGATTCTATCTAAACCTGTATCTCGCTCTGCGTATCTGCTGGCGAAACTGGTAGCCGACTGGTTCGGCATTTTGTTGGTGATGGTGCTGCTGCCCCTCATCCCTGCGTTGTTATTGCTCTCTGCTGCTGGAATTGACATCAGCCTGATCGGTATTCTGGTGGCAGTAGGTTTGCTGCTGGTGCTGCTGATTTTCTACCACAGCTTGACTTTCATGATGAGTGTGATCGGGTCTTCCAGTGAGGTTATCCTCGGTGTGTCACTCAGTGTACTGATTGGGGGTATGGTTTTGCGAGATCCGCTAGCAGCAATTTTCGGTGATCTCATTCTCCTGACACCCTGGTTGTTGCCGAATGTTATCATTGTAGCAGCGACAGGGCAGCCGCTGCCACATGCTTTTCTTGTGAATGCGGTTTCGGTAATCGTACTGACGGTCGTCTGCCTGGGTGTGGCGTTCTGGCGCTTCCGGCGGCAGGAACTATAAGTGAATCAACGATCACAAGTCTGGAAGGCACGAAGGCATCGTGCCTTTTTTGTTTGCCAGGGCATATTCATTGAAGCACAGATTCCAATCCTGTTATACGATTAGAAGCAAGAGAAACGAAATATTGCATTTGTTTGCGTAGTGATGGGGGCAGGAAAACCAATGTCCGAATTGCTGGATATGACCCGTTATTTCCCCGGTGATGGCCCGATTGTGGTGGTGAACTACAAGGACGACCATCGTCAAGCCGATGAAGCCTTCCAGGGGGTGCGCGAAGGCAACTTCGCCTATTTGCTGAAAGGCCATCCCAACAGCACAGATTTCGCCTATGAATCCTTCTATATCCCCGGTGATGGAAAATTCATCTATCGCTATGAGGATATGACCCGCAGCGACGATACGGGCTACGTGGGCGAAGACCCGCGTGATCCCCTGCCGGGGCATGCCTGGTTCCCGCGCTTTGCCACCATCGGACACGAGCATAAGCTGGATGTGCTGGCGACCGTCTACCGTAAATCCGGCGAAAAACTCAGCGAAGACAACTACAACGCAAAGCAAGTTCTGGTAGCCCACCATGACACCTACACCACAGAAGGCGGGATTACCGTCCATGACGTGATCGAGATTCATGGGTATCCCTTTGGCAGCAATCAGGTGGATGAGGTCTGGTTTTTCGCCGCCGGGATTGGCATGGTAGCCTGGAAATCTCTCTGGAACAGCGCCTACGATGGCGGCTATCGGCGCAGTTCTGCCTTCAAAATTGATGACAGCGGACGCATGCTCACGCGCCGTCACTTCCCCTGGATGGAACAGATGAAATCACGCGCATTCACGGGGGTAAAATTGAATGCGTATCCAGTAGGATCACGCAACCCAGCCGATACCTCTGAAGGAACCCTACGTTCCAGCGCAGCCGCAGAAGTGACCGAAGAAGTACATGAGGAGCCAGCGCAAATGACGACCAGTTTATTGAAAAACAGCGCACTACAATGGGATGAGACCCGCCGTCCGGTGATTGTGAATGTCGATAGCCAGAAACATCACGTCATCGAACATGCTTCAGACTGGAACATTATGAGTTACGCGGCGCAGCCAGCCGTTGAAGCGGGGCAGTCGCCGCTGGAAATTGCCGATGTGCTGCATATCGCGGGGGGTGGCTTCAAACTCAGCGGCGGGCATATTGGCTGGCGTGTGGAAATGGAACAATCCGTTCAGCCACAGCCGGGGCAGTATCACCTGATTGCGCAGTTCACGCCGGATATTTCCATGATGGATCATGCGCGTTTTGGCGAGTGCGTGGAATGGCGCTGGGTCGTCAGTGCTGGCGATGAAAAAATCGAAGGGGGCTGGCATACCATCCACAGCGGCAACCACAAGACCTTGCAGCGCTTTGAACAAGTTGTGCAGTTTGGAGATGTAGGCCAGGCAACCATCGGCTTGCAATTCCGCGCCAAATGGGGCAACCAGGCCGGGGAGGTGCGCGTGCATTCGGTGGAAGCAAATCGCGTCGAAGGCATGGAAACGGATTGGGTCATTCCTGTGTCGGATACGCCAGAAGGGATTGCGCCAGAATCCGAAATTGCCATGCGCCGGGAACCGCTGGAAGAACGCCTGGCAGAACATGTGGTGGGGGAAGCCACAACAGGAGCAGGGTTCTCGCTGGATGTGCAGGGTACGCCGGAGCAGCGTAAGGCACGGGCGCATGCGCTGCGTCGTTTTGCTGAGGTGGTCAGCGTGTGGGATGAGCGCTTCGCGGAGGAACTGCGCCAACTCGCCGCAGAATTTTATGGTGAGGGTAGGTAGGGTGGTTAGCGGTTAGAGCGTGTTTGTGAATAAAAATATTACGGTCAGAACAAGGTATCCTTGTAAGGTGGTGGACGTACCGTTGCATGTCCCTACAAATATCGTACCTGTAGGGACACCCAACGGGGGTATCCGCCATAGTCTTTTGCGGCACGATGCCCGTCCGTTTCTGTCCCAAAGATAGTACAACGTACACCGTTGGCGACCCTGGGCGCGTCATGGACAAGCGAATTTCTTTGCGTCCTTTGTATCTTCGTGTTGAAAATTGGTTTGAAGCAATCACCCTGTTATTCACTGACAACTGCGTAACATGGGTGTTTCAAATGCGGAAAAATCCATAACCTGCGAAAAGCTACATTTTCATAGGCAAAATTTTGCGCTGGATTTTGCTATGTGCGGCGAAGAATTTGCGTGGTGGCCTGGGATGTCGCATCTGCTGCGGCGATTTTTTGCATTTGCTCAAAATCGAATTGAAGCTGTGGCGACAAAAAGGGCGGCGAAACAACTGCTTCATCCGCCCTACTGCCATCATTCACAAGCCGTAGCCAAGTTGCCATTCATCGTTTTCAGGCCAGGGATGCGGCAACTTTCCACTGAATGCCACCTGCCCTGCCAGTACTTCCGCGACCCCCTCGGCTTCGCTGCCTGGGAGCCATGCCGCAACGATGGCATCACAGTGACCCTCAATATTACTCACGATAAGTGAGCGACCACTGTACAGGACGACGACCAGCTTATCCACCTGCGGGCGCACTTTCTCCACCAGCGCGACCCACTCCGGCTTGAGGTTCAATGTCTCCAAATCGCCCTCGCCTTCTGCATAGGGTTCTTCACTGAGGACAACGACCCCTACCGAAGCGCGTTCAGCGCCGAAATCACCGTTTGCCGCGTAGCGCACCGATCCACCCAGGATGCGCTTGAGGCCATTCAGCAATGTATGACCCTCCGTGATCTTTCCACGCCCGCCCTGCCAGTCTATCGTCCAACCACCACAGGCCAGGCCAATATCATCCGCGCCATCACCAGCCACAAAGACCGAGCCAGCAAGCGGTAATGCGCCTTCGTTTTTCAGCAAGACGCAGGATTTACGCGCTGCTTCACGGGCAATTGCGCGATGCTCTGCACTACCCACCGTTTCCAGCAAGCCTTCATCCCCATAGGGCTGCTCGAACAAGCCATGCTCGATCTTCGCCAATAAGATACGGCTGACCGCATCATCAATGCGCTCCATGCTGATGTCGCCCTGCTCTACGGCTTCCGTCAGCGTGGTGATAAAGCGCTTGAAATCATAGGGAACCATGACCATATCCACGCCTGCGTTAATGGAACGCACGACGCATTCATAGTACGATTCTACGATCTGGTCAATTGCCATCCAATCGCTGACCACAAAGCCCCGGAAACCAAATTCTTCCTTCAGCACTTCCGTCAGCAGATAGTGATTGTCATGCATACGCACGCCGTTCCAGCTAGAGAAAGAAGCCATTATATTCAGCGCTCCCGCGTCGATTGCTTCTTTATAAGGCGCAAGATGCACCGCACGAAGCGTCTCTTCGTCTACCTGCGTATCCCCCTGGTCAATGAGCCAATCTTCCGAGGATTGCCAGTTATTCGCATCGCGCAGCCAGGGCGTATCGAGGCGCGTCCCGGCAGTCGTGCCACCATCGCCCACAAAGTGCTTCACGGATGGCAGCACGCCCTTACCCACGCTCAATAAACCTCGGACATAATGGGTCGCCAGATGCCCCACCAAGGCCGTATCGCGGCTGTAACCCTCATAGGTACGCCCCCAGCGCTGGTCATGCGGAACACTCACCGCCGGAGCGAAATTCCAGTTGGCATTGACTGCCAGCATTTCGCGTGCGGTAGCGGCTGCGATCTTCTCCACCAGTTCCGCATCTGCCGCAGCCCCAAGACCGATGTTGTGCGGGAAGATGGTCGCACCTTTCATGTTGTTATGACCATGTACCGCATCCGTACCATAAAAAATCGGAATCCCCAGGCGCGACTTGAGGGCTGCTGCCTGGTAATCGCCAACCATCTTGCGCCAATTCTGCGGATTGTTTGGGGATGGATTGCCACCTCCCCCACTCAGTACCGAACCAAGCGCATATTCAGTGACTTGCTTCGGCGTGACGCTGTCCTTCTCAGGCTGCGTCATCTGCCCGATTTTTTCTGCCAGTGTCATCTGCGCCAGGAGGTCTTGCACGCGGGACTCACTTGTCATTTGATCTGTCATCATGACCTCAATTGAATGATAAGAAACAAAGTTTTTCGGTGGATTTTGCGCAGCATGATCCCCCACAAAAGACGGGTTTCTACCGTAGGGGCACGACATGTCGTGCCCGAAAACAGAGGCAATCAATCCTTACCTCGTGTTCACTGCGGTACAATGCCTGAAAATAGTCCCAATCCCCAAGACACAAAGATCTTCGCACTCGCTGCCCCCAATTTACGCTGGTGCGCCTGCACGATTGATCCGCGCACCGACGGTACTCAGGATAATGCTCAGGAGATACAGAACCAGCAGCGGCCCCATCACCAGCGCCATATTCACCGGATCAATTGTCGGCGTAATCAACGCGGCGGCAATCGCAGCACCGACAACGGCAATGCGCCAATTGGATGCCAGCGTCTTGGGTGTAACGACCCCAATCACCGACAGCACGAAGAAGACCAGCGGTGTCTCAAACGCTACACCCATCCAGAAAATCAGCGCCGTGACGAAGCTCAGGTATCCGTCCGCTGTCCATTCAGTGCGGAATAGGTTTGGCAGGAAGTTATCCAGGAATCCCAGCGCCGGGGGTAGCAACAAGCTCCAGGTGAAAACCACGCCAACAATGAAGAGCAGCGTAATCGCCGGGAGTGCCGTCAGAACGAGACGACGTTCGCGGCGCGTAAGGCCGGGGATCACAAACATCATCGCCTGGTAGGTAATATACGGGACGGAGAGAATCCCCCCAATCAGCAGCGAAATGCGGAAATAAACCATCACACCGCCCGTGGGATCCAGGATCTGGAATGAGCAATCTTCGATGGTCTCAACAATATTGCAATACGGCTCGCGCAAGATTTCCAGGCCGTACTGCGCAAAGGCGAAGCCAATCACCGTACCAATCACCAATGCAAAAGTCACACGGATTGCCCGGTCGCGCAGTTCTTTGAGATGCTCGAATAAGCCCATCCGCAGTTCATGACCATCCATCGTTTCGGGATCGCTGTAATTGCTCTCGTAGCTCATGATCCCTGCTCCTGTTGTGATTGCTGGCTCGGATGTTCCGGTATCGACCACGCGCCGAAGCTCGCTGCATCTGCGCCGGAGTTTGGTTTGGGTGCGGCTGGCGACTGCTCTGCCGGAGCAGAACCGCCGTTCCAGCTACCGACATTCTTCATTTCCTTGTTGGCCTGCGCCAGACTGCGATTAGCCTCTGCCCCCGCCTGCTTGACCTCTTGTATGGTTTGATTCACCGGCTGAGTGACTTCTTTCATGGTCTTCTCCACCGGGTCACTGAGGGGTTTTGCTGCATCGCGGATCATCTTACTCATGTTATCGCGGGTGGGTAAATCTCGCGGCACTTTTACATCATACCCGGCGGCATCAATCTCGCTCTGCACCGCATCCATCATCTGCCCCCACATGGTACGCAGCATGCCCATATAGCGCCCCATGTGGTATGCCCAGCGGATCATCCGCTGCGGGCCGGCAACAACCAGCATAATTAGAATAATGAGGACGAGTTCCGCGCCGCCAATTCCGAAGATATTCACGCGGAGTTTTCCTTTCCTTTAGTCCGTGACCATCTATGATGGAATACGTAGCATTCAGGTAGTTGGATTGAAATATGGTTTGCCATCCAACGTGAACAGTCGTTTCACGGTGAACTACACGTTAGTATAAAGAGAATTGTCCGCAGAATGAAGTGTGGGGGCAATACAAATGCAGCCATAGCTGTCAACTTAAGCTGGTAGCCGAGGATTAAAATCCCCGGCTACAGAAGACCCAAACCCAATAAAGGGGTTATAAAGATATTCTAATCATCAAAACGGTTTTCAAGCGTCCCTTTAGTGGACGCACAACCTTGTGTAGCCGGACATTTTGAATGTCCGGCGCAGGGTAGCAAGAACCGCAGGTCGCAGAAGAGCGTTTAACTTGACAGCTATGGGGGGCAATACAAATGCAGCAAGCTGATCGCTGAGGATTAATGCCTTTTAGAGACCATTTGAATATGTGAGGATCAGGCGTAGGGACAGCCTTCTGCGCTTGTCCGGTAGTAGCGTCATGTTCCTTGGCGGTTTTTTCGATTCTTGACAGATCACATCGTAATGTACATGAGCACCTGGCGTAGTGCCAATGCGTCGTAGACACACTCCTGAGAGCTATACGCCGGAGAGCAGCCGCCCGACCCACTGCACCTGTCGCTGTAGATGATGCACGCCGCCGCCATCATGCCCGTTGTATTCGTAGATTTCAATTTGCCTGGGCGCAGCATAATAATTGTAAGCTGCGTACACCGTGGATGGTGGGCATATATCGTCCATCAAACCAACGGAAAACAGCGCCGGAGCGGTCGCCCGTGGGCTGAAGTTCATGCCATCGAAATAAGCCAAAGTGCCGAAAACCGCTTCCACGCGATCCCGATGTACGCGCAAATATTGCGTGATCTCACCATAGGGAAGCGTGTCGATTAGCTGGGTAGCACGTCGATAATGGCACAGGAAGGGAACCTCTGGCATCACGGCAAACAGATCATCTACCAGACCCGCCACTGCGAGAGTCAAGCCCCCACCCTGGCTGCCACCCGTGACGATGATCTTCGCCGGATCAACTGCATCATGAGCGCGTGCTGCTTCTACGGCTCGCACCGCATCGACCATCACGCGGCGGTAATAGTAAGTATCCGGCGATAGGATGCCCCGCGTCATGAAGCCGGGAAACTGCGGGCTGAATCCATCCGCTTCATAATCCGGGGTATTGCCCATTCTCCACGCGCTGCCCTGCCCGCGTGTATCCATGATGAGGGTCGCGCAGCCCATGTTCACCCAGGCCAGCCATTCATACGGCAATCCCCTCCCGCCTCCGTAGCCGATATATTGCACCACGCAGGCCAGCTTGCCGGAACGGGCTTTCGGCAGCAGCAACCAGCCTTTGATGGGCTGACCCCCGTAGCCATTGAAGGTGACATCGTAAGTATCGACCAGCGCCAGGCCGTAATCCACAGGAGCAACCTGCAAATCCAGCGGGTAGCTGCGGGCTTCTTGCAGGCTTCGCGCCCAGAAATCAGCGAAGTCTGCGGGTTCATTACGTGGGGGAAGATAATGTTCCAACTCTTCAAGTGGCATATCAAGGAAGGCCATACTGTGATACCTCATCCATAAAAAAGTGTCCCAATTCCGTCGGCAGCATAACGCACTTCGCAATACACTGCCAACAGATGTTGCAGCCTTCTAATGAAAGGAGAACGTATCTCACATTGAGGGAGCAAAAAGGAGCAGGAAGCCGTTTGCCATACCTGCCCTACCCTCAGCCCCGGCTGTACCCAGTTGCATCTTGGGTGTTGCATATTGGGATTGAAGGCGCGGCGCGGAAATCCTCACAGAGAATCATACGGGTGGGGGATCAAAGGTCATGAAGCATCGCAGCACGTTCTGGAAAAAAGGCTCATGAAGAACCATGCTGCGATGCGGAAGGACGGTTGATCCCCTACCCTACCCAAATAACCACAACAACAAGCCTATTGACTATGCGAAGTCTACAGATGTAGTCGGAGACAGCATTGTCTGCCGATACCCCTGCCCTGCAAAACCCCACCTGCCCCATCGCATATCTATCTATCATGTGTCTGATGACTATGCGAAGCAGAAATGTAAGCCGAGGATTAAAAAGCTTGTCCGGGAATATTATCAGGGTCATTGTAGGTCTTGTCGTGTCTTGACAGAGTCTGTTGTAGGGACGAGGCCTGCCTCGTCCGAAACAACCATAGGCGGACAACACAGGTGTCATGCGACATAGGGTTAGGTTGCTGGAATGCGACACAGGGTTTTGCGGATATTGGCCTGATTCCAAGAACTGTCCCCACCCCCAACCCCCTCCCCAACGCATTAGGGAGGGGGCTTTCTGGCTCACTGCCGCGCAGACAAACCTCCCCCAAAGCGTTGGGGGAGGTGTCGCGTTAGCGACGGAGGGGGACACAATCCCTACAACCCTATGTCGTGCGACACAGGTGTTGTCCCTACTGGTGGAAACCTAACCTAAAAACCATGCGTTTGCGTTGGTTTCAATACCGGACAAGGATTAAAATCCCCGGCTACAAAAGACCCAAACCCACTAAAGGGGTTATCAAGGCGCTCTCTAGAACGGAATGGTTGTCTCAGCGTCCCTTTAGCGGACGCTCACCCTGGTGTAGCCTGACGTTTTGAACGTCAGGCGGGGGGCAGCAACCTTTCTGCCCCTGCATTTATCTCGATTGCCTCAGGCGTTACAGATTCGCGCCGTTGCTTTCGATCACGCTGCGATACCAGTGTGCGGAGTCTTTCAGGATGCGTTTTTGCGTCTGGTAATCCACATGCACCAGCCCGAAGCGCTTGCGGTAGCCTTCTGCCCATTCGTAATTGTCGAAGATCGACCACTGGAAGTAGCCATGCAGCGGGATGCCCTCTTCTGCTGCGCGACGGAAACCGCGCAGGTAGCGCGTCAGGAAATCAATGCGGTTGGGATCATGTACAGCACCATCCACCGCCACCCAGTCCATCGAAGCCAGCCCATTTTCGGTGATGGCAATCGGCAGTCCGGTGCGCTCATGTACCCACTTCGCACCCCAATACAGCGCTTCATCAGTCACAGGCCAATCCATCATCGTCAGCGGATACCCGTCGGCGAAGCGGCTCGCGCTTCCCTCACCCGTATCCCCAAAACGGGACTCATCCTCTGCATCTGCTGAGAAAAAATAGCCACGATAGATATTCAAGCCCATGAAATCCAGCGGCTGATTCATCGTTTCCAGATCACCCTCTTGCATGGGAATGTATTCGCCCCAGCGATCCAGCACAGCCTGCGGATATTCCCCCTTCGTGACAGGATCAAGCCAGAGCGCCGTATTCCAGAAAGCGTTATCCAGCTTCCAGTAATCTTCTCGCGCTGCGTTGATCGTGGCCTCGTCTTCTACCACCGGAATTGCGGGTTCGGTGTTCAGCGCCCAACTCACCTGTGCATCGCTGCAATTAGCGCGGATAGCCTGCACGCTCTTGCCATGCGTCAGCAGCACATGGTGAACAACGCGCATGATGTGGCGCTCGCTCCATTTGTCACCCGGCGCATGAATACCCATCTGATGCCCCAGCACCACAAAAACAGGCGGCTCATTCAGCGTCATCCAATTCTTTACACGATCACCCAGCGCCTTCACAACAACTTCGGTATACTCCGCGAACCAATCCGCGCTGTACCGATTCAGCCATCCGCCCCGGCAGTACAACTCCCAGGGGTAATCCCAGTGGAACAGCGTCACATACGGGGTGATGTCCTTTTCCAGCAGTTGATCGACCAGCTTATCGTAAAAGCTCAACCCGGCTTCGTTCACGCTGCGGGTTCCGCTCGGCAGAATGCGGGGCCAGGACAACGATAAGCGATAGGCTTGCAGGCCAATCTGCTTCATCAACTGCGCATCTTCTTCATAGCGGTGATAGTGATCGTCTGCAACATCCCCGGTATCCCCTGCCCAGGTTTTTCCCTCTGTGTGGCTGAAAACATCCCACACCGATAACCCCTTGCCATCTTCGTAAGCTGCGCCTTCGATCTGGTAGCTGGCAGCCGCCGCACCCCAGACAAAATTTTCAGGAAAAGCCATTGTTGTTTACTCCTGCGTTAAGTTGAATCAAAAGTGCTTTTTCAGCATCCACAGATCATTATGCAGCACAAGGGGGCAAAAACCGAATATGACATTTAACGGAACTTATGGGTTATTCCCCGGATCAACTTTCAGATTTTTCATTACAGAGGCATGAAGATCGTTATGGAAGCAGCGTGAAGTAATCGACATGGTTAGGGCGAATGATGGAGAAATCACGGCGATCAAATGTGCAAACATGCGTGATATTCAGACGTTCTGCCAAGGCAGTTATCGCACTATCTACAAAATCGAGATCGGCATCAGCATAGTTTTGCATGATTTCCATCGAACGCTGGAAGTCATTATGGGTAAGCGTTACAAACGCAGGTTTCTGCTCCACTAATGCATCTCCTAGAACAGACGCTAACCTCGTGCCACCAAAGCGCTTGAGAATGTACATCGCCTCAGGTATAGCAACTATTGGTACCAAAGAGCGATAATTACCATTTGTTGCAAACTGCTCTGCCTTTTGATGGTTAACGTCCTTCAGATTCGCCAGAGCCACTAAGTAGTTGGCATCTACCAATACTTCATTCATGTGAATCCTCTCGCTGCTGCAACTCAAGCCATCGCTGGTAACGATCCTCGTAATAGAGGTTTCCACTTTCAGATGCATTGGCAATATTCGGTAAATCCTCCCATTCGATATTAGCTTCTGTCGCGGCACGTACAACTGCCAGCGCCCAATTATTCGGCTTTTCTGCTGCTGGCTCCACATCTTCAAGCACATCATCCAGCACATCTTCTATCGTGCGGCCTTGTTTGGAAGCCATCGCTTCCAACCGATCCACCAGATCAGCGCGTAGGGTTAGCGTTCTCTCTTCCATGCTGCACCTCTTATTTCCTTTTCTACCATAAGTATACTCAAAATCGGGCGACCCAAGCGGATCGCCCCTACACATTTCTTTGTATTCCTGGTGGCTTTGTGGTTCATATTTTTGGGCATGATGGATCATGCCCCTACGTATTTCTTCGTGCCTCTGTGGTGAAACAAAAAACGGGCATGATGGATCATGCCCCTACCAAAAACCAATCACCAACAACGGACAACCCTACAACACCAGCTCTGCCATCATGCGCACCACATCAATATCAAATGTCTGGATGTTCAGCGTAGTAACTTCGCTCTCTGTCCAGCGCTGCAAACGATCTTTGATGCGATCCTTCGAGCCGACCAGCGCCACCGCGTCAATCAATTCATCCGGCACGGCTGCCATTGCCTCACCCTTGTTCCCGGATAAATACAAGTCCTGGATTTTATCCGCCGCTTCTTCGTAGCCGAACCGCGCCGCCAGATCGTAATAGAAATTCTTGCCCTTCGCGCCCATGCCCCCCACATACAGCGCCACCATCGGGCGAATCTGGTTACGTGCCATATCCAGATCATCATCCATCGCCACATAAACCGTCGGCGCGATGTCGAAATTCTCCAGGCTTTTACCGCTGCCTGCCTTCGCAAATCCGGCTTCAACATTTTCGCGGAAGGCTTGATTGTAAAATTCTGGCGCGTAGAAAATCGGCAGCCAGCCGTCCGCAATCTCTGCCGTGAGTTCAACGTTTTTAGGACCAATCGAAGCAATGTAAATCGGCAAATCGGCGCGTCCATGCAGGATGCTCTTCAGCGGCTTGCCGAGTCCGGTGGCATCTTCGCCCTGATACGGGATTTCATAGTGCGATCCGCTGTGTTCCAGCGGCGCTTCCCTGGCAAAAATCTTGCGCACGATTTCCACATATTCCCGCGTCTTACCCAGGGGCTTGCCATAAGAAGTACCATGCCAGCCTTCCACCACTTGCGGCCCCGATAAGCCCAGACCGAGCAGCATCCTCCCCCCGCTGAGGTGGTCAATGGTCATCGCGGTCATGGCAGTCATCGCCGGGGTACGGGCAGGCATCTGCAAAATTCCCGTTCCCAGGTGGATATTCTGTGTCAACGCGCCAATCCAGGCCAGCGGCGAAACCGCATCGCTGCCGTAAGCCTCGGATGTCCACACCGAATGATAGCCCAGCCGATCCGCTTCTAAAATCATCTCCAGCGGAAGCTGCATCTTCGAGCCGGAATACCCAACAAATAAACCCAATCGCATTGTCAAAACCCTTTCGCAAAAAGCGTCCTTTTTCGATTGTTACGGGCAGGCGAACCGCATCAAAACACATTGAACCACGAAGACACAAAGGACACGAAGAAATTTGTAGGGGCGATCCGCTGGATCACCCACCCTGCCCCATAATCAAATACAGATTCGATTGTGACACATCTGCAAAGGGAATGCGAGTTTTGCTGAGGGAATATTCACACGCCATCGCCACTGGCAATCAGGAAGAACTTCACCTTCGAACTCATATTTACGGTGATGAATCACGGGAAAAACCCGCATATACTATGAATTGCAATGAAACGTTGGACAAGAATGAGGGAACAAATCATGTTCAAACGAATGATTTTGCTATTCGTATTGTTCAGCCTACTGCCGCCCATCGTGGCAGCACAGGAAACCCCGCCCGACCCTGAAATCGGTGCAGTCGTTACCGAATTCTATGATTGGTATACCGAGACGCTGCTCGCCCGGAATTACAGCGTTGGCACAGCCTACCAGGAAAGCCCCTACCTGACCGAAGACTTCATCAGGAACCTGGATACGCAATTTGCCCAGGAAGAGCGCGTGGCAGATCCGCTGCTGTGTACGCAGGCCGTGCCAAATTTCTATAGTGTGGAGATCGTCCGAGCCTTGCGCCAGGAAGCCAGGGTACTCATGCGCCAGCACTTCGATAGTCCACTGACGCACAACATCATGATTGAACTGGTGCAGATGGACGATTCCTGGAAAATCAACGGCGTGCGCTGCGAAGATACAGTTACACCACGCGGGGTGACGCAGGCATTCTATGATTTCTGGCTCGGTTACGTCGGCTACGATGTCGAAACCGGACACTTCGAGAACCCGATGGTAGATCGCATCTGGCGCAGTTCGGATTTGCTGACGGTTGAACTGATTGATCGGCTGGATGCCATGATGGACAGTGAGTCCCCTATCGGGCATGACCCGGTGCTGTGTGCGCAGGATGTGCCGCGTGATGCGCAAGCCTTCGAAGTTGATGTACGCGACGATCAAGCGCGGGTGTTGGTCAATGAATACTTCGGTGATTTCCCGGTGCCGCATCGCGCTGTTGTGACGCTGCGGGAAACGGGTGGTGGCTGGAAAATAGACGACTTCGGCTGTGAAGTACCACCAGAAACAATTGCCCTGAGCTTCTACCGACTCTATAGCGACTTCACGCGCTATGACATCGACTACGGAATCCAGCGCACGCGACTGGTAGATTGGGGTTTCAACTGGAATGCATATCTCTCCGAAGCACTGCTGGATGAACTCCGTGCCGAATTCACCGATCCTGCTGGACTTCCTGCCGATCCGGTGCTATGCGCCCAGGATATTCCCGCATTCGTAGAAATCATCCCCAGTGAAACCAGCGATGAAGCAGCCGCCTTGCAACTGATGGGCATGTATCCATCAGGCGAAGATACAGTGACAGGCTACGAGCTGGCGACCATAAACATGGAACAAGCCATGGGTCGCTGGGTCATTGGGGACATAGTGTGCAAAACATCAGAATAAACAGGCTGCACGGGGCAATCCAGCGAATTTCACCCATCCAGTGAGGCGTTCATTCTGGCGGGGCGGCGGTTAGGAGATGCGATACAGATCTGCCTGAAACCCCTAAATATTGGGGGATGGCTGTCTTTGCAGGGCGAGATAGATTTGCGCTAG
>CAYVVZ010000041.1:0-39828 GCA_964455365.1 uncultured Anaerolineaceae bacterium | reverse complement strand
TGAACGTCAGGTTGAGAGCTTTTCACGGATAACTGACGACTGAAAACTGAAACCCAACAGTATTTGTACACCAAATGTGGCTGGTTACAAGAAAAGTGCGTAACGTCAGTCAGTAAGCTAAACAGCAAGCCCTGTAACAGCTATCTACAACACACTTTCAATATCCGGGAAGTAGACAACCAGGTGCGACAAGAAGGCGCGGGCAACGGCGGTCAGTGGCGCTTTGTTATCCCAGATGAGCTTCATGTGTCGTTCTAATGCGACATCTTCAATGGGCAAACAATACAGCACCCCGGCGGATGTCTCACGCGAGATGGCATAATCCGGCAGAATGCTCACGCCAATGTTGGAAATCACCGCCCGTTTGATGGCTTCCTGATTGTCGAACTCGCCAACGATGCGCGGACGCACACCCTTTTGTGAGAACAGATCATCCACCCAGGCGCGGGTACGGCTCCCTGGCTGGCGTGTGATGAAGGGCTGCTCATCCAGGTCAGTTATGGAAACACGTTCGCGTTCGTGCCAGGGATGCGACCCACTGACCACAACGAATAAATCCACCGGACGCAGGACGAGACTTCCCAGGCGTTTGCTGGCGATGGTCTCCAACTCACCTTCTACAAAGCCAATATCCAATTGATGTTCCAGCACACCCTCAGCAATTTCGGTGGTGGTCGCCGTCTGGATAGAGACATTCAACTGCGGATACAGCGTGCGAAAACTGCCGATCCATTCCGGGAGCAAATAAACGCTCACACCGGGGGTCGCGCCAATACTCACCTGACCGCTATCCAGATGCTGCACATTGGTCACGGCACTTTCGGCTTCTGCCACCAATTGCAAAATGCGCTGCGTGTACTCATAGAGCGTCTTCCCCGCAGGAGTCAGGGTCACGCCACGCCGTCCGCGCAGGAACAGGGGCGTTCCCAACCGCGCCTCCAAATCCTGGATATGCTGGCTGACGGCGGGTTGTGTCATATAGAGGCGTTGTGCGGCTCCGCTGAAGCTACCAACCTGTACGACGGTTCCAAAAATTTCTAGTTTATAAAGGCTCAACATCGGATTCATTTCCTCACTGGCACGGGATAGTGTCTCTCGCATCTATTCAAGCACGCGACGAAACCCATTTTCGTATTGATGAGCTATTCCGCCCTTGCAAATGCGCGATCTATTTCCATAAGGGTAGCCTTATCATCACCCTATTAGTATAGCATGAAGCGAGGGGTTTCTAACGGTTGGCTAGCACGAAATCAACAATCAGCGGCAGATGATCGCTGCCCCGGTGCGCACCCAACCGCGCCCGTAACGCCACCAGATCAGGCGTGTGCCAGATGTAATCAATCCGCAGCAGTGGCGGCAGCCATCCCCCATGTGCAGGCCAGGTCATGCCCCACCCTCGCCCAACTTCGCCATAAGCATCCAGCAGGCCAGACGCGGCAATGTCTCTGTAGGTGGGCGATGTGTGGCTTGTGTTGAAATCACCCGCGATAATCACCGGATAGGCTTCTTGTTGTACCCGTTGCAGCAGGTTGCGGATTTGCAGGTTGCGGCGGCGTTCGTCGTAGCGCAGCACCACATTGACCAGGAAGCGATGGGTATAGATGGGGAAGTGCGGCTCATCTTGCCAGGGTAGGGAGAGATGCACACCGTATATTGTAATTGGCTGCCCTTCCAGGTCAATCACTGCGCGGATCGCCAACCGTCCGTGATATTCGCCCGGTTCTTCCAGCCAGATTTGTTCCTGCTCCAGCAGGGGATGGCGCGAGAAAAGCCGGATGCTGCTCTGAATGTAGATATGGTGCGGGTATGCTTCGTAAAGGGCATCCAGCGCAGGCTCGTGATTTTCGGAAACGATCTCTTCCAGGAGGATAACATCTGCATTTTGCTGCAAGAGCCACTGTGCATCCTCTGCAAGTTGGGGATTTTCTGGCCTTGCGTTGTACTGGATCACGCGCAATTGCGCATGATCTGTATTGCGTTTGCGGCTGGGACGCGGCAGATACAACCAACCTCCCAGGATCAGCAGCGCCAGCGAAACAAGCGCACTCCCTGGACGACGCAGCGCCAACGCCAGCAGCAGTACCAGAATCAACGGAAAGAACAGATACAGCGCGAAAGTGTGTAATAGAGCCAGCCACCAGAACGTCCCGCCGAACCATGCACGCAGCAGCAAGTACAGCACTACGAGCAGCGGATAGCTGTCTGTGAGGGCGTTTATTTCAGGGCGTGATCTCATGGCAGCCAATCCAGCGTGACAATCAGCGGTAAATGGTCGCTGCCCAACGGAGCGCCAACCGTTGCAGCACGCGCCTGAAACCCGCCGCTGTACCAGACATAATCCAGGCGCATCAAGCGCGGCAGCGGAGTCGTCCATTCTTCGGATGCACCCCCAGGCCAGGTTGCGCCAATGCCCCAGGATGCGGCACGGTAAGCATCGGTGTATTCTGCTGCAATCTGGTCATAGATGGGCGAATACTCGCTCATGTTGAAATCTCCCACCAGAATCACGGGCAGCGTTTCTTGCGGGGCGCGTGCCAATAATTCCTGAATTTGCGAATCGCGTTGGGTGGAGTCATAGCGCAGCGGCAGCGGAACGGATTCATCTTGCGTCAAGGGCATGGCGAGGTGCAGATTGTAAAGCACAAAGGGAGAGCCTGCCACCTCGATCACAGCACGTTGATGCACAAATTCCCCGAAGGTAACTTCTTCATAATCTGTGATGGGATAGCGCGAGAAAATCCCGGAGCCGCCAGAGCGTTCGACCTGTGAATAGGGATAAGCAGCTTCTAGTGACGCAAATCCTCCGCTGTGTTCTTGAATCAGCAGCAAATCCGCATCCTGAGTCAGCAACCAATCCACCGCTTCATCCGCCCGCTGATTGTTCGGATAGATATTGAAACTCACCAGCTTCAGAGTAGTACCCTGGGCTTCTGGCAGGCTGAAAGGTGGCAACAAGCGTGGAACGATCCACAATGCACCGATCAACAGCAGCAATGTGTAGATCACCGCTAGACGTGGCGCACGCAGCAGCCCCGCCAATAGCAGTGCAATCAGCGCCAGCCCGAACAAATAAGGAGTGAAATTGGTCGCCAGCCCCAGCAAAAACCAATCGCTGCGCAGTGCCAGCCGTCCCACCAGGAAAATCATCAGCAGCAGGGCATACAGTCCCATCAGGAATATTACAAATTGGGAGAGTGCAGAACGTTTGCGCGTCTCAGTCATTCCAGCCTCAGTGTGGTGTTGCGCAATTGAATGAACAATCGTAGCGTGCTTCGCCTCAAGGGTACAGTATAGTCTGGATTTTGGCACAGCAAGGTTTGCGTTTCTGCAAAAATTGGTGATACACTCATGTACCAGACCTTGTTGGCGAATCGGTGTAGGGGCGATCCCCACGTGGTCGCCCTGGGAGCGCACACGGGCGCTCCCCTACAAAAACACAATGATTCATGGATTCGCCAACAGCCTCTGTTACAGGTTGCATGTCGAGATGTATGCCAATCACTGCCAAGCTCACCTGCGCCAGATTCAAGACGTGCTGGATGCAATGAACAATCCAGCGTAAAATGAGTTTTCAGAGCGTGTTTATTAAAACGGACATTACGCGAAAGGGTCGCCGCGGATTAAAATCCCCGGCTACAAAAGACCGAAACCCGCTAAAGGGGTTATCAAGATGTTGGCTCATGTGTAAAAAGTGTGATTTGTAGGGGCGCAGCGTGCTGCGCCGTTTGCAGAAAATGTCAAGAATCACAGTTTCTGTAAATGAGCCAAGATGTTTTATCGTGTAGGATGGTTGTCTCAGCGTCCCTTTAGCGGACGCTCACCCTGGTGTAGCCTGACGTTTTGAACGTCAGGCGCAGGGCAGCAAGCCATGCATTTGCGAGAAGAATGCTACACTTGACAGCTATGAGGGAGACTTTTAGCCCCCTCCTTGAGAATCGGGGAGTGGCTAAATATGCTTTATTCTGATCGTAACACTTTTATTTACAAACACGCTCTCAGTTTTGAGCCATCAGCCATCAGTTTTCAGCAGCAGGTTCTATGAATCAACGAACGCACAATTGGCCTGTATGGGGGCATGATTGGGCGGTGGAATTCTTGCGCACGAGTATGGCGCATGGACGCAACCGCCACGCTTACCTCATCACAGGCACAAGAAGCATCGGCAAAAATCAACTGGCACACGCTTTTGCGATGGCGCTGAACTGCACACACGAAGACCCGGCGCAGCATCCCTGCGGGGAATGTCGTTCCTGCCGCTTGATCTACAGTGGCAACCATCCCGACATGCTCTACAGTGAGACGGATGAAAAAACGGGGCAGTTGAAAATTGATACCATCCGTGATGTCATGCGGCTCTTAGCACTGAAGCCCTTTGACTCGCGCTACCGTGTCGCCATCTTTGATAATTTTGATGCCGCGCAGCCCCGTGCGCAGGATGCCCTATTAAAAACCCTGGAAGAACCAGCCCCGCACGCCGTCCTGATTTTGCTGGCGCAATCTACCGAGCGAGTGATGTCCACCATCACCAGCCGCTGCCAGATTGTGCCGCTGCGTCCGGTTCCACAAGAGACCGTACACGATTTCCTGATGATGCACGGCGCAGAGGAAGACCGGGCGACTCTGCTGGCGCGGCTCAGTAATGGGCGCATCGGTTGGGCGTTGAATGCCCTGCGTGATGAAGTCGTTATGCAGGAACGTGAGGATATGCTCAGTATGCTGGAGGACATCATCAGCAGTAACCGCACCGGACGCTTCGCCATTGCAGAAGATATGGATAAATTGGCGCGGAAAGACAAAATGGCGGTGAGCAATCTGCTGGAAACCTGGCAAACCTATTGGCGCGATGTCTTGCTGCTGACAGAAGGCAGCCTGGTCAAGCCCTGCAACAGTGACCGCCATGTGCAAATTCAGCAGATTGCCCAGCGCATCCAACCAGCAGATGCCCTACGCGCATTGAAAGCCACGCGCACCACACTCAATGAAACACTCAAGACCAATGCCAGCGTCCGCCTTGCATTGGAAGTGTTGTTCCTGGATTATCCGGGTTTGGGGTAGAAACGTGTCGGGGGCGATTCATCGGTCAGCCGCTGCAATTCCCTGGCGTTGTGCCAGAGGGGAGCGCCCATTGTGCGCCCCCCTACAATGCTCGTCTTATTCACGCTCAATCGAGACGGTGAATGAACTCGCTGCACCGCTGTAATCTTCTACGAAGATCGTCACTTCTCCATCTTCGGGGATGACGAAGCCCAACGTGATTTCACTGGGGATACCGAAGCTCTGGTAGTACATTAAGCTCTGACCATTCTGTACCACACTCACATTCAGATCACCCGGATTGCCACTTTCTACGGCAATGTTCAGTTGGATGGCTTCGCCAGCTTCCCCGGTCAGTGTGAGGACATCCCGGTTCTGCTTACCATTGAGTACAACTGTGCGGGATTCTTCATCCAGCGTGCGCACATCGTTGAGGTTCAACGTCAGGCTGGCGTTCCCTTCTGACCCAGGGGTGAAAGTCCGCAGCGTCAGGATATAGGTTCCGCTGTTGGGGATGACAAAGCGCGTCATTTCAGGATCAAGCCCTGCGCCGCCATCATCATCCGTGAAGACACTGAACCCTTCAGGATCAAGCAGCGAGAGTACGGTATCGACCGAGCCACCGCTATCGACTGTGACCGAGATCACATCCCCGGCATTTGCGTCAAAGCTGAAGAACTGCGTGAAGCTGTCCTCGGCGAAGGTGACTTCTACCGTATCACCATAGGCAATATCGGATAGACCGACACGCTCAATGGTGAGAGTGTAATCCCCTGTGGATGCTTCACCAAAAGTGGAGTACGAGTAGCTGCCGACAAGGATCGTATATTCACCGCTGTACGGCAGGGTGAAGGGGCCAATCTGCGAATTGAGCGATTGGTTGCTATCGTCATTGCTCGTGAGGATATTGCCCTGTTCATCCAGCAGTGTCAGGTAGGTGTCAAAGTCGTTGGAAGACAGCGAAATCAGCACAGAATCACCTTCTTCGCCGCTGAAGCTGACGCGCTGTTCCGGTTCTTCTTGTGTCAGGCTGCCTGTGATAATCTCACTCGCACCTTCTGCGACAACCATTTCTTCTTCCAACTCACCTTCGGTATCGCCTTCCTGCTCTTGCTCAGGCGTTACGTCGGTGTCACCTTCCTGTTCCTGGTTGGGTTGTTCTTCTTCAGTTACGACTTCTTCAATCGTCAGAATGCCACTGCCGATGACGCGATCTCCGCGCAGGATATTGATGGTGTAATCGCCTGCTTCGTCCGACTCTTCGCTGACGAGCTGCGTCTCTGCCGCGCCCTCGTCATTCGCAGTGAGGAAGGTGGTGAAGATCACCTCATCTTCAAACTCGACTTGCAATTCAACTGTTTCGCCCGCTTCCAGGCCAGTCACCTGAACAATATGGTTCGTACCGCGAATGCCGCTGGCTGGCTCAATATTGACCTGTGCTTCCGCGACCTGTTGCGGTGGGGTTTCTTCTGTCGTTGCGCCCGTCAAGGTGAATGTGACCGCAGCGATTTCTTCCCCATCGCGCAGCACCGCCACTTCGTAGTCACCCGGTGCATCATCGTCTGAACTGGTGAGGATCAGCACAGCGTTACCATCTTCGTCGGCAGTGCGTTCTGTGGTGAAGACAACCTCACCCTCAAAGCGCACATCCAGCTCGACGGTTTCACCCGCTTCCAACCCGGCGATATTGACTTCTACATTGTCGCCCTGGGCGAGTGTTTGCGGATCAGCTTCGATGCTGACTGCGCTCACCGGAGCTTCAGGCGTTTCTTCCGGGGTGGTTTGTGCTGCTGCAATGCTGAATTCGCCCGCAGCCAGTTCTTCCCCATCGCGGGTGACGATGACTTCATATTCACCCGGCTGGTCTTCTTCGCTGGATGTCAGCCGCAGTTGGATTACGCCATCATCATCAGCCGCACGTTCCGTCGCAAAGACGCTCGCGCCATCAAAACGCACATCAATGTTGACGGTTTCATCCGCTTCCAGGCCGCTGACGGTTACCGTGAAGCCATCCCCCTGCGCGAAATCATCCGGCTCAATGCTCACTTCCACATCGCTTTCCGGGGTTTCCTGGGTGGTCGCTTCGGTGAGCGTGAAACTACCCGCCGCAATTTCTTCCCCATCGCGGATGATAATCACATCGTATTCGCCGGGTTCATCGCTCTCTTCCGCAGTCAGCGCCAGCGTAATGCTGCCTTCATCCCCGGCAGCTCGCTCGGTACTGAAGACACTTTCACCCTCAAGCCGGACATCCACGGTTACTGTTGCGCCCGGTTCCAACCCTGCCACATTGATTGTGAAGCGTTCACCAGCAGCAATCGAATCTGGTACAGCGGTGACAGAAACTTCGCTTTCAGTGGTCTGTGCGGCTGCTTCGATGGTAATCAAGCTAGCAGCCACTTCCTCGCCATCACGGATCACGACGAGTTCATATTGCCCCGGCTCATCGTCTTCGCTGGAAACCAGATTAATGCTGAATTCGCCGCGTTCATTTGCGGTGCGTTCGGTGCTGTAGACGGTTTCGCCATCGTAGCGAATTTCAAAGGTAACGCTTTCATCTGCTTCCAGGCCGCCCACATTGACCGTGAAGCTATCGCCAATGGTCAGCGCCTGGCGAGTGGTGGTGATGATCACTTCACGGGTGGCAGTCTGCGCTTGCTGCCCAACTGCAACCTCTACGCTTGCAATTTCTTCTTCATCACGCAGTACGCGCACTTCGTAGTCACCCGCTGCTGATGCTGCATCTGCCGGGATGCGTGCGATCAGATTGCCATTCACATCTGCAACAACTTCTTGTGAATCCAGCACTTCATCATCGAGAAGGAATTCAACCGTCACCGTTTCTTCTGCTTCCAACCCCGTGACCGAAACCAGAAGCATTTCGTTCGGTTCTGGTTCTCGCGGCTGAACGCTAATTTCTACGTCAATTTGAACAGCCGTGATTTCAAACTCACCGCTAGCAACCGTTTCTTGCCCTTCTTGCACGCTCACGCTGAACGTACCACTGAGAGAGCGTTCGCTTTCAAATTCAACCGTCGCCATACCATCCACATCAGCGCGGACTTCTGTTCGATAGATCAAGCCATCCTGAGCGCTGCGCACCGCAACATCGAGCGCGGCAAAGGGGCGAACCTCTGCAATTTCCAGCAAGAAGGTGGTTCCGGCTTCCCCACTCTCTGGCAAAATGCGAACCGTTCCCATGCGGCCTTCCGGCTCCAGGATAGTCAGTTCCGCAGAACCGATCACATCTTCGTTGCGGTTCAGCACCTCAATGATGTAGACACCCGGCGCGTCATCTTCTGTGCTGAAGATGGATAATTCAACACGCCCATTATCATCTGCAACTTCATCTGTGCTGAAAACAGCCTCGCCAGACTCATCACTGAGAATGCGAATGGTGATATTTTCACTTTCTTGTAAGCCACTAACGAGGATGGTGTGGTTGCTACCCTGGATGCCATCTCGTGGGATCACCCGCACATCCGCGCTGGCGGAGGGTTCTGTCTGTAGCAGTAATACAGCATCGGCTGGTTTGAGTGTTTCAGCCGCTGCGCTCATCGTGGACAATAAGAGCAGCAGAATAACTGCTCCACCTTTCCAGAGGTTCCGCATGCTGTGTCCTTCCCTATGTGTACAAATCACAATACTACTCATTGTAATGCATGTAGCACGATTCAGCAGGTGAAAGCTCCATGAAGTTATTGTTTGGTTGGCCTTAGAACCTGACCGAAAGATGGTTCCTACGGCAAACTGTGCCGTAGGGGTTCAACCATGTTGAATCCGCTTTCAGGCCAGCGGGCGTGCAAGAACAATATATGAGTTTTTGCTCACATTGAACCTTTGCGGAAATTTCCTCGTATAGTAGAGTGATCCCATTGCTACATCGTGTCCAATATGTGAGGCAAATCTGCATGGCAACTGATACTCGCACCTATCCGATTTTCATCCGTGAAACCCGCGCCAATCCGCAGGCAATGTATGCGGAAATGCGCCAGCACGACCCAATCTATTCGGCTATAGGTCCTATGTCTGGTCATCGTTTCTGGTTCTTCACCCGTTATGAGGATGTTGTCGCCGTCTTGCGCGATCAACGTTTTGTGAAGGATGCCCGCAAGAATCTCAAGCCACAGTTTTCCCGCCTGTATGTGGCAGAAAACCCCGACCCGGTATGGGAAGCGATCAACCATCACTTGCTGAATCTCGACGCGCCCGACCACACCCGGCTGCGCAGCCTCGTTCATAAAGCGTTCACGCCTAAACAAGTCCGCGACCTCGAACCACGCATTCATGAAATTGCGAAAGACTTGCTGGACGGCATTGGGGATAAGCCAGATGGCGATTTGCTGAATGATTTCGCCTTCCCGCTGCCGATCACGGTGATTGCGGAGATGCTCGGCGTACACAGCGAAATGCGCGACAAATTCCGTCAGTGGACGCAGGCGCTGCTCTTCGGTATGGATGAGCAAGCGGGTCTGCTGGCAGTCATGGAATTTGTGCAGTATGTGAATGAACTGATTGAGGAACGCCGCAGCGAAGACAAGGGGGATATCCTCAGCGCGTTGGTGCGTGCGGAAGAAGAAGGCGATACGATGGAGCATATGGAACTGCTCTCGATGGTCTTCTTGCTGCTGGTGGCAGGGCATGAGACCACCGTCAACTTAATCGGCAATGGTACGCTGGCGCTGATGCAGCACCCCGAACAAATGCAGAAATTGCAGGAAAACCCTGATTTGATCCGCACCGCTGTTGAAGAAATGCTGCGCTACAACGGCCCTGTTGAAGCCCCAACCTGGCGCTTCGCTTCACAGGATGTTGAGGTCAACGGCGTGACAATCCCGGAAGGGGATGTGGTACTGCCCTCACTACTGGCGGCGAATCGTGATCCTGATGTTTTCGAGAACCCGGACACCTTCGACATCACCCGCGACCCGAACCCGCATGTCGCGTTCGGCAATGGCGTTCATTATTGCCTGGGTGCGCCCCTGGCACGGCTGGAAGGCATCATTGCGATCAACGCGCTGCTGCAACGCTACCCGGACATCCGGCTGAATACTGCTGTGGAAAATCTTGAGTGGAATACGAGCTTGCTGATTCACGGCATGAAGGCGCTTCCGGTGCAATATCGCTGATGCATCCGCGCACTTTCGGTAAAAGACGAGATGTACATTTTAGTGGCATCGACCGTGAAAGATGTCGCGGACATCGTGCCGTTGAAATGTTGTTTCTCGTAGGGGCGTGTCCACGACGCGCCCGCTGGCCTAAAAGCGGGTTCGACAGGATCGAACCCCTACGAAACAAGGTTTCGCCTGGAGGCATTTCTGGATCATTGCTACGATAGAGCCTCTAGGCTGGTCTCCGCGTGTCTGGTTCACGCCGTCTGGCGAACCTGTTTTTTCTCGAAAATCATGCGCTCATAGACCTCAATGACTTCATCCATCATGTGATCCCAGGTTTGTAATTCGGCATAGGCGCGGGCATTGCGTCCCATCTGTGCCATATGCTCGCGGCTGATGATGATCTTGCGCACGCCTTCGACCAAACCATCCACATCCCCAATCGGGAAGGTATAGCCCGTCTTGCCTTCTTCGACGACATCCGGGATGCCCCCAACCTGGGAAGCGACCACCGGAAGCCCTGCCGCCATTGCTTCCACCACCACCAGGCCGAACGTTTCCAACGCACTGGGGAAGGTGAAAATATCTGCGCTGGCATAGGCCTGCGAAAGTTCTTCACCATGCAGATAGCCCATGAAGGTCGTGGGCGTTCCGGCGAAAAGTTTCTCCAATTCCGGGCGATAGGGGCCATCCCCCACCAGCGCCAGCCGTACCCCCGGAACTTGATCCAGCAGCGGGCGCAATTTGTGGACGTGCTTCTCGTGCGAGAGCCGCCCCACGTAGAGCAAAATCGTCTCGTCAGGATGCCCTCCACTGAGGCGTTCCCGCATCGCTTCATTGCGGAAAGCCGGGTTGAAACGCTCTGCATCCACGCCACGCTTCCATAAGCCCACCTCACGGATGCCCAAATCCAGCATCTCACGCTGAATCACCCGGCTTGGAGCGAGGCTGTAATCCGCCCAGTTGAACACCATCCGCGTCAGGTAGTTGGTGATCGGAGCCAGGAAACTGAGCTTGATGGGACCAAAGCTGTGGTGCAGCGCCATCTGCGCCATATCAATATGGAACGAAGTCAGCGCCGGAACGCCCATCTGCTTGGCAATCAACAAGCCGGGAATGCCCACCGTGAGGGGCTGGAAGATGTGCGCAACATCCGGTTTGAAGGCGTGCATCTCCCGGTAGACCGTGGGCGACGGCGGCACCATTTTCAGTTCGGGATACCAGGGCAGCGGCATCCCTTCAACGGTGACGACATTCGCGCCGTTGTACGATACGGGAGCTTCTTCGCCCAGCCTGGGCGCGAAGATCATGGTCTCAATTCCCTTGCGCTGGAGATGCTCTTGCAGCAGGCAAACAACGCGCACAATGCCATCCATCTTCGGCAAAAATGTTTCGGTGAAGATTGCAACCCGCATTGAATTTCCCCCTGGGTGATGACTGCTGAAATACATATGGAAATGCTATTGTTTATAACACAGGCAGCCATGCAAGGTGACGTGTACGCCATCTACCTGCTTGGGCGCGCAAGAGACGTTAAGGACACCTAAATATCGCATGAACTTTTATCCATAGAGCAGGCAGTTTTCTGATGAATGACGGTACACTGTGCGCAGTAGATTACAGGGAGAGAGCTTCATCTATGGATTTCATCATTAATGGGCAGACCTATACGCTGGAAGTCGCACCGGATGAACCGCTGCTGTGGGTCATCCGCGATGCAGTAGGCTTAACGGGAACAAAATTTGGCTGCGGGGTTGGCATCTGCGGCTCATGCTCCGTGCATATCGACGGACAGGTGACGCGCTCTTGCGTTACGCCTGCCAGCGATGCCGAAGGAACAGAAATCACCACCATTGAAGGGTTGGCAACTATCGCAGATGATGGCAGTGAAACGCTGCATCCAGTGCAGCAAGCCTTCCTGGATGAGCAAGTACCGCAGTGCAGTTGGTGCATGAGCGGGCAAATGATGACCGCCGCCGCTTTCTTGCAAAACAATCCCAACCCAACTGAAGAAGAGATTGTTACCGCAATGGGTGGGAATTACTGCCGCTGCGGCTGCTATGTGCGCATTAAGTCCGCAGTGGCACTTGCCGCTGAATCCATGCAGGAGGCCGCATCATGAGCGAGAATCCAGAGCAGCCCACAACTACCGAACAACAACCCCGCCGCCGGGGGATCAGCCGCCGCCAATTCTTGATCGGCCTGGGATCGGGTGCAGGTGTACTTGCCGTTGGCGCAGTCGTGGGTGGCCCTATCATCGTGCGCGAAGGTCGGCTCGCTGTGCAGCAAGCCGTACTCAATGGCAGCGGCGCACCCTCAGCCCCCACTCCAACAAGTCCGCTGACCTGGTTCGAGATTGATGCCGAGAACAAAGCCCATCTTTACATCCCCAAGATTGAAATGGGACAGGGCATTCATACGTCACTGGCGCAAATTGCCGCTGATGAATTAGAAGCTGATTGGGATACGGTCATCGTGCATCAGGGTGATGTGGATCGTGGCTTTGACCCGGAACTGATTTTCACTTTCGGCAGCACATCCATCACCTCATTATATGCTCCCATCCGCGAAGTGGCTGCCACCATGCGCTATATGCTGCGAGAAGAAGCAGCCGCACAGTTCGGGGTGGCGGTTGAGGATGTTGTTGCGGAAAACAGCGAATGTTACCTCGCCAGCGATCCTGAAACGCGCAAATCTTACGGCGAAATCGTCGCAGCAAAATCGAGCGAATGGGTCATCCCTGAAGTTGAGATTGCGCTGAAAACACCGGAGCAATTCCGCTACATTGGGCAGCCTGTGCAGCGTGTGGATTTCTACGAGAAGATCACCGGACGCGCTGTGTATGGCTATGATGCACGGCTGCCAGGGATGGCATATGGCGCAGTGGCACGTCCGCCGCGTTTCGGTGCAACATTGGCGCGTGCTGCTGCTGGCGATGCTGAGTCGCAGCCGGGGGTAGTTGCTGTTGTGATTGAAGACGGTTTTGCGGGGATTGTGGCAGAAAGCCGTACCCAGGCACAGGCGGCACTGGCACATCTCGACCTGGAATGGGAAGGCGGCAGCACCATGAACCAGGACGAACTGGAAGCCCTGGTCACTGTCCCGGAAGAAGATGGCGTGCTGGTGCAGCGCATCGGAGACGCAAGGGGCACACTTTCCGAAAATACCACGCTCACCGCTGCATACCGCACACCGATGGCAGCCCATGCCCATCTGGAACCGCAAGGTGGTCTGGCAGATGTCACGGAAGATGGCATCATGATCTATACTTCTACACAGTCTCCCTCAGCGACGCGGGATGCTGTCGCGGATGGGCTTGGCGTGAATGCCGATACGATTACCGTTGTGCCGCTGTACATTGGTGGCGGATTCGGGCGCAAAGTTGGGATTGATGCCCCGGTGGAAGCGGCACGGCTGTCTCGTGCTGTCGGCAGACCGGTTTATGTAGGCTGGACACGTACCGAAGATTTGCGCTACGGCTATCGTCGCCCACCTTCGCACCATGTTCTGAGCGCTGCGCTGGATGATTCCGGCAGCATCCAGGCATTCCGGCACAGCCTGGTGAGTTCGGATATTATCTTCAATCCTGATGTTGGCCTGCCCGGTTTCGTGGGCAAAATTCTCGGCGCGGATTTCCTGGCAACCTATGGATCACAGGTACTCTACAACATTCCGAATCGCCTCGTGGATTATCATCACCGTTCGCTGCCAGCCCCAACAGCCTACTGGCGCGGACTCGGCTCCTTCCCCAACACCTTTGCCATGGAAAGTTTCATGGATGAAATCGCTGACGCGGCGGGGGTTGATCCGCTGCAACTGCGCCTGCATCATCTGCCGGAAGGAGCCTTAGGCGAACGTTACCGCGCAGCCCTGGAAGCTGTCGCAGAAGCCAGTAACTGGTCAGAAGCCCCGGCAGCAGGTCGCGGACGCGGCATCGTCGCGGCCTATGATCGCGGGACAGTGGTTGCCCTGGTGCTGGAAGCATCCGTCAACAATGGCAGCATTCAGGTGCATCATGCCTGGTGTGCCGTTGATCCAGGTCTGGTAGTCAATCCAGACGGAGCCGCTGCTCAGGTGCAGGGATCAATCATCATGGCACTGAGTTCGGCACTGTACGAGAAGCAGGAAATCGCGGACGGCATGATTACCACAGAGAACTTCGGGGATTACCCGCTCATCACCATGCGTGATGCGCCTACAATTGAGGTACTTCCCCTCAACAGCAGCGATGAACCTATCGGCGGCCTGGGGGAACCCGTTGTGGGTTGTGTCCCGGCTGCGTTGAGCAACGCAGTTTTCGCCGCAACAGGAACCCGCCTGCGCGAAATGCCCTTCCGTCTCGCATGAAACCAGCACAACCTGGGGGAGAGTAACCACCTCCCCCATTGTGAACTGAAGTTGTCTTCTACATCGAACGCTGCCACTGCAAGGCGGGGAACCTGACGGGAATCAGTCCCCGGCGGCGGGAGCCTGTTCTGTCGGAACGGGTGGTATCTTTCGGCGCGTTCGCATATTCGTGAACCAGCGATTGAGCGTACCCACTACGCCCTGCGGGAAGACCAGCACCACAATGATGAAGGCAATCCCCAACATCAGCGACCAGTATTCGCCTACGTTGATTTCTGCTCCGAGAATCAGGAATTCACGATCCAGGATTTTCTCGCTGAGATGCAGCACCGACGCGCCAATCACGGGGCCGCTGAAGGTACCAATCCCGCCGATGATCGTCATCAACAGCGGTTCGATGGTGAACTGTACACTCATGATTTCGGGGCCAATTTTCTTGTTCAGCCCTACATGAATGATCCCCGCCAGCGCTGCCATCATGGAAGCAAGAGTGATCGAGAGCAATTTATAGCGCAGTGTATTGTAGCCGATGGTCTGGGCGCGGTCTTCATTCTCGCGGATCGCCAGCAGTACCCGCCCGGTGGGGGAGTTCATCAAGCGGCGAATAATGAGAAAGACCGCTATTGCCAGCAGCATCGCCAGATAATAATACGTCAGGCGGTTCTGCGTGGGGTTAATCAAATCCGGCACGTAAGTTAGCGGGAAGCCGTCTTCCGCCTGCGTGAAACCCCAGCGCCCCACCCAGATGAAGCCCATTTCGGCAACTGCCAGCGTGAAGATCGCAAAGTACACGCCTTTCAACCGCAGTGATACCAAGCCCATCACAAAGCCAATTAAGCCCGCTATGCCTAATGCAATCACAATACCAAGCGTCAGAGCGACCCAGATTCCCACCGCCTCACTCATTCCCATCTGCTCTACCAGATAGGAGACGAATCCGTATTTCTCCATCACAATGCCCAGCGTATACCCGCCCAGGCCGAAGAACAAAGCATGCCCGAAGCTGATAACGCCTGTGAAGCCGAACATCAAGTTGTAGCTCATGGCGAGAATTGCCAGCACGAACACTTCAATGAAGATGCTCTGCCAGAAAATCGACTGACCACGTGGACGGCCTCCCACACCGAAGGGACTATCGCCCGTGATCCAGCCAATAATATGCGGGAACAAAATCAGGAAGGCGATTACGCCCAGGGTGATCCAATTCGTATTCAGGGTTTTGCGCCAGTACGCAAGCCCTGTTGGTGGCTTATGCATGGTGTTATCGCTCCTTTCCGAAGAGGCCAGCGGGACGGAGCAGCAGCACCAGCACTAACAGAAGCATCGGTGTCAGGCTCGACCAAACTGTCTGACTGAGAAATTCAGCGCTGAATTTGGCGACAATCGCAATTGCCAGGCCGACCAGCACGCTGCCGACGGCAGTACCTTCGTAGCTCCCCAGGCCACCCAGGACGACCACCGCAATCGCACCGAGCAAGAAGCCCTGCCCCACGCCAAGCGATGCACCCAGGAAGGGAGCCGCCACCGCACCACCAAGAGCCGCCAACGCGCAGCCCAGGGTGAAAATCGCCGTGAAGACCAGCCGCACATTGATGCCCAGTGCTTCGACCATTTCGCTGTCTTCCACACCAGCACGGATGATAATGCCGATGCGGGTGCGCTGTAAGAGTAGGGCAATCGTGCCAATTAAAACGAAGCCCACGAAGATCACAAACAGGCGATAGGTACTGAACTGCTGTTCAAAGACGGTGAAACTGCCCTGTTGCAAGGTGAAGGGTTCAATCCACTGGTAAGCAGCCGTACCCCAGATGAACTTGATGATTTCGCCGAACACAATCGCCAGCCCGAAGGTCAGCACAATCTGGAAAATAGGGCGGGCATACAGTGGTTGCAGCAAGCCGCGTTCCAGGATGATGCCCAGGATTGCACCAACCACCGTCGCCAGCAGCACGGACAACGCAAAGCGCAAATCCGGCGGCAAGCTAGCGAAGACATCCGCATGATGAAATTGCCATGCGACATACGCGCCAACGGTGAAGTAAGCACCCTGCGCCAGATTGAGGACATCCATCAGGCCGAAGACAATACTCATGCCGCTGGCAACCAGGAAGAGCAGCATCCCCTGGAACAAGCCCGAAACCAATATCAGGCCGAAGCTCCCCAGGTCATCCCCGGCGGCAATCGTCGTCACCAGCCCGAAAGCCAGCAAGCCCACCATCAAGCCGATTACGGTGAAAATGGTATTGCGGAAGTTATTGTCACTGCGCAGCGTTTCTTTGACCTGCGCGACTGCTTGTTGTTGTGATTCTGCGCTGGTATCAACCGCCATCAGGCCACCCCCAAATATTGCTGAATCAACGCCTGATCCGTCACGAGGTCTGCCATCTTGCCCGACTGCACCGAATGACCTTCGTCAATGATGGTGTAACCATCGGCGAGATGGCTGGCAACGCGGAAATTCTGTTCCACGAGCAGAACCGTCACACTTTCAGACAGGCGCTTGATTGCGTCCATCAAGGTTTCAATAATCACCGGAGCTAGCCCTTCGCTCGGTTCATCAATCAGCAGCAAGTTGTTGTCTGGCACGAGCGCCCGCGCAACGGCGAGCATCTGCTGCTGACCACCGGAGAGGTTGCCACCGGGGAAGGCGAAGAGTTTCTTCAAATCCGGGAACAATTCGAAGATAAAATCTTCTTTCTTGTCGAAGTCGTCACGTTCGCGCCCGGCAATGACCAGGTTTTCGCGCACGCTCAATTCTTTGAAGATGGCACGGTGTTCCGGCACATAACCAATGCCCATCTGTGCCACCTGGAACGGACGTTTTCCGTGCAAATTCACACCGTTGAAGGTGATGCTGCCCCGGGTTGGCGGGGTCATGCCCATCACGCTCTTGAGGGTGGTGGTTTTCCCTGCGCCGTTACGCCCCAACATCACATGGATGCTGCCGCGTGGCACGCTGACGGTCACGCCTTCCAGGATGTGGAACTGCCCGATGAAGGTATGAATGCCGTTGATCTCCAGCATTGCTGACTCAGCCATGAGAACCTCCTACCATTTCTTGCGCGTCTCCATAGAGTTCACCCAGGTAGACGCGCTGCACCGTTTCATCGACAGAAATTTCCGCCGGAGTGCCTTCGGAGAGCAACCGCCCCAGGTTCATCACCGTGATTTTGTCGCTGATGCCCATGACGACGTTCATGTTGTGTTCCACGAGGACGATGGTTTTGTCGCCACGCTGTTGAATGCCTTTGATCGTTTCGATCAATTCCGGCACTTGCTCCGAAGCCATGCCTGCCGTCGGTTCATCCAGCAGCAGCAGTTCCGGGTCGCCCGCCAGGATGATCGCCAGTTCCAGCTTGCGCTTACCACCATGTGGCAGCACACTCGCCAGTGACCCGGCTTCATTCTTCAAGCCGACCACTTCAATGACTTGCATTGCGCGATCAATGAAATCCTCGTAACTATCAGCACGGCGGAACATATTCCAGTTCACGGGGCTGTTGGCCTGTGCAGCGAGGCGCACATTTTCCAGCACGGTCAAATTGGGGAAGATATTGGTGATCTGGAACGAGCGTCCGATTCCTTTCAGCGCCCGTTGATTCACCGTCAGGTTGGAGATGTCTTCTCCTTTGTAGAAGACTTTGCCCGTTGTGGGTTTGTAACGCCCACTGAGCAAGTTGAATAACGTTGTCTTTCCTGCACCGTTGGGGCCGATGATGCTGTGGATGCTGCCGCGTGCAACTTCTAAATTCACGCCATCCACAGCAACCAGCCCACCGAACTGCTTGCGCAGGTTCTCTGCTTGTAAGATGGTTTCTGCCATGTGGGTTCTTCCGAGAACTCTTTTTGATGGTGAACAATCGTTTGGTGTATTTCGTTGCCTCCGAACCAATTATTGGGGCGCAGCGTGCTGCGCCCCTACCATGAAATCTCTGGAGGCCTGTCAGAGAAAAATTCTTCTCCAACGCACAGGATGAACCCGAAACGGTTGGCTGCGGAGCCATCATCTGCGTTGAGAATTGCATGGTGCAGCGGCAGGATGATACGATTTCAGAATCAAACACGGAGATTGTAGAACTATCCCTGTGGATCATTGCCGTCAGGTGCGGTTCCTATTCTCACGGGCATGGCAGGCCATGCCCCTACAAAGGCATGTTTCTATGTAGGGGCACGATCTATCGTGCCCGCCGCCAAAGATGCGAACCTTACAACTTTGACCTGATAGCTCTTACCCGGTGGGACGCAGATACGGCAATGCCGTATCCCTACGAAAATCCCTATTGAGATGCGATCACGTCACGCCCGGTGGGAGAGTCTCAGACCCTGCCCTACACGAGATTTTCTCCGTATTCATTTTTTAAGACCATCATGCCGCTACAAAAGGGGCGACTCATGAATCGCCCCTACAAACCCTATGGTATGGAAATTATTCCATACCCATCTCGCAGCGATCCGCCATATCTTCCGGCAGGAGGCACGGAGGAGCAGAATCTTCGGCGGAGATTTCAGCGACCAGGTTGTACTGCGGCAGCGTCATGGTCAGGCCATCAGCCAGTTCCACGTCTTCCACGCCCGTGAATTCAATCACGTACTGCGGAGCCAGAACCTGATGATCGGACGGGCGGATGGTGTATTCGCCCTTGGGGCCATCCCAGGTCAGACCTTCCAGCGCCGGGATCATGGCTTCGGGGAAGGGATCGCCTTCGGTAGCGGTCAGGCCAGCATAGAGTGCCTGTGCGGTAGCGAATGCACATTCGGTGAACAGATCCGGCACGTCGCCGAATGCTGCGATGTGCTGTTCGACCATCCAGTCGTTGACTTCGTTATCCGGCAGAGTGTACTGATACACGATGTAGGCAACGGTACCTGCTGGGGGCGGTGCGGCTGCCACGATGTCGTTGGAGTTCGTACCCGTCACGAGTGACATGTTATCCAGCACGCCGAGTTCGACAGTCTGCTGTGCCAGGGTGATGCCACCAGCGCCAGCCCAGACCTGTACGTTGATGTCTGCACCGCTATCCAGCACCTGCTGCAAGTACGGCGTGAAGTCCACAGTGTCGGACGGAACCAGGATGGTTTCTGCGGCAGCTTCTGCACCAACTGCGCTGAAGGCCAGGTCAAAGGCTGCGCCAGTGCCACGACCAAAAGCGGTATCCACAGCCAGAACCACGTAGCTGCTACCTTCTTCGATGGTGGTTGCCAGTGCCTGGGCATCCTGGAGGGTGTTACGGCAAACGCGGAAGGTGTTCACATTGAAGGTTTCACCCGTCAGGCCAGGAGCTGCCGAGGGGCCAGCCATGAACAGCACGTTGTATTCATCCGGGCTGGTCAGCGTCTGCACCTGTACCGCAGCACCACTGTTGGGCGTGCCGACGATCACATCGGCAAATTCGGATTCAATCAGTTCGCGGGTAGCGGTCGCAGCATTGTCGCTATCTGCGGTGGGGTCTTCACTGCCGTAGTCCCGAACCAGCAGTTCAATCGGGCGACCTGCAACGGTCACATCTGCCAGTGCATCTTCAATGCTGTCGTATTCACTGGGGTCAATACCAGCAGCATAGAGCAAACCCAGTTCAAAGCCCTGAACCTGTTCCACACCGTAGATCGACAACCAGCCAGAAAGGTCGGTCACGAGGCCAACGCGGATCGGTTCTTCCTGTGCTTGCACAGCGAAGAAGGGTACGGATAACAGGAGCAGCATTGCACCAATCAACAATTTACGAGTCATAGTTCCAACTTCCTCCTTGGAATGAAAAAAAGGTGTTTTACTCCCAGGCACTTCGCACAACGGATATTGCACGCATTGGATATCCCCTCCCGGCCTGATGGGTGGGGTAGAACACAAGGTAGTATAACGTTTTTTTATGGTGGTCATTCGTCCCAGGTGTTGGTTTTTGGGTGAAGACGTTGTGTAGAGTGTACGAAATTGACATCCTACACGCCAACCCACAGCACGGTTTTACTCAGGCGCAATGACAACCGCTTCCCCTTCCAGCAGCAATTTCCCATCTTGATTGGTTGCTGTTGTCTTGAAGGTGGCAATGCGCTTGTCTTCGCGGTACTTCACACATTCAACCGTGACAGTCACTTCGTCATCCAGGTACACCGGGGCTTTGAACTTCACATCTTGTCCGAGGTAGATTGTGCCGTGTCCCGGCAGATCATTCCCCAGGATGGCGGAAATGATGCTGACGCTGAACATCCCGTGGGCAATTCGTTTGCCGAATTGTGTTGTTGCAGCATAGTCTGCATCGAGGTGGACGGGGTTGGTATCCCCAGAGACGCGGGCAAATAATTCAATATCTTCGCTGGTCACGCGGTGAGTGCGGCTTGCACTCATCCCCACAGAAAGAGCCATAATTTCTCCCGAAGCTTTGATGAAAAAACAACCATGTGACAGGATCAAGTAACTTACTTTCTATTGTAGCGAAAAGCAGGCAAATGCGAAACGGAAAGATGTAATGAGAGTGCATTTCAATATTCTGGCAAGTGATACCACCTCGGCCTACCGTGCCACATGCTGAGTCATGTGGCAACAAGAGCAGCGGGAAGCAAACGAAAAGGCGCTCTGCCCCGCTGTAAACAGTCCCCTTGGGTGGACTTGTCGGTTTCTAGCTGGGCGGCTTCAGCCACCAGCGGCACGAAAAACCACCAAGGGCTAAACCTGATGCCTATCATCCAGTGGATCGCCCCTACGATTCTCTGTGTCCCCTGTGGTTCAAATTTAGCGTGTCTGGCGCGGGCAGTCGGGCGATCCAGCGGATCGCCCCTACGGTTTCTTTGTGTCCTTCGTGTCTTTGTGGTTCAAATCGTTTTGAAGCGATTGCCCTGTGTAATGAATGATGGGTCGGTTTTTCCTACAGAGAGAATTGACACGCACGCGAATTCGTTATAGCATGTTTATGACTGACCAGTCAGTCATTATTCTATAAAGAACCACCGGAGGATAGAACAATCATGTCCGCAGAACCGAGAATATCCTGGCAACCGCCGCAATCTCGCGCTGGCTTCTGGAAATCCTGGGACGAATTCATGGGGCCGGGTGCAACCCGTGCCGAAGAAGTGCTGCAAATCGGTGGGATGCTGCTGATCTCTGCGCTGATTGGGTTGTACTGGTGGCTGAATTGGGAACGCCTGAATTGGACTGCCGTGCAGACCATCGTCACCGCCATCTTCTTGCTGGATCTTACGGGCGGGATTGTGGTTAATGCGTCGTCCAGCGCCAAACGTTGGTATCACCGGGAAAGTTATTTGCTGCGCCAACACATGACTTTCATCGGCGCACATGGCGTTCATCTATTGGCCTTTGCTATCCTGTTCGATGCCTACGGTGTGGATTTCGTGCTGGTGAACTATGGCTTCCTGATCGGCGCGACCCTGCTCCTGTGGTTTGTTCCGCTGTATTTGCAGCGTCCGCTGGGGTTCCTGCTGTATACGCTTGCCCTGCTGATGAGCCTGTACCTATTTACACATCCGGCGGGGATGGAATGGTTCTTGCCCCTGTTCTACCTGAAGCTGATTCTGAGCCATGCCCTGAAAGAAGCACCCTTCCGCCCTGACCATGAAACGGACGGTATGCATGGCTGAGGAACGCGAAGCACAAATTCTCGCCGCAGCACTGGAAGTTTTCGCGCAAAAAGGCGTGCATCAGACGCGGATGGAAGATGTAGCCAACGCAGCAGGCATTGCCAAAGGAACCGTTTATCTCTATTTCAAGAGCAAAGATGCCATCATCTGGGCATTGCTGCGCCAGTACTTCGAGACGAGCTACGACGAATTAACTGAAATTCCCGAAGGCGTGTCTGTAGCGGAGCATCTGCTGGCCTGGACGGAAACGGTGCTGCGCAAAGCACAGGCGTTTCAGCAATATGCCGCGCTGGGCTTTGAATTCTATGCGCTGGCGGGGCGTGATCCTGCCGTGGCGGAACACCTGCGCCAGATGTACCAGAGCCATCACACGGCATTACAAGACTTGCTGCACGAAGGGATACGGCGGGGCGAGTTCCGCGAAACGGATTCCAGCGAAATGGCGACAACCATGTTGGGCTTCTACGAAGGAATGAATGTGCTGCTGACGTTGCAGGCCGCGCCGGATAGCGTTGCAGTTGCGCGGCATGGTGTGCGGTTGCTGCTTGACTCGTTGCGCATCTAACGTTCATCTGGCATCTATTTCTTTTCTGTGCGTTTATCGCTACAGTAGGGAAGTAGAAAATTGTGGACGAGAGCAGGGTGCAATGAAGATTTACACGAAGACAGGCGATGATGGTACGACCAGCCTCTTCAGCGGCGGACGTGTGAAGAAGAGTAATCTGCGGGTGGAAGCCTATGGGACGGTTGACGAACTCAACTCCTATATCGGCGTGGTTCGCGCCCACAATCCGACCCGTGCCAGTTTCAACAATCTTGAGCGAGTGCAGAATCATCTGTTCCGCCTGGGTGCTGACCTGGCTACTCCGCTGGATTCCAGGCCGGATTGGTTGGTTCGCATTGACGAAGAGGCCGTTATCTGGCTGGAAGAGAGCATCGACAAAGCGACCGAGCAGCTTGAACCACTGAAGAATTTCATCCTGCCGGGTGGCTCTCCTGCCGGGGCGCATCTGCATGTTGCTCGGACGGTATGCCGCCGTGCAGAACGGCTGGTGGTTTCGCTGGCGGAGGATGAAGCGATCAACGAATGGGTGTTGAAATACCTGAACCGCCTCTCCGACTGGTTGTTCACGCTGGCACGTTACGAAAATCTCCGCGCTGGAATCCAGGAAGAGAAATGGGCAGTCGGCAACGACGCTGAAGTGTAGCGCCCTGGTTTGTAGGGGAGTGCCTGTGTGCGCTCCCACTCTGTCTAATCCCCCAAAAGTCCTATTCGATGAATTGACCTGTTGTCCCTTGTGTCTGCTATAATCGAACCAAAATTTGATTATTTTTAGCGAGGGATATTTATGACTACCGCCACCACACCACGCAATGCGGCTGTCGTCGGACGCGGCAAATTACTGGCCTGGGAAGACGGCAAGCCGAAAAACTTCTTCACATCGAACACGAACCTGCAATATGTGCTGCGGCGCTACCTGGGTGCAGAAGCCTACGCTGCGGCAGAGCCGAATCTCCGCGCATTGGGTGCGGAAGCTGCCACGACCTTAGATCAAGCCGCCAGGATGGAAGACCGCATCGGCAACCATCCTCGCCTGGAACGCTGGTCTGACCTGGGCGAACGCATCGAACAGATTGAATTTCACCCCAATCATGCTGTGGCTGGCGAGTTGATCTGGGGCAGCGGCATCCTTTCGCTGCAAGCGGAGCCGGGGCGTACCGTCGAGCAGATGGGCTTGTATTACCTGATTACCCACAATGGCGAAGCGGGTCATATGTGTTCGCTGGCCTGCACCAGTGGCTTAATCCGCGCCTTGCAGCAAGCCGCCGATGAAGAGGTTCAGCAGCAGTTCTTACCGCCCCTGCTCGATTCGGATTATGAAGCCATGCAGCATGGGGCGCAGTTCCTGACCGAAGTACAGGGTGGCTCTGATGTCGGCGCGAATGCAGTGACGGCAGTCCAGGCCAAAGACGGAACCTGGCGCATTGATGGCGAAAAATGGTTTTGCTCTAATATCAATGCGGATCAATTCTTGATGACAGCACGCGCAACCGACCAGGAAGGCACACGCGGCCTGGGTCTATTTCTGGTTCCGCGAACATTGGAAGATGGCAGCACCAACGGCTTCTACATCCGCCGCCTGAAAGACAAACTCGGCACGCGCACCCTCGCCAGCGCCGAACTGGATTTTGTGGATTGTGTGGCGTATCCGGTGGGAGCAGTGGAAGAAGGCTTCAAGAATGTGGTGTCGCTGGTGCTGAATACCTCACGCCTGATGAATGCCATCGCCTGCGCAGGAGCCATTCACCGCAGCTTCATTGAGGCCGGAACCTATGCTTGCTACCGTGAAGCCTTCGGAACCGCCATTGCCAGCTACCCGATGGTGCAGGAAGCCGTTGCGGATTTGCTCTCAGAGAGTTACGCCGCAACTGCCAGCACATTTTATATCGCTCACCTGCTGGATAAGATCGAGACCGGGCAGGCCAGCCAGGACGAAGCCCAGGCATACCGCTTGCTGGTGAACGTCAACAAATACCTCACCAGCATTCGCGCAACTGAGATGATCCACCGAGGTATTGAGGTTCTCGGCGGTAATGGCGCAATTGAATCCTTCAGCATTTTGCCACGCCTTTATCGTGATGCGGTGGTGCTGGAAAGCTGGGAAGGTACGCATAACGTGCTGGCGGTGCAGGTACTGCGTGATATTTCCCGCTATACCATCCACGAAGGGTTTTTAGCAGAGATGCGCAAACAGCTTGCGACAGTGACCCATGCCGAGTTGCAAGAAGGTGCTGCTCTCGTGCGCGATGCGATGCAGCGTTTTGTGGGTTTGCTGGGGAAAATGAAACAGGGCGGTGCATATGCGCAGGCACATGCTCGCCGATTGATTGACCATGCGGGATGGTTGGCGCAAGGGGTGCTGCTGCTGGCAGAAGCACAATGGGAATTAGACGAAGATCTGCCAACCCACAAGCCAGATGCAGCACTCTATTTCATTCAGCATTATTTGCAGCCGGGGTATGATCCCATGAATGATGAAGCGTATCTGCCTCGCCTGGAACGCCTGATGGCTGTGGTGTGACTTTTTCAGCTTCGATGAACGTTAGCTGTTGTGTACGTTTTTCTATCTTTGGGACGGAAACGGTTTACGGACATCGTGCCGCAAAAGAAGGGGTGTAGGGGCGTGTCCATGACGCGCCCGGTGTGGTGTCAGCGGGTTCGACATGGTCGAACCCCTACGATGGGTTGGGTTATGCAAATGAATTTTCAAAGGTCAATGTATTGTCCGCCTATGGTTGTTTCGGACGAGGCAGTCCTCGTCCCTACAATGTGATCTGTTAAGAGCCGAAAAACCGCCAATGAACATGACGCTAATACCGGACAAGCCTTAGAAGTCTCCCCTCATGTAGTGGAACGAGATTGAGAGGGGGGATAAAATGCCCAGAAATGACAGACTTTCGCTTACCGTCGATTTTAACAAATACGCTGTTGTGCTGCGCCTGTAAACAGATGATTTGCTATTCCCCTCTGGGCGCGTAGCGATATTCTTCTTCCGGGTCGAGTTCCGTTAACCAATAGCCCACGCCGGAAGACCCTTCCGCAACCCATCCCACCACCGGACGACTGCTGAGAATCTGTATCTGCCACCAGTTCAGATTTTCCCGGCAGACAGGCCCCCCAATGACGATGAACGGCACACCATCAACCAGCGTGAACAGCGGCAGCCCATCTGTACCCGGTGCAGCGCGTAATGTCTTGGGGATGTCGTCGCGGTAGTCTACCCAGCCTCGGTCTCCCAGGCCAAACGGCAGCGGATCACCGCAGAGAGTCCCGTCAGCGGTAGAGGGCAAATCACCCGGCAGCAACCACAGCGCACCGTCTTCGCCCTGCGCCATCCAACCTTCATACGTGAAATCCACAACCGTCACACGCACAAGATACCAGTTGACATCCTCCACACATTCCGGCCCCGCAACAATGCTGACAGGCGTACCCGCCGGGGCAACCGTGCGCACTCGCGCTTCGCTGTCAGGTTCGGTGCGCACTCTGGCATCCAGCACAAGATCCGCCGTTGTACCGGGAGCCAGCGGCAGCGGGTTCTCGCAAGCGGTAGAGAAATCTACACCGGGGATAATCAGCAAGTAACCAATGTCATCCGGGCGACCTTCCGCCACCCAGCCATCTACGCCGACAATATCCACCCGCCACCAGTTGTATCCCCGCGTGCAGACGGGGCCTTCCTCCACAAATGCCGGAATCGACAGCGGAACCAATACTGCGTCCGGGTCATCCGGGCGATTGTTGTACGCTGTATTCCAGACAATCGCACTGGAACCATCCGGCTCTGCACGAATATTGACATTGTTCCGAATATAAATTTGCTGCCCGCTTTCAATGGGCAGCGGCGGATAGCATTCGTCAAAAGTCAGGGTAGGCGGCACGGGGGTTCGTCCTGGCAGCGGCGTACCGGGGGTGATCCCAATAGGGCGCGTTTCGTCCTGGGCAACAACAGGCAGCACAACACCTGTGATGAACAACGCAGCCAACAGCAGCAATCCACCTGCAATTCGATAAACCTGGGACATGCAGCATTTTCTCCTTGTTTGACGAAGTACCCGTTACGAACCACCCTGGCCTGAGGATTGCATATATGTGTGTGTGGCGTAACCAGGCAAAAACCCACGCCAGCGGCTTCGTTCCGGCTCTATTGTAGACGAGGAAGCCCATTTTGGCTGGTCTTCTGCGGCAAATTTCCGTATCAGTTCAGCCAAACTGTTATAAAGATGTTGCAAACCTGTAGAAAATTCGATTCAATCTCGCAAGCACTGCCGGACAATTGAGGGGCATTTTGTGGTTTCGTGTTATAGTTGGCGTGAACTGAAGCGCAGGTAAGAGATTGAAATAACTTGCGATGCCATTCGACTCACCTTTCCCCGAATCGGACATGTTTTCTTCTAATCGCCGTTTGCTTGAACGCCGGATTGTGACTCTGCTGGCGCATGGCGCTAGCCCGGATGAAATTGAGCGGCAGATATTTTTGTATGATCTGCGACAAATTCAGCGCCAAGACCCTGAATTGGCGTGGCTGGTCAAAGTCGCTGCCATTCCTCCGCTGCTAAATTCTGCTGTAATCGGTGTATTGCGCAGAGATGGGGACGACCGCCAGACGAACCTGGATTGGCTTGAGAAATTGCAGCGCTTCGGTTTTGTGAAGGCGCAGCCCATTGGCGGGATTACCTATGACGAGACAGCAAGGCGTTTCTTGCTGGCAGAGTGGGAGCAAGACCCCGGCGGCTACGAACTACATAAGGAAGCCCTGGTGCTGCATTTTGAATCAGTGGGGCGACGCGCACTGGAAGAAGAAGAGAATATCACAGAAGCCCTGCTGACCCTTTCGCAGGCGGTGCTGCTGGCTCCCGAACGCCTGGATAATTACCTGTGGCGTGCGCGTGCCTTGGTCCAGGCCGGGAAATACGAATACGCCCTGCAAGACCTGGGCAATGTGCAAGAAGCCCTCGAACGAGACTCAGCTTTTCATTACTGGAAAGGCCGTGCGTACTATGGATTGCGCGAGTATGAACAGGCCATTTTGCGCTTCACACAGGCGATCTTCCTGGGGGCGCATCATGCCCCGGCCTACCACTGGCGCGGACGTGCGAACTTCGGCGCACAGCAGTACGCGGATGCCCTGGCGGATTTGACCAGAGCCATTGACCTTGACCCGGAAGACGGTAGCTATTTTGCATGGCGCGGTGTCGTCTATCGCACATTGGGGGCTTACGAAACCGCGATAGAAGATTTTGATGAAGCACTTTCGCGTGCGCCACAAGAAGGCGACACCTATTACTTACGCGCCCAAACACACCGCAGCCTGGGCAATCTCCCGGCTGCCGAAGCCGATTTGGGTCATGCGATTGCGCTGCAACCAGAGGATCCCGCGAATTACAATCTGCGGGGAATCATCCGGCGGCATCTGGCGCGTTACGAAGATGCCGTGAGCGACTACGAGCAAGCTATCCGCCTGCAACCCAACGAAGCCAACTACTATATCGGGCAGGGGCTTGCGCTCTCGAACCTGGGGCAGTTTCAGCGAGCGCTGCGCAATTTCAAAAAAGCCATTGAGCTGGATGATGACAATGGCGATTACTATTACAGCCGTGCGCGTCTGTATCATGACATGGGGCGGGAAGAAGAAGCCCTGACAGATGTTGACCGTGCGATTGCCTTACAGCCGCAAGACGCATTCAACTACAATTTGCGTGGGATGATCTTGCGCAGCCTGGGACGCTACCAAGAAGCGATCACGGACTACGGTCACGCCATCGGAGTACGCCCTCGTGAGGCTGATTTCTACGTCGGACGGGGGTTGGCACATTTTGGCTTGCAGCAATACGATGACGCACAACGCGATTTTGATACTGCCATCCAGCTTGACCCGGAAAATCCAAGAACATTCAATACTCGTGGCTACATCCTGCGCAACATGGGCAAGCCAGAAACGGCTCTGCAAGATTATCAGCGTGCGGTAGAGCTAGACCCCAATTATGCCGATGCTTATCTGGGAATCGCCCTGATCTACAATTCTCTCTCTCGCTATGAAGATGCGCTGGACGCGATCAACCATGTTGTACAGATCACACCGAATGATGCAACCGCCTATAACTCCCGTGGTGTAATTTACCGACATCTGGGGCGCTACGGGGATGCGCTGCAAGATTACGACCGCGCCCTGCGCATTGACCCAGAAAATGCCGATGTCTATGTATCCATTGCGCTGACTCACCAGCAAATGCGCAACCCGGACGAAGCACTGGAAGCAATCCAGCATGCAATCGGTATTGAACCCACAAATGACCTGCACTTCTTCTGGCGTGGCAGGTTTCACCAGGATACCGGGGATTTCTCGCTGGCGATTGAAGATTTCTCACACGCGATTGAACTGAACGCAACAGATAGTTTCAATTACCAGCAGCGCGGTGCAACCTACACCTTCATGCATGAGTATGCAGCAGCAGAGCAGGATTTAAACCAGGCCATCGCATTGATGCCGGATAACCCGGTGCATCATTACATGCGGGCGCAGAATTACTACGAGTGGGGGCGCATCCCACAAGCGATAGACGATTACACGCGAGCCATTGAGCGCGACCCGACCAATAAGACTTACTACGAGCTGCGCGGATTCTCCTACCATCAACTGGGGCAATACGAAGAAGCCCTGAGAGATTTCAATCGTTGTGTGGCGTTGCAGCCCTATAACACCCTCTGCTACTACTGGCGTGCAATGATCCAGATGCTGCTGCAAGATTATGAGGCAGCCATACATGATATGAATGAAAGCCAGACACTCGACCCGCTAGACCCGGTTTCGCGTGCCTACTGCTCATTCTGGCGCAGCATCATCTGGGCGCTGCACGGAGAAGAAACCCTCGCGCAAAAAGAATTGAATCATGCAGATGCTGTATCCGAAGAAGTCGAAGATGAGGTGCAGTTCTGGCGCATGATGGCGATATTCAGCGTGTACAAGGGCGATGGGGAAACAGCCCGCGAATACTATGAGCGCGTGCTGGCAGCAGAACGCCAGATTGATAAGCTCTTCAGCCCACGCTTCTACTTGCTGCACCTGAGCCGTCTCTTCCCGGATCGCTGCGAAGTGCAGACGATGCGAGAGTGGTTTGAGGCGCGGGTGAAATAACCACGACGGCTACCATGAAACCGATTGCCCTGCGCCCGATCTACCAGGAAGAACGCGAGGCCGCCGCGAATCTCGTCGCCAGCACATTCGCTGATGGAGATGCCGCACGCTACAATGCGATTTATCATAATTACGCCACCCTGCGCCCGCAACGCTATGGCGCGTCTACCGCCCAGGAATGGGCCGCTTTTGCCGATGGGCAGATGGTCGCCTTCATGAATGTTGATCCATACTTCTTGCACTACGGGCGGGCAGTGCTGCGTGTAGCGGGTATTGGCGCAGTTTGCACACACCCGAATCATCGGCGCAAGGGCTATGCGGCGACTCTCATGCGCGAAGTGCTGGCGTATGCCACCGAAGAAGGGTCGCACCTGGCGCTGCTGGATGGCATCCCGAATTATTATGATCGCTTCGGATTCATGCCTGTGTGGCCTAAGTATTACTTCGGTGTCCCTGCGGCAGAAGCGGCTGCACTGCCACAACCGCTGCGGATTCGCCCTGCTGAAATGAACGATGTAGCAGAAATTTCACAACTTTATGAGCAGCAGTGGAATGGTAGGGTTGCATTTTTGCGCAGTGAAGAGCGCTGGCGCTGGAGCATTCGGGTATTTCCTGAACGAACGCATGTTGTGGAACAGGCGGACGGCACGCTGGCAGGTTACATCAACCTGCGCGAGTTGAGTGAGCGCGGGCTGGTAGAAGTCGTCGCAGCATCACGAGAAGCGGTGCAAACCTTGTTGGCTTTCGGTGGGCAGCGCTGGCTAGAAGCTGGCTATGAGCAAATGTCCTGGCTCGTTCCGCCGGATGATTTTTTGATCCCTCATGCCCAGCAACTGCTCCCTGTGACCCTCAGCGTGCAGTACCACCCCAATGGCGGTTGGATGGCGCGGTTGCTGGAGACCAACGCACTGCTGCGAACGCTGCTGCCAGAGATTACTGCACAAGTTCGCAGCACACAGCCAGATTTCACCCCGGAACAGTTGATCCTGCGCGTGGAGTCCAATGGTGTCGATCTCGGTTTCAGGCAGTTTCCAGAGTCTCACTGCCGCCTCTCCCTGCGGGATTTCATCCAGGTGTTGTTTGGGTCGCTAACCCCGGCAATGTTAGGCGTTCGGCAGCGGCTTTCCCCGGCGCAAATCCACCTGCTGGAGGCGCTCTTCCCACCACGCATGGCAACCCTCGGAGCCTGGGATTGGTTCTGATGCACTCATGAAGCTGTGTTAGAATCAGACAAAATACAATCAATTATCAGGAGATATGCATGTCCGCGAAGTACAGCCTGGAAACCGATTTGAAAGAAGCGAAGGCCATGGCGGATGCGCTGGAAAGTTATGTGCGTGGCGATTCGCTCTACGGAACTGCACACGGTGGTTTCTTCTCATCCATGCCCAGCCTGACCATCGGCGGGTTGCTGATGCGCTTGCGTCGGCTGGATGCCCAACGCGACCAGATGCAAGATCGCCAGCGCAAAACATTGGATGCGGCTGTTGACCGCTATGAGACGGTTATGCGCGAGTGGAGCCATCATTCGGAGCAGAAGATGCTGCGCGAGGCGCATTCCCGTCTGGATGCGATGAGCAGCTTCTTCAAAGAATGTGCGGAAAGTGAGCGCCAGTGCGCCGCCGTTTACCGCCCGGAGCAACTGCGGCGTACCATTGTGCAAGAACTGCTGCGCGAGATGGAAGCCCGCAATGTGCAGGCCGGGAAAGACCTGCAAGCAAAAGTCAGCAATGCGGATAAATACCTGCGCGGGTTCTTCCGCCCGGCGGAGTTTGAATGGGCGGATGCGCTGCAAGCCATCTACCCGGAGAATGAATTCTGGTGGTTGTATCAACGTCCACCCATGCCACAAAATGCCTGATGCAGGATGAATCTTTTGCGCAGAACAAGAGTTCTGTATTGATCGTAGGGGCGGATTCATAAATCGCCCCTTTATGATTTTCCTTTTTGGCTTGGGAAATTCTCTATTCAATGATCCATAGACTCGGTTTATTTACTGACTGACCTTACGCACAGGCTCATGAAAACGGATCGGAGACGCAGAGTAGTCGGTTAGCGTCTCAGCATTTCAGCTTGTCAGCCATGAAGTGCGTTTTTGGCTCATCTACAGAAAATATGATTCTTGAGGTTTTCCGCAAATGGCGCAGCACGCTGCGCCCCTACAAATCACACTTTTTACACATGAACCACGTTTTTTGAGCACCTCACGACTGCAAAAACGGATTTGCTGACGGCTGATCGCTGACTGCTTACGCTCATCAAAGCTGAAAAGGTAGACTGCAAAGGCTAGTGCGTAACATCAGTTACTGAAAACTACGCGGAAGCGTTCACATAGCACAGGCATGGTTTCGCTGCGTTCTTTGCCGATGCGCTCGCAAGAACGCCCAAAGAATGACCAGTGATCGCGCCGCCACTGCACCAACGTGCGCTCGCCTTCCCCCTCATCATAGGCGAATTGCTCATCCACCTCGTTGAAGGGCAGCTGCCGTAATTCGGTTGTCTCGATGATACACATCGGGTGATCCTGCCCATCAAGAATAATGCTGATGTCGCCTACCTTCGGCAGCGGCTCGCCGTCAAATTCATACTCCCAGATCAAGGAAGCCGTGGCGGTTTTCGTCCCGCCTTTGACCAGCGCTCCAAGTTCATCTGCCATGCGCGGACTATCGCCAAAGCCCCAGGCCGTATAATCGGCGCTGCGATGCGGATGATCATCCGGGAGGGTTTTCAGGTAATTTTGCCAATATGCCTGGATCACGGGATTATCGGTCATATGCTGCATCTCCCTATTTTTTACGTATGATTGTAAACGTACCTTGTCCCTGCGTACAATTCTCCGTAGATTCATGCTGCACATTTCAAGAAAGAGACACAACGATGCCCTGTCGCTTTACCTGGTACGATGACGAGAAAACGGTGATGCAGTTGATCGCAGAGGGAGAGTGGAACTGGCGCGATTACCATGCGGCTGCCCGTGCCTGTACCTTTTCCATGATGAATGAACAACCGCGCAGAGTCACGATGCTGATTGATTTGCGTGGCAGCACCCGCGAGAAGTTACCCGCAGGACTGACAGCACACAGCATGAGCTTCGGTAAGCGTCTGACCCCGGCGCTGAACGGAGTTGCGGTTGTGCTGGGGCTGCCGCTGGAAGCATGGCAAGCGTTACCATTAGAAGAAGATGGTACACTCAGCACAGGCGATGGTTGCGTGTACTATGCTGCGGACGAAGCCGAAGCGCAGGCGATTTTGCAGCGAATCCGCGAACAGAATTCATGAGTCTAGGTGACGCGAGTTTTGGGCGAGACCATTCCTCAATTACATTTCATCGTCTTCGCCCAGCAGTACCCGGCTCAACAACAGTGCCAGCAGCGCCAGACCCACCAGCAGCAGCCCTGTCCAGATTGCAGCGTCGAGATTCTGGTTGAACACCTGATAGACGAGCAGGGGCATGGTCTGCGTGCGCCCCTGGATGTTCCCGGCAAAGAGGATGGTTGCGCCGAATTCGCCTAACGCCCGCGCCCAACTCAAGACCAAGCCAGCCGCCAGCGCCCGAAACGAAAGCGGCAGCAGCACTCGCCAGAAGACTGCCCATTCAGTCGCGCCATCCACCCGCGCCGCATCCTGTACTTCTTGCGGAATAGAGGAGAAGCCAAGCTGTGCCGCACGAATATAAAATGGCGCTGCCACAAAAGTCTGCGCGATGACCACAGCAGCAATGGTGAACGGGATGCTCACGCCGAACATCAGCAGCGGTTCGCCCAGCAGCCCACGCCGTCCATAGGTCAGCAGCAGTGCCAACCCCGCAACCGCAGGCGGCAGCACAATCGGCAGTTCCACCAACAGGCTCATCAGGCGTTTCCCAGGGAAATTGCCGAAGGCCAGCAAATACGCCAGCGGCGTACCCAACAGGGTAATTACAAAGGCGCTGAGTGCTGTCGTGCGCACGCTCAACCAGAGCGCACTCAGTATCAGCTCCCATTGTGGCATCACGCTCATATCCAGCAGGCGTATGCCACGCATGAATAACACACCAATCGGCAGCATCATTAAGGTAAAAGCTACCAGGCCAACAATATAGATCAGCGTTTGAGCGGGATGTTGCCCCATCCACGAATGTTTCAACGCACTACCTCACCAACATGAACCAGGCAAAAATTCTGGCACGAGGCGACTGTTGACGTACTCGCCATTTTCAGAATAATGCTAGCAAGCATGTGTTTGGAAATGGTTTCATGTTCTCCTTGCTGTATGATCGGTATTGGTTGTTGCGTGCTAAGATCATAGCGAAGGTGCGCCATGCCATTCGTCCTTAGTATTCATTACGAAAGAAGCCCAGTCCTCTTGCGGCTAGATTGAGAGTCCCGTGACGAACCGAACTATTCTGGTAATTGACGATGATGCCATGAATCGAGAAGTGATGGAAGCATTCCTCACGGCAGAGTCATACCAGGTACTCCTCGCGCATAATGGTACAGAAGGATTACAACTTGCGAAACAGCATCGGCCAGATTTGATCTTGCTGGATGTGCGGATGCCTGACCTCAGCGGGTATGAAGTTTGCACGACATTGAAGAAGCAGCCGCCGACGCAATCCATCCCTGTGATGTTAGTGACAGGCTTCGACGCGCCGGAGGATCGTCGTCTGGGGGCGCAAGCTGGCGCGGATGACTTCCTGACACGTCCCTTCAGTGGGGAACAACTGCTGCAACGTGTCGCCAACCTGTTGAATTGACCTGCAATACGCCGATTGCCCTACTCTCCTGCCAGATGATGTGTGCAAGTGCTGGCTTCTGCAATAGAATACAAAGCGCTTCGCAAAGATAACGCAGCGGCAAAGTCTATGTACAGCACAAACAGAAGAGATGGCCCCCCGGCCTGGTTCGTTTTTCTGCTGGCTGTAGTCGTGATCTTCGGCGGCTATTATTTGTGGATCAACCTACAAGATTTCTTGAGCAGTGGCGGGATCAGCATTGCAGCCGCGACCCAACTCGCGCAGCAAGATGTGACTGTGACGGCAGTGCGCGAAAGCACGGTGCAGGCAGCCCTGCCGACGCGCCGCCCTACGTCCACCCCGCGCCCAACCTGCCAGGATTTTGAAGTGATCGTCGCCAGCGGAATCGTGCGTGAACGTACTTCCACCGAATCGCGCCTCTTGGAATCGCTGGATCAGGGGGCGATTGTCTGCGTACTTTCGGGGGAAGAGGGGGCTGATGGCTTCACCTGGTATATGATTGACCGCGATTCCATCACATCCCGCATTGAAACAGGATTCATGCGCGAAGATGTCATTCGTCCGCTGAACCCTACGCCCACCCCATCCGATACGGCGACAATGCTGCCAACCATCACGCCGACGTACACCGCAAGCAGCACAGCGACCAGCGAAACCCGCGAAGCCATAACCGCGACTCCCGCTCCATCGCGCACTATCACGCCGAGCATCACCCCAACACAAACCAATTCCGGGGTGAATTTTTAGAGAACAATACGTCCATTGTGGAATTGTCTTTGTATCCCCGGTTGCATGTGTGGCTGCACATATATATAATGCCTTCTACGTAGCGCGAAGCGAGTCCCTACCATGTCCGTCACCCAGCAGATCAAAGATCAACTGGATATTGTCCAGTACGTGCAAGAGTACGTGCCGGGACTGAAACGTGCTGGACGGTACTACAAAGCCTGCTGCCCCTTCCACAGCGAAAAAACGCCATCGTTTGTCGTCAACCCGGATACGCAATCCTGGCGCTGTTTTGGTGCGTGTGCGGAAGGTGGTGATGTCTTCGCCTTCGCACAGAAGATCAACGGCTGGACGTTCCCGGAAGCGCTGCAAGAATTGGGCAACCGGGTCGGGGTACAGGTTCAGCAGCGTTCACCAGAGCAAAAAGCGCAGGAGGAACGCCTCGACAAGCTGCGTGGGATGCTGGAAACCGCCGCCCTGTACTATCACGAGCATCTGCTCAGTGATGACCCGCTGGCGCAGAAGACACTGGTCTATGCCCAGCAAAAACGCGGTTTCACGCTGGAAACGATCCGTGAATGGCAGATCGGTTTCGCCCCTTCCGGCTTCCATAACATGCTGGATGCGCTCAAGCAGATTGGCTACAGCGAGGCGGAAATCCTGGAAACGGGCATGGCAAGCCAGAATGACCGGGGCAACATCTATGATCGCTTTCGCAACCGCCTGATGATCCCCATCCGTGACCAGCGCGGGCAAGTGATTGGCTTTGGTGCGCGTGCGCTCGACCCGGACGACAACCCCAAGTACCTCAATTCACCACAGACTCCGTTGTTTGATAAAAGCGGAACGCTCTTCGGGCTGGATCGTGCCAAGAAGAGCATCCGTGATGAAGGCACAGCGGTGATTGTGGAAGGCTACATGGATGTGATCCAGGCGCATCAAGCCGGGTATCCTAACGTCGTCGCGCAGATGGGTACGGCGATGACCGAAGCGCAGTTGAATCAGCTCGTGCCGCGCTACGCCGAGCGCATCATTCTGGCGCTGGATGCCGACGAAGCGGGGCAGAACGCCACCCGGCGCAGCCTGGAAGTGGCACGCGGAGCCTTGCAAGCGGATTATATGGGTAAGCTCTCGGTGGAACTTCGCGTCTTGCAAATTGATGGGGCAAAAGACCCGGATGATGTGCTGCGCGAAACGCCGGAGAAATGGCCTGAGTATATCGCTTCTGCACTGCCCATTGCGGATTTTGTCATCAAGCTGGAAACAGCAGGCTTAGATGCCAATTCCAGTTTGCAAGAACGGCAAAACGTCGCTCGCAGTGTGCTGCCCATCCTGACAGCTTCCGAGAACAATCTCTACACGCAGGACAATTTGCAGAAGTTGGCGCTGCGCCTGCGCATCCCGGAGCAAGATTTGCTGGCCTGGGCGCAGGAAATCCGCCAGCAAGAGCAGGAACGCCAGCGTCGCAAACAACGCCGCCAATCCGCACCGCCCCCGCCGCCACCTGCATCGGACACTGCCAGCAGCCATGAACCGCCGCCGCTCTGGGAGAACGAGACTGCGAGCAGCAGCGAACCACCACCTGCATTTTTTGGGGGTTCGCCGGAGGACGCGGGCTACGCGGATACCGCGACGGAAGATGATTGGCTGGGCGGGGAAGTCCTGGCTGTGCCGCAGCGCCGCAGCCAGCAAACGCAGCAGTTCACATCCCGCACTGCCAGCCGTGCCGCAGAAGCCTACTGTTTGCGGATGCTGCTGCTGGATTTTGGTATGCTGCCCCAGGTGAACCGGACACTGCGCGAACTTGCCGGGAATGACGATCATTTACTGGAAGGCCCCCTGCGTGAATTGACCCCGGATGATTTCACGCAGGGCGAGTACCGGGCACTGTTCGCCAGCCTGCAAGAAGCCCTGGCACAAGATGATGAAGAACCAATCGATTATTTACAGGATAGCTTGGATGAAGCATTGACCGCCGAATTAGAAACGTTATTGCTTGATGAAGTGGATCACATTCATGTGCAGGTCAAGCGGCGGATGCACGGGGAATTTATGGATATTTGGAAGACGTTCGAGCGGCAGATTCGCCACGGTCTTGATCCACAATCCGATGTAGTACGGCGGGCGCTGCGTGTGCGGCATCAGCGCCTGGAACGAGAACAACAGGAAATCCGTTTTTTGTTGGAAGATGCGCAGCGCAGCAATGATGCTGAAACCGAACGCATCTATTTCGCCCAGACGATCCCAACCATTCGGGCGCTGGCATTGATCCAGCGGAAGCTGCAATGAGTATCCTTACGCAACGCTTGCAAAGTACGCATAGCAGGACTGTGGAAAACGGTGTATGCTACAAAGCGACAAGCAAGCCATCCCCCAACCAACCGTAAATGGAAACAAAATGAGCAACGAAGATATTCGAGACGCTATCAACGCTTTTGACAGCGGCGACGATGATGACCAGGAGTTTGATCTCCTTCGCAAGCTCAAGGATCTCCCGCGTGACATCCTGTCCAATGATGCGGATGACGATGTGGATGATGAGTATGATGAGTCGGACGATGAAGACGACGATGCAGAAGAAGATTTGATAGAAGTCGCGCCCGCAGATGACCCTGTACGGATGTATCTGAAGGAAATTGGTCAGGTTCCGCTGCTGGATACAAACCGCGAAATGTGGCTGAGTATGCAGATTGCCAGCGAGCGCTTGATGAATGAATTGGCTGATGAGCTTGCGAGCCTGGATCGCATCAAGGATTCCGACGGGAATGATATACCTGGCCTACCCAGTGCGCTAGATGTTAGTCGCCATGCGTATCAGTACATGCTGCGCGAGTGGAATACCGTCAAAGAAATGGCGGCTCAGTTCGAGGATATGGAATTACCGCCCTTGCGTGAATTCATTGACGAAGTACGGCAGGTCAATGATGCGTGGGATCAAAACGGGAACTCCGCCATTCGTAAGTATTTCCGCCAGAACGACTGGGGGCGTGATACCCAGTGGACGCAGTACGCTGCGCAGACCTTCAATGTCATTCATGCAATTGGTTTACTTCCGCTGGAAAGCCAGTTGAAATTACGCCGTGCGCTGCGCAGCGAAAACGACCTGCCGGATCTGGCAACTTTCACCGAATGGCTGGAGGAAATGGATGATCCGGTGGAGGAATCTGAGTATACGCTGCAACAGGTGGAACTCCGCGCAGAGCAAGCCATCGAATCCCTGACCCGCGCAAACCTGCGTCTGGTTGTGAGTGTGGCAAAGCGTTACATGGGACGCGGCATCAGCTTCCTGGATTTGATCCAGGAAGGCAATATCGGCCTGCTGCGTGCCGTCGCCAAATTCGACCATACCAAGGGTTACAAATTCAGCACCTATGCCACCTGGTGGATTCGCCAGGCGATCAGCCGCGCCATTGCAGACCAGGCGCGTACCATCCGCATTCCGGTGCATATGGTTGAAACGATCAACCGCCTGATGCGCGTGCAGCGTGATCTGGTACAGCAGTTGGGAGCAGACCCCAGCGCGGAACAAATCGCCCTGGAAATGGACTTCATAGACGAAGAGGAACGCGAAGCAATTCGCATGATCCGCCGTGAAGGTCGCCCGCTTGACGCGACGTTGCAGCGCAAACTGCGCCGTGCTGCGCAGAAAGTGCGCAAGATCATGCGCATTTCGCAAGAACCCATGAGCCTGGATATGCCCATTGGGCAGGAAGATAGCAGCCAACTGGGAGATTTCATCCCGGATGAAAACCTGCCGGGGCCGGTAGATGCAGCCAGCAAGCAATTGCTCAAGGAGCAAATTCGCAATGCGCTGGGGGTTCTCAGTGACCGTGAGCGCGAAGTGTTGCAAATGCGCTTCGGCCTGCAAGATGGGCAAGACCACACCCTGGAAGAAGTGGGCAAGCACTTCGGCGTGACCCGCGAGCGCATCCGCCAGATTGAAGCGAAGGCGCTGCGCAAATTGCGCCATCCTACCCGCAGCCGCCAACTGCGCGACTACCTGGAAATGTAGTTCCGTTCGCTGGTGGTCACCGAGGATCAAAAATCCACGGCTACAGAGCAGGGAATGACAACGTAGAAACCATCGGACGTAGGGCGCAATGCATTTGTGCCCTATAGCTATCAAGTTAAGGGAATAGAACTGTTTATTCGCTTCCTTCGCTGCGGTAGCCAGGGATTAGAAGGCTTGTCCGGTATTGAAGCCAACTCAAACGCATGGTTTTTAGGTTAGATTTCCACCAGTAGAAGTGCGTTTTAGTGACATCTACCTTACCAGCTGATGTTACGCACTTTTCTTGTAACCAGCCACATTTGGCGTACAAATACCGTCGGGTTTCAGTTTTCAGTCGTCAGTTATCCGTGAAAAGCTCTCAACCTGACGTTCAAAACGACAGGCTACCCCAGGGTGAGCGTCCACTAAAGGGACGCTTGGTAACCAGTCTGATCTATAGAACATCCTTATAACCCCTTCAGTGGGTTTGGGTCTTTTGTAGCCGGGGATTTTAATCCTCGGCGACCTTTCGCGTAATGTCCGTTTTAACAAACACGCTCTGAGAACTGTTCACTGACAACTGCGTAACATCAGTTA
>CAYVVZ010000040.1:0-40876 GCA_964455365.1 uncultured Anaerolineaceae bacterium | reverse complement strand
CTAGCTTTTTCCCATGTATTTGTGTACGTCGCGCCACTTTTCCAGAATTTGCCAGATCAAGTGTCCTAATGGTTCTTGATCTTCTGGTTTCAGCGACTCCAGTTTGCGCAATAGTGGAGTGAAGTGAGGGGACATCAAAGGCCCCGGTTCGACCTTATACCCAAGCTCATATAGCAACTCAGTGACTTTGGTATATTCCAGTGCAACTACAATTGCTTCGACCAGTGCAGGATTGTTGACGTGAATAGGTAGACGGTCATTCGGCATCTTGCACCAGTTTTCAATCGTCTGTCGTGAGACGGGTACGCCCTGGTCTTCCAGCCTTCTGGATAGTTCTGTTGCTCCAATGCCAAGTAACTGCATTCGAGTGAGTAGCCAATTTTCAGTCATGAGATTTTCTCACACGCTATGTTTGTGCTTGCCCCTAACGCTGTGACATTCATCGCAAATCTTCTTGAAATGCTTGCCCATCATCTTGCCGTGTGATATGCTGATAAATGCTTGCTTAGTAAGCAAACCTCGAATCGAATGAAATAGTTTTCCTACATGGGGGGTGTCTCGACACACATCCATATAAATAGTTCTTACATCATATGTGTTACTTAAAAGAACGGCAAGATACAACTCCCTCCGATTGCCCTTCGGAGTCAAAAGCTGTACTTGCCGTCCGCGAAGTGTCCGCTTACCAGCACCTCTTTGTGCAAATTGCTGATAAGCTGAAGCCCGTTTGATGTCTATGACATCTGTTAATTGTGCGTTGTACAGTCGTTGGGCGAAAGTTTCACAAATTGCAACATTAGAAGCTTTTGCCTATCTCAGCATTTTTGACTGCATAACATCACATGGAACATGTTACCACAATTTGTTTTGTTATGCGAGGTCATAGAATTAACGTTTCAAGGCTGTAAACTACGCGGCGCACTGCGTGACTACGCTATCTCGATGCATGGTATCGGTCATGCATATCCTATGCGCAGCGGGTGATTCTACAACCTGAAACGTACCTGTATTCACCTTATCCATGCGGAGTGGTACGAAAATGCCGAAGTGGTTCCGATTCTATCTTCGCCTACGCAAGCGCTTGCAAGTCTCCAGGGAAGTTGTCGATGAGACGGTGCAAGAATTACAGGAAGCAGCCTTCATGGCAGTTTCACAAGAATACGCAGTGGACATCTACACCGGGGCAGAACTCGCGTCATGTTACGATTTCGAGATGCACCGCGCAGAAGTCAAGGACATTCAGCTAGATCCGTTCCAGCTCATGACGGTAACTGATGTCGATCCTCTATGGAATTTAGGGATCATCAGTTCGTCACAGCAAGACGAAGCACTGCCGCTGCATATTGTTGTGGAGATGCGGCGGCAGTATCTCCGCAACAACAGCAACGCAGCCGATTAATCGCATAACCTGTTTCCCTCTGTCACATGGTGGCAGGGGGAAATTACACGCCAGGTTTTCCGCTTTCACGCAGCACAGCGGCATATAACGCTTCGTACTGCGGCATAATGCCATCCCAGGTATAGCGTGCTTGCATGGCCTCCCGCGCAGCTATCCCCAGAACCTGCGCCTGTGCGGGATCATCCAGCAGCATTTGCAGATTTGCCGCCAGCGCAGCAGCATCGCCAGCCAGGGAAAGCAACCCATTCTCACCGTCGGTCAGCACATCCACCACGCCGCCAATCCTACTGGCACAGCAGGGCAAACCACAACCCATCGCTTCCAGCAGCGCATTCGGCATCCCTTCCTGCTCAGAAGGCATGGCAAAAATATCCGCCGCACGCAGATATTCTTCTGGCGCATCTGTCGTCCCCGGCAGATGCACCCGCCCTTCTAACCCAAGCCGGGTGATCAAAGCCCTTAGCTCATCCGGCAGATCACGCTGCAACGTATCATAAGGCCCTGGCAGCACAACCTGCACATCCGGCGGAAGCTGCGCCAGCGCTGCAATCAACACATCCAGGCGTTTGCGGCGGCTGATGCGCCCATGCGAGACAATCAAGCGGGCATCCACTGGCAATTCCAACTGCTGCCGAAGAAGTTGTTTTTCTGCAACGGTGGCAGGGACGAAGCGCTGCACATCCACCGCGTTCGGGATGCGCACCGTCTTCGCGCTGAGTCCGGCTTCAGCAAGTTCCTCGGCGATTTCATCACTGAGGGCGATGAATCGGCTGGCGCGATTGAGCAGCCATTTCCACAGCGGCGGCGGCAAAAGCACCGAATGCAGCAAGCGCGAATACAGCGAAACGGGGGTATTGGGGGAAGCCATGCGCGAGACATTGCCCCGCGTGGGTACTTTGATGATGAAGGGTTTCCCAAGCAGCAGCCGCACGATCACGGCACAGATCACCAGCGAGAACATATCATGCACATGGAGCAAATCATAGTCATGGCGATGCTGGAAAAGCGCCCGTAAAAATGCCGGGATTGCCACAATGTTGATCTTATGGCTGCGTTCACCAGCAGAACCCACGCGCAGGATTCGCAGCCCATCCCGCAGTTCCATTGCAGGCAACTGCGCTTCAGCACGGCGCGTGATCACCAGCACGTCATAACCCCGTTCCGCAAGCTGGCGCGAGAGTTGTTCCGCCTGCCGTTCTACACCACCCACCAGCGGCGGAAAACGATCAATCAAGGTACAGATGCGGGGTTGAGGCAAAACATCAGACATCGTGCGCGACTTCCTCATAGGGATGAATCAAGCATCGGAGGAACTGTAGCACAGGGCTGCACAAGTTCAGAGGGAGGAGAGACAAAAAAAGCCAGGGAACCTCTCCTCCTGGTTGGTAATCGGTATTGTCATTACAGGGTGATCGCTTCAAAATGATTTGAACCACAAAGCCACGAAGGACACAAAGAAAACCGTAGGGGCGATCCGGCGGATCACCCGAAAAACTTCTGCTTTGAGGCGGTTTCGCCACGATGAAATTTGATGCGATTGCCCTGGGTAAATTGCGTTCATCAGCGCTGTGTTATACTTTCTCTTACACCGTTCTATCATGCTCGGAACTATTGATAACCTGAGTTCCGTGAGGCAGCAGAATACAAAGATGCTTCTGAAAGAGTAGCAAAAGTCAGGGTGATCGCTTCAAAATGATTTGAACCACAAAGCCACCAAGGACACAAAGAAAACCGTAGGGGCGATCTGTTGGTTTTTCTATTCTTGGGACGGAATTTGTTCATTGACATCGTGCCGTTGAAATGTTGTTTCTCGTAGGGGCGCATCCATGACGCGCTCGCGGGTTCGATCCTGTCGAACCCCTACACCTTTTTTTGGCGGCACGATGGTAACGACACTTTGCATGGTCGATGTCAGTAAAATGTACTCGTCTACCTATAACATTTTTTTGCCGCAAGAAACGGAGACGCGCATGAATCCCGCGCAAAAAGCAACCGCCGAGGGTATCCTCTTCACGGATCAATACCAACTGACGATGGCGCAGGTGTACTTCCGGCACGGGCTGCACGAACGCGAAGCCCAGTTTGACCACTTCTTCCGCAGCTATCCGAATTACGGCGATCATCAGGCCGGGTATGCCGTCAATGCCGGGTTGGAATGGCTGGTGCAGTGGATGCAGCAAGTCCGCTGGCGTGAGGAAGACCTGGACTATATGCGCTCGCTGAGAGAATCTTCGGGGCGGCGAACCTTTGAAGAAGACTTCCTGAACTGGTTGAAACAGGACACCCCCTTCAGCGGCCTGACCCTGAGCGCAATCCCCGAAGGCCGCGTGGTACATCACACCGTACCGCTGACGATGGTGCATGGCCCACTGGCACAGGCGCAGATCTTAGAGACTCCGCTGCTGAATCAATTGAATTATCAGACGTTGGTCGCCACCAAAGCAGCGCGGATCAAGCAGGCGGGGCGTGGTCAGTTGATGCTGGAATTTGGCGCACGTCGCGCACATGGAGCAAGTGCCATCGCTGGCGCACGGGCGGCGCTGATTGGCGGTGCGGATTTCACCAGCAATGCCGGGATTTCGCACGCACTGGGATTCCCGCCAAAAGGCACGCACGCCCACAGCATGGTACAGGTTTTCATGGCGCTGGGTGGCACCGAGTTAGATGCCTTCCGCGCCTATGCCGATTCGTATCCCGATAATTGTATTCTGCTGGTAGATACCATCGACACGCTGAACAGCGGCATCCCCAACGCCATCACCGTATTTGAAGAACTCAAACGCAAAGGCCATCGTCCGGCGGGTATCCGGCTGGACAGCGGCGACCTTGCACACCTGAGCGTGAAAGCCTGCCAGATGCTGGATGCAGCGGGCTTCCCGGAAACCAGCGTGGTGCTATCGAATAACCTGGATGAACTGGTACTGCTGCAAATCATCACGCAAATTCAAGAAGAAGCGCCGCAGTATGGCATGGATGCCGACCATGTGATTAACCGGCTGGTCTATGGCGTAGGCACGCGCCTGATTACTTCCTCTGGCGATTCCGCGCTGGATGGAGTCTATAAGCTGGTGGCGATCCACAAAGAAGAAGGATGGTCGCCCGCAATGAAAATCTCCGAGAGCAAGGAGAAGATCACCAATCCAGGGCATAAACGCGCCTGGAGAATTTACGATCAGCGCGGACGAGCCACAGCGGATTTGCTCTCGCTGGAAGAGGAAGACCCGCGCACGATGGGCGATTTGCTGCTGCGCCATCCCTCAGAAGCGACCATCTCGCGTACCATTGCGAAGGAACGTATTTCTGAGATTGAACCCCTGCACACGGAGATTCTCAAGCAGGGTGTGATCTGCTGCGAGTGGCCTTCTATCGACGACATGCGTCAGCGCCGCGAGGCCGATATTGACCGCCTCGACCCCGGTGTGCGCCGCATCCTGAACCCGCACATTTACCATGTCTCGCTGACGCAAAAGCTCTGGGACTTGAAGCAGGACATCCTGCGCGAGATGCAGGAGGGGTAATGAAATGAATGAGCTATACTTCATTAATGGATAGAGATAGCCTATCAACGCAAATTCATTAGGGAGTTGCCATTGATGCTTCAATTATTCCTTAGTCATGCATCTAAAGATTCTGTACTTGCTGAGTTTCTGGCAACAGAAATAGAGCGTGAATTTGAAAATTCACTGCAAGTGTTCGTATCAAGCCGTCCTGATGCAATTCCGAATGGTAAGGATTGGTTTGACCAAGTAATGGATAATTTAGAAAAAGCTGACGCGTTAGTAATACTGATGACAGAGACGGCCTTGAATAGCACATGGGTTGGTTTTGAGTTGGGGTATTTTTGGAAGAAACAGGAGAAATCATATATTTATCCCCTCTATCTACCAGCGGCTTCAGTCCCAAGTCCGGTGGATAAATTGCAAGCGAAATGTATCACGAACAACAAAGAATTAGAAAGCTTTGTCCAGAGTCTATGTAGTGATTTTGGTCGGGACTATAGTGGCGAGTTTGGCATTGATGCGATTGTGAGATCAGCACAATCAATTCCGAAACCACACTCCGATAGAAGTTTAGCGAGGTTTTCTAACTACATTGATAACTCCCACTGGGAAAAGGTGCTAGATGAAGGTAATGAGTTTTGGATATGTGAGGATGATGCTTTATTTTATATTGAAGTGGAATCAGAAGAAACACAAGAATTTCGAGAAGAATGGATACAACCATTTCCTGCACATCGACTTGGTAATGATCCTGCAATTCCATATAAAGTAAAACTCAAAATCTCAACAGTCACTATCGATAACTTCCGCTTTATTTCTGTAGATGGTGGACGGTATTTTGTGCCGATGCCAGAGATTGACATGAATGTAATCAATTATGATGTCAATCAAGATCGTAAGTTTTATTGGAGACGAGATTCGCTAATATTTCGAGTCGCGCTAATTATTAGTGTATTCTACCACGTTCATCCCAACTTCGAGGCATTTGCTAAACAAGCAAACATTGAAATACGCTAGGATAGAGCACGAAAGGGGGAACATCGTGAGACGGATTTTGCGGACGCTGGCGGGAGCTGGCGCGGTTGGTCTGGCGGGATACGAAGTGACGCGGCGTTATGGGCGCTGGCTGGATGCGGTCACACGCAGGGCTTCGGCGGAAAGCCACATCGCCCACACCAAACGCGGCGCGGTGGAATATGATCTGCGCGGCCTGGGCGAGATTGTCCTGCATTTTCACGGCGGCAACGTGGGACACAACGGCTGGTTCATGCTGCAAAATCTGATGGATGCGGGCTTTACGCTCCTCACGCCGGATCGTCCCGGCTACCTGGGAACCCCCATCGCAGGCAATGGATCACCGGAACGGCAGGCGGATGTCTTCGCGGCGCTGCTGGATACACTGGATATTGACTCGGTAGCAGTGGTGGGGGTTTCGGCAGGCGGCGCGGGAGCCTTACAATTCGCCCTGCGCTACCCGGAGCGCACAAAATGCCTGATGCTGCTCTCCGCCATCACGAAGAAAACGGACTTATCAGACGACCAGCAGAACAGCACATTGGGTCGGCTGGTGATGTCCCCGCGTGGGCAGAACGTCGCCTACTTCCTCATTCAGCAGGCTATGAAACGGATGCCTGCTGCTGCGCTGCAAGATTACGCGAAGACCGAAACCACCTATGACGAAGCCACAAGCCAGCGTTACATCCAGATGATTGTGAATGATCCGCAGCAGTTGCAGCAGGTCTTTGCCCTGGCGGATGCCATTGTCCCGGCCTTGCCGCGCTTTGATGGCGTGATGAATGATCTGCGCGTGCAGCAAGAATTGGAGCCGATGCCGCTGGAAAATATCACCGCGCCGACGCTGATTGTCCACAGCCGCTATGATGGTGATGTGCCTTACGAGAATGCGACTTACGCCGCCGAGAAGATCCCCAACGCGGAACTCATCACGGTGGATCAATTTGGGCATTTTACCTGGTGGGGTGATCCTGCCGTGACGCGCAGCTTCGAGCAGCGCATGGTGGATTTTGTGCGGGAGTACGCCACATAAAATCGGAAAGGCTTCGCAGGCATACTGCATCAAATCGGCAAGAATTACACGCCGTGGGGTCGATTCATTGGTCATTGAAGAAATAGTGTCCCAACTGGTTTGGCCTCCGCCGGTTGTGGACACCCCGTTGGGTGTCCCTACAGGTACGATATTTGTAGGGACGTGCAACGGCACGTCCGCCACACCTAAATGCGTGGGTTGGGTAATGAAATGTTCAAACGCTAATGAATCGACCCTACACTGTGTGAATAGGGTGCTGGATCGCCTGCCGTGCGCTCCCGGCAGGCGCTCTGACCCGTTGCAAATAGCCCCCTCCGGTGGGCTTGGCGGTTCTTTAGCTGGATGGCTTCAGCCTCCAGCGACACAAAAAAGACTGCCAATAAACCTGATAGCCTGATGCTAACCTGTCCATGAATCACCCCATTCGGGTGACGATAATGAATACACAAGGAGTTGTTTCGATGAAACGTTTCTGGCGTTTTTTGTTGGGAATTCTGGTGGTACTCGTGTTGGTTGTGGTAGTCGTTCCCCTGGTGATCCCGATTCCTGAGATCCAGGGGCAGGAACCGCAGGAATTAGCTGATGAAGACAGCCTCTTCATGGATGTACCCTTTGCAGGGACGGACGACATCAGCACGCACTATAAAGTTAGCGGCGAAGGCGATTTGACATTTGTGCTGGTGCATGGCTTCACCTTCAACCTCTATACGTGGGAAGATGCCATGCCCTTCTTCAACGAACGCGGGCGTGTGATCCGCTATGATCAGATGGGGACAGGTCTCACCGAACGTCCCAGCGAATGGACAGGGCAGAACCCCTATTCATCGGATGGTCGCACAACGCACCTGCTGAACTTCCTGGATGCGCTGGAACTGGACAATGTGATTCTCGTGGGACATTCTGCTGGCGGCGTGTTGATTACCCAGGCGGCTTTGCAGCAGCCGGAGCGCGTGCAGGGGTTAATCCTCGTTGACCCGGCGTTGTATCGTGGCGGCAGTCCCGCGATTGCTACGGCGCTCATCAATACGCCGCAGGGTCAGCGCATGGCACGGTTAATCGTGCGCCAGCTTGTCGAAGGCAATCTCTTCGCCGGAACAGGATTCTATGACCAGGATGCCTACTACGATGAAACTGAAGCCTATTACAAAATCACGACGCAGGTCGAAAATTGGGATTACGGCCTCGTGCAGTTGTTCTCTGCGCCAACGGTGGATTATGCTTACACCGAACGCTTCCCCGAATTGGAAATTCCGGTGCTGCTGGTACAGGGGCGGGAAGATAGCATCGTCGCGCTGGCAGATGTGGAACAGGCAGCGGCAGCCTTCCCCAATGCTGAACTGGCGGTGCTGGATCAATGCGGACATTTCCCGCATGATGAATGCACAGCAGCCTTCACCGATGCTGTCGGAACATGGTTAGACTCTGCGCTAGAGTGAGAGAATTCCAACGAGTAACTCGTGACGCTTTCCTTCCGTCAGCACCAATTGTGTAGGGGCGACCCCGCGTGGTTTCATGTATCAGGATACGGATTTAAGGCTTGTCCGGTATTACTGTCGTGGTCATTGAGGCTTTTCTCGGCTTTTAACAGATCACATTGTAGGGACGAGGCCTGCCTCGTCCGAAACAAGCAGGCGGACAACGCAGGCGTTGTCCCTACAGGCGGCGATCTTGCCTATGAACCCGATGTTTGCGTTGGTTTCAATACCGGACAACGCTATTTACGGTTCTTGTTTCAGGCATTTTCGGGCATGGCATGTCGTGTAAAAAACCTGGTTTTGTCGGGGCTGAACATGTTCAGCCCGTGCCAATAAACACGTAACCTGATGCAGTTCATCCGGCGAATCGCCCCCACGAATTTCTTCGTGTCCTTCGTGTCTTTGTGGTTCAAATCGTTTTGAAGCGATTGCCTTGCGCAGAGTTAGGGCAGGCTCTGCATCTCTCTGAGAACCCTGCCCTGTGCCTTTGCGCCGCTGCGTTGGGCGGTCTTGTTCGCGGTTATCCTCCATGCAATTTGGCGTGAATGCACTGACCATCATTGCCAGCGGCAGAATTCTGGATACGATAGGGAATCATGATCCACGATCAAAAATAAAAGGAAGATGCCTTCATGCGTGCAATGCACCCCCTGAACTATAACTGGCTGTATACGCCGCGAGAGGTCGATGAGGAAACGCCGGATGCGGCCTTTGAAACCGTCACGCTCCCGCATACCAACATCGAACTGCCCTGGCACAATTTCAAAGACAGTGAATACCAGTTCATCAGCACCTACCGCAAGCACTTCACGCTGCCGGAAGCGCTGAATGGTCGCCGCCTATTTGTGGATTTTGAGGGCGTGATGACGGCTGCGACGGTCAGCATCAATGGACACACGTTTGAAGAACACAAAGGCGGGTTCGTACCTTTCAGCTATGACATCACCGATTACATCAACGAAGACGGTGACAATCTGCTGACGGTCAGTGTGGACAGCCGCGAACGCGCCGACATCCCGCCGCACGGGGGGCAGGTGGATTACCTGGTATTCGGTGGCATCTACCGGGATGTGAGCCTGCGTTATGTGGAAACGCTGCACGTCGCCAATGTCCATGTGCGAACCGTGGATGTTCTCAGCGAGCAGCCGCGTGTAGAAGTGCATGTCTGGGTGCGTAATGTGGCGGATGTGGAGCAGGACGGACGCTTGCAGGCGCAAATTCAGGACGGAGCAGAGCGCCAGTTTGATGAGAGCAGCGCCATCACGGAAACGCATACCGAAGTCCGCTTCCCGCCACAATCTGAAACACGGGTGGTGATGACCCTGGAATTCTCCGGGCAGCAGGCGTGGCGCTTGTGGTCGCTGGATGATCCTTATCTGTACCGCTGCGGTATTTCACTGCGCATGGATGGGGGCAAAACTTGCCTGGAAGGAACTTTTGCTTTTGGGATGCGCGAAGCAGTTTTCAAAGAAGATGGTTTCTACCTCAACGGCGAGAAGATTTTCCTGCGCGGGCTGAACCGCCACCAGATGTATCCCTTCATTGGGGCGGCGGCTCCGGCGCGTTTGCAGCAGCGCGATGCCGAAATCATCAAGGAAATGGGCTGCAACATCGTGCGCACCAGCCATTACCCGCAGGATATTTCTTTCCTGGATCGCTGCGACGAAATCGGCCTGCTGGTGCTGGAAGAAATCCCCGGCTGGCAGCACATCGGCGATGAAGACTGGCAGGACATCAGCGTGCGTGATGTGCGGACGATGATCGAGCGCGATTGGAACCATCCGAGCATTGTGCTGTGGGGCGTGCGCATCAATGAAAGCAAGGATAACACCGCCTTCTATACGCGAACCAATGCCCTCGCCCGTGAACTTGACCCGACACGGCAGACTACCGGGATTCGCTACTGGCCTCACAGTGAATTTCTGGAAGATGTTTATGGCTATAACGACTTCACCAACGGCGTACTCGAACCAACCCACTCCCCCTGGATCATCACCGAATTCAACGGGCATATGTTCCCAACCAAGACCTGGGACAACGAAGACCGCCAGACGGAACACCTGCGGCGGCATGCCCACATCCAGGCACTTGCCAGCAGCACGGGCGGGGTCAGCGGCGCAATCGGCTGGTGCGCCTTCGATTACAACACGCATGCGGATTTCGGCAGTGGGGATCGCGTTTGCTATCATGGCGTGATGGATATGTGGCGGCAGCCGAAATGGGCGGCATATGTCTATCGCAGCCAGAAATCGCCGGATGAAGAAATTGTGCTGGAAACCGCTACTCTGTGGACTCGTGGGGATCGCTCTACCGGGGTGAATGATCCGATTTATGCGCTGACAAACTGCGATTATGTAGAAGTCTTCGTCGGCACAGAATCAAAAGGCAAGTTTTACCCGGCAGAAGAAACCTTCCCCAGCCTGCCCCATCCGCCGATTATACTGGGCAAGTTCGGGGATCATTGGGGGGATGCCTTCCGTGATTTGTTCGTCGTGGGCTACCGAGGCGAGACAGTCGTCGCAGAGCAGCGCATCAGCGCCGATGGTGTGCCGCAGCAGTTGATCGCCTGGGCGGAAGATGAACAGATCAACGCCGATGGGCGCGATATGACGCGGATCGTTTTCAAAATTACGGACGAGTTTGGTAATCGGCTTCCTTTTGCCATACAGCCCGTGACCTTTGAGAAACTCGAAGGCGATGCACAACTGATTGGCGAAAATCCCTTCACGCTGATCGGTGGTCAGGCGGCACTTTTCCTGAAAGCCGGGACGACACCCGGAATGGTTCGCCTGCGTCTCAGCAGTCCACGGCTGGAAAGTGTGGAAGTGAGCGTGGAGTTGGTAGGGTAATCTTCATTTGAGCAGGGGCGCGAACCATGCCGCGCCCCATTTGTATATCAATTACGGATTCAACGTCAGGACAGTGCGGATTTGCAGCGTGCTGTTTTCGGTGACTGTCGCCGTGATGCTGGAACTATCCACCAGGGCATAGAGCGCCTGTATGGTTTCCAGGATTTGCTGCTCCAGGGCTGGATCAGGCGTAGGCGTTGGGATCGGTGTAGGGGTTGGTGCGGGCGTGCCATCCAAAGTCTCAAGCACATTTTCGAAGACAGTACCAATCGTCGGCCCCACGAAGAACAACGCCGGGAACGGGGCAACAGTAGTGAAGAACCCTTCCCCATCGGTATAGGCGACAAACAGCGGCTCCGGCAGGAAGGTCGTGGTCGCACTCTGATAGGCTTCCGTTTCTGCTAGAGTGCCTTCTCCATTGGTGATGCTCTCGGCTGCGCCGCGTGTCGTCAGGAAGAAGACATCCTGGCTTGCACCCATCACCAGATTGAACAACACATCGCCCTGCCCTGGCACTTCGGCTGTAACCTGGATCGCGGTTACATCCAGCCCTGCCAGCGTATCAGCGCCAACCTTCACCTGTGAACTGGGATTTGTCGCCGCAATTTCCAGCATCAGGTCACCAACTTTGGTTGCCAGCCCTTGCGCAGCGGCAGGGTCTGTCGCTTCCACCACAACCCCAAATTCCAGGCGGCCTTCGATGTTCAGGTCATTGGCGGTGAAGTCACGGATAATCGGGATCGTATCCGCATGCAGGAAGAGCGCGTAATTGCCATCCGCCCAATCCAGAATATCCGCCTGAAGATCAATGCCGAGTTCCGCAAGTGCGCTGGCGATTTCTTCCTGGCTGGATTGCGCCGTGTTCGCACCCATATCTGCCAGGTCAAAGATGCCTTCAATGGCGGCGCTGAGGTTCGTGGAATGGATCAGGGCGTTGGTATTCGCGGGGATGAAGCGCAGAAATTCTTCATTGACAGGTTCGGCGCTGAGGTAGCCCTGCGGCAAATTGGGCAAATTCTGCGCGATGTCGATGGTCAGTGATCGACCATCAAGGATGGTTGCACCAAGTGCAAATGCCCCTGCCTGAGCCAGCAGTTCCGCGCCATCTTGTTCTTCCATGGTGGCTGCGACGGCAGGAACATCCACATAGAGCAGCACGTTATAGGCTTGTTCCGGCAAATCTGCCAGCACACCCCGGAAGCGTTCATTATTCACGAGTGAGTTTTCAGCACCGGGCATGGTCTGCTGTTCGATGGCGACAACCATCACATCATCGTAAATCTCAAAGACGGTATCCTGTGGCACAACCAGCAGCGTCGAATTCTGATTCTCGATGATTTCCGCTTCCGGGATCAACTCTATCAAATAGGCCAGCGCAGCTTCGGAGTCATCCAGTTCCACCACAATTTGCAGCGAGTCGTTATCAAAATCTCCGCTGCTGGTGATCCCCGTCACCCCCAACGCCGCATGGTCACCCAACCAGGGCAGCACTTCATTGGGGTTCAATCCCGTGAAAAACAGCATCTGGCGCAAAGTCAGCGGCGGAACATCCAGTTCGGCGAGGGTTGCCGTCAGCGTACTCACCAGATCATCCAACGTATCAACAAATTGTTCGTCAATGCGGGTTGCGGCGTAAACAACTGCGTCCTCCGGGTAATAACGAGCGAGGGAAGCAGCCCCTTCAAGCGGTTCGTCAATGGCGTGCAATGCTCCCATACTGGGAACAACGAAGGCAAACAATAAAAAGAGCAGGATCAAGCGACGATTCATAAGCGAGTGTTCTCCTCTATAGGTAGGAAGTGTGAATAGATACAATGTGTCCTACGTTATAGTATATCGCCCTTACGGATTCCGTGATGGCTGCGTTGCAAGTGTTCTGTGTCCCGTCCGTTGTGTCAGTCAATTCCTGTGCGCGTCAGGAATGGTTCATGCGTAAAAAGTGTGATTTGTAGGGGCGCAGCGTGCTGTGCTATTTGTAGAAAACCTCAAGAATTACTGTTTCTACTTGTAACAAGTGCGGGGATTACTGCGTCTGGTTGATATGTCATCCAACAAATACGGAGCGTTACCTGTTGACTATGCGAAGTAAAATCCCTTTCATCATCCTGACGGGCTTCCTCGGTTCGGGCAAGACAACGCTGCTCAATCGCATCTTGAACGCCGAACACGGGCTGAAAATCGCCGTGCTGGTCAACGACTTCGGCGCGGTGAATATTGACGCACAGTTGGTGGTCGATGTCGATGAAGCTGAAGAAATGGTCAGCCTGAGCAATGGCTGCGTCTGCTGTACCATCCGGGGTGATCTGGTTACTTCGGTGGAAAAGATCGTCTCGCGGGATGATCCGCCGGATTGGATCATCCTGGAAACCAGCGGCGTAAGTGATCCGATTGATGTCGTACTAACGCTGCGTCCGCTGCAAAGCATCCAGATTGAAAGCGTGCTGACCATGATTGATGCAGAAAATCTGCTGGATACGCTGCAAGAATATAAAATCCTGGCAATGAACCAGATCGGCACAGCGGATCTTGTGCTGCTGAACAAGGTTGATCTGGTGGACGATTCACAGCGGGAACGGGTGCGGCAGGCGATCCGACGTATTACAAAGGAAGTCCGTATCCTGGAGACAGTACAGGGCGAAGTTCCGCTGGAGATTGTGCTGGCAGCCGGGGCATTTGATCCTGCGAACTTGCCAGAAAGCGCCGCAGAAATTCATGTGCATTCGGGCGCAGAGCATCCGCATCACACGCACGATCACAGCACGGTATTTCATACCTGGCATTGGTTCAGCGAGAGGCCGCTTTCCCTGCGCAAATTACGCCGCACATTGGGTCAACTGCCGCCGCAGATTTACCGGGCAAAAGGATTTTTGCACCTGGCAGATGCGCCGGAAGAACGCGCCGTGCTGCACCTCGTCGGCAAGCGGGTCGAGATTCAGCGCATGGGCGAACCCTGGGGCGCTGATGTGCCGCCGTATTCGCAAATTGTGTTGATCGGTTCGCCGGAGGCTGTGCAGTCGGAAGCATTACAAGCGCAATTTGATGCGACTATCGCCACTGAGAAGCGCTTCGGGGGGATGATGGAACGGGCGATTTCCTGGCTGCGGTGAGAAAAACCTCACTCCGAAATTTGTAGTGCCATACCGTGTAGGGGCGCAGCGTGCTGCGCCCCTACATTGTTTTTTCTCCGTATTAATGTCTTGCAATCGCTACGGTGTTTCGGTGGATTCTGCCGGGATGTCGCATAATTCCAGGCGGTAGACTTCACGCTCGGCGCAGCTTAAATCACGCACGTATCGTTCGCCATCAATGAAATCCAGCAATTGATCCAGGTTGCGATCCAGTCGCCAGAGCCGCGCCGTGTTATCTTCAGCAGCCGTCAGCAGCATGGTTTCATCCGGGCTGAGGACGACTTCCAGCACCCAGTTGGTATGCTCTGCGTAGCGGTGCAGTTCTTCGCCCGTATCCACATCCCACAGCCGCACCGTCTGGTCAGAAGAAGCTGTCAGCAGCAGCGACCCATCTGACGTGACCGCCAGCCCCCACGTCGTGTCGTTGTGTCCGGTGTATTCGCCGACCTGTTCACCGCTGGCTACATCCCACAGGCGCACCGTAGCATCCCAGGAGGTGCTGAAAACGCGCTCTCCATCCGGGTGGAAAATGGCTTCGTTGACGCTGGCAGTATGCCCGCTGAGTGTCTGTACCTGTTCACCACTGGCTACATCCCAGATATAGACTTCGCTTTCAGAACCGGTAACAATCTGGCTTTCATCCGGGCTGAGTGCCACACTAATCACACCACCATCATGGGCGAAAGTGGAAATTTGCTCGCCCGTTTCGGTGTTCCATTCGACGACAAGGCCATCACTCCCAGCAGAATAAAGGCGGCTGCCATCTTCGCTGAGGCGAATCATATTCACTGCATCGTCATGCCCCTGGTAGGTCTGCATCTGTTCGCCTGTTTCCAGGTTCCAGCGGATGATGAGGCCATCCCACCCTGCCGAGAACAACGTTTCGCCATCCGGGTGGAAGCGAAGACTATCCACAACCCAGGAATGCCCCTCAAACACATGCAGCAACTCGTGTGTTTCCACATCCCACACACGCACCGCGGTATCAATCTGCGGTTCACTGCCATCCGTAGCCGCAGGCGACAGACGGAAAGGACCGACACCCGTTGCCATCAGCGCATTATCCGCGCTGAAATCCACCGCCCAGACCCAATCCCGATGATCGGTCAACGCCACAATCTGGTCACGGCTCTGCAAATCCCACAGCCATACTGTCGGCTCCACCGCTTCATCTTCCTGGAATTCGTTGTCGCCGATGTTGCCCTGAGCCAGCAGTAAGAACTGCCCATCCCGGCTGATGTCCACCGCCAGCAAGCGATCCCCAAAGCCTGTATACGACGCAACTTCCACGCCACGTTGCAGATCATTGATGCGCACAAAACGATCCCACGCGACGGAAATCACCCGCGTACCGTCAGCCGAATAGACAACATCATTGGGCGGCACCGTATGCGAGAAAAAGCGCTGCACTTCTTCGCCCGTTGCCGCATCATAAATGCGGATCGTTCCTGCGTTGTTGGAGTCCCAGACACCAAGCGCGACAGTATCCCCCAGCGGACTGTAGGCCACTGTGCGCACAAAGCCGGAACCCGGCTCGATTAGCACCAGTTCTTCGCCCGTTTCAACATTCCAGATGCGTGCAGTGCGGTCAACCTCATCGTCACTGGTATCCAGCAATGTCGCATCGCCGGAACTACTGACAAACTGTGAACCATCCGGGCTGAACTGGGCTTCGTAGACTGTACCCGTATGCCCTTCGTAGACCCGGATTTCTTCACCCGTCCCGGCATCCCATAGGCGAATGGTGTGGTCAATACCCCCCGTGAGCAGGTACGCACCATCGGGGCTGTAATCCACGCTGAGGACTTCGCCCTCATGCCCGGTCAATTCCAGGAGAAGCTCGCCACTTTCAAAATCGTAGACGTATACCACGCCGTCCGATGCGGCTCCGGCGAATGACTCATTTTGCGGATGTGATGCCACCGCATTGAAGCGTACCTCCGGCTGCTCCACAATCAGCAGTTCTTCGCCCATGTTCACAGCGCCTTTGACGATAGTGCCATCCACTGAGGCGGAGAAGCCATACAATCCATCCTGCGAGAAGGCCACATCCATCACCGAGCCACTGTGTCCGTCATACGAAAAACGCGGCCCCGGTGCATAAGCGGCGGTACTGAAGGTACGCAGCACTTCCGGCAAAATGGGCGAACGTGCTTCTGCTGCTTCAATTGCCAGCGGCAGCGCCAGCATGGGTTCACCTGCTATCAGGGCGTTGCGGGCATTGGCTGCCAGCGCGAGGCTGCGCGTTTCGGCGGCGTTTTCTTCTGCCACCACCAGGGCGGATTCTGCCCGCTGTTGTGCTTGAATCGCCACAATTGCCAGCCCAAAACCCACAATCGCCGCGATCACAGCGCCGACTGTGAGCAACGTCAGCATATTGCGGCGCTGCTGGCGCAGGCGCTCTTCGCGTTCCTGGCGGGCTTTTTCTTCAGCTTCGCGTTCTTCGCGTGCCTGTACGCTGCTGCGCACATAGGTTTGCTCGATCTGGTTCAGCGCGATGTCGGGATTGTTCGCCAGTCCTTCAAACTGCTGCAAACGCACCCCACGCGCCAGGAAACTCACATCACGCCCGGCTTGCAGCCATTCTTCGCTGGCTGTCGTCAGGCGGCGCTGCAAACGCAGCCCCTCGCGGTTTTCATCCAGCCAACTGCGCACCCGCTGCCACTGCCGGATCAAGGCTTCATGCGCCACTTCGACGGTAGAATTGCGCGTCTGTGGATCATTATCAAAGGTCAGCAGGCGATACTTGCCAAACTGGTCAATCACCGTGCGCATGGCAAGCGCATGTTCTTGTAAGGAAAGCAGTTCCATCTGGAAGACACGGCGGCGGGTATCTTCTGTACCTTCGCCCAATGACACCAGACGCAGGAATAGCTGCCGGGTCGCGGCCTGCTCTGCTTCTGTGAAGCTCTGGAATAACTCTTCAGCGCGGCGTGCCAAAGCGCCAGCCGTGCCGCCGATTTCCTGGTAGGCGTGCAAAGTCAGCGTGCGATGGTCGCGCCGCTCGAACAATTCGGTTAGCGCGTATTGCAGCAGTGGCAGCGCCCCCGGCTGCTGATTCACGTCGTTGATGATGGCAGCGACTAACCCGGCTTCGAGGTTCAAGCCCACCCGTTCGGCAGGGCCAACGATGGCGCGTTCCAGTTCCGATTCGTTGAGGGGAAGCACCAATTCAGTATGCTTGCGGATTAATTCACCAAAGCGCTTGTACAGCAGCGGACGGTCATAGAAATCTGCACGCAATGTGACAATCACACGGATGCGGCTGCGTTCATCTTCAATGGCGCTGATGAGCAAATTCAGGAAGTGGGTGCGGCGGTCTTCGTCATCCACCAGCGTGAAGACTTCTTCAAACTGGTCAATGAAGATCACGAGTTCGCTGTTCTCATCTGGCAGAATGCGCTTCACCGAGCGCACCAACCCGCGCTCGTTCTCTTGCAGCATCCCCAATAAACCGGGTATCTCGTCGCGGGCAATGCTCAATAGCGATGCTTCCAGTTCTTCCAGCGGATGCGTGCCAGGAACCAGCTCAATGCTGAACCAGTCAATTTCTTCATCCAGCCTGCCCTGGGTGATCTTCGGCAGCAAACCCGCTTTGACGACGCTGGATTTCCCGCTGCCACTGGGACCGACAACTGCCAGGAAATTATTGTTCGCCCCTGCCGTAGACAGGTAATTAACCAGTTCTTGCACCAGCACTTCACGCCCGAAGAAGTGATCCGAATCGGCTTGCTGGAAGGCACGCAGACCCTTATACGGATTTTGTGGGGCGAAGATGGCTTCTTCCGCTTCCGTGATGGAAACATCCATCGTCGGCGTACCAGATGGCACACCGGGCGCACTTTCTCGAATCAACGATGCCAGGTCACGGGCGAAACCAAGCGTGGTATCGTAGCGCATGTCCGGGTCTTTGGAGGTCGCACGCTGCAAAATCATATTGATAGCAGGCGGCAAATCCGGCACAAATTCCGTAATATCCGGCAGCGGATCATGCAACTGCTTGAACAACACTGTCGCCGGGGTCGCATCGTAGAAGGGTTTGTGTCCGGTCAGGGTTTCAAAGCTCAGGATGCCGAGGGCGTAGAGATCGCTCTGCGGTGTTGCCACCTGCCCCCGAATTTGTTCCGGCGCGAGATAGGCAGGTGTGCCGAGGATGTTATCCTTCGTCAGGTTCTCTTCTTGCCCCAGGTCTTTGGCGATGCCAAAATCCGTGAGATAGGTATTGCCCAACTCATCAATGAGGATGTTATCTGTCTTCAGGTCGCGGTGAATCACCCCGTTAACGTGGGCAAAAGCCAGCGCCGCGCTGATCTGGTTCACAAGCTGAACGACGCGAGCCGGTTCCCATGCGCCATGTTCTTCGATGCTATCGCGCAGCGAGCCACCGCGCAGGTAGCGCATGACCAGATATGCGCCATTTGGGTCACGCCAGTAATCATATAGAGGAGCAATATGCGGATGCTCCAGCCGGGCTACCAACTGGGCTTCCGTCTCGAAGCGCCGGATGAATTCGGGCTGGTTGGCATATTGGGGCAAAATAATCTTAATCGCTACCTCACGGCCTATCGACGGCTGCACGGCACGATAGACCGCACCGAACCCACCTGCGCCGATTTGCTCATGCACCGTGTAGGCTTTTAACACCTTCCCCTCAAAAAGGTTCATGAGAGACTTTCCAATACCCCATTAAGTGAAACATAAACGCTTATTATGACGTAGATTGAAACTTTTGCAACAATCTGAACGCATTAGGCAGGGCAATCGCTTCAAATGTAGCTTGGATTTGCAGGACAAGAAACCGATCAAAACGATGAACTCCACAAATGGCAGGCAAATGCGCCAAACCAAGCGAAAACACAATTTCTGCTTTGGGTTATTTCGGGCGCGACATGTCGTTTTCTTCGCGTCTTTTGTGCCTTTGTGGTTCAAATCGTTTTGAGATGCTGTTGGCGAATCCATGAATCATTGTGTTTTTGTAGGGGAGCGCCCGTGTGCGCTCCCAGGGCGACCACGTGGGGATCGCCCCTACACCGATTCGCCAACAAGGTCTTTTGAAGCGATGACCCTGACGCATTAAGTCTTCCACAACTGTACAATCTGTAACATTCCAATCCGGTTTGAAGCGCGTCTGCATACCGTAATTCATGCAGCGAAACCTTGTGGTAGGCTATTCATGTTATTCTTACCGAGGCCAAAGGCTGGTATTTTGGAGGATACATGCTGCAAAATATGGCGTTCGGTCTATACTGAACTGCGTTATACTATGACGGAAATGACAGATCGGAACGAGCAAGGGCAATGACCGTTCTTGGGTTGCGCATGAGTATGGGGCTTCATCGCGGCTGGCATCGGCTGACGAATGAAGATTATGTAGGCTGTTATTATCCAGCAGCATATGATGTGTTGGCGGAACGCGGTGTGTTGTTCGCGCTGGCAGATGGCGTATCAACGCTGGAAAATGGCGCAGAAGCCAGCGAGTACGTGATTCGCCACTTGTTAGAGCAATACTATACACAGCCGCCGATGCGTACAATTGCCGCAGCGTTGGAAGCTGCGATGAAGCAAGTTAATGCGGATTTCCGCAAATACTACCCGGATAGTGGTTCGACGCTGGTCGCGGCAGTGGTGCATCAGCAGCAGGTGATCGTAGGACATGTGGGCGACAGCCGCGCTTACTGGCGCAATGCGCATGACGTGAAGTGCCTCACGCGGGATCATGTGCTGCGTGTGCAGCGTCCCGATGGGCGTTGGGTTGGTAAGCTGACGCGATCCATCGGGCAAGCGGAACATCTCAATGTGGAGATCACGACGCAGAACCTGCGCAGTGGGGATCGCGTAGTGCTGCTGAGTGATGGCATCACCCGTTACCTGGATGATCTCGCCATTATGCGGATGACTGAAGGCACAATAGAGGAAAGTCTGTGCGCATTGGTGGGCGCATCGCTAGAAGGCGGCGGTACAGACAACATCGGCGCATTAATTGTGGATGTTGGGAACCCGCTTGCAGATCAAAATGAGTTGGAACAGCACCGCGAAAAGCTGCGCAAAGATGGCGCGTTTGCCATTGTGCCGGATATGACGTTAGAGGAATGCGAAGAGACGTATCGCCATACCGTACCAACCCGTGCAGAAATCTCGGCAGCCCTACATCCGTTGGCCTCACGCAACTGGCCTGTGATACTGCTCTTGATGAACGGCGTTTTGGGGTTGATCTTCACGGTGATGGCAGCGTCAATGATCCTGCTGGGTGGAACACGAGTCGAAAGCCCCGTGCTGATACCGGAGGATGTTCCAGCAAATATCCTGTTGGATGAAGACATTGAGGGGCGCTACCTACAATTCTCAACAGCCGCCACCACACATGAAATGATGAATGCAGACGTGCAGGCTTTTACCATTGAACCCGGCACTCGCTACCTGGTAGACAGCCTTGAAACGGATGAGAATGGCATTGTCTGGCTGGGTTTGCTAGAGCCGGGCAGCAACCGCTACGGATGGATACAACGTGATGAACTCCCGGATTTTGAGCCACTGGATTAGCGCTAGCTTGCTTTGCCTGATGGTATGGGCAGCAGCAGCCCAGCCCCTCGCGGATGCCCGCATCGAGTGGGCAGCACGTCTCCCGGATGGGCGGGTGCAAGTGCAGATTTCGCTGCCACGCGGGGAGCGCGTCGCAGAGGCTAACTTCCTTGTAGGCGATGGAAACGTGCAGAGCATCCCGTTGCAGCCCACCACCGACCCCCTACCCCAAACCTGGTGGGTACTGGTCGATTCAGGGGGTGCTGTGCTGAATACGGCTCCAGCCATTCAATCCGCTGTGGAACGCTTCCGGCAGAGTTTGCCACCTGAGGCTGAATTGAATTTGCTGCTGTATGCAGAAGATGTGCAGGGATTCGGCACGGCCTTCCCGGATCGCAGCATTGAAGAAGGATTGGATGCTTATACATCGCTCGCCAATCAACAAGGCTGTATATCCGATGCCTTGCAAGTCGTCGCAGATGTGGAACGCAGCGCCGAACGCAGCCGCCGGGTACTGGTCATCACAGGTGAATATACGCGCCAGGGCGTTTGCCAGACGGAAGGCTATGTGGATGTCCAGGCACCGATTGATGTCATTGTTGTTTCGCCGCAGATTGATGATTTTTACTATGATCTGACGGAACGCAGCGGCGGCACACTGGAACGCGCAACCTTACAGAACATCCAACCACGCCTGGATGAGGTCGCGGCGAATTGGGTCAATCCAGTGATTGCCCTGGAAAGTGAACCCGATTCCATCAGCAACGATGCAGAACAAGGAACCCTGAGCGTGACCTTCGTCAGCGGGGCAACCATAGAACAGCGGGTTCCGTTGGTCACAGTAGAACCGTCACCGGAGATGCTGGCGACATTTGAGGCGCTCACACCCAGCCCCACCGCCACGGCGACCCATACGCTGACTCCAACGATCACCCATACTGCAACCGAAGCAGCAACGGCAACCGAAACCGCAGAGCCAACGGAAACAGAGACCGAGCCACCCACGGCGACCTATACAGCGACCGCAACCGATACGGCGACCAGTACGCCAACGGATACCGCAACGGCAACCCATACGCCCACTGCAACGCCGACGCTCACACCAACGGCGACCAATACGCCAACGGATACCGCAACGCCGACGCAAACCCACACCGTCACGCCATCGCCGACGAACACACACACGCCAACCCACACACCAACGCCAACTGCAACATCTGTCGGTGTCGGACTAATGAATCTTGGCGGCAGCACCAGCCCGGATGGAACCCCTGCCCCACTCATCAGCAATGAAGCGATCATCATTTTGGGCGGCATCACCGCGATTGCAATCGTCGTGGGGACTGTGCTGGTGATTCTGGGACGAGGCCCCGCTGTGCAGCAGACGCTACCACCACCTGTGCTGGAACGCGCAGAAGATGAACGCACCGAACCCATCCCGGAAGAAGTCATCCGGCGCTACCAGAACGATTTCTACGATTTGCATCGCACACGACCGATTGAGCCAATCGAAGGGATTGATGAACTCCCGCTTGACCCGGAAGAGCAGCACAACACCCTCATTCAGGATGATGTTCCAGGGGATAACACAGAAATCGTCTCGGTGGATGAACTGATGGCGAGTACGCAGCCCGTCATTGGCTATGTGGTAGACCAGCAGCGCGAAACATCCCACGAGATTCGCCGTCCTGAAACGCTGCTAGGCCGCCTGGAAAAATGCGACATTACACTGAAGGGCGATCCGCAGTTATCGCGGGAACATGTGCGCTTTGCCATTGACGAAGAAGATCGAATCTGGTTGTACATTCTCACGCGCAACCCGGTTGCCGTGAATGGCACTGCCATTGCAGAGCGCGTGCTGCTGCATGATGGCGACGAGTTGCAGTTGACCACCCGCACGAAGATGATCTTTCGGCTGCACAAGACAGAAGAATAAAACGACAATTGAATGAGAGGTTGGGGAATGCAGCGCATCAAGCGAATGTTGGGACTCTGGATTATCGCGGTGGTGGTACTGCTGCATCCCATACCGGGAACCGCACAGCAAGACAATACGATCATTTATGATGAACCCGTCGGCGGGACGTTCCTGGATGAAGCCGTGCAGCAGTGGCAATTCGAGGCGCAAGCGCGGGAAATTGTGCAGTTCAATGTCCAGCGCATCGGCGGGCGTTTCACCCCGCGCCTGGAAGTCTACACGCCAGATGGTACGCTGCTGCTGCCAAGCATCAGCGAAGCCGACGAAGTTTCACAGTTCATTATCTTCCGCCAGGGTTTGCCAGTTGATGGCCTTTATACGGTGCGCGTGCTGGAAGATGCTTCCTCCTCAGATGGTTTCCTCTCGGTGAGCGAATACACCCTGACCATGACTTCTCGCGGGCGGCGGTTGGCAGTGCCGGACGCAGGCTTAACACCCCTGCCGACCAGCGGGCGCGAAGACTTGCCCGACTTCTTCACGGGTGACGCGGTGGAAAGTGCCAGCCTGGGAATTAGCGTCTATGGCGCGGATACCTTGCCGGATTCCCCACCGTATATTCTGCAAGGCCAGGGCTTCAGCCTGCAAATCAACAACGCCAATCCGATTTCACGCGGGGTGGATGCCATTGCCTTCACTGCGCAGGGTATCGCCGTCCGCAGCACAACAGGCGCGGTATTCTTCGCAGCGCAAGATATTGAGCAATTGAGCCACCTCAGCGGCATCACGGAGATTGTGCTGGCGAATGGGCAGGAAATTACAACGGACTTCTACCGCATCAGCAGTATGCAAGCCCTGGGTGATCTGCTGATCTTGCGCATGGGAAATCAGCAGCTTGCCTACTTTGAGGGCGAAATTTTCAACTTTTTGCGGCGCGGCGGCATCAGCGGGGAAGGCCCCAATGCCGAACCGATTAACCGCTTCCTCGTTGATGGGCGAGAATTTCAGAGTGATCTGCAAAATTGGGATGTACTCTCGGCGCTAGCTGGCGAACTGCACGTCTTTTACGAGGGTGATTTGCGCTTCATCAGTGACGACTTCAATGTATCCCTGCTCGGACGCGGCAATTCATTGCGTCCTGAATTGGACGACGCAGGCACAGATACCCGCCTGATTGACATCACATGGCTGCGCGAAGACAATCCGCTGCCGCTGGTGATTGATCCAGTAGGAATGGGGGATGTCGTGCTGCGCGGGGGTGAACTCAGTGTGCTGCCCCTGGATGGGCGCGAGATTTCGGGCGAAATGCTAGCAAATCTGACAAGTGTGCTTGTCGAAGATGAGGCAGTGCGCCTGACCCGGTTAGATGGAACAGTATTTTTGTCGCTGCCGGATGCCACACAGATCAGCACCCCGGCGACTCTGGCGCGGGATGCAACCGCACCCCCTGCCGAGGCGAACGCACAGCCCCGCTTTTACAACAATCTCGGCACAACAATTTACGACTATACGCCCCAATTGACTCCATCCGGTTCGGTGCTGCCTGTGAACCGGGTACTCGGCAACTTCGTTTATCCTGTGCAGGATTTTCGCATCCCATCGCACAGCCTGTCGCTGGATTGGAGCCGCACGTATAACAGCATGGCTCCTGAATCACAAACGCCGCAGTATATGCAGGATGCGCCACAGCCCTATTTGTTCGGGCAGATAGGCGCACAATGGCGGCACAGTTACCAGACCGAGCTAGACATCACAACTGCACCGCTTGGCGAAGTCACGCTGATTTTGCCGGATGGCAGCGCCCACATTTTCCGCGAACAGGCAACTACACCGGGACGTTTCCGTTCCACTAATTTGCTCTCGTGGACAATTGAACGCGAAACAGGCTTAACCGGAGCATGGCGGGCAACTACCACCGAAGGATTGATCTACCAGTTTGACCGGGCAGGACGCTTGCAGCGCATTGAAGATTCCTTCGGGGAAGTGCTGCTCTTCGCGCCGCTTCCGCAGCAGATGGCAGAGGACGCAGGCGCGGCGGCTGGCTTCATCGTGGTTGAACCTTATGGTCGCCGCCTGGAAATTTACCGCAACGACGCAAATCAGATTATGCTGGCGCGGGATGTACAGGGGCGCACCATACGCTATGAGTACACCGACACACGGCTGACCTCCGCGCAGTATGTTGCAGCGGATGAAGCCGCCAGTTACAGCTATGACAACGGCTTGCTGACAAGCATCAGCGATGTACACAGCCCCTACTATGCTGAGATGCGCCTGATTTACGATGATCTGGGGCGCACCCTTTCCTACACCATCAACGCGGAAGAACGCGCTGGCACACCCAGCGTCGAAACGACCTTCGATTACAGCCAACCCCAGATCACCATCGAGGGGCAGTTCGTCAACGGAGAAGAGCGCATCACTACCTGGCGTTATGATGACCAGTTCCGTTTAACCGAAACCATCCTTCCCCGCCCGGAATGGGTCTACCGCTACAATTACGATTCCAATACGGGACGGCTGGCAGCCATCATCCAGCCCAATCGAACTGCGCTGCGCTACGAAATTGATGAATACGGCTACGTAACGCAGTTCCGTGACCCGCTTTTTGCTGCGAGTTCTGCTTACAACCTGACGTATGATTCGCCCGATGGCTACCAGCGCCGATTGCTGCGCATCGACTATCCCGAACAAAATGAGCAATCGGTCTACCGAGAATACAGCTACAGCACGGCAGAAGATGGTTCACTGCGCGTCACAGAAACACGCCCCATCAGCAGCGAAGAAGATGATGTCTTCGTCGTCACGCGCAGTTATGACGAACGCGGACGGCTGATTGTGATTGAAGAACCTGCGCCGGACGAAGGCACGATCCGCAGCGAATATGCTTACGATGATTTTGGCTACGTCTCGCAGATCAGCCAGGGGAACAGCTTACGGCTGCTCTTGTTCCAGCATGACATCGCGGGGCGTTTGGTCTCGCTGGTGGATGGACGCGGCACGAGCATTACGCTGGTCTGGGATGATGACCGGGATCGCGTGCGCCGTTTGCTGACGGACGGCGTAGAACGCAGCTATACGTATGATTCCTTTGGTAATCTGGTTGAGTATCGGCGGCAGGATGTTATTGAAACTTATGAATACAATGGCTTGAATCAGGTCATTTCTGTAACCGATGCACTCGGCAGCGAAACCCACTACACCTATGACGAAGCGGGGAATCTACTCAGCCGAACTTTCCCCGATGATACGGTAGAACGCTACGAATACGATGCGCTGAATAACCTCACCCGCGCCACCAGTCGCGGCGGTCTCATCACCACTTACGAGACGGCGCTCAACATCGAAGGCAACCGCACGCGCTACACCGTCACCAATCCGGCACAAGAGCAGGCAACTTATGTGTATGATGCCATCGGGAGGCTGCGCGAAGTGCTGGTCAATGATGGCGAAGGGGTGCGCATCAAGACTTATACCCTTTCTTATAACGCGCTGGGTTTCCTCACGCGCATCGAAGAAGGACACGTCCCCGGCGGGCGGGCGCTCACGGTGCAATATGATTTACTGGGCAATCCGCTGTCGTCCTCCATTGATGGCACAGAAACAACCTATACCTACAATGCCGCCGGATGGCTGGCGAGCATCACAGAGCCGAACGGCAGCTCCACGCAGTACGATTATGATGCCCTGGGTAATATCACCGCTGTGACGCTGCCCGATGGGGCGCAGCAGCTCTACCGATACGATGAAAATGGTAACCTCGTCAGTTTTGTGGATGCCCTCGGCGGGGAAACACGCTACAGCTATGACGATGTGAATCGCGTGGAAAGCATGGTGGATGCCAACGGCAACCGCACCTCATATTTTTACGATCTGCGCGGCAACCTGACCGCCATTGATGACCCACGCGGCAACCGCATCAGCGTGCAGTACGATGCGCTGGGAAGATTGACCAGCGTGCTGGATGCATTGGGGAATGAAACACGCTTTGAATACGACGAACTGAGCCAACTCACGCGCATTGTCCCCCCCGGTGGCCTGGATATTACGACGCTGACCTATGACCTGGAAGGCAATATTGTCTCGGCATCGCAGCCAGGAGACCGCGAATATCTCTACAGCCGCGACAGCCTGGGACGCATCATCAGCGTGACCAATCCGCTAGGTCAATCAACACTGTATTCGTACAACAATATCGGCCTCGTGGGACGCACGGTCAACGCACTCGGTAACGAGCAAAATTATCTATGGAACGGTGCAAGCCAGCTTGTGGAATACACGTCGCAGGATGGCAAGCGCTATGCTTACGCCGCAGACGAAATCGGGCGGCTGACCGCCATCACGGATGTAGCCCTTGATTCGCAGATTGCTGTGAATACGCGCATTGAATACGATCCTTCCGGCTACATCACCGCCATTCGTCGGGGGACATCCGGCAATATTGCCAGCGAGAATGCCATCCTCTACCAATATGGCTACGATGCCGCCGGACGCTTGACCAGCTTCCAGTCACCAGAAGCAGAATCGGCCTGGGAATATCAGTACGATGCCAACGGAAATCTCGTGCTGGCAATCAATCCGCAGGGGGTGCGCACGCGCTACGAGTACGACGCAGTGGGCAATCTCACCCGTGTGACAAGCGCATCTGGCACGGAAGAAGAGACGGTTGAGCGCTATGAATACGATGAAGCCGGGAACATTGTGGCCTATACTGCGCCGGATGGTCTGCTGACGCGCTACGAATACGATGTGAATAATCGTTTGATAGTCAAAACCGAAATCGCAAATGGAGAATCACACAGCACGCGCTACGAATACGACGCACAGGGACGCATCACGCGGGTAACCAATCCTCAGCAGCATGCTACCGAGATTCGCTACGACATCGGCAATATTCTGCTGACGCGCTACCTGGATGACGATACCGCGCTGGAACATCGCTATTTCTTCGATGAAGTCAACAATTTGACACGCATCGTGCTGCCCGGCGAACAGACCATCAACATGACGTATAACCTGCTTGGGCAGCGCGTGCGCTACATTGATGCGGAGAGCAACGGCTGGTCATACGCCTATGATTCTGCCGGACGATTGGCGCAGGTCAGTGACCCACAGGGCAATTTTGTGACCTACGCCTATGACGGGGCAGACCGAATCAGCAGCATTACTTACCCTACCGGGGCGCAAGAGACGTTCCGCTATGATGCACAGGGCAATTTACGCACGGTCATCTTCCCGGAAAACGGCAGCGGCGAACAGGAAGTCATCCGCTACACGTTCGATCAGGAAGGAAACCTGACCAGCATCCTGCATGAACCCGATGACGCACCGCAGACAACCTATGCCTACAATGACCTGGGTCGCGTGACGCAAATCACGCAGGCAGACGGCGCAGTCATCGACCTGGAATACAATGCACAGGGACGGCTGGTGCTGGTGCAATCACCGGATGCAATCTCGCGCCGCAGCTATGATGCAGCCGGACGACTCCTCAGCATCAGCGACGGGGCGCAGTTGTACACCTACGAATACGATGGATTCGGGCAGTTGCAGGCACTCAGCGGCACGGGTGATCTGGAAATTCAGTATGCCTATGATTCGCTGGGCAATATCACGCTGCGCGATGCTGGCGAATACGGACGCATTGAAACGACGTATGATGCCCTTTCCCGGCCTGTGCGCGTCGTCATGGATGGCGAAGGGGTGAACATCAGCTACAACGCGAACGGCTGGCGCACCGAACTCACACGGGATAATGGTCTGCGCACGACGTACAGCTATGATGACAATGGGCGTATCCTCAGCGTGATTCATTTTGGCGCGGATAATGCCCGGTTGGATGGGTTGTTCTACGAATATGATGCAGCGGGGAATATCATTCGTATCACGCGGGATGATCGCTGGTCGGTGTTGTTCAGCTATGACGAAGGCCAGGAACTCATCAGTGAGCGCTGGCTGAACGAAATTAACCAGCTTGTTTACTCCGTGAATTACACCTACGACCTCGCCGGAAATCGCGTGGAGCAGGTTGTTCGCAGCAACCAGGAAAATCAGGTGCGGACGCTCTACGTCTACAACGAGCAGAATCAACTGATTGAAGAATACCGCGATGTGCCGCTGTCGATTGAGATGGGCAGCTTGCCAATCAGCGGATTGTTCTTGCTGCTGCCGTTGGGGTTTGTGGTGCGCCGCCGTCGCTGGATGCTGCTGCTGGTCGTGACCGCTGCCTTCGCTGCACCGCTGATTGCGCTGGCACAGGATTTTGTGCAGGATACCGACGCAAGTGTGATCTACGAATATGACGAAAACGGCAATTTAATCCTGGAAACCTATGACAGCGGGAACAGCATCCGCTACAGCTATGATGCCTTCAATCGCCTGGAGCGCGTGCAGGGAACCAATGATGCAGGCGAGCGCGTCAACAGCCTTTACGCTTATGATCCGCTGGGGCGTGTGCGCGAAATCACGATGAATGGCAGTCGCTACGAATTGCTCTATTCTGCCGACGATTTCCTGGCAATCCGTAATGTTTCCAGCGGGACAATCACCCGTTACTATGGCGCGTTCCCCGGCGAAATTCTGCTGCAAGAATCGCCGCAGGGTGCGCAGTGGCGCTTGCATGATGGCCTGGGGAGCCTGCGCAAATTGGCGACGGCTTCCGGTGAACTGCTGGATGAAGAACTGGTTGGCTACAATTACACGGGCTTCGGCGTACCCTTCACGCCTTATGGTGAAGGCACTGCATATGAATTAGATGAACCACAGCTTCTCTTTATGGGGGCGCTGTATGATCCCGGCGCAGATTTGTACCTGCTCGGTGTGCGTGCCTATGATCCACAGCTTGGGCGTTTTTTGCAGCGCGATCCAGTGCGGCATGACCCGGAAGCCAACCTGTATACCTATGCCTACAATCGCCCCACTACATTTGCTGATCCTAGTGGACTGACCCCCGATGCAGCAGTGGATGGCCTGATTCCGCCGGAAATCACGGTGGATCCGCTGGACTCAGTCGAATCGCCGCTGGTTGCGCAGCCACCAACGCCGCCGGATGTCCATGCGTTGCAAGCTGCTGAGAATGCGCGAATCCTACAGGTGGCAAACCTGGCACGCTACACGCTGAACAACTTCACCGCAGTGCTTGCTCCGTCAGGGTGTGATCTGTACCTGTACGAAGCAAATCCCGTTCCGCTTCCTGTGCGCGATATTCTGGCGCAGCAAAACGCCATCCCGGTAGAATTGTTTGATCTGGAACAGGGCGCATGGCTGCCACCGACTCAGCCGGATGCAACGGCATTTGTGCCATCATTCGCAGCCCTGAATGATGCCCTGCCCTTGTTGGATGCCAGCTACGCCGGAGCCATGCCGATGCGGGGTTGTCCGCCAGGGTTGATGCTGCCAGCACTTCCGCAACCGCTGTCGGGGCTGGAGGATTATCAGGAGCGAGAAGCCTTCGTGCAAGCGCTGGTCGATGTGCCGATGTTCGGTATTCTGGCGGAGGCTCTCCCGGAATTATTAAATGCCGAGCAAACTGCCCCGATTGCTGATCGTCCGCGTGTGCCAACGCAGGTCATTCGTCCGCTGGTCAATCCACCGCTGCCGGGGCAGCTTACCGAAATGCGCATCCATACGGAAATGCTGTATCGCATGCTGCTGCTGCCGCAACCCTTGCCCAATGAAGCGAACTGGCGCACGCTCTCGCAGGTGAATGACTATTCGCCGCCTGTGTTGTTTCAGCAGGATGCGATTGCGATACCTTGAGAAATCCTGCCTCCCTGGTTGCAACGCGGCATCCCCCCGGGGTACAAGGGTGGCAGGGCGCGTCATGGACACGCCCCTACGAGAATCCATTTACCGTGTTGTGCTGGTAACGCAGCGTGAAGAACCGTCACGTTGCGACGGATTCATCCGTCAGCATGCGGTACAGGGTCGAAGCCAGCAGTTCGATGCGGTCATACAATCCCGGCAAGTAGATTTTTTCCTGGTTGGTGTGAATCCCTTGTGCGGGAACGCCCATGCCGCAAATCGAAGGCGTGCCGCTGGCACTGATGAAGTTGCAATCACTGCCACCACCCCGCGCAATCGGGACGACATTCTGCCCCAGCCGCTTCGCCTCTTCGATCACAATGTCGATGACTTTCTGATTCTCGTCACTGCGTTCCATCGGCGGCAAGAATACATCCAGCGTCATCTCCACGCTATCTGATGCATCAATGCTTTCATTGGTGATGTAGGTCGCTTCCAGAATTTCCTCAATCTGTTCCTTGAGGCGCTGACCATCTTCCATGCGTTCAAAGCGCCAGCTAACAGTCGCTTCCACCTGCCCCGCGACGGTGTTGGGGGTGATGCCACCATTGACCATGCCCACTGTGACCGATGTGCCTTTTTCCGGCTCGCCCAGTTGATGCAGCCGGACGATGCGCTGCGCCAGCGCTTCTATCGCGTTCACTCCCAGTTCCGGCGTACCAGAGTGACAGGCCACTCCCTTCACCGTGAAGCGATACGCACCATAGCCACGCCGTTGATAAACCACGCCCAATGCCACTTCCGGTGTGAGTTCACCCTGCGGGAAACCCGGTTCCAGACCAATTGCATAATCTGCGCCTGAATGCCCACTCAAGTACCAATCATTGATCGTTGGTGAACCTTTTTCTTCATCGGCGCTGACGATCATTTCAACGTTATATTCGTCCAGCAACTCCCGTAAGGCCAGCATCGCCCAATAGCCCACCAGCAACCCACCTTTGATGTCACCCGTACCGGGGCCGCGCACGAAACCATCTTGCAGTGGTTCATAGTGCAAAAAGTCACCATCCGGCGGGAACACCGTATCCATGTGGCTCACCAGCAAAATGTGCGGTTTGCCGCTACCTTTGCACAGTTGCAGCAAGCGATGCCGCGCATTGATCGTAGAAACGGCAAACCCGTCATCCTGCGCCATCTGCGAGAGATAATCCATACCTTCATCCACACCGTCTACATTGCTCGTTGCGGTGTTCATCTCAACCAATTCCCGCAGCGTATTCTCGATTTTTTCCTTGTGTGCATCAATCCATGCACCCAGTTCTGAAAGCTGCATCTCATCCCTTATCTGTTACTCGGATTGTCGGATCAATACCCAGGATAATCGCGTGAAAACGATTTGAACCACAAAGTCACAAAGGACACAAAGAAATTTATGCGATGTCATTTCGGTGAACGGGAGCAAGATGACAAGCCAGGGAAGTGCGGTTAAGTTCGGCACTCATTCTGGCGGACGAGGCCGGCTTCGTCCCTACAAATGGCCTGTTTCTATGTAGGGGACAACGCCTGCGTTGCCCGAAAAATGCCCGAAATGAGAACCTTAAACGCTAAACCTAATGCGCGTGTGAGGTTACCCTGCCCGCAACGTTACCCATTCACACATTTCTTTGTCGCTTGCGATGTACTGCAACTATCCTGAATCAATACCCTGGATGATAACCGCATGACAGACAAGTTGCGAGTGAAATGTTAAGTGGAAGTTATATTCCGTGCAGATGTCATGAGGAGCCTTGTGCAATTTGTCAGTAGTGCGGTGGATTAGCAGCATTTGGCAGGGAAGACCATTCGCATGGCAGCAGCGCATCGGCTACAATGAGGCAGTTCATCCACCTAACGAAACGTGAGTTTTGTTAAGAGTCTGATGTTGCCTTTGCCACACACTGAATCAACGAGAGCAGCGGGAAGCGCCCGAAAAGGCGCTCTGACCGGCTGTGTACAGTCCCCTGTGGTGGACTTGTCGGTTTCTAGCTGGCTGGCTTCAGCCGCCAGCGGCACGAAAAACAGCGCGATACGAATTTCTTTGTGTCCTCTGTGTCTCTCTGTGGTTCAAATCGTTTTGAAGCAATTGCTCTGCCCAAACACAGGCGCTCCCCTACAAATTTGATTGGATGTAGCACGCCAAATCCGAAGTTGCCAACATATTGAAATGCACCCGACACAGCACCGTATCACACGACGCGCCCGCTTGCCTGAAGATGGCTTCGATTACAGAGTGTTCTGTGCTGTCGTGAAGTTGTTTTTACGGATGCTGTGCTGTGCTGGAAACCATGCTGCCAGTCCGGCAATCAAGGGTGAGGCAATCAGGCCGACCACAGCGGTGAGCAGCGCCGTTTGCATGGCTGATAATGCTGTTTGCCATAGATCAAGCTGTATACCAAAACTGTTGAAACCATACGTCATAACAATAATCACGATCAACCCCAGGCCAGCGAGCACCCCAACCACCCCGCCGACCACTCCCATCAGCACCGCTTCACCGATGATGATTCGCCGGGTTTGCGCTTTGGTTGCGCCCACTGCTCGCAGCAGACTGATCTCGCGCTGCCGTTCGTCTACGCCCATCACAATCGTGTTCACTACGCCGAATGCGGCAGCCAGCATCGCCAGCAGCAGCATGGCATTTAGCGATACAGTAATCATCTGTGTAGACGTATCCAGCATTTCAACGAATACGCTCATGTAATTCACGCTGAGTTCGGGATAGCTCGCCTGTAGAGCGTTGATGTCTGCGGCTAGAACCTCAAGCGGTGTATCGAAATTGGGAAGAATAAACACCATTGTTGGATTCAAAGCTGTGATTTGATCCCGAAATGTGTCGCTGATGATCGTTGCTCCGGCTACACTTGTACCAATTCCGGCAATGGTGCAGTCCAGCAATCCCTCTGAACCGGTCACGCTGACTGTATCACCAATCCCGGCATCCAGGCGGGCAGCCACGGCTGGTGCAACCAGAACCCCACATGTCGCCTCCATGATGGGTACGGCAGTCGCCCAATCACCTTCAGTGAATCGGAACATACTGTCACCCGTCGTGCGCAGCAGCGCAGGATCCACCATGTACGAGAAGTACGAATTACCCAGGAACGAGAGTTCGGGCACGGTAGCCAGATAGATGGTTGTGTAGCTGGCACGCCCTTCGACCATATCCGTGAGCGCTTGCAGCTCATCTTCGGAGAGCATGACTGAATCAAGACCCCGCGCCATGATACTTCCCCATCCATTGGTGATATCCAGACGCGAGATAAATACAGCCTGTCGTTGGGCAGCCGTCTGCATCGTGGCACCAAAGCCATAAATGAAGAAGAACTTTAAGAAGCCAGTCAGACCTACGAGTATGACCAGGGCAAAGGCCAGCGTCAATACAGTGAGAAGGACACGTCCGCGCACGCGCTGAAGATTGTCGGTGATGATACGACCTGCCAGCCCTTTTAGCAAACGATGACTTAGCCGTGCTGCCAGCCCGATGAACGACGGAAGCAGGAGCGTCACACCGATTAGCCATAGCAGGACAAAAAGCAGTGTCAGGTTGATGTCGATCGGGTGAATTGCCCAGGCTCCTGGCGGCGCAAATATCTCGATCAGCATCAGGCCAAATAGCAGCAGCACCCCGACGACAGGCTGCCAGCGCTGGCTGTTTTCGATAATGGCAGCATTGGGTGGGTGCAGCGCCGTTAGTGGCGTGAGGCTGGCAGCACGCCGAGCCGGAATCAGTACCGATAATAGGGTAATCGTCAGCCCCATCACAGCGGCGAGGATGATCACTTCTATTGTGGGTGATGCGTCGCCGAAGGCGAAAATCTGACCAATAACCTGTTTGATGAATGCCAGCAGCACTTGCCCCATAACGAGGCTAACCACGATGCCCAGCAATACACCAGCCCCGGCTAGGATCAGCCCCTCAGCCAGGATAATGCGCACAAGCTGACCACGTTGCATACCCAGTAGCCGCAGCGCTCCAATCTGCTCCTGGCGGCGGGTGATTGCCATGCTGAAGGTATTGAAGATAAGAAAACCCCCTGCCAGCATCACCGCCAGCCCGACAAACAACATCATAGGGTCGAGCATCCCAATCAACCCTTCCATGACGGTGCGCAGTTCATCGGATTGCAGAATGCCTTCCCGCACTGACTCTGCGATCATGCTCCCCGCAATGGTGACGGATACTCCGAGCATAACGGCCATTACGCTCAGAATGGAGTGAAGACGATCATCCCGTAGATTGCGCCACGCCAGCCCATAAATCGACTTCATATGATCCCCTTATGATTCGATGGCTGCGCTGATCTGCGCGAGTTCTTGCGTGGTAGTTCTGGCAATATTGTGAACGATCTTCCCGTCCTTCAGGAACACGACGCGATCCGCAATTGCGGCGGCATGGCTGTCATGTGTGACCATGACGATGGTCTGCTGTTCTTCATCGCACGCCTTGCGCAGCAGCGCAAGGATCATGGTGCTGGATTTGCTATCCAGATTGCCAGTCGGCTCATCGGCGAGGATGATACTTGGCTGTGTGACCAGGGCGCGGGCAATGGCGACTCGTTGCTGCTGTCCGCCGGAAAGCTGGTGCGGCCTGTGATGTTGGCGATCTTCCAGACCGACCAGCCGGATAAGCGCGGCAATGCGATCCCGGTGCTGCGCAGCATCTTGACCGTCAATGAGCATGGGCAGGGCGATGTTTTCGGCTGCGGTTAATGTCGGTAACAGGTTGAAAAATTGGAATACAAAACCGATCTGTCGACGACGCAGCAGCGTGAGTGCATCGTCATCAAGCTGGGAGAGCCTGGTGTCATCCAGCCAGATTTCGCCGTCGGTCACCTGATCCAGTCCGCCAAGCAAGTGCAGCAGTGTAGACTTGCCTGAACCTGATGGCCCCATGATGGCAACGAACTCCCCACGCTGAACTGCAAAATCTACACCCCGCAACGCCTCAACCGTCACATCGCCCATGATGTGTTGTTTGCGCAGTCCACTCGCCTGCAAAATCATAGCGTCTACTCCCATACAAGGACACTTTGATCTCAGTATAGATCCAAGTGTTCATTGCGGTGATAAACGTCCCTACTCCCCAATCATCCCTTGCACATCCTGGATGGTATCTTCGAGGATGGCTTCCCAATCCAGGAAATCAGTGATGATGTCCTGGAAGCTGACGACTGCACCCGCGCTGGCGGATTGGCAGCGGCTGATGAGGATGGCACTGCTTTCCAGCAAATTCCGGGCAAGGGGGGCGGTTTCTTCCCATTGTCCGTAGAGTGCCAGAACCTCAATCTGTGCATTGAAGGCATCACAAGTTACGTCTCCGCTGGCTTCTGCTGATGCACGCAGCGCTAGCAAGTCTTCCAAGAGCAATTGAAGCGGTCGCTGATCCGCCGGGGCAGGCGTGGGCGTGGCTTCTTCCGCAGCGGTTGCCGCCTCGCCAAGCAGGGCAATGCTCACATCATCTACCACAATTTGCGCGGGGTTGTTATGTTCCAGCCACAGTGCCAGACCTCCGCTCTCGTCCGGTGCTTGCAGTGCAATGATGTTCTCATCATATTGCACAACCAGATCATTGCCGATCCCACGGACGACCAGTTGCGAAGGGAGAGTCGCCGTGATGTCTCCTTCTTCCAATACCGTCGTTTCACCCGCTGCGATCTCTTCAAATCGCCAGATTGCCTCCTCTACCAGCACACGAAAGCGCAGGAAATTCGCATCATCCTGCATATGGAAGATCAGACCGTAAGAAGTGTAGCCGCTGGCGTTTCCTTCCGGCAAGGACATGCCCAGCTCGAAGCTCTGTACGACTCCCACTTGCAGCGGCACAATGCCCTCATTGCGTTGTACGAGGAATTGCACGCTGATTTCCGCTGCTTCCCCTGTGCCATAAAGATCATCCAGCACCAAAGGGAACGCTGGCGCATCCAGGATTTCTGCTGCCAGTGTTGCGCGGCTGGCAGGCGGCTCTGTCGGAAGTGGGGTTGCAGTCTCGGTTGGCGTGGGTGTGGCTGTGCTGGTGCTGGTCGGTGAAGCAGTAGGCGTTGACGTTGGGGTATCCGTTTCCGTCGGTGTATTAGACACCGTTGGTGAAGGCGTAGGTGTATCGGTGGCAGTTGCCGTCGCTGTCAATGTATTTGTTGCCGTTGCTGTGTTCGTCTCTGTCAGGGTGGCAGTGAGGGTAAGTGTGGGTGTCGCTGTATCTTCCGCCATAATCGCGGCGGATTCCGTCAAGTCCGCATCCTCGGTAACGGCGGCAATGACTTGCGAGGGCTGCAATGGCGGCATCTGGCGTGCGCTATTGAAGGCAAAAATCATCAGCGCGAGGATTAAGGCAACGACAGCCGCAGCTACCAACACCAGGCCACGCACAGGAAGCCCCTGTGTTTGTGAACCCGGTGGCGTAATTTGCAGCGGTGTGTTGGTGGTATCCGGCTGCATCAGCCGACCACCAATCATGGGCTGGCTCTGCTGAATATTCTCAAAGTCACGCAAATCGGGAGAGACCAGCGGAAGCAGTGCCTGATGCACATCTTGCGCGAACCGCATCACATCCTGGTAACGATTGTAGCGTTTCTTCGCCATCGCCCTGTAGAAGACTTCATCCAACTCTTGCGGCAGTTCCTGGCGCAGTTTGCTAATTGCCGGAACAGGACGAGTCTCGTGCATGCGCATCAGTTGGTCACGGGCAGTGTAGGCATCCACCCCAGGACGCGCTGCGAACGGCTTTTGTCCCGCAAGCATCTCAAAAATCATCACGGCAAAAGCATAAATATCCACCGTGAAATCGGATTGATCGCCAGCCTGTTGTTCATAGGGCATATAGGCCGGAGTCCCTGCGCCAAGCAGTACATCGCTGCTGCCGAAGGCGTTGGTAATGCCGAGATCGGTCAAGTAGGCACGTCCATCGGTACGCCGCAGCAGCACATTCCCTGGCTTAATATCGTAATGGATGTAGCCTTCCTGGTGAATGTAGCTGATGGCACGGGCAATTTGTGCCATGATGCGCACCACTTCGCTGACGGGAAACGGCTCGTCTTCGCGCTGTGAGCGCCGGATGTAACTCGTCAGTGGGAATCCATCGACATATTCCATGATGATGTAGGCGGATTCATCTTCCACAACAAATTTGTAGAAGCGCACAATATTGGGATACTGCAAATCGCGCATATGTTCCGCTTCACGCTGGAAGATTTGCAGGAACTCATCATGCTGGCGAAATTGATCTTTCAACAATTTGAGGGCGTAAACATTCGGGGTGCCTTTTTCACGCGCTTTGTATACGCAGGCCATCCCCCCCTGCCCCACAAATTCTTCGATTATGTAGCGGGTATCTGCGATTCGTGTCCGCGCTTCCGCCTCGCTACGACACTGACTCTCAGGTTTACTCATAATGACGAAACTGCCGCCTTTGCCAAGTCGATTCCCAATGTGGCCTTTTATACCATCGAAACCGCTATTCGCACGCTTTTCCGCGCACAGTCAGCAAGATTGTAATGTTTTATGACCGCAATATGACACTTGCAGCCGGATTCCCCATCCCATTTCTGTATATTACAGGGAACCCGTTGTGAGCGAAATAGGAGTATTGTCTGACCTCATGGTACGCCAGAAAAGCAGATTGTGCAGGAACATCCCTGGTTTGCGTGAGTGCGCTGTTTCACCGCACCTTCAGACGCGCCAAGTATAGCGTATCACTGTATGAAGCCACTGGCGTGGTTTGCCTGAACTACGTCTCACGCAAAACAACCCGGCTTCAGGCCAGCGGGTGCGTCGTGAACCCGTAAGGCGCATTTCATAAAATTAACGTATAGTTGCGACATAGCTGTGTTATACTCGGTTATGTAAATTCTTTTTTTATGGAGCAAATGCCATGATCCAGCAATGTACCGTAGTCGTAACGTGGGTAGAAGATTGGGGCAAGCTGCATATGGTGGAGATGGTCGATGTGAATGATGTGCTGCGCAAGCGCGGGCAGCAATTCCAGCCTGAACTCATCAAGCACCTGTATCACCATTTCATCCAACACGATGACCAGATTATTGATGTTCTCAACGAACGCGGTGAGGAATTGACGCAGCACTACATCGAAAGCCATTACCCGCGCAATCAGCAGTTCGATTGTACGATTTATTTGCAAGCACACAGTGAACAGGGTGCGGATGATGTGATCTTCCGCTTGAGCTATTTGCTGAAGCAGTGGCGCGGCCTGAAATCATTGAACCAGCGAACATTCACCATGGATGATTGGCAGCATCCTAGAGGAGCGTGAACACGATTATCCGTGTTGCTTATCTTGTTTAACGAAGTATCCATTGTGAACATTCCTGAATAGAAGTCCGGTTATGTTGTGTGAGACGTGGTCTGATGAAACCAAGCCAATGGCTTCAAGAATAGAAATTCCTTATCCCTGCCGAGGTAAGGGCAGCCTCTTAGCGTTGGTCTAATGTCTAGTTCAAGCAACCATATGATGAGGGGCATTCAATGCAACCGACGACTTCAATCAACTGGCGCGTGACCAACCTGGACGGCAGCGCCGCACCCAGCCTGGAAGATCTACAGGGCAAACCTAGCCTGCTTCTGTTTTTCAGCCTGGGATGCCTGGGATGCCTCAGCCGAGGAGTCCCGCTGGCACAGCAGTTTGCCATCAATTACCCGGAATTAAATGTGATTGGCGTTCACAGCAACTTCGGCAAGAATCCCTATACGCCGGAGGAGGTGCAAGCGCTGGTGGATGAGCGCGAGTTACAATTCCCGGTGCTGATGGATGATGGTCATACGACTTATGACAGCTTTGAGGCAGAAGGTACGCCGCACTGGGTGCTGCTGGATGAAGAAGGAAGCGTAGAAAAATCCTTCTTCGGGTCACTGCCTAACGCTGTTCAGCGCCTGACCTATGCCATGATGGAACGCTTCGGGGATTGATGTGTTAGGGTCATCGACAAAAATTGTGATCCCTGACATCTTCTGCAAATGGCGCAGCAGCGTGCTGCGCCCCTACAAAACACACTTTTACGCATGAGCCAATTTGTCCCTGATTCACAGCGCTGTTGCTTCAGGGCGCTGCCTGGTTGATCGCCCATCGGTGGCAAAACCCTTCTTATTCTGTTTCTGCCGGGGGTTCATAAGGCTCCATACCATGATCGACCACGGGCAGGCGAGGGTCTTTGTTCAGCCAGGTTTCGCGCACCCAACCATAACGCGGATCATCTGCGCTGGCGCTGCTCTTATTGATCCCTGCCGTCACATTGAGCACGTAGGTTACGGAACCGGGACTGCTGGCAATGGTGTGATAGCCCTTCGCAACCGCTGTACAATCGTTATGCTGCACGGTGAGGGTCTTCTCCAGGTCGGCATAATCGGTCACGCGCTGGATGGCGAACCCATGCGGACGTTCCATTTTGAAGAAGTTGATTTCTTCCAGCGCGGCTTCTCGCAATAAGCCATCTTTGCCGCGCACATCCGTATCATGCTTGTGTGGTGGATACGGTGACCAGTTGCCACCAGGAATGTACATCTCGCGCACGGTCAGGCGTTCGCTGTGCTGGCCTGCTTCCAGAATGGTATTGGCCTGATGGCTGGCATTGCCCCCACCTTGCACCTCGACCTTCGTATCTTTCGGCGTGAACAACTGGATGGGGTTATCTTGCGTTGTGGCTGCCCAGGTGGAGACCATCGCAAAATCATCGGTGAGCGCCTGAATTTCAAACTCGGTTTTGCGCGGCATATAGATCGCGTAAGGCATCCCGGTGAAGACATCCGGCCTGCGCCCCACTTCCAGGAAATCCCCCCGGCTGGTGTGAATATCACAGACCCCGCCCAGGATCACGGCAACGTATTCGTATTCATCAATCGTAATGCCAAACGTGTTATCGCGTTCCAGGCGCAGCGCCACCAGATTGAGGAATTGCCACCCGGCTTGCTCTGCACTCACCCGCGAGAACACACTGATCGCTGGATCGCTTGCTGCGGGGAAATGGATTTGTTGAGCTGCCATCAGTCGTTGTCCTTTATATGCTGGATGTCATACCTCTATGGTGGAATAATTCGCCATTTGCGGCAAGTGGAACTTTACTGGTTCTATCGGAATTGGTGGAAATTTACTGGATGATTTTTTATGACTGCACCTCACCCCTTCCAGACCTCCGGTCTTCCCTTCCCTCTCCAATTTGTATCTATTCACGTATCCGTGAGAAATTTCAGATTTTGCGAAAAATGTACCTCACCCCTAAATAGCGTTGTCCGGTATTGAAACCAACGCAAACATC
>CAYVVZ010000039.1:36402-41366 GCA_964455365.1 uncultured Anaerolineaceae bacterium | reverse complement strand
CGGACGAGGCAGGCCTCGTCCCTACAACAGGCTCTGTCAAGACACGAAAAGACTTGCAATGACCCTGATAATATTCCCGGACAAGCCTTGAAGCCACCCAGCTAAAAACCACCAAGTCCACCAAAGGGGGCTGTTTCCAGCGGGTCAGAGCGTCCTTTGGTGCGCTTCCCGCTGTTGTTTTTGCCACATGCTTCAGATTGTGGCAACGTAGGCTGAAGCATTTTCCCTTATCCTGATGCGTGTCATCCGCTGAATCACCCGCAGATGAAGGCACAGCATGTTGCGCCAATCGGCTGAACAGCGAGTTGAAAACGGTAACGCAGAGGCGCAAAGGAATAGAGACGCAGAGCAGAAGATTTTGAACCTGGTTATTCATTGGTTTCGGCTAGGGGCTTGTGATAGGTTTCACAGAGTTTACTGGTTTTCAGAGAGCATGAACAGGTTGTGCAGGAGAATATGTGTCACACCGCGCCGTATATTTCGGGCGTTTCGTTGCACGTCTCCACAACAATCGTATTCCGCAGGAATGGTTTTCTTGCCGTCCGCCAGCACACGAAGCAATAATGTATTTCCCTACGGCGCATCCATCCAGCGCAAAACATATCTGCCGCGTGTGCTGCGGGAGGTTGCCGTGAGCATGACTGTTTCGCCATCTACAATCAGCAAATCCGCGTGACCAATGCCCCAGTTATCCACCAGTCCCCCCAGCACCGGATTGCCTTCGTAACGCTCCCATGGGGAATCAATGGCGGTAGCGCGGGCGAACCCCAGGCCGAATTGATTATCTCGCCCATATTCCAGCACGCTTGGCCCTCGGATGCCTTCATAGGCCATGTAGTAATAGTCGCCCACTTTCAGCACATCGGCGCTGCTGATGTAGCGGAAATCAAAATATGGCGCGGCAGCGAGGCCAGCAGCAGCCGGATCGCCATAGGTTTGCGCTCCGGTGAACAGGGGATCGGTGTCACAGATTTGGAGTTCGCCCAGGTCTCCATGACGGTCACCCCTGTAGCAGCGCAAATGTGCCGGGGCTGATCCTGCTGTGACGAAGACATAGAGCATATCGCCCTCAACATAAATTCCTGGCGGCGCACCCACCAGGCAAACATCCCCTTCCCCGCGAATATTAGGATGATCGCCAATATCTTCTATGGGTTCACAGGGGTGGAAATCACGAGGCCAGACTCCGCTGGGGAAGGTCAGATATGCCCATTCATCAGGCCAATACAAGCCGTCTTCGCTGCGCCGGATGATCGTCTGTGCGTGCCATTCATAGGCCATGTACCATATGCCATCCTCAGCGACTGCCACGCGGGGATACTGCTGCGCGGTGATGTGGTCGCGCTGGTCATCACAGGGGCAGGTTCCACAGGGGAGCAAACATACCGGAACTTCCAGCGAAAAGGTATCGCCACCATCTTCGCTCTGCCACAGAGTCGTACAGCCGGGGAATTGCACGGGTTCGCCGCACTGGTCTATCACGTCGGCGGATTGGGAACTGGCGTGCAAGTAGGCGCGGTATTCCGTGCTGCTGATCTGCACCGTGTCACTTTCGCCCATCGGCAGCCCCACATCAAATTGATCCCGCACCCATTCGGCGCGGCCTTCCCAGAAATCTTCCAGTGTGGGGGGAGAAGCCTGGGCTTGCCCCACAATCAATGTCGCCGAGAGTACCAATCCATTGATAAAGCCGAAAATAAACCGTCGATTCATGGCGCGTTTCCCCGGCATCCCCTACAATAAATGTAATGCGTCCATGGACAAGCAATCCGAAACTCGGAGCATTCCCGGTCTTCACGGTAGAAGTCGTTGATTGTGTTATAATCATGGACGTAATGTATCGACACGGCTGCGTCCCATTTCATAGGTGCTGCATGGCAGAAGTAAGCTTACGAAATTACCAGAAGCAAGTCGAGGCGTATTTGCGCAACGAGCGGCTGGAAGAAGCTGTCGCGCACAGTTCCCATATCCTGGCGCAATTCCCGAAAAACGCAGTCGCATACCGGGTATTGGGTGCGGCGCTGCTGCAACAACGCCGTTATGAAGAAGCGGAAGAGATATACCGCCGCTTGCTCGGTGTGTACCCCAATGACTACGAAGCCAACACCAATCTAAGTCTGGTTTATGAGAAACTAGGCCAGGGTGATTTTGCGCTGTGGTATGCCGAACGTGCGCTCGACCAGCGTCCCAACGAACGGCAGGCCAATGAACGTCTGCGAACGCTGGTACACCAGATTAAAGGCGTGCGCCTGGAACGTATCCAACTGACGGCAGGCGCAGTTGCCAACCAGTTTTTCCGGGCGAATCGCATTCCACAAGCGATTGATCTGCTGCAAGCTGCCCTGGCAGAAGCGCCGGATCGTGCGGATTTGCGGCTGCTGCTGGCACAAACCTACTGGGAAGGCGGCGAAGTAGTGGATGCTGCCGAGACAGCGCTGGAAGTGCTGCAAACGCTGCCCTACTCCATAGAAGCCAACACCATTCTGGCACAGCTATGGCTGGATGAGAGCAGACCTTCCGACGCACAGCGCTACCTCAGCCGAATAGAAGCGGTTGCCCCCTATGAAGCGCTGCAACTCGCCACTGGTAGAACACCCCCGGATGAAGCCTACAAACTCGAAGAATTGAACTTTGCCCGTTATGCTGCCACCGTCGATGTGGATAGCCCGGATTGGCTAGAGAGCCTGGAAGATGATGATTTCCAGACATCCAGCGCACTACCGCCGCTGGATCTGGATGAATCGTCCGAAACAGAAGAATATGACATCAATGAATTATTGGCGGATTTTGACGAAGAAGAAACCCCAGAACCAGCAGCCAGCAGCGGGTTGACGGACTTGCTCGGCGACCTGGAGGACGAACCCGCCACGCCAGATAGCGGCGACGGACTGACAGATTTATTCGCTGACCTTGACGAGCTAGATGATTTAGAGGAAACACCCGCCGCACCAGAGCAACCGCGCCAGCGTACCGGACTCACCGGGTTGCTGAATTTGCCTGACGAGGAAGAAGCGCAGCAAGAAGACGCAGACTCTTCGCTGGATGACCTCTTCGCCAGCATTGATGCAGAAGAAAATGAATTCTTCAGTGAAGGCGACACCAACCTTTTTGACGATTTGCCAGATGAAGAAGCGTTCTTTAACGCAGCATTGGAAGACGAACCCCCGTCGCAAACGAGTGCTGGCGGAACCATGCTCTTTGATGATCTGCCAGATGAAGATGAGTTCCTTGGCAAGATGGTCGAAGATGATACGCGCCCCAAACGCCCCCCCACAGAAGCTGGTTCCACCAACGTTTTTGATGAGGCAGAGGAAGCCACCACAGAACAGCCTTCGACGACGGATTTCTTCGGGGATTTGCCCGACGATTGGGAACCGCAAGTTGATGACGATATTGTGCGGCGCTTCGTCGATGAACCCTCCATGGAAAGCGAAGACCTCCCCACAGAGCAACTCGCGGATGCGAATGACTGGCTAATGGAAAGCGGTGACGAAGAAGTCGCCGAAGAAGACCCGGAAGACCCCCTGGCCTGGATGAATGATGTCGGCATCGAATATGATGAAGCGGCCTCCAGCGGAACGATACTCTTCGATGATGACGAACCGACCTCCGTAGAAAGCGATGCCGCAGACCCGTTGGCCTGGATGAATGACGTTGGCATCGAATATGAAGGCGGCGATAGCAGCAAGTTCGATGTGCCAGATGAAATTCGCCAGGGGATGGAAGCAGCACAACCTGACGACACGATGGAATTTGATGATCCGCAAGGGCCACCTCCCCCGGCGGAGATGCTCTTTTCACCAGAGGATAAAGCCAGCAATGATGATTGGCTGGTAGATGATGACATCCTTGATGAGATGCTGAACCTGGAAGCGCTGACCGATGACTCCGCAGCGCAGCCCGAAGCAAGCGACGATTTATTTGCAGGCATGGATTGGCAGGAACCCATGAATGACCACCCCGATTGGAACGAAAACGACGACTTCAACAACGACAATGAACTGGATTGGCTGAGTAATGAGGCCTTCCAGGATGAACCCGAACCAGCCGATGAACCGCCAGAAGACCCGATGGCGTGGTTGGATGAAGTCGGTGGCGAAGCTGCGGATGACGAAGAAGACCTGGAAGATCCGCTGGCCTGGATGAACGAAGTCGGCATCGAAATGGATGACGCATCCGAAACGGGCTTTGATCCACAAAACAGCGTGACGGATATGTTTGCGCAGGGCGATGACTACGAGCAGCAGCAAATGGGCGCAACCGATTATCTCAACGAGAATGAATATGAAGACCCTGCGCCATCTACCGGCCTCACCGGAATGCTGAATCGCTTTGATGAAGACGAAATCGAACCCCAGATGGCTGCGGATGAACCAGCACCAGAAGAAGAAAACCTGGATTGGCTGGCATCACTGGACGCTGAGGATACGAACCAGCCAGAATCCGCCAATCTGGATTGGATGAATGAAGAACCTGCATCCAGTGAAACGGACAAAGATATACTCGGACCTGGTTTCACGGATCGCTTTGACGAACTGGATGCAGAAGAACCAGCAGCCGGGGAAGAGCCAACCGTACCCTGGGGCGCAACATCCGAAGGCTTCACAGAAGAGATGGATATTTCCGAACTCGATTGGCTGGAAAATCAGCCGGGTGAAGAAGATCCCTGGCAAGACCTCAGCATGCAGGAACCGGAAGCGCCCGCAGAACCACCTGCTGAACCGATTGTTGAATCGGCAGATTGGCTGGATGCCTTCCAGGATGAAGATAGTGAAGAATTAGACTGGCTCTCTGCATTGGATGCACCGCAGGAAGAAGCCGAAGAAGAAGAGCCGGTGCAACCCGTCGTTGCAGATGATGATCCATTCGGCTTTGCAGAGATGGATCTGAACCAACCAGAAGCCCCGGTTGAAGCGAACTGGCTGGATGATCTCTCGGCAGATGACGAACAACCCGAAGAAGAC
>CAYVVZ010000039.1:0-36302 GCA_964455365.1 uncultured Anaerolineaceae bacterium | reverse complement strand
CTTCCCTGGTTTCGATCAACTCTCCGACGATGAACAAGTAGAAGACCTCTTCGGCGAACTGGAAGAAGCCGAAACCGCTGCTGCGCCTGCTGAAGCGAACTGGCTGGATGATCTCTCGGCAGATGACGAACAACCCGAAGAAGACCTCTTCCCTGGTTTCGATCAACTCTCCGACGATGAACAAGTAGAAGACCTCTTCGGCACATATGGCGAACAAACTGAGGAACCAACTCCAGTCAGCGCTGAAGACCTCAATTGGTTTGATGCCACAGTGCCGGAGGAAGACAGCCTGGAACCGCTGCCATTTGAAGAAGAAGAAGAACAAGCCCAGGCCGATGAACCGCTTTACTGGGAAGATGAAGAACCACAGCGCACCCCCACTGGCATGACGGACTTCCTGCAAACGATCCGTGATGAAGAACCATCTGCATCGGAGCCGCCGCTGATGCGTGAAGAAGCAGAGGAAGAAGATTTCTTCGCACCATTGGCAGAAGAAGAACCGCAGCCAGATGAGATGGAAATTGACTGGGACGACCTGGAAAGCGAAGAAGATTTCGCCGAGGAAGTACCCGTCGCGCAACCCGCAGAAGCCGATTGGCTGGATGACTTCGCTGACCTGGAAAGCGAAGAAGATTTCGCCGCTGAGGAACCTGCTGTGGCATCACTGGATGACGTGGACGAGGAATACTACGACGAAGGCATTTACGATGACGATGCCGAATACGAAGAAGAACTCGATTTCGCGCCGACGGAGAATGTCCCAGACTGGTTGAATGCGATGGTTCCGGGGCTGGATATTGATTACAGCGCGGAAGAAGACACGCCGCTGGAAGATCGCTATGAAGAAGGCGCATCGCATCGCAACCGAGTGCTAACGGAAGAAGAACAAATTGTAACTTCTACTGGCGATTTTGGTTGGTTACAGGATATAGTAGATGAAGAAATCAGCGCAGGGGAAGGTGAGGAACGCGGCGCAGAAGGTGGTCGCCGCCGTCAGCGGTTCATCTTCTCACGCTTACCGCGCTGGTTGGCTCGTCCGCGCCGGGAACCACAGGCTGTTGCTGAACCGCCTGCCGTACCGGAACAGCAAGCAGAAGCACTGGACGACATGCCAGATTTTGACCTGGACGAGTTTGATGATCTCGATGATGACGATTTTGAATTTGACGATTTTCAGTAAGCCAACACTGGCTGACGCTTATTCTGGCAGAGAGGATTGAGTCATGTCTGATATGCCCGACTTCGACTCGATGTCACCCGAAGAGATGATGCGCTGGATGGAAACACTTGCCAAGCGCCAGGGTGCAGACGAAGGGCTGACAACCGATGCTGATCTGGAGATTGACGAAATCTCCGAGGATGATGAACGCCTCGCGGGTCAGGGAGATTACATCCCCTATGGCTGGACGCAGGAACAATGGGAAGCCCAGCTAGAAAAAGAAGCCCAACAAAAAGCCGAAAAAGCTGCCCGCCAGCAACAGCCGCCTGCTGCCCCTGCTCCGCCGCCCGTTCCCGAACCGGAGCCAGAACCGGAACCTGTACAGCCAGCCGCCAGTGCCGATGCGGGAACACCCGACTTCGACTCGATGTCGCCTGAAGAGATGATGCGCTGGATGGAATCGCTTGCCAAGCGCCAGGGTGCAGACGAAGGGCTGACAACCGATGCTGATCTGGAGATTGACGAAATCTCCGAGGATGATGAACGCCTCGCGGGTCAGGGAGATTACATCCCCTATGGCTGGACGCAGGAACAATGGGAAGCCCAGCTAGAAAAAGAAGCCCAACAAAAAGCCGAAAAAGCTGCCCGCCAGCAACAACCGCCTGCCGAAGTAGACGTTGAAGACGAACTCTTTGATGAGGACGAGGGAGAAGAAGATTTCCTGGAAGCTCTCAGCGGCGATGTGTTGCAACCACCCTCGCTGGATGAACTCTTCGGCGCGGCGCAAGAGGACGACAATATCCTACCAGAATTTGATGCGGATATTACGTCCATGCCCACAGACCGCGCTCCGGCGCAGCCTGCCGAACCCGCCACACAAAACCCGATGGATTGGCTGACTGGGTTGATGGGGCAGGAAGAAGAAAACGCTGGCGAACTTGATTTTGATATGGACGCACTGGGCAACCTGGAAGGGTTAGCCGCTGCGGATGATTCTGGCGATTCGATGAGTTGGCTGGCTGACCTGGCGGGCGGCGGGGACTCCGCGCCACAGCAAGAAGACACGCCAGACGAAGGCTCGCTGGAATGGCAAGAAGCGCTGGCACGTCGCCAGGGTGCGAATACGCAGGAACTCATTACAGGCGGGTATGCCGATGCGCCTGAAGCCGAGGACACCTCTGAACGTGATCCGGGTTACCAACCTTTCTCCTTTGAAGAAGGCACAGGTGGCACGCTGCAAGGCGCAGATGAACCCGGTGAACAACTCGACTTTGCCTCATTGGGCGAAGGCGAACCGGAAGATTGGCTCAATGAACTGGCAAACGTCAGCGAAGAATCAGACTCGGATGAGTTGTTCGGCCTGGATTTCTCCGAAGGCAGTGTGATCGCAGAAGCTGAAGACGCGGACGATGAATACGACGATGTAACCAGCAGTGTTGTCGAAAAGATGAATCGCGGCGAAGTATCCCCAGAGGAAATTGCCAACTTCTTCGATGCACAATTTAAGCGGGCAGAAACCCGCACGGATGTGCCGGACTACATCGAGGGCGAAGAAGACCTGATCCCGCCAGCCATCGAAGCAGAAATCCCGGATTGGCTGCAAGAGACGATGGCAGAGAGCGCAGCGGATACAGCAGATACGGACGAAGAACCATCTGCCACCAGCACGGCTGAAATGATGATTGCAGGTCTTGATCTGGGGGATGACACCGAAGCAGAAGATCAAATCCCGGATTGGCTGCAAGAAGACATCGCAGAAGATACAGGCGACATCGAGGAAGACATCTTCGCAGAAGAAGACTTTGAAGCGGAATTCGAGGCCGATACCCTGCTGCTCGATTCGGTTACGGATGACGAGCAGGATACCTGGGAACAAGCCTTTGCCGCCGAACAAAGCGGCAAGCTCGATACCTGGTATGAGCAAGCGTTACAGGAAGTTTCGGATGACATCCTGGATGATCTGCCAGAGGATGAACCTGCTGGTGAATTATTGAGTGCCGACCTGCCCGCTGAGGATCACTTGCCCAAGGGTCAACCGCAGGCGCTCCCCGCCTGGATGACGGGTGATGAAACCAGCACTATCGCGGAAGTACCGGCTATCGAAGAAGAAGACCTCAGTTGGCTGGCTGATGATGATACCACCAGCGATGACCTGGATGACGAAGAAATGCCTGCATGGTTGCGCCAGCAGGTGGATGAACCCGCCGAAGAAGATGTGCCGGATTGGGTTCAGCAGGCCGGTTTGAGCGATATTCCGCTGGAAGAAATCCCGGAATGGCTGCGCGAGACGATGGACGAAGAAGAAGATGCCGTCGCGTCTCAGGAAGCTGCCGCGATTATGGAAGAAGAACCAGCCCGCCCTGAACCGGAACCAGCACCAGAACCCGCTGCACCTGTGCCAGCCATCCCTCAGCGATCCCCTGCACCTGTGCCAGCCACGGCTGTGAAGATCGACGTTGCAGCGTTCTTGCAACGCGCCCGCCAGAAAGTCAGCGGCGGGGATGTCGATGGCGGTTTGCAAGAATTTGAACAGGTTGTGCGGTCAAATCAAGCGCTGGATGAAGTTGAGCAAGAAGTCAAGCAGCTTGTTGAGAGCGGAGAGAAGAAGAACCCTGCCGCACATCGCGTCCTGGGGGATGTCCTCATGCGTCAGGGGAAATTACAGGAAGCGCTGGATACCTACCGCAAAGCCTTGAATATGCTGTAGAACAAGTTTGGCTATTTTGCAGACGGGGCCTTGGCAACAGTAGGGGCGATTCATGAATGATACGCATCAAGTCAGGTCTTCATTCTCACGGGCTGAACATGTTCAGCCCCTACAAAAACCAGGTTTCTACCGTAGGGGCACGACATGTCGTGCCCGAAAATGCCTGAAACAAGAACCATAAATTCTTATCTTGATGCCAGAGATCCCGCGAATCACCCCTCCACGATTCCTTTTTGGGTTGGATGCTTATTTATTTGATAACCAATTTCCCGCCCGACTGCTATTTCTCAAATTCGAGGGTGGCGCTGTAGCCCATCATTTCCCCAGTATCCCCACCATCTAATACCAGGACATCGACATATAACCCACCACAATCTATGAAATCATCGCTGCTGGCAGATGTCTGGAAGACCTCTAACCGCAGCCGTGCTTGATCGTAAGTTTGGGGCTGAATAGTGGTTTCGATGATGTGCTTGTTGGCGTTGAGATGGATGATTTCGTCGTAGTCACCCACTTCTGCGTGGATGGCTTGCAAGCGCACGATGATGTCCGCGTGTCCCTGGTCAACCTGGGGAGCGAAACCAATGTGCAGCGGCGATTCTTTCCCGGCGACGAGGTTGCGCGGCAGCGCCAGCACCACTTCCCGCTGAATCTTCCCCGCAGAGTCTGCTTCTTCTTGCTCCACCATATTGGTCAGCAGTTGGGCGCTCTCTTCCCCTTTGGGGGTCAATTCGTAGAGGTAATCGCCGCGCATCTGAATATACCCGGTGGTTACCAGGCGGCGTTTTGCCTTGTCAAAGCGGCGCGTACTCATATCCAGATCATCCATAATATCATCTGGATCAGCCACAAAATCCGGCCTGCCATAGAGATACACCAGAATTTCCAGCGCACCGCGCACCGTTTGTAATTTCTGTAAATCAAGTGGAAGGTCAGCCATGCAATTTCCTATTCCATCGAACGTGGTTGCGGTTAACGATTACAAACCAGTATAGCGTCTGCGGGGGGTGTGGGCAAAAAAGATTTTGGCACAAAAACAATTTGAACCACAAAGCCACGAAGGACACGAAGATTTTTCCCTGTGCTTCTGCACCCTGGTTTTCTACCTATCTGTCCTTACGCATAGATGCGTGAAAACAGATAGGATATTCAGAGCAGTCTGTTAGCGTCTCAGCATTTCAACTTATCAGCCACAATATGTGTTTTTTGAGCAAATCACACCCGAAAAAACAGTTTTGCTGACGGCTGACAACTGACAGCTTACGCTCATCGAAGTCCACCAGCAAGACTGCAATACCATGTGCGTAACATCAATACCTATTCATCCTCTGTGCGGTCGCGGCGGCGGCGTTTGAGCAAGCTGCTGACTGTGTCTCCATCGTCGGTTTTTGCGCGTGGTGGTGCAGGCTGTGCTGTGCCGGATGGGACTGGCGGGGGTGCTGCTTCTTCATCCGCAGCGCGTTCAGTACGAGAACGGCGCAGTGCGGCAATCGTACCCTCGTCCGATGCTCCGGCTCCGGTGCGCTGGCGAGCGCGTTCGCGGGCAGTCATCAGCGAAGAGAGGCGCTCATCCTGGGGACGATCTGCACTGCCGGAAAGGTAAACACGCAGCCGCCGCATGTCGCTCCTGGTGATAATCAGGCGGCGAACGGCAATATCGACAGGCAGCAGAACAGCGGCAAGCAGCAGCAGCCCAGGCCATACCGGGGTCGATGCGGTGCGCGGTTCTTGCGTCAGGGCAAAGGCTGCTCCCGGATCATCTGCAATGTCACGGCCTCCGGTGATCTGCGCCAGTGAAACCAACAGCGACTCGTTTGGTTCGGTCTGGGCATATTCCGGCGAGTAACTCAGCACCCAGCCTGTTACCTCATTGAAGGTGGCATCACTGCCCAACGCCGCGCCATTGATCGCCAGCACATACGCGCCCTCTGTAGTGGGATCAAAGGCCGCTTCGTAGCGTCCCGGTGCGACCTGTTCCAGCGTCACCTGTTCTGAAGTGCCATCCGGGAATACAACGGATGTTTGCAGCGCCAGATTGTTGAGGAAATCGCCTTCTTCCGTGCGGGCATCCACCACCAGCCGCGCCTGACCTTCCTGCATTTGCACCTGCGCTGCCAGATTTTGCCCTGCGTTGTCGGTGATGCTGTACTGCACCACCTGCCCCCAGAACGAAGCGAAGTCTTCCCAGGCTAACCAATTCGCTCCCCAACGTCCGGTTGCATCACTGGTGAAGGCGACTGAACGCCCTAAGCCATACTGCCAGGAAGCCAGCAGAGGATCTTCGTATGGCTCCGATGTGCGCAGAATGACCTGGGCTGTGCTGCGCGGAGTCGTCGCCACATAACCAAACAGGTTCGGCGGCTGCGTGATGCCTTCAATGGTGGGATGGCTGCGGGCAGCGAGTACCGGGAAGTCGCCTTCTTCGATGAAGGAGCGCGTGGCGAGTACCGTTTCTTGCGCCAGAATCGCCGGAATCTGCGCCGCATTTGCTACCGCGCTGTAGTTGCCGCCGCCTGCTTCTGCGATCTGCTGCAAGAACTCCGGCTGCGTCAGGCCGATAGCAATCACAGAAGTGGTCACGCCGAACTGCGTATTGAGGCGTTCCACCAATTCCACCAGCCCATTGGTTCCCGCGCCACCATCCGTGATGAGGATCAGGTGTTTGCGCTCTGACGGCTCGTTCACAATGTACTGCTCGGCTGTTCGTAATCCGGCAAGAATATCTGTGCCACCGCCGGGTCGCAGCGTTTCAACCAATGTCTGGATATTCGCACGATTGCCTACATCCTGGAATGGCACAACCAGCGAACCGGAGCTATCAAAGGTAATCACCGCCGCACGATCTGTTGGCTGTAGAAAATCTATCGAGAGCGTAATCGCCCGCTGCGCCACCTGCAAATTGGTGAAGACCGTATCGCTGCTCGCGCCCATGCTGCCAGAGCGATCTACTAAATACGCAATGGTCAGGCGCGGTAAACGCTGCTCGTCTTCGATGCGCAGTTCCACCGGGAGCGCTTCCGCCAGCGTGGTCTGGAAGTAACCGCCGGGCGCATACGAATTTTCGCCACCGACGAAAACCAGGCCGCCGCCCAGGTCGCGCACATAGCTATTGATGCGCTGCATCTGGTTCTCGCTAAAAGAGGAGGCCGGAACATTGACGATCACCACACTGCGATAGGTAGCAAGGGCTGCGGCTTCCTGGGGCAAGCTGCGCGGCTCAATCAAGTCTACGGTGAAGCCCGCGCTTTGCAGTGCTGGAACCAGATTCCGCACATCGGTTTGATTTTCTGCCACAACGAGAATGCGCTCTTCCCCAATCACCTGACTGAATGCACCCAGTCGGTTGTTCTGCGCATAGGCATCTTCCCCCTGTACGATGACCTGCGCAGAAAAATTGAGGAAGCCGCCTTCCCCAGCTGGCTGCGTGATGGTGTAGCGGTTTTCCCCTTCGCTGAGGCTGATATTCTCCTCGCGGATCAGCGCACCATTGGCGTATAAGAGCAAGGTTGCGTTGGTTTCCTGCCGCGATTCGATGGTCACGGCAACATCAAATTCGCCGCCGCTGAGGACGCGGTTGGGTGTCTGTACATCCACTACACGCACATCCGGCTGCGGTTCTTGCGCAAAGAGAACATAACTGATTTCGACCCCGGCAGCCTCGGCAAGTTGGGCTTTGCTCTCTGCGCTGCCGATGGTCTCGCGCCCGTCGCTGAGGATCACAATACGCGGACGGGCATCTGCCGGGAACAACGAGAGCGCCGTCTGAATGGCTCCGGCTAAATCGGTTTGATCGCCCAGCACAGCCGAACGCACGGGGGCAACTTCTGAAATCGCGCTGAAGGGCGCATCAATTGAAACTTCCGCGCCGAACAGGAGCAGCGCCCATTCATCATCCGGCGGCTTATTGGCGACAGCTTCGCGGATATATTCCACCTGCGCATCCAACAGTCCCGCGCCCATGCTGTCCGAAGCATCCACCAGAAAGACTACCGCCAGCCGATCCACTGCCCGCACCATCTGCAAGCCACTGAGCGCGAAAACTACCAGCATCACCAGCACGGTACGCAAGCCCAGGCTGGCGAGATCACGCCGCCGCCGATAAGCATAGCGAGGCCAGCCGATATACCAGATCAGAGGGAGCAAAATCAGCAAGAGAAGCAGCCATTGTGGGGAGAAGAAGGTCATTTCAGCATACCGTATTTTCGGCTAGTGGATGGATCAGGAGATTGGGTGGGTGATAGCCTGGTAAGGAATTGGCGCGGAGAAAAGTCGGGTGTAAGGGCGCAGCGCGCTGCGCCCCTACAGTATCCCCTCCCTAAATCCCTCCCCACTTCGTAGGGTGGGACTTGGTTTCCCCCTGCGCAGCGGGGGGACGGAAGGGGGGATTAATCTCCGCATTTCATTGTGAAACTACATCATTGCGCCCTAACGACGGATGATTGTCGGGAAGCCCCTGCACCCTACTGCTGGATGAAGGCATGGAACTCGGCGTTGAATTCGTCGGGCTTCTCGATGTAGGCCGAATGCCCTGCATCCGCGATAGCCGCTTCTTTGAAACTGCCGCCCGCTGCGTCGTATTTTTCCAGCACTGCGCGAGTCTGCGAAATCATCGGCTGCGGCGGCGCAACATCATCCCCAGGCCAGCCGGGAACCAGCCCCAACTTGCCCAGGTTCGCCACATCAAAGAAGCTGGCATCGCTGACAATCTGATCGTCCGCACCATACACCCACAGCACAGGCGGCTTGGGGTCAATTTCATACAGGTGCTTGATGTCCTTCAGGTACTTGGGCGAAAGCGCGTTGACCATACCAAATTTGCCCGGTGCAGCCATAGGCCAATTCTGTGAAGGAACCATATCCCCAGGATAATCCTGCTCGCCAACGTGGGTGCGCAGCATCGAAGACAGCAATTCTTCTTCGCGGCTGCTGGTGAAGGGTGGCTTCCAGTAAAAGCTGTTCATCGTCCAGCGCGGTGTACCCTGCGCGTCACCGCGTTCGCCTGCCACCAGCAATTTTGGGAAGTCCGGGTTGACTGTGCCGCCGCCGCTGCCTGCGAAATCATCGGCAACCGGTGTGCCATCCAGCCCTTTTGTGCCACCAAAACCATAGGGCGAACCAGGGCTGACCAGCGTCACCGATTTGCAGAGGCCGGGATGATCCATCAGGAAGCGCCACAAAACCGAACCGCCTGCGGAATGCCCGACGAGGTGCGCCGACGCAATACCCAATTTGTCCAGCAGCGCTTTCAAATCGTCGGAAAGATCGCCCATGCCGCGTGTCGCGTCAATGTGCTTTTCGGGGTCAGATTCACCGTAGCCGCGCTGATCATATGCCAGTCCGCGAAAGCCGTCCGGCAGCGCCAGCATGGTTTCCTCCCAGAAGGTCGCATCACTCACATTGCCATGTACGAAAACGACGGGCGCACCATCGGCGGGGCCGCAGGTCAGCAAGCGCGTGCTGATGCGATCTGTCGTGATGGTTTCGCTGGTGATGCCGTCCATTGTCGGAATTGCCATAACAAAAGTCTCCTCAAAAGTATATGCATAGTTACCACCAATAATCATACCGCATCCGCGCAGCTTTGCCGCGATTTTTGGGAACATCGCACAGGCGTAGTTTTCAGTTTTTAGTTCTCAGTTCTCAGTTCTGAGTTCTCAGTTCTGAGTATTAACTGCTTTTCTCAGCACTCAGAACTCAGTACCCAGCACTCAGCACCCAGCACTCAGCACTCAGCACTCAGCACTCGCCCTGTTTATCTATATCCTATGACTACCCTAGCGCAATCTTTTGAACATTCCGTGAATATAACGGAATTGGTAGCGCAAGAATGCGAGTGAAAGTTTCGGCGCAATAGCCTACACTGAAGATCATAAACAAGGAGAGAAAGAGGATTTGTGATGTCCGTCCCTGCACCGGATCGCTGTTGGGAAGCAGTCGAAAATAATGATGCAGCATTTGATGGCAAGTTCGTGGTAGCGGTGCGAACGACAAAAATTTACTGCCGCCCTTCTTGCAAGGCACGGCTGCCCAAACGCAAGAATGTCGAATTTTTCGCCATGCCATCTGCGGCGGAAGAACAGGGCTACCGCGCCTGTAAACGCTGTTTGCCCCAGGATGTTACATCCGCCGATGAACAAGCCGAGCGCGTACAGATGATCTGCCAGTATATTGAAGAACACCTGGATGAACCCTGTACACTGGAAGAAATCGGCGCAGTGGTGGGATGGAGTCCCTATCATTTGCAGCGTACCTTCAAGCAGGTGGTAGGGATCACACCGCGCCAGTATACCGAAATGCAGCGCATTGCCCGTTTTAAGCAGTGTTTGCGCGATGGTGAGAGCGTGACCAATGCCGCGCTGGAAGCCGGGTATTCTTCTTCCAGCCGCATTTATGCACAAACGGAGCAGCACATGGGCATGTCCCCGAAGACATATCGCAAAGGCGGCGATGACATCACCATTGCCTACAGCATCGTGGATAGCCCACTGGGGCGTTTACTGGTGGCGATGACCGCACGCGGCGTTTGCTCGATCAAGCTGGGGGAGCAAGATGCACCCATTGTGGAACGCCTGCATGAAGAATTTCCGGCGGCGCACATCGTCCGCGATGATGAATATCTGCACAATGCTGTTCAATCTGTGCTGAAGTACCTGCAAGGGTGGGAGCCGCATTTATCGCTTCCGCTGGATATGCGTGTGACGGCTTTTCAGAAGCGCGTCTTGCAAGAACTGCTGCGCATTCCCTATGGCGAAACTCGCACCTATGGCGAAATTGCCGAAGCCATCGGCAGCCCCAAAGCCGCCCGCGCGGTTGGGCGTGCCTGTGGCAGCAATCCGGTTCCGCTGGTGGTTCCCTGCCACCGCGTCGTCGGCAGCGATGGCAGCCTGACCGGATACGCCTACGGCACAGATCGCAAGCGCTATTTGCTGGACATGGAACAATCCACACCCGAAACGGTAGAGGACTAGGTTTTTGTAGGGGCGGATCATGATCCGCCCGCAACGCAACTAGCTCTTCGTTGGTATGAAGCGGCGGATGGCTCCCGCGAGGTTGACGAGGGGCATGGTTTGCAGCCAGACTTTGCCGGGACCTGTGAGGGTCGCCAGGAACAAACCTTCCCCGCCGAAGAGCATGTTGCTCACACCCTTGACCATCTGAATATCGTAATCCACCGTGGGTTCGTACATGGCAATATGCCCGGTATCCACCTTCATGGTCTGCCCCGGTTGCAGGGTATAGGTGCGCAGTTCGCCCGCAATTTCGATGAAGGCAGTTCCGGGGCCTGTCAGCTTCTGCAAAATGAACCCTTCACCACCGAAGATACCCGTGCCGAGCTTGCGGCGGAAATGCATTTCCAGGTCAACCGAATCCTGCGCTACCATGAAGGCATCCTTCTGCGCGATGATCGATTCCCCGGCTGCCAGCTCAATCGGCAAGATGCTCCCTGGCGATTCCATCGTGAAGACGATCATGGCCTGTTTAGCTTCACAGGTGTAAGTTGTCAGGAATAGGGATTCACCTGCCAGCGCACGACCCATCATCCGACCCAGGCCGCCGCGTCCGCTGGTTTCCATATCAATCCCATCGGTCATCCAGGCCATGCCACCGGACTCGGTATAGACCGATTCGCCAGCCTTCAGCCGAATATCCAGGCTGGGCATCATTGAACCTTTGATTTCGTATTCCATGACTTTTCCCTCATTTGAGTGTGTATGAGTGTGTATATAATTCACCGATGTTACGCAGCAGCCCTTGCTGTCGGCCTTTTCCGCTTCGACGAGTGTAAGCGGTCAGCCCTCAGCAAAACCACATGCGGACGTGCAACGGGGTGTCCACTCTGCGGTTCCTACCCGTTTTCAGGAGCGTGTGCGTAAGATCAGTAATTCACATAGTTCACTGTACGCCAAAAACTGCGCTTGTGCGAGTGAGGCTTATCCTCGCATTGTAGAGCAATCGCACGGTTCGTGGCTTGACATGCACAGTGCCAATCGCTATACTGCTTTTCACTCGCTGAGATAGCTCAGTTGGTAGAGCAACGCACTGAAAATGCGTGGGTCCCCAGTTCAAGTCTGGGTCTCAGCACTCAGAAAATCCGTCTAACTCAGGCGGATTTTTTGATTCAATTCCTATGTGACAATACGCACGCTGCGCACAGATGTTGCAGAAGTGTAAGTAATCCCCAACCAAACCTCTACGGCTTTTTTACCAGTCCGTCACGCAATGTTACAAGTATCATGCTATGATAATCTACCGTAAGGGAGAGATAGGTTTGGGAATCATGATACGGAAACGTGGCCTTTTTTACCTGGCTTTTATTGTGCTGGCGGTCTTCAGCATCACCATCTTACAGGCGCAATCCTCTTGCCCTGCGCTGGTGGAAGAAGCGCTCAGTGCAGTTGACCTTAATTGTGAAGGGCTGGATCGAAACTCAGCCTGTTACGGCTATGGTGTGGTGACAGCTTCCTTCGTCAGTGAAGTGCCGGAAGATTACTTTGTAGCGCCTGCTGACACATCGGAACTACGCGAATTACAGAGTATCTCGACCTCTGTGCTGGATATTGACCAGGAATTGTGGGGCGTGGCAGTGCTGGATGTACAGGCCAATTTGCCCAACACCATCCCCGGTCAGAGTGTGATCTTCGTGCTGATTGGTGATACCGAAGTACAGAATGAAGTCGCGCCGGAAGAAGCCTTCCAACCGTCAGAAGGGATTGCCGTCACAGTCAGCAGCGGCGCGAATATCCGCAGCGGCCCCGGCTTGAATTTCAATGTGATTGGTGGCGCGGTTGCTGGTGAGGAACTGCTGGCGGATGGCCTCAGCGAAGATGGCGAATGGCTGCGCGTGGCCTATGACAACCGCGTTGCCTGGGTGAACCGCGCTGTGCTGGCAGAAGACCCCGTGATGGATGGCTTGCCAACGCTCACTTCCAACCTGCGCACCCCGATGCAATCCTTCCGGCTGCGTACCGGGATTGGTTCGCCGGATTGCGAAGAAGCCCCGGATGATCTGCTGCTGGTACAGGGGCCGGATGGATTCGAGATTGATTTGACGGTGAACGGCGCAGACATCCGCATTGGTTCCACGATTGCCATGCGCTATATCGAAGTCGATGGCGTGGTGCTGCTGGAAATGATCGTGCTGGATGGTACGCTGGAAACCCTCGGCCCCGATGGTCAGCTTATTGTGGTCACAACGGGCTACCGCATCACCGCCAATCTGGACGAAGAAGGCATCATCGAAGGGGATTTCAGTGAGCCGGAACTCGTCGGCACGGATGATCTAACAGGTGATTTCTGCGTCTTGCAGAACTTCCCCAGCAAAATCCTGAATTATGCTGTTGATCTGGATTGCCCCGGTGACCCGGAGCCGACACCTGTTCCGAACACGAATACTACAACCACAACCCGTAGCACACAGCGCACGGCGACTCGTTCCGAAACTCCTGGCGTAGATTGCAGCACGTTTGACCGCGTAGGCCCTGCGGAAATTCGGGCAACGGTGGAAACGCTGGAATGGACGGAAGCCCCCGGCGCGACGGAATATGAACTGGTCTTCTACAATTATGAAGGCAATCCTGTATTCCCCACCTTCCGCACCAGCGATACCAATGTCACGGTGAATATCGGAGAAGTGCCGACAGGCCACGCTTTGCAATGGGAAGTCCGCGCTTATAAAGATGGTGAATACGCCTGCGTGACCTACCGTTCGCCTGTCATCACACGCGGCGCTGATCCCAATGAACCCCCCGGCGGCTATCCGCCAGCGGATGACGGCGGCGATTTCTCCGGTACCTGGAGCTGCCCGGGTGGAATGACTCTTTCATTCTCCTGGAGCGGCGCGAAGAGTGATGACACGATCACAGCGACTTTCTTCGATTACGAAGGAACGATAACAATCACCCTGGGAACGGGCAGTTCCGGTACCTCTGCATACAATCCATTCGATGTGTATGGCGCAGGAACGATGCGCACATCGTCTGGCGAGCGAGTCACCCTGCCACCGCTCACTTGTGGCATGGGGCCAGGGTAATCGCACGGTACGGGGATGCCTGCTTAGTGGGCATCCTCTTTTGCTAGGGTTTGCAGGAATTTCGGATTGGCGACTTCTAGTTGTTCGATGGTGGTCGCTTTCAGATGCTCGAACAGCGGTTGGCTTGCGTCATATTCCCCGGCGCGGATCGCTGCGCATAATTCGGCGTTGCGCTCCGCCAGCCGTTTCACCAGCGCTTCTTCTGTTTCGGGCAGCACAGCACTCCCTGTCAACATATTCAGCCGCGCCCATTCTGCCCGCAGATGCGTCCCGCGCAAGTGCATTTCACGCCCCACAATGGACATTACATTCAGCGCCACCAGCGTCTGAAAATACAATTTGCCGTTGGTCGCCTTCGCCACCGGAAGCACTTCTGTTTGTAGATGATGCCCCGCCGCTTCTAACAATTCACTGGCTGTTGGTCTGTCGTACATGGAAGAATCCTTTACCTGTATTCCAAAATGCATCAGCCTACGGTATTCAAGGTCTTGACCACGCGCACGAGGAAGAGCTTGCAGCAGGTATCTACATTGTATTGCACGTCGAGCTGTTCTGCCGCTGCATCATAGCGCCCGGTGATGAGGACTTTGGGGGCTTGCCCGTGTTCCTCACAGACCACCCCTGCAAGTTTACGCTGCAAGCTGTTTTCCATCGACTGCCGCGTCTGATCGAACATCAGTTGAATCTGGTAGCGATCCAGGAAAGGGTCTTCTTGCAGGATGCCATCAATATCAAAATCGTAGGTAATTTCCAGCATGTGTCGCTCAGTTCTCCAAATGGTTGAAACCTCATTGGAAACAAATTCTATCCTGAAGCCGCGACCAAAAACTCAGCACGCAGCACTTCTCATCGTTTCCAGATATAGGGCGGTGGATCGTCTACGCCATCGTCATCACGATGTTGCGGCGCGGGTTCTTGCGGTGGATCAAACAAGGAGCGCTGCACCGCTGCTTCCGCTTCGTAGTGTGCCAGCACGCGCACAATCAAGGTCGTGCGGAGTCCGGTGCGGGCAAAGGTTTCCTGGGCAAAACGCGCCGGATGCTTACTTGATTTGGCACGGTTACAGGGAGGGCAGGCAACCGCCAGATTCTCCGGCGTATGGCTTCCGCCGCTGCTGAGGCTGATGATATGGTCGATCTCAATCGGCTGATGCAGGACACTTTCGCCGCACCATTCACAGCGTCCGGCGCATTCCAGAATGCGATTCCGCAGGGCATCCAGCGAAATCAACCCTATTTGACCCAATGCCTTTGCCCGTCCATTGATCGAACGCAATGCCTCGGCAAGCTCCGCCTCATCCAGAAAATCGCGGTACTGCATCGGTTATTTCCCGGTGCGCGGTTGCAAGCCGCTCTCTTGCGCCGTTTCAATAAAGCGCTGTGCGGATTGCTGCACGGTTGCCAGAGAGGGTGCATTGTCACGCTCATTCTGGACGGCGCGGCGCTGACTGCTATAGCCGGAATACAGCACAAAGAGCGATGTGGCGTGGGTACGATTTTCCAGCGCTCGCCAACCGAATACGAGAACCAACAAATTCGCACCGAAGGCCAGGATGGTTGCGGTAGAAGATGGCACAAAATCCGGCAGCAGCAGCGGAAGCACCACATTAACGATCAATGCCGCTGTGATTGGTACGAGGGTCGTCAGTGCCAGCCGACTGAGCAGCGCCGGGAGATATACACGAACTGAGTCATGGATTTCATCAAGCTGTGCTTGTTGGTTGTCACTCATGGTCATTCCTGGAAGTTTTACGAGTTGCGTTGTGCATGCGACTGTACGCGGATGTGCTAGACGTGTCAAGCCAGATCGTAGCAAAAACCCTGTGGCAATCGCAGCAAACGATTTGAACCCGTTCGCTCCTAACATATGAGACACCAAGGACACGAAGAAATTCGTATCGCGCTGTTTTTCGTGCCGCTGGTGGCTGAAGCAGCCAGCTAGAAACCGACAAGTCCACCAAAGGGGACTGTGCAGCCAGTCAGAGCGCCTTTTCGTGAACAGCCGACTTGCAAAAATCCCGATAAGACGCATAATCTAGACTGCAATAGAAATCGTTATTTCAGAGGATACCCCATGACAACTGCTACACAAGTTCCCGCACGCGCAGAGATTCCACAAGAGCAAACCTGGAATGCTGAGAGCATGTTCGCGGATACCGAAGCATGGCAGGCTGAATACGAAGCCCTCAGCCGCGCCATGCCCCAGCTTGCTACCTTCCAGGGGACATTGGGCGAAAGCCCGGAAAATCTGGCGAATTATATGGCAACCGCCAGCTTACTGCGCCGCCGCCTGCGTTCTCTATATTTTTACGCAGCAATGCGCAATTCCGTTGATAGCCAGGACGAAGAAGCCAAACCCCTCATCGGGCAGGCCATGAGCCTCGCTGGGCAATATGGCAAGTATTCCGCATTCGATCAACCGGAACTGTTGACAATTGGCAAAGAGAAACTGCTTGGCTGGGTTGAGAGCCATGAAGCGCTGGCGATCTTCCGCCAATACATTGAAGACCTCTTCCGGCAGCAGGCGCATGTGCGTTCGGCAGAGGTGGAAGAAGTGCTGGGAATGGTACAGGAGCCGTTCAGCAGCGCCAACCAGGTTTCCACTGAACTGACCAACACCGACTTCACTTTCGCCGATGCCATTGACCGTGATGGCAAGCCCTTCACGGTCACGCAGAGCAGCATCAGTATGGCACTCAACAGCCCTGACCGTGAACTGCGCCGCACGGCATGGCAGAATTATGCGGATCGCTACCTCGAATTTAAGAACACCTTATCCGCAGCCTACAGCGCCAGCGTCAAACAGAGTACGATGGTGATGCGCCTGCGCGGATATGATAGCGTGCTGCAAATGCAGTTGTTCCCGCACAATTTGCCTACGGATGTCTTCCACAACCTGATTGATACGTTCAAGAAAAATCTACCCACATGGCATCGCTACTGGGATGTACGCCGCCGTGCGCTCGGCCTGGATACCATTCAACCCTGGGACATCTGGGCACCGCTGACGCAGAACGAGCCATCCCTCAGCTTTGAACAATCCGTAGACCACATCGCTACAGCGCTCACTCCCCTGGGCGAAGATTATGCGGAAACACTGCGGCGCGGCTGCTTAGAACAGCGCTGGGTGGATTGGTCAGTGAACAAGGGCAAACGTCAGGGTGCATTCTCTGGCGGAAGCTACGACAGCTACCCCTTCATCATGATGAGCTACGATCATCAACTGGGCGGGATGAGTACCCTGGCGCATGAACTCGGTCATTCCATGCATTCGTATTACACCCGCAAAACACAGCCGGAAGAATATTCAGGCTATTCGATGTTTGTTGCGGAAGTCGCCAGCAATTTCAACCAGGCCATGACCCGCGCCTATCTCTTTGAGAACAACAGCGACCGCGATTTCCAGCTTGGCTTGATCCAGGAAGCGATGGATAACTTCCACCGCTATTTCTTCATCATGCCTACGCTGGCACGCTTTGAACTGGAAGTGCATACCCGTATCGCAGAAGGAAAACCCATCACGGCGGACATCCTCAACGGCATCATGCGCGACCTGTATGCAGAGGGCTATGGCGATACCATGAGCGATGACCCCGAACGCACAGGCATCACCTGGGCGACCTTCGGGCATCTGTACATTCCGTACTATACCTTCCAGTATGCTACGGGTATCAGCGCCGCAAATGCCCTCGCGGAGATGGTGCGCAGCGGGGATGCAGAACAGGCCGCGAATTATCGTAAGTTCCTGGCGGCTGGCAGTTCGGTGTATCCGCTGGATGCGCTGAAAATAGCCGGAATTGATATGACCACGCCGGAACCCATCGAAAAAGCCTTCGGTGTGCTGGCGGGTCTGGTAGATCGTCTGGAGTCATTGATCGAGGAATAATCCCCCCTTTCGTCCCCCCGCTGCGCAAGGGGAAACCAGTTTCCGCCCTACGCAGTGAGGCGGGATCTAGAGAGGGGACACCGTAGGGGCGCAATGCATTGCGTTCCTACACCCGGTTTTTCTCTGTTAATTTCTTGCTGCATCCCCATCAATGCGAGGCGGAAATGGCATTGTGGCGTGGTGGAGTTTCCGGCAGCACTTTGGGATCGCTCCCCGCGCCTATATCTGCTTCCACGGTTTCATCATCTGGCACATAGCGGTTGTTCGCCAGCGGCAAAGAGAAGATAAAATCAGAGCCGGTGCGCCCGTCACTCTCTACCCAGATGCGTCCCTCATGCGCTTCTACGGCGAGGCGGCAGAATGCCAGGCCAAGCCCGACCCCTTTGGGCGCGTTGGTATGACGAATACGACTGAACTTATCGAAGACATGGTAGCGCATTTCCGGTGGGATACCGGGGCCATTGTCGCGCACTTTGACGACCAACTCGCCGCCTTGCGCGTTAGCGTGCAGTTCAATGATGCCGCGTTCCGGTGTGTACTTGATGGCATTTTCCACCAGGTTCAATAACACACGAATCATCATGTCCGAGTCAATGAAGAGCAGTGGCAGGGCTGGTGCAATCTTCAGCACAATGGTCTGCTGGACTTCAGAGGCAATCGGCTGTGTGAGCGCAAATACATCATGCAACGTATCGTGCAGGTTCGTCACCTGCCGATTGAGCATATTGCTGCCATCTTCCAGGCGTTGAATATCCAGCAAGCCATCGACCATCTGCTTCAACTGACGTGTGCTGCGCTGCCCCAATTCCAGCATCCGTTGAATGACGGGATTCTCGGTTCCGTCCAGCATACGGTTCAGGGTCAGCATGGCAGCCTGCACATTACTGAGAGGGCCGCGCAGATCATGGTAAACCATCGAGGTCAAATCCCGCCGGAGCTGCTCCAATTCCATCTGTGTGCTGATGTCTTGCAGCATCCATTCCAGCACATGTTCGCCGTTATATTCCAGATGGCGAATGCGAATCATCGTGGGGATTTCGCGGCCTTCGATGTCATAAATGGACGTGGTAATGAAACGCTCTTCATCTTCTGCCAGACCCGCCAATTCTTCCTGAGTCTCTACGGAGACATTCAAATCTTGCAGCGAAACCCCTTGTAAATCCGCACGGTTGAAGCCCAGGTATTTGCCTGCTTCTTTATTCGCGTTACGGATGATCCCTGCGTCATCGGTGAGGAGCATGGGAACCAGCGTATTATCGAAGAGCGTCTGGTAACTGGTGATGACCTGGGTGGATTGTTCCAGCCTGTGAGCCGTTTGCAGTGCCGGGGCTGCGATCTTCGCCGCCGCTTCCAGGTACTCAGCATGATCTCTTTGGAAGGTATCAACCCTGGGGTGAGTCAGCAGGGCAACTGCAAGTATGGAATCATCACGGCAAATGGGAACCGCCGCCGCCGAACCTTCTGAGGGCAAGAAAGAAATTTGCGATACATCTGACCAGCGCGGATCAGTCCTGAGGTTGCGCAAGGTGACAACCTGCCGTCCGTAATACGCCAGCCCGACCACGCCATAATGCAGCAAATTCTCCCAAACTTCGCGGCGGGTGCTGTGGGATGCACTCTGCGCACCCAATGCATAAACTTGCTGCACCTGCGCGGCAGCATCAAATGAAATGATGCAGCCCTGTGTCGCCTGGCACACGCGCCCCATGTGCTTGAGGATCGTCTGCAAGATTTGGTCTTCGCTGCCCTGGTTCTCGTGCAGCGTGGTTGCAAATTGAATTAACTGGGATGCCGACTCATCACGCATGAGGTGACTATTTTCTACTCAGTTATTTTGATGAACACCACTTCGCAGTATACGAGATAAACAAAGTATAACGCAAGATTTAGGGAAGAACCTGTAAGCTTTCTTCATACTTCTTACACGGTGACCACTCTCTTTTCATGATAAGTATACTGTATTCCTGTCATCTTGTGTTGAATTCGCTGTTTTCATCAAGGAATAGTTGATAGAATTCTAAAACAATCAGGCTGTTTTATTCTGCAACAACTTTCTCCCTCATTTGACCGCAGCAACCTAACAAAAATTCCGACGCGCCTGTTAGCTCGTTGTAAGGAAGCGTAAGCTATCGTACAGCTATCTGGCACAAGAACGCGAAATCAGGCAACCAAGAGGGGAATCTGTGATGGCAAGCCCGTACCGACTCCGCTATAACATTTTTTCAAACCCGGCTTATGAACAGCAGTTCCTGGAAGCACAAACCAGCGCCCCGGAACTCTCGATTGTGATCCCGATTTATAACGAAGAAGAGAATATCCCGCACCTGCATGAAGAACTCACCGCTGCCCTGGAAGAACTGGGCAAGACTTATGAAGTCATCGCCATTGATGACGGCAGCCGTGATAATAGTTTTGAAGCCTTGCAGAAGGTACACGAAGAAGATAACCGCTGGCGTGTGATTCGCTTCCGCCGCAACTTCGGGCAGACGGCTGGCCTGACGGCGGGTTTTGATGCTGCGCGTGGCGATTGGATCGTGACGATTGATGCGGACTTGCAGAACAACCCGCGTGACATCGGCAAATTGCTAGCGAAGACCGAAGAAGGCTATGATATTGTCAGCGGTTGGCGGCAAGATCGCAAAGAGAATTTCGTCAAGCGCCGCCTGCCTTCGATGATCGCCAATGGCCTCATCTCGAATTTGACCGATGTTCGCCTGCATGATTACGGCTGTACGCTCAAGGTTTACAGCGCAGATGTCGCCCGCAACGTCGAACTCTATGGCGAACTGCACCGCTTCATCCCGGCAATTGCTAGCTGGATGGGTGTCAAAGTGACGGAAGTCCCGGTCAGTGATCGCGCTCGTCGGTTTGGCAGCAGCAAATACGGCATGGGGCGCATCTTCCGCGTGATCCTGGATTTGACCACCGTCACCTTTTTGCTGCGCTATGCCCATAAGCCGATGCACTTCTTCGGCCCGCTGGGGTTGTTCACATCTGGCGCAGGTTTCTTGCTTGGCTTGATGCTCACCTATCAGCGCCTTTTCATGAATCAACCCCTGTCAGATCGTCCGCTGCTGCTGCTGGCTGTGCTGTTGATTATCCTGGGGATTAACCTCGTCGGGATCGGCTTGCTGGCGGAGATCATGATGCGCAACTATTACAACCCGCAGGGCAAGCCGACGTATGTCGTGCGCGATGTGCTGGATAGCGCCCTGCCAGAACCGCAAGAAGGAACGAAGCCGATTCTGATGATGAAGAACGGCATTCAGATGTAGTACCTATCTCGCTATTTCCCTGTGAACAGGTTTGTGGAATGCACGGCAAAAGCGCCCCCTACGGCGTTTTTGTCGTTTTAATGGGCATCACCTCACCCCGTTCGCAACGCAGCATGAGGAGTGAGGTAGTGCAGTGCCTGAGCGTTATTCGGCGTTGCCTGTCTGGATCGTCAGGATTAATTCTTCCAGGCTATCTAGCTGGCCTTGCGTAGCACTGAAGATCACGCGGGCATTGATGGCGGCATTGCGTGCATCCGTGACGACTTCCTGATCCAGCACGCCGCACTGCGTCAGCGGCTCAATGGCATCATTCAGCAGCAAAATCCCCTCATTGAAGCGCGGCACATAACGATCTAACTCCGGCAATTCACGCACATCGTTGCGCCCCACAAGGTATTCTTCCACAAAGGGCGGCGGCTCACAGGGCATGACTTCACCGAGCGAGACCTGGAACCAGAATTCTGCCAGGCCGTTGGCTACATCGTAGCTATCCACGGCATATTCCCGGAAGCGTTCAAGCTGCGCCAGTTGAATTTCCGGCGCGATGATCGGCGCGTCAATCACAGGTACGCCCGGAACGCGATAGACCGGAACAGCGGCAATATTCGGCGTAGGACGCACCGCAGCACGCGATACCCAGCCAATCGTCCCACGATAATTCACCTGGAACCAGGACGAAGTATCATCCCGCGCCAGCACAGGCAGCACCGAACCCAGCGGCACATTCAGCAGCAGTTCTCCAGTGACGAAGGGAACATTGCGCAGTGCGCCTTCTGCCCGGTAGTAGACAGCGAACCCGGTATCGATCACGGCTGTATCCCCTTCCAGGCCAACATCACCATTGGTCAGCGGCAGCAACTCCGGCGCAAAATCGTAACCGAGGTATTCCGCCAGCACCCAACCGAGATTGAAAGCGCGTCCCTGGCGGCGCACCTGGAACCAGCTTCCGTCGATGTTACGCCCGATGACTTGCAGGCGATCATCTTCAAAGAGCGATCCCACCGCTTCCGATTCCTGGGTGGGCAGTTCGCGCACGAAAAGGCTTTCGACAGCGACTTCGGCATCCCCGATGAAGGGCGTGTCTTCTGCTGGCTCGGCGGTGACTTCTGGGGTGATCTCTGGCGCTGGTGTGGTCTCCTGGGCAAAGGTCGGCAGGGTGAGGAGCAGAGTCGCGCAGAGAAGAATCAGGTTGCGCAGGGGCATTGCAATCATCGTGTGGCGGGAGGGTCTGAAACCCTCCCCTGCACCCAATAATTGAAGATGTAGGGGCGCAGCGCGCTGCGCCCCTACGTTCACAGCCTCAACCCAATCCTTTGCGGACGTGCCGTTGCAAGCCCCTACAAACGGCGTATCTGTAGGGACATCCAACGGGATGTCCGCTTCCACGTCCTGATCAGGCTGTAGGGGCACGACATGTCGTGCCCGGAAATGCCTGAAACGAAAAACTTGCCCTCTTATCTGCGCGGCAGGTCGGAGCGATGCGATTGGGGACTTATGCGTATTTCTTCTCATCGCCATACGATCCACTCCTCCACATTCCAGAACGGGAACTCCGGCGCGGGGGCGAAACCTTGCACGCCATCAGACGCGGCATAAAGTTCTTCATAGGTGAAGAGCCACACATAGGGTTGATCTTGCTGCAAGATACGCTGTGCTTCGGCATAGAGCGCGGCACGGTCTTCGACTGCGCAGCCGGGAAGCGTCCGCGCTTGATCGAGCAATGCTGTCACTTCGGGATTGTTGTACGAGGTGATATTGTTTCCGCTGCCGAGGAGGTCGCTAGAAGGCGTGAACAGGCTGGTGTGATCTGGCTGAATGGGGTATGGCTCGCCCCAGGCTGCCAGATACAAATCAAAACGCTGTTCCCGCATATTCACCAGATTGCTTTCACTCAAGTTGACTTCAAAACCCACAGCCTGCAACTGCTGCGCAATCACCCGTGCGGCGGCATAATGCCCTTCGTAGCCACTTGCATAATACAAATTCACGAACAGGCGCGACTCCGGTTCGGCATAGAGGCAGTCGCGGCACTGCCGGATACGGTTGCTGCCATAGCGATACCAGCCCGCTTCTTCCAGCAGGGCTTCCGCTGCCACCGGATCATAGCCAATCGGCTGCAAGCTGGGATCAAAGGCAAAAGACAGCGGCACTTGATCCGCCGCCATGACCTGACCATAACCATTTGCCGCTGCATCAATCACGGCCTGCACATTGATCGCACGCTGTACAGCCTGCCGCACGCGCACATCCCCTAAAATCGGGTGGATGCTCTGTTCCTGCGGATTGCCATCTTCATCGAAGGCGCTGTGCGGGTCGCGTGGGTCTTCCAGGTTGAAGGCCAGATATTCCCAGGCTGTGCCGGGATAAGTCGTTACCTGCAAATCGTCCCGCGCCAGCACATCCACCCAGCGACTATACGGCAGGCCAATCATGATGTTGCTATCCCCCGCCAGAAAGCCATCGACTTCTTCGCGGGAACCGATTGCATCGACCATTTCATAGACGAGTTCGCCATCCACTGCACGCAGCCGGATGTATGCCCCGCGCTGCCATGCATCCCAGGTGAATTTGCCGCTGCTGACGCTTGGCGCATCATCCCAGGGATGGTTGAGGAGGACACTGAAATCATAGTCAACTTCATCTTGCCAGCGCTCATACTCAGCCAGTGAACCATCCGCGAAGAAATCCGCTGTGGTGGCTGCGAAGTCCGCATTGAAGACATGCACCGGGATAATTGGCAGATTAATCGAGGGCAGCACATCGCATTCATCATTGCGCAGGTAGAGCAGCAGTTCGGTTTCGCTCAGTGGCACGATACCTTGCAATTCGTTATTCAGGCGATTGCGATAGTCTGAAGAAATTTCCCTGCTGCTGGCAGCATCATACGTGAAAAAGACATCGTAAGCCGTGAGGGGTACGCCGTCGCTCCATTGGAGATCATCCCGAAGCTGCACGGCAATCACGCCCGGTTCGATAGTTTCCCAGGAGAGGGCAGCAGCATTGTTCTGTACGGTTCCCCCGGTCAGCAGATGCGTCTCATGATCCACGCCGAAGAGCAGCGGAAAGAGCAGTTCAGCCACACGATCACAGGCGAAATCCTGGCAGCGCAGCGGATTGAAGCTGCTGATCTCTGCCGAGCCGAAGGGGTTCGCCTCACGGATCACGCCGCTGGGTTCCTGGGCGTGCAACGCATTGAACGGAATCAGAGCCAGGAGCAGCATGATTCCCAGAAGCAACAATTTCTGTAGGGGTGCAACCTGTTGCACCCGCGTTTTCCCCCCTCTAACTCCCTCCGCTTCGCAAGGGGAGGACAAGTTTCCCTCCACGCAGTGGTAGGACGGAAGGGGGGATTGTGTTCGGTGCGACGAAATATTGTTATTCATCATCGCACCTCACTGTGCCGGAGTTTGCAGCGGCAGCCAGGTATTGAACGTCCCGGTTTCCGCTTCTACTGCCAGCGAACGCAGCACATCATCACCTTCGCCAGCCGGGAGACGCGCACTGCGCCCTTCAATGTCCCGATAAGCGTTGTAACTCTGTACCGCCAGCGCGGAATAGACCACACCCAATCCAGCGTGCGGGGTGGCATAGTCAGGATCAAGCGCGATGGCCTGCTGGAAATCCGCCAGCGCCAGTTCATAATTGCCTTCCGCCGCATGTACCACAGCGCGATTGTTATAGGCGACAGCGTTATCGGCATCCAGCGCAATCACCAGATCAAAATCAGTCAGCGCCAGCCCGAAGCGCCCCTGCGCCGTATAAAGAATCCCGCGATTGTTATAAGCCGCGAGGTTGTTGCTATCCAGTGCAATCGCCTGATTGTAATCATCGAGCGCCGCGCCCTGGTTTCCCTGCGAGGCATAGGCATAGCCGCGACTGACATAGGCCGGGGCAAAGTTCGGATTGGCTTCTACGGCGCAGGTATAGACCGCCGCAGCCGTCAGGAAATCGCCCTGCGCAAAGTAACCATTTCCGAGGCCAACGTAGTAGTTCAGGTCATCCGTTGGCGGCACGATGGTTTCGCAGTCGAATGTATCGCTATCCTGCGCAGCGACGAGGCCAGCCAGCGCCAGCAGCGCAATCAGCAGCACGAGGAGAGATTTTCGCATGAGTCCGGTTCTCCTTTATTGGTAGATGTTTGGAGGTTGACGGAGAAGTCCCCCCTTCCGTCCCCCCGCTGCGCAAGGGGAAACCAAGTCCCGCCCTACGCATTGGGGAGAGATTTAGGGAGGGGACACGGTAGGGGAGCAGCGCGCTGCGCCCCTACACCCATTTTTCTCCGTATTCATTTCTTAAAAGGCGTTATCATGCCACTACGGTTCCACCATCCCTGGCGGCGTTAATTGATGAAATCATCCAGGATCAGGAAACCGCCATCATCGAAGCGCAGTTCAAAATTGAAGCGCGATTCAAGCGAACCTGCCGCGCTGGAAATGCGGTCGTCCGCAGCAGAACCCAGCAGCAGCAGATAATCCTGGTAATCTTCCAGGGCTTGCTGTGAACGAACCGTGCCAATCAAGGCATAGGCCAGCGCCCCCTGACGCGAAAATTCGGGCATCGGTGCGTCCGATTCGCGCTCCGGGTCGCGCAGTTCCGCCACCACACCATCCAATCCTTCCAGATCAATCACCGCTTCAAAGTCCGCGATGGCTGCGTCGTAATTGCCCTGTGCCGCCTGCACCACCCCGCGATTGAGATAGCCCAGGACATAGTCACCATCCAGGCTTACGGCACGGTCTAAATCGCTCATGGATTCTTCGTAGGCTTGCAGCACGGCATAGATCACGCCGCGATTGTTATAAGCCGGGGCGAAGCTGCCATCAATGCGGATGGCGGCGTTATAGTCTTCGATGGCTTCATCGTATTCGCGGCGGGCAGCGTAGGCGGCGGCGCGGTTCAAATAAGCATCCCGGTAGCTGTCATCAATCTGCTGCACAATGCAGCCGTAGCTGTTGATCGCAGCGGCGTAATTCCCGCTGCGCATGAAGGCCGCACCTTCCCCCATGTAATAGCTGGTGCGTTCGCCTGCGGATGCATTGGGGAAGGCCGGGCAGACGTAACGCGGTTCTTCCGGCGTGGGAACGGGCGTTGGTTCGGTATCCTGTGCCAGGGTCGGCAGCACTGCGAACAACAGAACGAAGAGCAGGAAAGCAATTTTGCGGATCATGGTTGGGTTTCTCCTTGTTCGATTTTCACCACAGAGATTTCTTTAATTGTCAGGAAATTCTCGGCAAGGCGGGCATGGCAGGCCATGCCCCTACGAGATACGGATGCAGGGGCACGATCTATCGTGCCCGATTTGAATTGCCATTGACCCACTATTTCATCAATGACCAAAAGACCCACATCATTCTTCTTCAACATCGCCCAGAATAGGATCACGGCGTTCCAGCGAGAGCAGCAGCGAACGCGCAATATTGTAATTGCGACGAGCATTGTCCACTTCTGATAAGGCGGTCTGTACATCACGCTGCGTCAGGAAGACATCATCGCGGGTGCAGGCATCCACAAAGAGCGCGATAGCTGTGTTCGTGCTGCCAAGCGCCGAATCCAGGGCAATGGCAGCCGGGGTGAAAGTTGGCTCCGAAGATAAATCCCCATCGCTGACGCGGCGTTCTCCAAGCAGTTCCGGCGCACGATCACAACTCACGGGCAATCCGGCCTGCAAATCCAGCCAGATATTTTCAATGCGACTGAGGGCATTTTCGCCGCCGTTGATGTCGCGGAAGAATTGGCGCACCAGACGGCTGTAGGCGAAGCGATAAGAAATATCCAGCACAGCGGTATAGCGCCCATCGAACAAATTGAGATTCCACGCCCCAGCCCAATACAATTCGCCGTTATAGAGAATCTGCACATTGAAGAAGGTATCGCTCTCATAGCCCAGCCGCCCCACCACTTCGACTTCTGTCCCGGCACGCAGCACTTCGACTTGATTCGCGGGATCAACTTCGCGGGTATAGATGGGCGTATCGCGCACAGTAATCGCAGCGACTCCCCGCTGGCGCACATAGGGTTCACCTTCTACGCCATCCACAGGTAAATCAATCAGATCGCCACTCCACACCAGGTAATTCGCCGCCAGCCAACCATATTGGCCTTCGTAAACCACCTGCACCCAGGCGCTATTGGCGGTGCGCCCCACTGCGGGGAGCGTCAAACTTGGCGGCAAGGTCTCGATGATGTCCCAGTTGATGCCGGGGCCTTCGCGCAGGTTGATGTTATCCTGCGTCGTGATATAGACACTGGTCTGTACATCGTCCTGCGCATGAGCGAAGGGCAGCGTCCCCAGGAAAAGCAGCAGCAAAATCAGCCGTTTCATTGGTAGCCTCCAGCATCCCGCACCCAGGCGCGTAGCTCAATGCTTTCATCGAAGATTTCTGTGATGCTGCCCGTGATTGTATCCAGCAAGAAAGTCCGTTCCGGCGCAGCGGGATAGACTTCATCCCAGGGTAGGATCATCTGGAAAATCAGGTAGCGATCATCCGGCGACCAGGCTCGCGGCTCCGGCAGATCAGTATCCCAATATCCTGCACTTTCGAGTTCTGGCGCGGGGAAGCAGTAGCGCCGCAGCAAGCCCGTTTCACGCTCCCAGATTTCCAGGAAGGGCAGCGGCTCGCCTGCGTCGATGCGGTCTTCGCGGTCTTCACCAGAGAGTGAAATACGCCGCGCACGGCTGCGCCCATCCAGTGACCAGAGGCCATCCTCATAGACTTCCAGCACGCGATGCTGACCTGTGCTGGCATCGAAGGCGATCCAATTTTCGCTATCTGGGAAGCGGTAATAGAGCGTGTCTCCGAAGGGATGCCATTCAAAAGTCATGCTGCCATCATCCAGGCTGGCGAGATGTTCGGCACTTTCGGTCTGGCGATCATAGAGGTAGTAGCGTGAACCGGTTCCCGTGCCGGTATTGTAGCTGGTACGCAGAATTTCATAGCGATTCACCAGCCCTGGCTGCGAAGCCAGTTCATCCGTAGGCAAGTCATTGATCCGCACCGGATCAGCCGAGATGAAGGGTTCGCCATAGGTATTGGTGTTGGTATCGTAGCGCTGGCGCACGGTGAAAGGCCGCGAGCGTTCTTCCGGGCGATAGACTTCATAGCTGAATTCCAGCGTATCCGGCGCTATCCAGCGGAAATTGGTGATGCCGCTGTAGGGGTAGTCATAGGGATATTCCACGCGGCGGGCTTCGCTGGCATCCGGGCGCAGCACATAAACATCATTGCCGTCCTGGTAGGCTGCCCATTCGCGGTTATACGAGAGCGAACAATTGGCACAGGGTATACCCGTATCATCCAGGGTCACTTCGCCCGTTTCCGGCTGCAAAATCCAGATACCACCCTGCGTATCTGTGGCAAGCAAGCGGCTGAAAATGCGGCCTTCCGGCGCAAAATCTGGCGGCGGATTCTCTACCGTGAAGCGTCCGCTGTAAGGGCAGATCATTTCAATCTCACCCTGCTGCGAGAGTTCAGCAGTCGCTTGCGGGCGCGGCGGTAACGTCGGCGTGACAGTAGGAGTCAGCGTCGGGCGCGGCGTTCCCAGGAAGATGAAGCTATCCGTTGCCGTTGGGCGCAGCGAAACCGAATTGACTTCCTCTTGCTGCGCTTGCTGAATCTGTACGGTTGCCGTCGCATCGGCTGCCAGCGCTTCATACGGTGTCAGCAGGCGATACACCGCAATCTGATTCAGTTGGGTGTATCCGGCGAAATACTGCTGATCCGGGCTGAGTTTGCCGGATGGACGCAGGCCGAATTGTAAGCGGAAGGCTTCAATCACCAGTTCCAGGTTGGGCTGTGGCAGTTCTTCACGCTCCGGCAGATAAGGGCCTTCTTCGCGTGTTCCCGTGTGAATGTCAATCGTCATCACAACACGGGTGCTACCTTCTTCCTCTACCGCGATTTCCTGACGCGACGCGGGTGATCCGGTGAGGTTCTCGCAGGTGAGGATTTCCAATTCGGCGATTTCTTCTTCGGTCAGTCCTTCGGTCAGGTTACGCCATATTGCCGCATATTCCTGCGCCTCAGCAGGGAAACGCTGCGTGATGCAGGCAGGAACCCCCGCAATGACTGAAGGCGTTGCCGTCACGGGCAGGCGCGTCGGTGTCACAGTCGGGAACAAGTAGGCATCCACCGCTGCTTCATCCTGGGGCATCATGGCGCATAGATCACGGCTCAGGCGATGCAACCGTTCCGGGTTCAGCCGTGCGTTGAAGCGCTCCCAGATGGGAATCCAGCGGCTGTAGGTTTCCGGGAAGGCATCCACCAGGCAGGCCGGAACCCCGCTGTCGTCGTAATCGATTCCGTAGATTCGTTCCGGCGCGCCACTCCCGCCAGCCTGCGCCGAAATGTAAATTGTCTCGTTATCCAGCCAGCCAACTTCTCGCCCTGCTGTCGGCGGCAGATCATCCCCAGCCGCGTGCAGCAGAATGTCCCCGGTCAGGCTGTAGACCAGGATTTCGCCGCCGCTGCCATGCTGCCCGAAGACGTTGCTCTCGTAGACAGCGAGGTAATGGTCCCAATCCGGGCTGGGCAGAATTTGCTGCAAGGTCATTTCAGGGAAGCTGCGCACGCTGATACGGGTGCGCTCTTCCTGCCCGATTTCATAAACTTCGTAAGTGGTGTCATCCATGCGCGAGAGGAAGCGTTCGCCATCGGCGCTGTTGGCGAGGGGTTCGCCGTAGGGCTGGAATGTCTCGCGGCGGATTACATTGCCGCTGGCGATGTCCCATTCCCACCAGCGATCCCCGGTGATTGTGATGATGGTCTGGCTGTCATCATTGAAGAAGAAACGCTCGTAGCCATCGTTATATTGCAGGTCTTCGTAGAGGATTTCGCCCGTTTCCACATCGAAGCGCTGAAAATCGCTGAGGATGACCTCGCCTGTGCCATCAAAGGCCAGCAGATGATCCCCGTTGAAATCCGGCAAGGCGGGTTCATAGGTGCTGAGGAGTTCCCCGCTGCTGAGGCTGTAGCGCTCAATGCGTCCCGTTCCGCTGCTGCGCCGGATGATGAGTTCATCGCCCAACGGTGAGAGCGCCCATTGGCTACCGTCCCAGGCTTGCGTAATCAGATCAATGCGCCCTGTGCCGCGTGTTTCGTCTGCAATGTACAGCAGCAGCGCGACCTCGTTATCTCCCGGTGCGGTGGGTGTAGACGGTATCAGCACATCCACCAGGGTAATCGTCAGCGGATGATAAGCGAACTGATCGCGGTAATTATCACCCAACAGGGCAGTAATCACCGGAACTTCGCGGGTTTCCATCGGTGCGCCAATCATGCGCGTTTGCGGACTGAACTGCAATTCGCTCAGGCTCGCCAGCGAATAGCCGCTGCGGTCAAAACTCAGCGGCAAATAGAGCAAATTCCCGGTTTCGGTATCCAATTGCACAATGGAAGAAGAACCTTCATCCGGGCGAATGTACATGTGTGAATCTTGCCAACTCGTCCAGACCGTCACCGGGTCAGGCTCGAAGCGATTCGCAGGAATCTCCGCGATCACATTCACGCCATCCGGGGTGATGTCCAGGATTTGCAGGCGTTCCGGCAAACCCACAACAGCCTTATTATTTGCGCCGTAGATGAAGCCGTTACGATAATCGAAGAAGGGGATCGCTCGTGCGCCAGGGAGAATCGTCCGACGCAGCCGTAATTCGCTGGCGACATCCCAGACCCAGGGCAAATTGGTGGTATCGTTCTCGCTGCGGCGCAGTTCACGCGGGGCGCGTACCTGCGTATTGAACGAAATCAGCGTATCATCTGGCGACCAGTACAGGGGGCCTTCCACCCGCAGCGCACCATCCGGCGTGATCTGCGTCAGGAGTTGGCCTGTTGCGGTATCCCAGATTTCCACGCGCAGATCAATCGCCAGCGCGAGGTACTGCCCATCATGACTGAACTCGTAAGCGTTGTAAAAACCTGTTTCATAAAGGGTATGTTGAGTCTGGTAGGTTGCAGCATCCACCAGGAGCAAGCGCCCCAGCGGATCAACCCAGGCGAAGCGGTCTGCATGGGGATCATAGGCAATCCCACGCGGGCGGGGTTTTCCTAGCTGCTGGAACAATTCATAGGTTGGCGGGCGTTCTTGCGCCAATGCCAGACCAACCAGCAGCAGCCCCAGGAGCAAAACAAAGCTCAGGACAAAACGTCTCATTGCAGTTGATCTCCCCGATGTGAGGTGATGACAACCGCATTATGACACGGATGCAAAAATTGCGCCGAAGCGAATTCCCTACGCGCAGCCTACGCACCCTCTGTGCTGTGGAACGGGCTGAGATTTGGATGTGTTGCGGGAAACTACCCCGTACCCAACATCCGGGGCAGGAGTTGATCCATCAGGTAGGCCGTCTCTTCCATTGATTGGAAATCATCGGCGTAGGAGATCACATTCAACTGCGGGTCAAAGCTCCAGAAGCCAGCCGCATCATACAGGTAGCGAATGTAGGTATAGCAGATTCCAAGCACAATCCGCGAGTAGATGCTGTAGGCCATGTAGGGGAAGAACAAAATAATCCCCCGGTCATGGATATACAGCACAATGCCAAGCTGTTCATCCGGGAAGTGCAGTTCGACATCATTCCCAGGGCCTTGCACTGCGATCAGCGTTGGATCCAACCGGAGCATGTGCCGCGCCAGGGCATGGGTTTTCAGCTTGCGCACAGGCCAGAAAATCTCCGGCACGCCTTGATCCTGCCCATGTTCATAGAGCCATTCCATCATGGCTGGTGTGAGTTTGCTGCGCTTGGGAACGTAGAGGTGAATTTCGTAATTCATGAGGCATTCGCGGTTTCAGTAGCGGACATATCAGGTTTCGGCTGTGGGCTGTGTTCCTTCAGCAGCGCCAGCAGCAGGACAATATTATCCAATTCACGCACGGGAAATTCTGCCCAGGTCACTCCCTGAGATTCGAGCAGCAGCCGCGCATTGCGCACACGGTAGCCCGTAAACTCATGCCAGAAGATTTCACCATCTTCGCGCTGCAATCCTTCCCGGCTGAGGCGCAATCCCGCGCCAAAATCCAGCGCATCCCCTGCGGCTAATTGTACCCTGGCGGATTCCATCTGTGCCTGGGTGATGCGCTTGTTGAGCGTATCAATCAGCTTGCGCGTCTCTGTATACAGATTGGTCACACGCAGGGTTTCATCGTAACGGGTATGCATCGTGAAGCGATAGCGCATCCAGGGGAAGCGCCCGAAAATATTGATTTGCTCGGTTTCTTCGCGCACGCGGATGACATCGTGATAGCGAATGTCCCCGATGCTTGACCCCTCGCGGTAGGTGAAACCAGCAGCATACAACACAATTTCCCGGTTCCAGAAGTGCGCCACATACCAGACCACCACCAGCCCAATCCCGGCATAGAGCGCTGGCAGAACCAACTGTGCGGCCTGCGCTTCCACATCCAGGGTCAGCAATTGCAGGAAGCCTACCGGAACCCCATAGAAAATTGCCCCACGCAGCAGCAGCCACAAGCGACGGCTGGGGTGATGTGCCAGATACACACCCAGGGTAGGGTGTGCATCAAAGATGGATTCTTCGGGATTGGTGACAGTCATTAGGCGGCTCACTGCACGCGGAAGGTAAGAATACTCTCTTCAATGACCCCGCCCAGGGTATCGAAGCTCTCCGCAGGCCCCGAATACGTCACGAGCCAGTAGCGCCCATCGGCCTCAAAGACATATTGGATCACGAAGACGTTCCCGCCAATCAGTTGCCCATTGAGGATCACTCGTCCAGCAGGGCGACCATTCACGGAGACAACATCCCGCACCACAATCGTATATCCTTCCGGCAGCGGATTGTAGGCCAACGCCAGATAGTCTTCCAGCGGCAGTTCGGCGGTTAAAGGTTCTTCAACAATAATGGATACAGTGCCGCCAGGGACATTCCCAATCAGTTCGGTATCAATGGCGAAAAATTGTAGATTGTCGCCCTGCGCTTGCAAGAAGGCTGCGGTTGAATTCAGTTCCAGTGCTTCGAGCAAATTAAAAAACGAGAGCGTGCTGCCGCCCATTTCAATGCCTTCATAGCTAGCGGGTAAGCCAATTTCGTAGCCTTCGCCCCGGAAGCGCGTATAGCCATCCGCGAGAGTGGCGCTTTCTTCGCGTACACCCTGCCCACTGATGGCTACATTGGCATCAATCGTCGCCTGTAAATCGGTATTGCTGGCGTTGAGTACGGCAATTTCGGTACTCTGTTCAGCAGAGATTACTTCAACAGCGCTGATATTTTCTGCTGAGGTTTCTGCGGCACGGGTTGCGGTGGCTTCAATATCTGCCAGTTCCTGCGCTGCCTGCGTGCTGGCGATGTTTGCGCTTTCTGCGGCAGCGGTCGCTGTCCCGGCAGCTTGCTCTGCACTGCTTGTGCTGCGAGCTTCCAGGGTTTCTTGCGACTCATCTGCTACGGCAATCTGTGTAGCGGCGCTGTTCATGCTCTCTGCGGCAGCGGTCGCTGTCCCGGCAGCTTGCTCTGCACTACTCGTTCCCTCGGCTTCTAACGCCGCCTGCGTATCGGCAGATTCGTCTGCTGCTGCCGTCGAGGTGGCCTGTTCATTTTCCAGTTGTTGTGCGGCTTCTTGTGCAGAATCGGTTGCGGATTGCTGCGAGTCTTCCAGGTTCCCAGCGGCTTGTGTGGCGGTGGCGGCAGCACTTTCTGCGGCTGCCGTTCCCTGGTCGGCTTGCTCGGTTGCGGCCTGCCCGACTTGCGTCCCGGAGGCGCGTGCAGCTTCCAGCGTAGCTTCAGTATTGGTCAATGTCTGCGTCTGAATGAAGGCGAAACCAGCGGCAACAATCAACCCCAGGCCAATCAACAACTCAACCACGAGACGACGATTCATATGCTGTGCGCTCCCTGGTGACTGTAGAATTCTGTGGATGTAACTTCTACCGTTCACTATACAGGGCTGCGCAATTTCTCACAAGCAGCATAACACGAGGAGAAACATCATCGTTATATGCAGCCCGAATTCATTCATGTTATGCATGACAGGCGGTATACTGAGACCAGGGAATGCAGTGGAAAGTAAAAAGGAAATGCATACTGTTTTGTTTAAAAGCGACAACTACCAGCTCGGCTGGTATGACGCACAGCAAACCATCCTCTACCTGGAAGTTTTCGCATCGTGGACATGGGATGATATGTACATGATGGTTGGTAAGATGCTCACCATTCTGCAAACACTCAAGCACGATTTCTATACAGTACAGTGGTTTCGTGACGGTGGGGAACGCTTACCAGGTGGCATCACCGTGCCACATATCAAGCGCATCCTGGGGATCAACTACCCCAATGAGCAAATGCTCATCCTGGTTGGCGTACCTCGTTGGAAGCCCTATCTGGAAATTGCTGCGCGGGCTTCGCGGATTGCTGGCTTGCAAGATGTCAACAAATTTCGCTTTGTAGATACACTGGAACACTCGATAGCGCTGATCGAAGAACATAAAGCCAGCAGGACATACAGCGGCTAAGAGAAACTGATTCGCAGCACAAGGGGGGCAAATGGTCGATTTCACGGAAGTGATCGTCGAAGATCATCTTTTTAGTATCCGGCAACGCAGAGAGGTTCACAAAGGTTCTTTACAGTCTACAGAATTCGTTCTAGAATGATGGTGAAGCTTTGTGCCAAACCAGAACAAAGCCTGCCGTTCTGGTCGTTGCGCGGTATACTACACGGGCAATCAACAAGGAGCGAAACACATGGCGTTAACACCTCAGTCAGAAGATTTTTCCAAATGGTATAACGAGATTGTTTACCAGGCTGACCTCGCGGCACAGAGTCCGGTGCGGGGCAGCATGATTATTAAGCCGTATGGCTATGAACTCTGGGAAGGGGTCAAAGGCGGGTTGGATCGCCGCTTCAAGGAAACGGGGCATAGAAATGCCTACTTCCCCCTCTTCATCCCGGAAAGCTTCCTGAAGCGTGAAGCGGAACATGTGGAAGGCTTCAGCCCGGAACTCGCCGTCGTGACTATCGCAGGTGGCAAGGAATTAGAAGAACGGCTGGTCGTGCGTCCTACCAGTGAGACGATCATCATGGATGCTTTCAAGAACTGGATTCAGTCGTACCGCGATTTGCCGCTGCTGCTGAATCAATGGGCGAATGTGGTGCGTTGGGAGCTGCGTACCCGTCCTTTCTTGCGCACGGCGGAATTTTTGTGGCAGGAAGGCCATACCGCGCACGCCACAAAGGAAGAAGCGGAAGCGGAAACCAGGCAAATGCTGGAGGTTTACGCGGATTTTGCCATTGCGGATGCGGCAATTCCGGTGATTAAGGGACGCAAGAGCGAGCGCGAAAAGTTCGCAGGCGCGGTTTATACCACCACCATCGAAGCCATGATGCGTGATGGGAAGGCGCTGCAAAGCGGTACGTCGCATTTCCTGGGGCAGAACTTCGCCAAAGCCTTTGATATTCAGTTTCTGGATAGCGACCAGGAGCGTAAGTATGTCTGGACGACCAGTTGGGGCTTGAGTACGCGCATGGTCGGCGCGATTGTGATGACGCACGGTGACGACACCGGGCTGCGCCTGCCCCCGGTGATTGCACCTATTCAAGTTGTTGGCGTGCCGATTTTCCGAAATGACGACGAAAAAGGCGCAGTCATGGAAACGCTGACACGCCTGATTGCCGAACTCAAGGACGCAGGGATTCGCGTGCATCTGGATGACCGCGACCAGACTCCCGGTTTCAAGTTCAATGATTGGGAAATGCGCGGCGTTCCCATTCGCCTGGAAGTGGGACCCAAAGACGTGCAAAAAGGCAACTGTGTGCTGGTGCGCCGGGATGTCGCAGGCAAGGCCGCGAAGAATTTCGTCAGCCAGGAGAATATCGCCGCACAGGTGCAGGAAATGCTGAAGGATGTTCAGGCGGCACTCTTCCAGCAGGCAGCAGATTTCCGCGACTCGAACATTGTGGATGTGCAAGACTACGACCAATTCAAGGAAGTGATCGCCAGCGGGAAATGGGCGCGTGGTTGGTGGAATGAAGACCGCGAAGCTGAGGACAAGGTCAAGGAAGATACCGCCGCCACCCTGCGCTGCTACCCCTATGATGCACCCGAAGGCACGGGGGTGAATTTCTTCACCGGGGAAACAGGCGACAAAGTAGCGTTATTTGCCAAGGCGTATTGAGGTAATGCAGAACGTTTTCCCCCCTTCCGTCCCCCCGCTTCGCAAGGGGAAACCAAGTCCCTCCCTACATAGTGGGGAGGGATTTAAGGCTTGTCCGGTATTACTGTCGTGGTCATTGAGGCTT
>CAYVVZ010000038.1:0-43771 GCA_964455365.1 uncultured Anaerolineaceae bacterium | reverse complement strand
CAGTTGGATTTAGCAGACCAAATCCGAAGTTGCCCCCAAAGTGAAATGCACCCAACAGCACTCCTATCTTGCGGTATACTGGTGTTATGCAACAACAATCTGAGTCTTCCACGACACCACAAAACACCAAAGAAAATGGCCTTCCCTCCGAACATGCGGGGTTATTGGTCGCTTCCGTGCTGCTGATGCTCATCGGATGGGGTGGTCTCTACCAGCTTGTGACACAGACATTACCGCGCATCGGCGGTGAATTGTGGATGTTCTTCTTGCTGCTGCAAATCGCTGTGACGGGTACGGTGATTCCGATTGTGCGCTACCTCAATGTGCGCTTCACCCCTGTACGCATGGAATTACCCACCAGTGGGGTTATCGTGCGCCAGAGTACCTGGGTGGGGCTGTTCGTTGTCACCTGTGCCTGGTTGCAGATTCCTCGTGCGCTATCGCTGCCGCTGGTGGCCTTCTTGATTATGGTCTTCGTGGTGGTAGAAATTTTCTTGCGCAGCCGCGAACTTGCTGAAGAACGCCGCTGAATTCGCTGTCATCGTGTCCGCTGTTGCAAAAGCCTCCCACGTATGCAGAATTGAGCGTGAGTTCCCGATTGTGTACTGAACTGATGCGGGGTTATTCGCCCAATGAATGCAACTTCATCACGCTTATTCATCACGTCGCTGCTTATCTTAAGCGTTATTGCGATGCTGCTGGTCATCATTTCCACGCCCACCGGGATCGGTGTCACGCCGGATTCCATTCATTACATCACGACAGCCAGAAGCCTCAACAGCGGGGGGGGCTGGGTTGATTATTCAGAGAACATCTACGATGTTTGGGGGCCGGGGTATCCACTGATGTTGAGTTTGCTGGATACGCTCGGCGGTTGGGCTGGCCTGGGCTTACTCGAAATGATCCGGTTGCACAATGTTGTCTTGTATGGCTTTCTCATCTTCTTCAGCGGATTGATGTTCCAGCGCTATACACGTTCCCAGGTGTTGGCGCTGCTAGGAGCCATATTTGTGCTGCTGAGTCATGTGCATTTGCTCGTGTATGCTTTTGCCTGGTCGGAACCTTTGTTTCTGCTGCTGATTGTGCTGTATTTCTATTTTCTGGCAGAGATCCCTCATATGCAGCGATTCCGTGATTTGCTGCCACTGGCGCTGGTGACCGCAGCCGCAGTCCTACAACGCTATCCTGGTGCGCCATTAGTGCCATTGGGGGCGATTTCCGTACTGCTGCTGATGCGTTCACAGCCCATGATGCGGCGCTTCCTGTATGCTTTTGGGTTCGGTGTCGTGAGTAGTATCCCGCTAGGGTTGTGGCTGCTGCGGAATTACGCAGTTACCGGAACCCTACTCGGCAGTCGCGTGAATATTCCCAATCCGCTGATGGGACAGGTTGGCAGAGCCTATGCGATTGTGGTGGATTGGTTCACAAGCAATCCATTGAATATTGGTTACCTGGACGTTGCTGTTGTGCTGCTGATCGCCGTGCTGATCTTTGTCGCAGTCGTGTTCTGGCGCTACCGTTCGCTATCACCAGCCTCTTTTGGGAAGATGCTGGCAATCCCGCTGGCGAGTGTGTCGCTTTTCTTGTGGATTTTGGCCTACTTGAGTGTGGCTGTCTTGCGTGCCACGCGCAGCCCGGATGTGCTGGAGAACCGCGTCCTCAGCCCGATTTATATTCCGTTGCTCTGCCTGATCTTGATTGGTCTGGCGAAGCTGGCAGAAGTGTTGGGCAGGCGGCTTCAGCGACCCTGGCTGGGAACCACTGTTGCGGCGGGATTGCTGCTGATACTGATGGCGTATCCCGTGTATCAAGGGCTTGATGCAACGGCCTACCGCATGGTTGCTTGCTGCCAGCAGCCCTGGGACGAATCGGAATTGATACAATGGGTTGGCGAACAGCAGTACACGGGCAAAGTCTATAGCAATACCTACGCCCCGTTGGTCACGAGTGATGTTTTGATCTTCCGGCTTCCTCGAACACTGGAACAACTTGAGGCTGGCTTCTCGTCAGAAGGTCATCCGCTGACGGTGATCCTGGTAGCTGACCTGGATGCACAGGGATGTGTCTATTCGCTGCAATGCGTCACGCCGGAATATACTGTGCGAGACCTTGTAGAGCGATTTGATGTGGAAACACTCTTTGAAAATGAAGAGGGTTACGTCTATAGAATTAGCATGCCGTAGCCTGTGTTCTGCTGGTATGATGAATATTTGCAACTACTGACATACGAGAAATAACGTTGACTACTCTATCGCTACAGATGCCATCATTTTCCACCCTGAAAGATGATTTACTCGCTGGACTCAGCGGTGCCATTGCCGGAACGCCGCAGGCCATGGCTTTCGCCCTGATTGCCGGGATCAACCCGATTTACGGCCTGTACACAGCGATTGTATCCACCATCATTGGTGCAGTGCTGGGCAGTTCCGGCCTGATGACCGTTGGCCCTACAAATGCACTATCGCTGATTGTTGCGGGTACGCTCACCACATTTGACAGCGCCAATTCTATTGAACGCCTGTTCATCTTGACGTTGCTGTCTGGCGCTTTTCACCTGGGCTTTGGTTTCTTACGTTTAGGTATCCTGGTGAAATTCGTCTCAAATGCTGTGATGACTGGTTTCATCGCTGGTGCTGCACTGCTCATCGTCTTCGGGCAATTACCCTACCTGACAAATTATTCCCCTGAGGGCAGTTCGTCCTTACTCAAAGTTGTTGATTGGGTGCGGCACTTGCACCTGACGGATCTCTATACGTTGGGAGTCAGTGGGGTGGCGGCTGTTTTGATATTGGTTGTGCGCAATACGCGCTTTAAAAATCTTGCGACTCTACTAGGGATTGTTGGGGCATCTGTCCTCGCAGCGCTTGCGGGGTGGGACTCGGTGGAAATTGTACGCGATATTTCCGAAATCCCTGCGGGGCTGCCTCTGCCGACGCTGCCAGATTTTGCTTATGTTCCTGAATTGATCTCTTCCGCGCTGGCAATTGCGATCCTGGGGGCGGTGCAGAGTGCGGCAATCATCAATGTCCTGCCAGATCGTGGCGGTAGCCGCCCGAATGTGAATCTCGATTTCATCAGTATGGGGATTGGCAATATGGTCGGGAGCTTGTTTCAGTCGATGCCTGCCTGCGGCTCGCTATCCCGCACAGCCGTGAACATCGCATCGGGTGCGCAAACGCGCCTTGCCAATATCTTCGCGGGGGTATTCGTAGCTCTGTTCCTGGTCTTGCTCGGATCATTGATTGAGTACGTCACGCTCTCGGCGTTAGCGGTGATGCTCATCATCGCAGCAATCACCATGATTGACCTATCCGAAATTCGCATCGTCTGGCAAACGGCAATCTCCGCACGAATCGCCATGGTTGTGACATTCTTGACGGCGCTGATTTTCCCGATTGAATACAGCATCTACGCCGGGGTGATTATTTCGCTGTTGTTGTATATCACCACATCCTCGGAGGAAGTCAAGCTGTCGCAATTCGTCCCCCTGGAGGAAAACCGCTTCAAGATTACGGAAATCCCGGAGAGATTGCCCGATAATGATGTGATTATTCTCTCCGTCACCGGGCATCTGTATTTCGCGGCAATCACGCGCCTGGAACACCTCTTGCCGGATCCTTCGCAGTCAGAAGGCAGCATTGTCATTTTGCGGCTGCGAGATAGTGCCTTTCTCGCCACGACAGGGATACACTTCCTGGAACGGTATGACGCAGCTTTGCGGCAGCATGGCGGTCGGTTGATCCTGACGGGACTATCCAGCGAGATGGTAGAGCATATTCAACATTTGCCGAATAACTTTTCTGAGATGGATGTCTTCATTGAGGATGAAATTTTGATGGGTGGCACACTGCGTGCCTATGAATACGCAACAGAAATCTTGCTCCACAAATGACATCTAAACGCTCAAACACCAATGTTTCGCCCGATTTTTATTCTCCGACTGCAACGGGGCTACCCATCCAGCGCCCAATCAACGGCGGCAATGGCGTGTAACTGCGTTGTCGGGAAAGTTGGGACAGGGCTGTGTTCTGGCTGGCTGATGAGCAGTTCAATTTCTGTGCAGCCCAGGATGATTCCCTGCGCGCCGCGTTCGATTAGATCTGCGATGATGGCTTGGTAGGCGCTGCGGCTTTCGTCACGGATGATACCCTGTACTAACTCATCATAGATGATGTCGTGAACGGTGGTGCGTCCGGGTTCTTCGGGGATCAATACTTCGAGTTCATGCTGGGTTTCCAGGCGGCCTTTGTAAAAGTCTTGCTCCATTGTGTAGCGTGTACCCAGCAAGCCAATAGTGCGCAGACTTTGTGCTTTGATTGCTTCTGCGGTTGCGTCCGCAATGTGGATCAAGGGAATATCGACGGCATTTTGTACATCGCCTGCCATTTGATGCATCGTGTTACTGCAAATGATGAGGCCATCCGCGCCGCCGCGTTCGAGTTGGCGTGCCGCTGCAATCATGCGATGCGTGGCGGTTTCCCAATCTCCCGCTGCTTGCAGGGCTTCAATCTCGGCAAAGTCAAATGAATACATGAGGCAGTCCGCAGAATGCAGCCCGCCCAGACGTTCGCGCACCTGCTCATTGATGATGCGGTAATACTCAATCGAGGATTCCCAACTCAATCCCCCAATTAATCCAAGTGTCTTCATATTCAGGCTATCCCCTGTGTGGATGGAACCAACGCTGCCAGTATACCAATAGTTTGTAGCGCTTCAGTATAAAGAGGACGGTAGTACCAGTGTGATCGCTTCCAAACGATTTGAACCACAAAGGCACGAAGAAAACGAAGAAATTTGTAGGGGTGATTCGCCGGATGATACGCATCAGGATAAGGATTAACGTTTCTTATTTTGGGCATTTTTCGGACAACGCAGGCATTGTCCCTACTAGAAACATGCTTTTTGTAGGGACGAGGTCTGCCTCGTCCGCCAAAATTGAGCCTAAACCTGATGGCTATCGATTCGCTGGATCGCCCGAAAAACCTGAGTTTTTGCTTGATTGGGTGTATTTGTCACCCGTTGAGAGTGTCATTTTGCTCGTTTTCTGTTCGCGCAAATCCAATGCGAACCTGATGTGATTACCCTGACGGCAAATCCAGGGTTAGGGTAGTGCTTGAATCCTGGCGATCAGGCTGCTGGTGCTGTGACCGGGCAGGTACTCAATCAGGCACACTTCGCCGCCGTAGGCTTCAACAGTGGGGCGTTCCGGGAGAACTTTGTGCGCGTAATCCCCACCTTTGGCGTAGATGTGTGGTTGGATTGCTGCCAGCAGCCGATCCGCCGTCGCATCCGGGAAGAGCAGCACGGCATCCACTGGACGCAGTGCCGCCAGCAACCGCGCCCGTTCCAGGTCAGGAACCAGGGGGCGACCTTCTCCTTTGTAGCGGCGGGTGCTTTCATCGTCATTGATGGCTACCAGCAGAGCATCGCCTAACGCTCGCGCTTTTTCCAGGTAATCCAGATGCCCGACATGCAGCAAATCGAAGACACCATTGGTGAAAACCAGCGTTCTTCCGGCAGCCTGCAAATCACTGCGCAGGCTTATCGCTTGTTCGAGTGTGATGAGTCCGTTCATAGGTCGCAGGATAGCACAGGCTGCTAGCGATGCCTAGCGAGCGTGGTACAATTCGAGGGAAGTTTTCGGTTGTGAGTTTTCAGTTTTGGATGGATGGTCAGCATTTTGGCTAACCAAGCATGTGCTGTGTTCTGCGTGCCGAGACTGCACATTATTCGGCATTATTCTGACTCAGAAGCAGGAATGGAATCCTGTGTCTTCGTGGTGAATGAAAATCATAGAAATCGAGGCGTACCTTGTTTGATTTAAAAACACATCTCCGCAATTTGACCGAGGCGCACGCCCCGTCCGGGCATGAAGCGCCTGTGCGTGCTATCGTCCATGACGCATGGCAGCCTTTCGTCGATGAATTTGAGCAGCACAAACTGGGTAATTTGATCGGCATCAAACGCGCCACGCAGCCGATAGAGACTCCGCGCAAAATTATGTTAGCCGCACACATGGACGAAATCGGTTTGATGGTGCGCGATATTGTGGATGGGTTCATCTACTTGCACAACATTCGCGGCATGGATAACCGCCTGCTGCTGGCACAATCTGTCATCGTACATGGCAAGAAACCCTTACGAGGGGTTGTCGCTGCAACACCACCGCATTTGCTGACCGCAGCAGACCGCAAGAAGTATCCGTCCTTTGATGCGCTGGTGGTGGATGTGGGTTTATCCGCTGATGATGTGGCGGAACTGGTGACCATTGGCGATTTAATCACGCCGGAAGCCCCCATGCTGGAATTGAACAGCAATCTTGTCGCAGGCAAGGCAATGGATGACCGGGCATGTATCGCCGCGATTACGATTTGCTTGCAGCATTTGCAGGCCGCGCAGCATTCCTGGGATGTCTATGCTGCCGCCACGGTTCAGGAAGAGAATGGGTACCAGGGCGCACAGACCGCTGCCTATCGCATCCAGCCTGATATTGCCATTGCCCTGGATGTGGGCTTTGCCGAGCAACCGGGAGTCAGCGGAGATGATGCCTTCCCGATGGGTGAAGGACCCAGTATCGCGCTGGGTGGCAATATTCATCCCAAACTCTTCGATAAAATCATCGAAGTGGCGGATGCTTACGAGATCAAATATCATCTTGAACCAATGCCATCCCGCACCGGGACGGATGCCTGGGCAATCCAGGTAGCCCGAGACGGTATCCCCACGGCGCTGTTCAGCATTCCGCTGCGCAATATGCACAGCTCGGTAGAGACTATCGACATCCGCGACATCGAACGCACCGGGCGTTTGCTGGCGCATTTCATCACCGCGCTGGATGCGGATTTCATGCAGGCCATCGCCTGGGACGAATGAGAAGCGGATAGGTAAAATTGCGGATATGCAGAAGCATGTCCCTACGAAGATGTACCTTGGATGTAGGGACGGCATTCTTGCCGTCCGCGAGTAGGAGGAAACACCATGAGCGACGAATTGACATTTGATGATGTGCTGCGTTACCTGAAAAATGACCCAAGCCCGGATAACCGTGCAGAAGCGGCGCGTATTTTAGGCGATTATGTGGGTGATCTCTCGGACGCGGAATACACCGTTGCACGCCATGCCCTCAATAATGCGCTGGCGGACGCACATCCACAGGTGGTGATGGCTGCCATGAACTCTCTGACCACCTATGACCGTGAGGGCAAAGGCAAGCACATCGTCGGGGAAGATTTCGAGATTCATGGAGATACACCGGAAGACCTGGGTGTGACCCCGCCAAAACAGTCCGCGTGCAAAGTCTGCGGCAGGCCGGAAGCCCTGATTCCCGATGGCGGCTGTGACCGGGATGATTGCCCGTATCAGTAGGGGCGATTCGCTGGATCATTGCCATCAGGTTAGGTGTTTATCGGCGCGGGCTGAACAGGTGTCACCCGCGGGAGGATCTCAGACCCTCCCCTACAAAAAACCACAGACACAACGGTACGATGTCTACGACTTCTGCGTTGAGGCAGTTTCGCCACGATGGAATTTGATGCGATTGCCCTGAACGACCTTGTTGGCGAATCGGTGTAGGGGCGATCCCCACGTGGTCGCCCTGGGAGCGCACACGGGCGCTCCCCTACAAAAACAATGATTCATGGATTCGCCAACAGCATCCTGAACCGCAAAGACCCAGGATAGACAGAAAGATACAGCCTTTGCTATGATAGTTCGCTGCAAACACTCACGGTGAAGCCGTCATCCAGACAGCCAATCAGCAGACAATTCAGTCAATCAATTGAAAGGAGCCAGCGGGGAACATTACCCGTTTTTGTACTATGGCAAATCATGCATCAGCAATTAAACGAAATCGTCAAAATGAGAAGCGCCGTATTCACAACCGCACCTACCGCAATCGTGCGCGTACCCTGGTGAAGAAGGCACGCGAAGCCATCGCCAGCGGAGATGTCGCCCAGGCAGAAGAAGCTGTGCGCCTCGCGCAGAAAGACCTGGACATGGCAGCGCGTCGCGGTGTGATCCACAAGCGCAACGCAGCCCGTCGCAAAAGCCGCCTCATGCAGCAGTTGAATGCGATGAAGGCACAGAGCTAACGCAAGAACCGACCAAACTGGTCGGCTCTTTTTTTTATTTTGCGGAAGTCCCATTCCCGTTTGTGGTCAATTCCAGGCGATAGCCAACACCGCGTACTGTCTTGATGTATTGCGGTTTGCTGGCATCCAATTCCATCAGTTCTCGCACATAGCGAATATGCACGCTCAAAGTGCGCGTATCTCCCACGTAATCCGTATCCCATACATGCTGCATCAGCTTTTTGCGATCCAGGGTCTCATTCGGATTTTGCAGGAATAACTCAATGAGTGCAGCGCGTTTAGGGCTGAGGGTATATTCTTTGCCATGTGCGACGAGAATGCGGCGCTGAATATCCATCTCAAACGGCCCTCGTCGCAGCAAATCTGGATTGTCGGAATCAAAAAAACGGTTGATACTGTTACAGAGAGCGCGAATGCCGACAGCGCCCTGGAAAATCACATCTGCGGGGCTGGTTTCCTTGCCATTTTTATTATATGAATCAGGTAAGATATGCACGAGTGCAGTTTCTGGGGAGGCACGGCGGATTGCATTGCAGATGCGCGTCCCGGTAGATTTCAGCGAGACAGCATCAACCACGACTGCCAATGCCTGCTGTTGCTGAACGAGCGTAATCCCCTGCTTGCCGCTGCGTGCTGAATAAACCTGATAATGTTTCTGAAGGGGCAACAAGTACGCTGACGATGTTTCACCAATCAGCACAATTGGTTTCGACATGATGCTTCCTTCCGGCAGGATGTCACGCTTCTCTGCTTGAAATGCAATGCTGGATTCGGCACAATGCCCTTCTGTATCTGGCATTGTGAACGAGAGGGTGTTTCAACACACACCCCAGCTCCGCTTGAGGCTCTCAGATAACTGTGTAGGTAGTGTGCGGCGAAATTATAGCATAGAAGGGAGTGCGGGGTAGATACATATCTCCCCAAAACGAAGATGAAGAAAGTCATTTCAAACCTGAACCGCTCAATGAACTGGCGTTCACTCAATCAGTTGGCGCAGTGGATCGTCGAAGAATCGATCCGTATTCAGCAAATCCCTGCCCCCACCTTCCACGAAGAAGAACGCGCAGAATATGTGAAGCAGCAATTTGAAGCGCTTGGCTTGTTGGAAACGGAAATTGATGAAGAGAAAAATGTATATGGCCTGTTGAAGGGTGGCAATCGCGCAGTCCCTGCGTTGATGGTCACAGCCCACACGGATACAGTTTTCGCAGCAGAAACTGATCTGACCATACAGCGCCGGGAGGATTGGGTGTATGGCCCAGGCCTGGGCGACAACAGCATGGGTGTCGCGGGGTTGTTGGGGTTGGCTCGCTGGATGCAGGATGAAAACTACACGCCGGATTGTGACATCTGGTTTGTGGCGACGAGCTGCGAAGAAGGGCTTGGTGATCTCAAGGGGATGCGTGCCGCCTATGAAAAGCTCAAGCAGCGAGTGGGGATGGTAATCAACCTGGAAGGGCTGGCCTTCGGGCATATTTACCACGCCGGGATCGCGGTGCATCGAATGCATATCACTGCGATAGGCGAAGGCGGTCATAGCTGGCTGCATTTCGGCAGGCCAAGCGCCGTTCACAGCATCCTGGAATTGGGCGCACAGATCAGCCGTATGAGTGTTATGACGATGCCACGCAGCACATTCAACGTTGGCATGATCGAAGGCGGGCAAGCCATCAACGCCATTGGCACTTCGGCGGGGTTATGGCTGGATTTACGCAGTGAAGACCAGAAAGCGCTGGAACAGATGCGCCAGCAGGTCTATGACATCATTGCTGCCCTAACGCAGCCGGGAATAACCTTTGAGATTGAAGTTGTGGGGGATCGCCCTGCTGGTTCTATTGACACATCCCATCCCCTGGTAGAAGGCGCACTGGCTGCCCTGGAACAGGTGAACGTTCGCGGTACGCTGGAACGAGGCAGCACGGACGGGAACATCCCGCTGCATGCCGGCTGCCCCACCGTGACCATCGGCATCACACGCGGCGGCAATGCACATCGCCTGGACGAATATATAGAGACGGTTCCCGTTCGCCTGGGAATGCGGCAGTTTGTGCTGCTGACATTAGCAGCGGCGCATTCGCTGCGGGCGGATCACGAAAAGGCCGCCGGGGATTAGGGCGAATTTGTCATTTTTCACGTATTCCCCAGCGGGTGCAATATTGTCATTTGACAATTTAATTACCTAACCCATTGTATTTCGGTGTGGCGGACGTGCCGTTGGGTATCCACAATCAGCCGAGTCCGAACCCGTTGGGACGGTATTTCTTCAATGACCAATGTTGCGCCCCTACGCTACAAATTCATACAGGAGCCACTATGCTACAAGTGGCAACTTCATGCTCGTTCGATGTGCATTGCCTGCGTTGGATTTATGCAACTTTTACTTTACATGGTGTTCAATTCGTGATAGATTACTGTACACATTTCGACAGTTACCCCAACCGCACCAACACAGGACATACCTGTGTTTTTGTTGCTTTAGGTAAACACCAGAAGGTGGCAGTTGATTCTTTTTTTAGAAGGGAGCCGCGATGGAAGATGAGGTTCAGTATCTAACACGCGAAGGCATGAATGCCCTGGAAAAGCGGCTGGAATTTTTCGTGACCGTGCGCCGCGAAGAAGTTGCAGAGCGTTTGCGTTCAGCGCTTGAAGATGGTGGCGAACTGACTGAAAACACCGAATACGAAGAAGCCAAGAATGAGCAAGCCTTCATTGAAGGGGAAATTGCTCGGCTGGATCGTATCCTGCGCCATGCTCGCATCATTGAAGATACGGGTAGCAAGGACGAGGTGCAGATTGGTTCGCTGGTACGTGTTGCCGAAAAAGGCACAGATGACATCGAAGAATATCGCCTTGTAGGACCAGCGGAAGCCAACCCACGCTCCGGTAAAATCAGCACCGAAAGCCCCTTAGGGAAGGCACTGCTCGGCTCCAAAGTTGGCGACAAAGTGAAAATCAAAGCGCCGGATGGAGACATCACCTTCATCGTGCGCGAAATTGTATAAGACCACTCTCAAGACGTGTCCACTGTGGCACGTCTTTTTCGTCCTACTCTCCTTCACCTGCTTCCCACACAATCGGCTCTAACAACACGCTGTCCTCCTCACCATCATGCAGAAAGCGCGTCCCTGTTTCCAACAGATATTGCCCGATGGTGACTGTGAACGTCTCGGCAGATTCTTCCGGGAAGAACCCCACCAGCGCGATGAGATGATCGCCTGCCCGCCAACTATTGGTCAGCGGCACATCTTGAATATAGGCCGGCTGCACATCAGTGTTTCCGGTGCGGCGCAGGTGCGCGAACTGCTGCAATGTGCCAGCAAATGCCGGGTCAGTCAGCGCTTCATAGACGATGGATACGCGCAGCACAGCGCCATCCTGCCACGAATACCAGCCGATCATGCGCAGGCCGCTGTCAAAGGTGATGGGGTCTTCCAGTGGGATCATCTGCGGGGGCAGGCTTTCACCATCATAGGGCTGCATGTAATACGGTGGCGCTCCTGGCAGCGGATCAAAGCGGACAAAGTTTTCATCCATCAACCCGGTATAGCGCAGTTCGTGCCATGCGTAATAATCGCTGACTTCCATCATCAGGTAACTGCGCTGCGGCGGCAAAATCAGCGTAGACCACCCGCTGGTGATGCGGTGCGGACGATCCCACAGCAGCACCTTCCAGATGGCAGGCTCCCCGCGTCCGTAAATATCTTCGCTCTGCGTATGCGCCACAATAATGCCATCTTCTGGCACAGCCTGTACCACATCGCGCACTGCCAGCAGCGGCGTATTGATCCCACCAGGGGCGACCTGTTCATTGGCGAGTTGTAAACTGCTGCTGGCCTGGATTGTCCAGATGGCTGCCAGCACCAACAGCCCCACACCATAGGCAAATCGCCAGCCGAGATGCTTCAGCAGGGTCATTCCAAACCCGACCAGCAGCGCCAATCCTGGCAGCATCGTCAGCATGTAATGCAACCGCACCGGGGCGCGATGATAGGTGAACAGCAAAATCGGCGGCAGAAGGAGCAGCAGCACAATTTCAACGATTTGAAGTTGTTCGCGTTCACGCTGGAATAGCGTTCGCAGCAGCGCAATCACGCCCAATATCAGCAGCACGCCGGAAAGAAACTGCGGCATCTGTTCGTAGCCATAACCTGCCAACTGCCCCGCCGCCAGATAATCCCATTCTCGGTTCAGCGCCAGCTTGAGGCCAAATCCCAGGGCTTGTGCATCAACCCCACTTTCACCGCTGCTGCCAAGATATTCCTCGATCAGTTCCGGGGAACAGCACGCCGCCTCGTACAAAAACGGCACGAGTGCCAGCGCTGCCAATCCGCCACCCACCAGCAGCGCAGGCCAATCACGCCACCAGCGCCAGCGAACAATCCCATAGAGGGTTGCCAATCCCAGGGCAGCCCCCGCCAGATGCACCTGAAAGGCGAACCCCGCCAGGAACATCGCAGCGGCTATTGCCAGATTTCGGGCTGCCTTGTGGCGTGTGGTATTCGCCAGCACAGATGCTGCCAGCCAATAGGCTGCAAAGGGAGCCAGCAGGTTTTGCGTCCAGATGTTGCGAGAGAAGAAAACCGCATACGGAGCCGCCGCAAAAAACAGCGCAGCCGCCAGCGCAGGCCATCGCCCCAGAAGTGCGCGAGTCGCCCACCAGAGCGCCAGCACTGCCAATACATTCAACACGCCAACATATTGCGTGGCAATCAGCGGATCATTTGTGAACCAATAGGGCGGCACGAAGGCGTATACCGAAGCGGGTAAATTTCGGCTCCCGGCAGAGTTGGCAATGCCATAGCGGATGATCTCGCCATCTTGCGCCATCTCCAGCGCCAGCACGCTCAACCGCGCTTCATCAGCGGCAAAAGGATTCACGCCGGGATAACCCAGGCGCAGCCATGCCGCCAGCAAGACAATCGCTAGCAGCAGGACGAGTTCTACAATATGGATTCGGGTTGTATTCTGAGGTGGATGTTCGTTGCTCATCAGCCAATTATCGACGTTCGTTTGATCCTTTAGTAGACTTATTTCGTCGCAGCCGACAATCATTTGAGAAATAACCCCATCCAGCGCGGGAAATCTCGCGGCTGTGTGGGATCATTCATGCCCAAAGACCGACCAGGAGCGAATAAGACCTATGTGGCAGCCCAGTAACCAGCTTGAAGAAGAGCGCCTGAAAAAAGCCGAACAACTGCGTGAACGTAACATGGAGCTATTCCCGCGCCGTGCCGAACGCACCCACACCACCGCAGAAGCCATCGCAGCGTATGATGCCGCAGAAGCCGAACATGGCGAAGAAGTGCCGGAAATTATCATCACAGTGGCGGGACGAGTGCGCCGTGTGAATGTGAAGGGCAAGGTGTCATTCATGCACATCGAAGACGAACACGGACGCTTGCAGCTATTCCTGCGCCTGAACGACATGGACGAAGCAGAATACGCCCTCGCCAAAGAAAAGCTCATCGAAGTGGATGACTTCGTGCAGGCAACAGGGACTTTGATGCGTACTCGCGCCGGGGAAATCAGCGTACATGTGCAATCCTGGCATCTGCTGGCGAAGGCCATGAGTCCGCTGCCTGTCATCAAGAAGCAGGTAATGGACGATGGCACGACGAAAGAATACGGCGAATTCAGCGATGTAGAAACGCGCTACCGCCAGCGCTACGCAGACCTTGCCGTACACGAAGACGTGCGTGATGTCTTCCGCAAACGCGCTCGTATTATCCGCGCCATGCAAAATTTCCTGGATGCTGAAGGTATGCTGGAAGTGGAAACGCCCATCTTGCAACCCATTTATGGCGGTGCGGCTGCCCGTCCTTTTACGACGCATCACAACCAGCTCAAGCAGGATTTGTTCCTGCGCATCAGCTTTGAGCTGTACCTGAAGCGTTTGCTGGTGGGTGGATTTGATGCCGTCTACGAAATCGGGCGTGACTTCCGTAATGAGGGGGTGAGTTGGAAGCACAACCCGGAATTTACCATGATGGAATTCTACAAAGCCTATATTGATTATCGCGGTGTGATGGATATTGTAGAGCGCATGGGTGCGTACATCGCGCAGGAAGTCAACGGCACAACAAAAATCACCTATGGTGAGCATGAGATTGATCTCGCGCCGCCCTGGAAACGCCAGACGATCCGTGAAGCTGCCATCGAACACACCGGGATTGATTACATGCAATACCCGGACGCGGAGTCGCTGGCGGTGGTGATGCAAGAAAAGTTGGGTGAAAAGGTCGAGCCGGGGCAGCCCTGGGGGCGAATCGTGGTGGAACACCTGCTCGGCAATCACGTTGAAAAACACCTGATCCAGCCAACCTTCATCATGGATTATCCGCGTGATATGTCGCCCTTTGCCAAGCCCACCGAGTATGATGCAAATCACACGGAGCGATTCGAGGTCTTCATTGGTGGTATGGAAATGGGCAATGCCTTCACCGAGCTAAATGATCCATTCGACCAGGAAAAACGCTTCCGTGAGATGGCAGAACTCTACCGCACGGGTGCTGACGAAGAAACGCCCTTCGATGAAGATTACCTGCGGGCGATGCGCTATGGGATGCCGCCGATGGGAGGCTTTGGTATGGGGGTAGATCGCATGGTGATGCTGCTGACTGACCAGCACAGCATCCGCGATGTGCTGCTGTTCCCGCATCTGCGCAGCCGTGAGGATGTGGAATAGATACAGCATAAACCAGATACATGTTTCTCATTTCTGGTGTGTTCGGGCACGACATGTCGTGCCCCTACGATATTATGAATTGCCCTGTTGGGATGCATTCTCGATGATCTGGCGATACTGTTCCATATGATGTATGCCGCTGCGCTCAACAGGTTCTTTGCCTTCTTCGATGGCTTCACGGTTATGCGTGGCAACGCTGCGATGCACTGCCGCCGCGATAGCGTGTGACCCCACTGGCGCGGAAAAGATCACAAAAATGCCAAGTGCCAGCAGCTTCGGCAGCGCAGACGGCAGCAAAAAGGCCACACCCAATGCCAGAAAAAGCACACCCAATGTGCTGGTTTTACCAGAGGCATGCAGGCGCGTGTATGTATCCGGCAGACGCAGCACACCCAATACGCCCAGGAAGCTGAATGCCACACCAATGATGATGACGATTGCGCCAATAAGTTCAAAAATTGCATCCATCAGAAGACTCTCCCTTCGGAGATGTACCGCGCAATGCTCACCGTACCTACAAAGGACAACGCCGCCAGCACGATGCCAATATCAATCGTGGTATCGGTCTGCTCAATAACGGCGAGCAAAATCACGATGCCGACGAGCAAATTCGTAATCAGATCCACACCAACCAGGCGCTCTGCTGCTTCTTGCCCACGATGCGCCACGCGATAAAATGCCAGCGGGAGCAAGGCAACCATCACCAGCAGTGAGATATTCACGACAACTTCAAGTCCGCCACTCATAAGCCTAAAATCCTCCGTATCAAATGCAGTCGATTGGACTGATCTTGTTCCAGCCGTTCCAGGTCAGAGGCTTCTTTATCCAACGTATGCACCAGCATAACCGTCTTACCGTCTTCTTCCTCGAAATCTATTACCAATTCGCCGGGGGTAATGGTGATGGAATGCGCACTCAGCGCAGAGATAAACAGATTATTGCTGTCATCCTGTGTGGTGATGCGCTGCACATCGGGGTTAATCGGCAGTTCGCGCTGCAAAGCCAACACGCGCCACGCCACATCTATACCCGATAGCACAACATCAATCGAAAGGCGAACGATATAGATCAAAAAGGCCAGGATCTGGTCAGGGATGCGCAGCGGATGAAACGTGCTTTTCTCGTCGTCAAATGAGGTGTTCAGGCGAATTGCCAGCAGCACCCCTGCACCGAAGACGTAGCCCACAACAAATGTTTCTAGGGCGAAGTTACCAGAGAGCGACATCCACAGAAGCGCCATCGGGAAAGCCAGAAAGAATATCTGTGCCATTATCTATCAACCTCCTGAGAACAAGCCGACAGAGCCAATGTAAATCAGCGGATCAGCTAGCTGTATAGCGGTCAATTCTGCGAGTACGATCAGCGGACGGGCATAAATCCCCAGCAAGATGCAAAGTGCAATCAAGAACGCCGGGGCGAGAATGCCATCCCCTTTTTTGAGGACTTGCAGCGTAAGGTCTTTCTTCTGGTACTGGAAGACGTTTTGCCAGGTGCGGAACATGTACAGCAGGGTCAGCGCACCAGAAGCCACCGCCAGACCCAATGGCAGCCATTGCGCAAGTGCAGTACCGCTGCGCACAATGGAGAGTTTACTAATGAAGCCGTTCAATGGGGGTATCCCTGCCAGCGACATGGAACCCACAAACCAGAGCATTCCCACGAGCGGCGGCGTTTTATTGCCAGACCCTTTGATGTCTTCAAAGTCCACACTGTGCTTTTTGTTATAGCTGGATACAACGCCCATAATCATCAGCAGCGAAGACTTGATAAAGGCATGGTTGAAGGCGTAAATGATCGCCGCTGCAAGGATAATAGGGTTCCCATCCCGGATTCCGGCAATGCCCCAGCCAATCGCCACAAGGATGAAACCCACTTGCGCAATGGTGGAATAGGCCAGCATACGCTTACCGTTATACGTGCGCAGCGCTGCAAACCCACCAAAGAACAGACCCACAACCCCCAACAAGAGGAGCAGTTGTTGGAAAGCTGCCGCCTCCTCGATGAAGAGCAGGGTGACGACGCGGATGATCCCATAGATGCCTACCTTCACAATCACCGAAGACAACATCGCACTGACCGCAGTCGGAGCCGTTGTATGAAAATCCGGCTGCCAGAAGTGAAACGGGAATACCGCACTCTTCAGCAAGAATGCACTCACCAGCATGATCGCCGCGCCTGTCGCCAGCAAGGGACGTTCCCCAGAAGCCAGCAATTGTGCCATATGTGCCAGGTTGAGCGTGCCGAAGGTGGTGTACAGCGACATGATCCCTAACAACAGGAACAGTGACCCCATGCCGCTGATGAAGACATATTTAATCGCCGCTTCCAGCCCCAGCGGGTTATCGCTGACAGCGACCATCGCCACCGAAGTCAACACCATGATTTCCAGGAACACGAAGAAGGTAAACAAATCCCCCGTGAAAATCGTCCCATTCAAGCCAACTTGCATTAGTAGGAAAAGCGGCATGAATGCCGGGAAATCAACGCTCTTCTCGTGGCTGTGGACGAGATACATCAAGCCTGCCAGCATGACCGTCGTCACCATCACACCGAATAAGCCGCCGAGCAAATCCACAACGAAGACAATTCCATAAGGTGGTGCGGCGACACCCACACGGTAAATCTGGGGGCCAGAGGCAATGACCTGCCCCAGCAAGATCAGGCTTGCGCCCCAGGTAAGCAACCCACTGCCCAGCCCGACCCAGCGTTGTGCGCGATTGAATCGTGCCAGGAATAAGTTGAATACTGCTGCGAAGACGGGGATAAAAACCGTCAACAGCACGTATAGATTGTTTTCCATGTTTTCTACAATCCTAGTGTGTTGGCTTTTGGGTGCGCTGCCCCCTGATACCGATGGACAACGATACGCTCTCAGTTTCTACCAAAGAGGCGTACCGCGTCAATGTATATCTGCGGTTCTGCCAACTGCACCGCTGCCATTTCAGCCAGCGCGATCAATGGTTGCGCAAAAATCCCCAGCAGCACACACAAAGAAAGCAGGAAGATCGGTGCCAGCACACCATCCCCTTTCTTCTGTGCCGTCAGATGATTCTCCTTATTCTGGTGTTGGAAGACAAATTGCCAGGTGCGAAACATGTACAGCAGCGTCAATCCGCCAGACGCAACCACCAGCGCCAGGGGCAGCCACTGCTCCAATTGTGTACCGCTGCGCACAATCGCCAGTTTGCTGATGAAACCATTCATCGGTGGCAGACCAGCCAGAGACATTCCACCAATAAACCAGAGTACGCCCACAAGTGGCGGGATTTTGTAGCCAAAACCTTTGATGTCCGCGTAATCGACGCTGTGTTCTTTGTTGAAGCTGCCCACCAAGCCCATTGTCATCAGCAATGCCGCTTTGACCAACGCATGATTAAATGCGTAAATGATCGCTGCCGCAAGGATAATGGGGTTGCCCTGCTGAACGCCGACAATCCCCCAACTGATCGCCACCAGGATAAACCCAACCTGGGCGATAGTAGAATAGGCCAGCATACGCTTACCATTGTAGGTTCGCAGCGCGGTAAGGCTGCCAAAGAAGATGCCAATGATGCCGAGTACGAGCAGCAGTTGTTGGAAGGCGGGTGCTTCTTCCGCGAAGAGCAGCGTCACAATGCGGATGATACCGTAAATGCCGACCTTGACCACCACAGACGACAGCACCGAATGCACAGGAACGGGAGCCGTCGTATGGAAATCCGGCTGCCAGAAGTGAAACGGGAACACCGCGCTCTTCAGCAAGAAGGCACTCACCAGCATGATCGCCGCCCCTGTCGCCAGCAAGGGACGCTCCCCCGTTGCGAGCAGTTCTGCCATGTGCGCCAGGTTGAGCGTACCGAAGGTGGTGTACATGGCGGTAATGCCCAACAGCAAGAAGATTGTACCGATCCCACTGATGAACACATATTTGATCGCCGCTTCCAGCCCAAGCGAATTATCGCTGATCGCCACCATTGCCACAGACGACAGCACCATCACTTCCAGGAATACGAACAGGGTGAACAAATCGCCCGTGAAGATTGAACCGTTCAGCCCGGCTTGCATCAGTAAGAACAAGGGAACGAACGTGGGAAAGTTGACACTTTTTTCGTGGCTGTGAACCAGATACATCAAGCCAGCGAGCATGACGGTTGTTGCCATCACACCGAATAAGCCGCCGAGCAAATCCACAACCAGGACAATACCATAAGGGGGTTGCCATCCGCCCAGGCGATAAGACTGTGGGCCAAACGCAATGACTTGCCCCATCAAAACCAGGCTCACGCCCCAGGTGATGAGTCCACTGACCAGCGCAACCCAACGCTGCGCCCGGTTCAAGCGTGCCAGGAATAAATTCAGAACAGCCGCAAAAACGGGTACGAAGACGGTGAGCAGTGCGAGAATGTTGTTATCCATCCGTATCCAATCGTAACGAAACCCTAGTTGGTGAGTTGCGAAATATCATCTGAGTCAACCGAACCATAGCGGCGCGAGGCGATGTTCACCAGCGCCAGTAGCAGCGCATACGAGCCAAAGCTCACCACAATTGCCGTCAGAATTAGCGCCTGTACCAATGGATCGCTGGTCTGCGCTCCCTGTTCCACATTGGTTGTATAAGGAGGTACATCACCCCGGAATGCCCCGGCTGCCAGGATGAAGAGATTCACCCCGGTGAACAGCAGGCCGAAGCCCATTGCAGATTTAATCAGGTCACGCCGCAAAAGCTGGAAGACCCCAATCGCAAAGAGCAAGCCCAGCGCCACAGCATAGATAAAGTCAATCATCGTAGAAGTCTCCTCATCAGATTTCGTCTGCATCTTCCTGCTCGCGCACTTCCTTCGGATGTGCGATTGATTCAGTGATGGTGCCAATGCCCCCGAAGATCGTCACCGCAATACCGATCTCAAAGACCAATGCCGAGGTCAGTTTCAACCCGAAGGTCTTCAGGAAATCCGCAGTACCCAGGATTTCCCCATAATCAACATGCGCCAGGAATTCGCCGCCATGCAGCCCGAAGATCACGGGGATCATGGCATTGATGACGACAATCGCCAGACCAATACGAATCAGGCGCTGCGGAGATAGGGAGTTGAAGCGCTTCTGCGTTTCTTCATAGCCAAATACCACATACCACAGGCTCGTCACCAGACCTGCAATTGCCCCCGCTGTGAAGCCATCCCCCGGCCCATCAGAGCCATTGATGATATGCGAGAGCGCCACCAGGAATGACAGCGGCAGCACAATTCGGGCGACCATCTGCGTGAAGGGGGTATTCAAGCTGGTGGCATCCTGCACTTCTTCCAGCACTTCCCCTTCAAATTCTCGCTGCGGCAGCACACTTCTCGCCCTGGGGTTCAGCGGACTCTGTAACTCAAGGCCGCGTGTGAGCAAGGTCAATACACCCAATGCTGCTACGGAGAACACAAAAACTTCGATGACCGTATCCATACCGCGATAGTCTGCCACAATCGCGCCGACGACATCCGTCACCCCGGTTTGTTCGTAGGTATTTTGCAGGTGATATTGCGCAATCGAAGGGCGATCCCCTCGGTTGACCAGCGCCGTCAGTGCAAAGAAGAAGACGGCAAGCCCGGCTGCCCCGGCAATCAGCAAATCGCGCAAAATCCCCAGGTTGAAATTGCCAATCTTGGAGCGACCATCCCACAATTTCGCCATCACATCACGCCGCTGCCGTTCGCTGATGCGCCCCAGTATGATAATGAGCAGCACCGTGGCGAGGGTTTCCATCAAGAACTGCACAATCGAAACATCCGGCGCAGGTTCCAGCAGGAAAAGCACCCCAATTGAATAACCCAGGACTCCCAGCGCCAGCACAGCGCTAATGTGTTTGCGTGCCACCACTGTATACAGCGCAGCAAGGATCGTCAGCAGCAGCAGAATGGCACGCAGCGCCGTCGGTGGGTCGAAGCTGAAACTCGCCGGGATGATGTCTTGCCCCACCGCCAGATCCAGAATGATGCCACTGGTGAGGATGACGGTTGCGACAGTCCCCATGATGACAATCAGGTAATAGCGAACCTGCCCATTTTGTGTGCGCAAGACCTGCGTACCCAACCAATCCACCCCGGAGATAATCCCTTTGTAGATGTCCGTGGCTTTCGCAATCGGAATATTGCTGAGGATGGGCAGCCAGAGTCCGCGCAGCAGGAAGAAAACGAATCCGCCAGCAATAATCCCCAGGCTCGTCAGGAAAATTGGATTGGTGAACTCACTCGGCAGCAGATGGATTTCGATTGGCTTGGGAACGCCCAACTGCGCCATATCTTCAATCAGCGTAATCGGTGGGTCGAGCATCAGGCCGAAGATGGTTGTGCCAATCACCAGCACTACCGGAGCCGCAATCAAAGGCATGGGGGAAGCATGATAGTGTAGCTCATGGTCGGCGGGTTTGAAAAACACATCCCATATCAGGAGGAAACCCGCTGTTCCGGTGAATGCTGCACTGAGAATAATCAGGATGTAGGTGATCTGCTGACCTGCGAAATTCGCTTCCGCCCAGGCATCCAGCAGCACTTCTTTCGCCACAAAGCCAAAGAAAATCGGCAAGCCCGCCATCGACAACGCAGAGATAATCACCACCCCTGCCGTCACAGGCATGTATTTGCGCACGCCACCGAGCTTATCAATGATGCGCGTGCCGAAGCTGTGGTCAATCGTCCCGGCTGCCAGGAAGAGCGCCGCTTTATACAGGGCGTGCGCCATAATCCCGATGAAAGCCGCCTTGATGCCTGCGTATTCTGGCAGGCCAATCATGCCCACCAGCGCCCCCAACCAACTCACCGTTGAATAGGCCAGCAAGCCTTTGAGATCACGCTGGAAAAGGGCAATCGACGCGCCAATGAACATCGTGCCGATGCCAAACCCAACGAGCAAATTCGTCCAGAGTTCGGCTGTGTGCATCATGGGATACAGACGCAGCAGCAGATACACCCCTGCTTTCACCATCGTCGCGGAATGCAGATAGGCACTTGCGGGGGTCGGCGCAGCCATCGCACCCGGAAGCCAGAAATGGAAGGGGAATTGTGCGCTCTTGGTGAAAGCTGCCAGCGCCAGCAAGAGCAGCGCCCCGACGTAATAGGGATGTGCGGCAAAAGCTTCTGGATCAGCTTGCAGCAGTTGCGAAATCTCGAAGACGAATCCACCGCCGTTGAGGATGTCGCCACCAATCGCACCCAGCAGAACAACCCCGGCGATCAACGCCAGCCCGCCAAGCCCGGTAATGATGAAGGCTTGCTGCGCCCCAAATCGCGCATCTTCGGACTTCGCGCCTTTGAATCCGATCAACAAGAAAGAGGTGATACTGGTCAATTCCCAGAGGACGAACATCAAAATCAGATTGCCGCTGAGAACCAACCCTAGCATCGCGCCCGCAAATGCAAAGAGCGCCGTCAGGAAACGGATCTGGTCATCGTCTTCTTCAAAGTAAAACCCGGCATAGAGAAACACCAACGTCCCCACGCCCGTCACAATCAGGCTGAAGAGCAGGGAAAGGCCATCCAGGTAAAAGCTGAAGCTCATTCCATACTCAGGAAGCCAGGGAATTGTTTGCGTCAGTGCATTGACGAGAATTGTTTCTTCGTCCGCAGCCGCTTCGGTTTCTGCTGCGCTTTCTACTTCTGCTTCTTCTGTGGCAGCACTTGCCGATTCGCCAAGTTCATTGCTTGCTGTTTCTTCGTCGGTATGTTCTTCGTCCCCATAATGGACTTCTTCCAGGGGTATCCCCTGCTGGATTCGGTAGGCTTCATCCAGGGATTGTAATGCGGGGAAGTTGCTCGCCAATGCGACGAACAGCGCGAACATCACAGCGGCGGAAAGCCATGCCCGGATCGCACGCGGCAGCAAACGCGGCAGTTGCGGAATGCTGAAGAGAAGAGCCATCAGGAATGGTATGAGAGTCAATACAGCGAAGTTCATCCACCAACGCCCTTCAAACGGTTTTTTGTCAATGTGTCAATCATGTCTACCTCGCGGCGCATTGTAACCCAGTTCGATAGCAAAGTCACTGACAATTGAGGCAGCACAGCGCTGCCTGTATTGGTTAAACTGACCGAATTCAACGGGGATACGAGAGGGTAATTTAGCAAGTGTTGCTTATAGGATTGTGAGGAAAACGCGAAAACCCCCAATGATTAGGGGGTTTGTTCAGCGTATTCTCAGGGGATTTGGTGATATATGCCAATCAAAAGTGACATACAAAAGTTTGTTGTTACTTGCCCAGACGTTTCTTCAGTTCTTCATTCAGCACAGGCAGGATTTCGTACAGATCGCCAACAATGCCGTATTGTGCCAGCTTGAAGATGGGTGCTTCCCCGTCTTTATTGATGGCTACAATCAGCTTGCTGTTGCGCATCCCGGCCTGATGCTGAATCGCCCCGCTGATGCCAGCCGCAATGTATAGATCCGGGTTGACGACTTTCCCGGTCTGCCCCACCTGATGCTCGTAAGGGATGTAGCCTGCATCAACAGCGGCGCGGCTCGCGCCAACGGCTGCACCCAGGGTATCCGCCAGTGGCTGCACCACATTAGCGAATCCATCTTGTGCCTTGCTCACATCATCATCACCGCCTGCCGGATTGTTCGCCATGCCGCGCCCACCGGAGACGATAATCGCAGCATCGTTCAGATTCACTTTGCCCACTTCGCTGGCGAAGCTCTCGATTTTCACGGCGATGTCGTCTTCACTCATAGCAGGTTCAACGCTGCTGACTTCGACGCTGCTGCCTTCATCGCGTGCCAGCGGTGCGAAAGCACGCCCGCGCAGGGTGACAAATTTCGTGCCGTCGCCTGCCAGCTTCATCTTGCTCACGACTTTCCCGGCATATCCGGTGCGGATGGCATGAATAGCGCCGCCCTCCACGCTCAGTTCGATCACAGCGGAAACCATGCCGCTGTTCGTATCGGCTGCGCTGGCTGCCAGCAGTTCACGTCCACGGCTGGTGGCAACAGCCATCACGGATTCTGGCTTGTGTTCCTGTACCAGTTTGGTTAACAAGGCCGCGTAGGGTTCCAGGCGGAAGGCTTCCAGCGTGGCATCGTCGCAAACCAGCGCTTTATCCGCGCCATAATAACCAGCTTCTTTGGCGATTTCGCCCGCATTCTTGCCGAAGACCAGCGCCGTGACATCCGTACCAAATCCACTGGCAACGTTCTTCGCTGCGCCGAGGGCTTCCCAACTGATGCTGCTGGCAGCACCGTCAAAGGTTTCTACAAAGACGAAGATGCTCACAGTACCTTCTCCTCCATCAGCTTATCGACCAGCTTGGTCACTTTTTCCTGTACGGTCTCGCCGTCGATGATCTCTGTCGATACATCACGCGCCGGGGGATTTTCATAGCTAACGAGTTCGCTGGCAGCGGCGGGGAGTTCTACGCCCAGTTCTGCCGGAGTCCAGACATCAATGACTTTCTTGGATGCCTTGCGGATACCCATGAAGTTCGGGTAACGCGGCTCGTTGATGCCCTTCAGCACGCTGACCACCACCGGGAGCTTGGCAGTCAGGATTTGCTTGCCTTCCTCCAGGGTCTTCTCAACTTTAATTGTGCCAGCGTCCGCATCCAATTCCAGGATTTGGGACACATTACTGAGCATCGTCCAGCCCAATTTACGCGCTGTCTGGTACGTCATCATATCGCTATCGACATCAACGTGTTCTTTGCCGAAGAAGACAACCTGCACATCCCCAATTTTCTGTACGGCAGCCGCTGCCAGGGTTGCCCATTGCAGGCCATCGGTCACTTGCAAGCCCTCTGCATCCACGCGCACAGCGTCTTTGATGCCCATCGCAATGCTGTGCTTGAGCGCATCATTGTGCATCTCACCACCGACGGCGATGACCATTGAGTCGCTGTTGGTGGCTTTGGCCTGTAGGATTGTTTCTTCGAGGGAGTATTCATCCCAGGGATTGACGACGGTAGCAGCCCCGCCCCATCCGACTGTACCATCCGCACCGACTTCGACTTTCGCCGCTGTATCGGGCGTGCTGCGGGTAAAGGTTACGATATGCACGTAAAACCTCCTGATAGGTAAGAAAACAAATATTCAGTAAAAGGCCGATTGCTACACGAGAATCAGCCTGTTTGATTGCTGGCATATTGTACATCAGAAGGGGGTGAAAAATCGAATCTGTATTCGATTATTTGTGAGATTCGTCATGGTGGGTGAAGGCCGCCCAATTGACCGCAGGCGACCAGGGAACGCCATCCGGCATGATGGTCGTTTCATCACAGATGACATCAACGATACTCGCCCCGGTGAGATCAGCACCGCGCAAGTTGGCTCCGATGAGGGTTGTCTGCCAGAAGTTGACATTGCGCAGATAAGCATTTTGCAAGGAAGCTCCGCTCAGATCAGCACGGGCGAAGTTCACCCCGCTGAGGTTGGCCTCATGGAAGGTTGCCTGTTGCATCCCGGCAGATCGCAGATTTGCACCGCTGAGGTTGGCAGCATTGAAACGCGCCCCGGTTGCATCTGCCTCAAAGAAATAGGTGTTTTGCAAATTTGCGCCGCTGAAGTTCGTCTGGCGTAGATTGCTGGTGGCAAAAGTTGCCCCGGCGAGATTTGCCCCAGAAAGGTCACAATCTTGCAGCGAACCATCCTGATGTGCCATGCGCTCTTTGAGGACACCCAGAGCCGCCAGTGCGTCCAGGTTGGTACGGCTGCGCACCTGTTGCAGCAAAGAGTCAGTAGATTGTAAATTGGCGAAGAAACTGCGAACTCGGTTCATAGGAATCATTCAATCATGCGTGGAACAATCAGTCACTTAGCATACCGAAACTTCGTGAACAGTCGATGAAGGAAAAAGTATTTTCTATTTAGTGGGCACGATAGATCGTGCCCCTACAACAGGCTCATGTAGGGGCATGGCCTGCCATGCCCACCCTGTCTCGATCTGTGTTGAATGAGCTTAATGAATCGCAGCACGCAAGGGGCATGGTGGGATGCCCCGGTTCAGCGTGCCGCGCATAATGGCGGGTCGGGCGGGCAGATAAGCCGCATTCTGTCCCCGTAAACGGGTGGAAATCATCTATCTGGGATGCCTGTTACCAGACACCTCGTGCAGCCTACCCGGAGCTTTTTGCGGGACGAGCCGCCCCAATGCTCCTGTTTGGCCTTGCTCCCGGTGGGGTTTGCCTAGCCGCCCCTGTCACCAGGGACGCTGGTGCGCTCTTACCGCACCCTTTCACCCTCACACCTCTTGCGAGATGCAATCTACTCTCTGTTGCACTATGCCGTCGGGTTGCCCCGCCTGGACGTTATCCAGCACCGTACTCTATGGAGTGCGGACTTTCCTCAGCCTGCATATGCAGACCGCGATTCCCTTGCCTGCCCGACACCCCTATTATACGGCGCTCCTGCTATGCCGTGCTAGGTGATTGTCTCAAACTGATTTGAGCCACAAAGAAATCGCCATTTTCAGTTTTCGGTTGGCGAAATTTGCGTATTGCAATTCAGTTTGTACTCAGAGCGTGTTTGTAAATAAAAGTGTTACGCTCAGAATCAGGCATATTTAGCCACCCCCAACCCCCTCTCCGATTCTCAAGGGCTAGAAGTCTCCCCCATAGCTATCAAGTGTAGCATTCTTCTCGAAAATGCCTGGCTTGCTGCCCTGCGCCTGACGTTCAAAACGTCAGGCTACACCAGGGTGAGCGTCCGCTAAAGGGACGCTTGGTAACCATCCTGATCTATAGAACATCTTTATAACCCCTTCAGTGGGTTTGGGTCTTCTGTAGCCGGGGATTTCAATCCTCGGCGACCCTTTCGCGTAATGTCCGTTTTAATAAACACGCACTCAGAACGAATCTCTTGCCAGCACCCGCGTGATTTGCTCCGTGTGATCGGCATCATGTGTCACGACTTGCAGCAAAGCATCTTCCAGCGAAAAGCGTCCACGTTCCGGGTGGATACCCACGCGCTCCCAGGCATCCTCTGGCACATTCTCGAAAAAGGCGATGGAGGCATCCCGCGAGGTGCGCAGTTCTGCCAGCACGGATTCCAACTGCTGTGCTGCATAGTCATTCTCAATCACCAGCGCTTCATGATCCACAGGTATTAGCGGCGGTTCATCTTCTGCCAGGATACGTTCGGCGCGTTCCCGGAAGATGGCATCAAAATCACGCAGGTGGCAGAGGATTTCGACGGTGTTCCAGCCATCTTCTCCATCGCGCAGGGTGGTGGCTTGTTCTTGCGAAAGGTTTGGTAAGAGGTTTTCCAGCGTGCGCATGTGTAACTTCGCTGTATTGATTAAGCGGCGGCGTTGATCGGCATTCATCAATGGTTGTCCTTTCCAATGCTAGGTGAGTGAAAGAGTATACGCTAAGATAGTGTGCGATTAGTCTCTGGGGTAGGTTCAATAACGGTTATGCGATACAGATTTTTTGCTGGTAGCACATTTTTCTTCTTGCTGATTTCTCTGGCTTTGCAACTAACAAGCAGCACAGCACAGGTTCCGCTGCCACCGACAACCGCGCCACGTTCTGCGGATAACGGAGAGCGCTATATTCGCTCTGCTCGACTGGGGATCACGCAGATCAGCACCGCACAGACAGAGCCGAATGACGCACGCTATCGTAATGCACTGCTGCTGGGCGCGGGCTGGAATCGCTGGCCTCTCTACTGGAACGCGATAGAAACTTCGCAGGGGGATTACAACTGGGCAGAATATGATCGCGTGGTGCGTGATGATGTGCGGCATGGGTTGAACATCAACGCGATTCTGCTGGATCGTCCGGGATTCTATGCCAATGGGGATAGCATCGTCGGATTGAATGAGCCTGTCTTTGCCGATGGCAGCGATACGCCCGGCGCAGGAAAACAAATCAATCCCAACAATCCCTGGGCACAGTTCGTCTATGCAGCCGTGCAGCGCTACAAACCCGGCGGACAATTGGCGCAGCAAATGCGCTGGATAAACGGTGAAGGCGTGACCGTGTGGGAAGTGTGGAACGAGCCGGATTTGCCGCAGTTCTGGCGCGGCGGTTTCCTGGCGTATGCGCGGCTGCTGAAAGTGGCCTATCTCGCGGCACATCAAGCGGATCCGACTGCGACGGTGATGTTTGGCGGTTTGCTCTACAACACGCCAGATAATTGGCTGGGGCGTGTGCTGGCGATTTATCAGAACGATCCACAGGCAGCAGCCAATAATTACTATATGGACGCTGTCGCATTCCACAGCTACAGCTATCCCTGGCGCACAGGTTGGCTGGCCTTGTTCACTGAACAAACCCTGAAAGCGTATGGCATTGATCGCCCGATATTTGCGAACGAAACCGGGATCAGCGTCTGGAATGATTATCCGGGGCCTGTCTGGTCGAATGAGCCGGAGCAGCGTTACAAGCTCGGCACGGCAGATCAGGCGGCATGGTACTTCATCCAGAGTACGGCGTATGGCTGGGCGCAGGGTGCAGATGTAGTCTTCTACCATCAACTCTATGACGATTGTGGCGACCAACCCGCCGGGACAGATTTCCCGCCGAACAATGGCGAACTCTGCGCGAATGGCCTGCCCTGCTTCGGGGATGCCTTTGGCCTGTTCCGCAACCAGGGGAATTCGGTTTGCTACAGCCAGCATCCCAGGCCGGGAACTCCGCGTCCGGCTGCCGCAGCGTTTCGCTTGATGGCACAAGTATTCGGTGGGGAAGCATTGGGAGACGGTGACGTACTGCGCGAAGATGGCTATACCCTCATCACCTTCGAACGCCCCTTCCGCAATGAGCGCGTGCATGTCGTCTGGAATCGCCGCTTCGAGCCAAATATTGCCAACGTTCCCGCCGCTGGCAGCAGTGCGATTCTCTACACCCTGACAGGAACGCGCACCATCACGCCCAGTGCGGAAGTCTATCGCGTAGAATTGGAGGCCGCCCTGCCGGATAATTTCCCCACTGAAGAATTAGAGCCGGGTGATCTGAGTGCAGTGGGGGGCGCTCCGGTGATCTTAGTGGAGCGTGTGAATGGGAGCTTGTCCGCCGAAGATACCACGCCCATCTTCACCCCTGATGCTGTGTCCGGCACACCCATGCCCGTCACGCCAGCCGTTCCGCTGCGTCCAACGGTTGATCCTGCGACGGATACCACGCCGCCAACAACCTACATCGAGCCGCTGCCAGAAGTCAGCCCGCGAACCTTCATTGTGCGCTGGGGTGCGGACGATGACGGGCAGGTTTCGCAGTACACGGTATGGGTGCAGGTCAACGATGGCGAGTGGATTCCCTGGCTGGAGACGCAGCGCACGGAAGGCATTTACACAGGCGAAGCAGGCAACACCTACCGCTTTGCTGTGTGGGCAGCGGATACCGCCGGGAACTGGTCGCTGAACACGGATTTGCAGCCGCAGGCAGAAACGCGGGTCGAGTGAGTGAAGTGCTGTGTGCTGCGATACCCGTTGCATCAGCGCCGATGACACGAACGATATGGTTCATCTGTTGTGCATGTACGTTGTTCTATCTTGGGACAGAAACAGTTGACCGACACGTTTCACGGTACGCTTTTCTTCGTGGCTCGAATCGTTTTGGTGCGATCACCCTGAATGATTTCCTGAATTGCTTGACCGAAGTTGACCAACTGGCTATACTGCGAATTATGAACGAGAAACTGCACGCAACCTTCAGCTTCGTGATGTCCATGCCGATGCCTCATAGTCCGGGTAGGCGGCTGGTTTTGCGTGCATGATGGCAACACCAACGAAACGTACATGAACCGTCTGCCCCAAGCAGGCGGTTTTTTATTTCCGATAACCGACACAGGCCACAAAACGCGCTATAATCGTCGCCGCATCAGAGAGGATAGAGACTTGAATACCATGACCCAGACAACGCTCGAACAGCTTATTGCCGCATACAGCCAGAATGAAAATATGCTGGCAATTCTCACCTATCAGGAAACTCCGAATGTTGTGCGGATCATCTGCTATACACAGGATCGCACAGCACATGCACCGCAGGTGGAATATGCAGCAGACACTTTGGCAGCGGTTGAATTTCGCAGCCTGGAAGCCGATGACAGAGCCAGCAAATCCCCGGCGGGAGCGCTGCGCGTGATGTCATTGTGGCGTGATGGCGAAGCAGTCCATGATCCGCAGGGGCTGCTGGCAGCACGCAAGTCACAGGCCGAGAATTTCCAGTGGGATGAGACGCTGCAAGAGCAAGCTAACCTTTACGTCAGCCAGCGCTTATACGATCTCGTGCCGCTGGTGCAAACGCTGATTTACGGCGTATACAAAGATGACTGGTCGCTGCTCTCGCTGGATGCGGGGGAGTTGGGGCGTTCCCTGGGCGAAGCGGTGCTGGTGCAGCGTGGTGAAATTAACGCCTCGCACAGCGCCATTTACCGCACCTTGCAGCGTACATTCGGTGAGCAAAGCAACTGGTGGCGCGAGTTCTCGATGGCGGTGGGGCTGCGCCTGCCCAGCGGATGGTTGAGCCTCGCCCGAATGCGCGGGCTTGCCGCGCTGAAACTCTACCAGGAAACAGTCAAATTGTTCGCTGAAGTGCTGGAAGAAAACCACCGTGTTGTCATCGAGACAACCGCACGTTTGATTGATGAAACCGTAGGAGCCTACAACAAATGAGCAAGCACATTCACGTTTCCGTCGCCTGGCCTTATGCGAATGGCGACCTGCACGTCGGGCATATCGCAGGGGCGTACCTCCCGGCGGATATTTTCGCCCGCTACCATCGCCTGAAGGGAAACAAGGTGCTGATGGTCAGCGGCAGCGATAGTCACGGAACGCCGATCATGGTCGAAGCCCGCAAACGCGGCATCGAAGCACGAGAATTATTTGAGCGCTATCACGAGCGCTTCTTGCTGACGCAGCAAAAAATCGGCATCAGCTATGATCTATTCACGCATACCGATACCGAAAATCATCACAGGGTCGCCCAGGATATTTTCCTGGCCTTGCTGAATAACGGACACATGAAGAAAGAAAGCCAGACCCTGCTCTACAGCGAACAGGAAGAACGTTTCCTGCCAGATCGCTTCGTGCAGGGAACCTGTTACATCTGCGGCTTCGACAGCGCACGCGGTGACCAGTGCGACAACTGCGGCAATCTAATGGATGTCACCAAACTGATTGATCCGCACAACATTGAAAACCCGGAAGATAAGCTGGTGCAGCGCACCACAGAGCATTACTTCCTGCAATTGGGGAATTTTGTGGAGGAATTGCAGCAGTATCTTGACGCGCACAAGGATCATTGGCGGCCTGCGGTGATTAACTTCAGCCAGAATTTCGTCAAGGATTTGCACCAGCGCCCCATCACCCGCGATATTGATTGGGGCATCAATATTCCGCTGGAAGGCTGGGAAGACAAGAAGATGTACGTCTGGTTCGAGGCAGTGATGGGCTACTTCACCGCTTCCGTAGAATGGGCGCACAACATTGGTCAACCGGAAGCCTGGAAGGATTGGTGGTATAACCCCGAAGCCGAGATTTACAACTTCATCGGCAAGGACAATATTCCCTTCCATACCGTGATCTGGCAGTCCGAACTGCTCGGAACACAGCGCCTCTATGAAGACGACGCGAGCAAGCAGTTGCAACTGCCCTATGATGTTCCGGCGAATGAGTTCATGAACATCGAAGGCAGGCAGTTCAGCAAGAGCCGCAACTGGGCCATCTGGCTGCCGGACATCTTAGAGCGCTATCAAGCGGATGCCGTGCGCTATTACGTGGCGCGGACTTTCCCGGAAACCAGCGACAGCGATTTTAGCTGGCAGGGCTTTTATGAGCGCGTGAACAACGAATTGCTGGCGGCCTGGGGTAATCTGGTGAATCGCGTGTTGGGTTTCGCCTATAAGCGCTTTGATGCCAGAGTGCCGGAATACGACGAACTGACCGAGGCCGACAAAGCCATCATCGAGAAAGTGCGGGGTGGTTTTGACACGGTTGGGGGACTGTTGGATCAGGTGAAGTTGCGCAGCGCTCTCAGCGAAACGCTGACGCTGGCGCAGGAAGTGAACGCATGGTTGGCGGATCGGGAACCCTGGAAGGTCTACAAACAAGACCCGGCGGACGCAGCCCGTTCCGTTTTCACTGCGCTGCAATGCATCAACGATCTGAAGACATTGTTCGCGCCGTTTGTGCCGTTCAGCAGCCAGAAGGTGCATGAATACCTGGGCTTTGACGGGCAGATTTTCGGGGACTTGCGCATTGAAGAATACGCAGAATCCAGCCGCACACATAAAGCCCTGGTCTATGATGGTGCGAACGCCATCGGCAAATGGGAAGCGCAAGACATTCAGCCGGGGCAAGCCCTGCGCGAACCCGCGCCGCTGTTCACCAAGCTCGAACCAGAAATGGTAGAAGAAGAACAGAGCCGCCTGGGGCAGCCGCGTGAGGAACATGAAATCGTGGTGTAGTTTCGCATCAATGGACGATTGAACCTCACCCCTGCTCGCTGCGCTCATTGTCCCCTCTCCACATGGAGAGGGGACGGTTCGGGAGGGGTGAGGTATCGATTACAATTCCAGCACGGCAGCGATCACGCCATCTTCAGCATCATGCAGCTTGAAGCCGAAGCGTTCTGCCAGTGCCAGCATTTCGGCATTCTCCGGCAGCACATAGCCAGTGATGGTCAGCAAACCTTCTTTGCGCCCAATTTCCACCAGGCGGTTCAAGAGTTCACGGCCTAAGCCCTGGCGCTGATAGCGATCACTGACGATCACACCAAATTCCGCATCCTGGGATTTGAGCGAATTACGAGTGAGACGACCAACCCCGGCAATTTCCGGCTCCCCCGTGCGTTCATCAGTGCGCGAAGCAACAATAGCAATCTCGCGGTCATAGTCAATGAAGACGATGCGCGTCAGGCGTTCGTGCGAAATGCGCTGGCGCAGCTTCATCGGTGTGAAGTAACGCAGCTTCACCGTGCGTTCGGAAAGCCCTTCGTGGAATTTCACGATCAGCGGTTCATCTTCCGGGCGAATGGGACGCAGCCAGAAATCCATTCCTTGTTCAGATGTCCAGGTATCTTCGTACTGCGCCGGGTAGGGGCGAATCGCCGTGCGCGGCAGATTACCTTCCATTTCGGCTGGATGCAGCACCACGCGCCCATCCAGCGCCAGAATCTGATCCGCAGAAGCCAGCAGCGGATTGATGTCACACTCGGCGATCCAGGGCTGCTCGATAATCAACTGGCTGAAACGCACCATCAGGTTTTCCAGCGCGGTGAGATCAACGCTCTGTCGTCCACGAATACCCTTCAGGGCGGTGAAAATTTTCGTGCGTTCCATCACGCGGCGTGCCAGCGTGGTTGAAAGCGGCGGCAGTCCCAGCGCCCGATCTTTGTTGACCTCCACCAACGTACCACCAGCGCCGAACAGAATCACGGGGCCGAACTGTGGATCAACACTGCTGCCGATGATGAGTTCGTAGGCTTCGGAAAGGTCAACCATGGGCTGCACCGAAACGCCGTTGAAGTCGTCTGCACTGTGTGCTTCGGTCACACCCTTTTTGATGCGCTGCCATGCTGCGCGGGCGGCCTCCGCATCTTTGATATTCAACTGCACGCCATCCACATCGGTCTTATGGGTAACAGTACGGCTGTTGAGTTTCAGCACAACCGGGTAGCCCATTTCTTCGGACATTGCCACAGCTTCTTCCGGGCTTTCGGTGTCTTCTGCGATCTTCATAGGCGTGATCGGGATGTGATAAGCCCGCAGCACTTCCTTCGATTCGTACTCTGTGAGGATCGTGCGGCCTTCTGCTTTTGCCTGGGCAAACAATTCTGCTACTCGTTCCCGATCCGGCTGATTCTCATCCAGATCACTGGGGAGCATCGGCGTTTCATACAGAGCGCGAAGGTTGCTGCTGTACTGCCACATGTAGTTGAAAGCACGAACAGCGGTATCCGGGTAAGCAAAGGTCGGAATATCAGCGCGGTTCAAAATTTGTTCCCCGGCGCGGATGTTCGCACCACCCATCCAGCTAGCCAGCACAGGCTTACCGACAATTTCGGCATACGGCTTGAGTGCTTCAGCAGTAGCAGTTGGGTCGGTCATATCCTGCGGAGTCAAAATCACCAGCAGGCCGTCACTGTTTTCATCTTTCGCTGCGATTTCCAGCGTCTTTGCATAGCGTGCGGGTTCCGCATCCCCCAGGATGTCAATCGGGTTGTTGTGGCTCCAGGCGCTCGGCAAGAATTCGTTGAGGATTTGCATGGTCTCTTCGCTGATTTCGGTCAGTTCGCCACCGCCGGAAATCAACGAATCAGTGGCTAGCACGCCGGGGCCGCCTGCGTTGGTGATGATGGTCATGCGGTTGCCCTGGGGACGCGGCTGCTTTGCCAGCAGTTCCGCCATGTGGAAGACATCCGCAATGCGATCCACACGCAGCACACCCGAACGGCGGAAGGCGGCATCCAGCACTTCGTCGCTGCCCGTCAAGGTACCCGTGTGCGAAGCGGCGGCGGCGGCGGCTTCAGCAGTGCGGCCTGCTTTGATGACGATCACAGGTTTTTTCAGCGAGGCTTCCCGCGCTGCGGAGAGGAACGCCCGTGCATCACCGACGGATTCCATATACAAAACGATACTCTGTGTATGCGGATCGTCGCTGAGGTAGCTCAGGAGATCGCCCCAGCCTACATCCAGCATAGAGCCAATGGAGATGAAGGCGCTGAAGCCCACGTTTTCTTCAAAGCTCCAGTCCAGCACAGCCGTACAGATTGCCCCGGATTGGCTGACGAAGGCCACGTTACCGGGATTTGCCATATCGCCCGCGAAGGTGGCATTCATGCCATAGAAGGGCATCATCACGCCCAGGCAGTTGGGGCCAATGATGCGCATCTTTCCGGCGGCGATTTCCATGATTTCTTCTTCGAGCTTCACGCCCTGCTCGCCCGTTTCCTTGAAGCCTGCCGAGATGATGATGCAGCCTTCTACGCCTTTTTCCACGCATTGGCGCACCACACCCGGTACAGTGGGTGCAGGCGTGACGATCACGGCAAGGTCAATATCCATTGGAATATCCAGAATGGATTTATAGGCCTGAATACCGAGAACATTCGGGCGCTTGGGGTTCACCGGGAAGACCGTCCCACCAAAGGGATTGGTGATGAGATTCTTGATGATGGTACGTCCGACGCTGCCTGCTTTTTCCGTCGCGCCGATCACTGCCACATTGTTCGGCTTGAAGATTTTGTCCAGTGATGGAAGCCTCACACGAGAAGACTTACTTGTGTCTGTAGCCATAGAATTCCTTTCATCGTGATGTTTCCACGTAATCCTGCGAAACGTCCAGTAGTATAGCTGTCGCACATTAAGGATGCGTGATTTTACGTATGACTCATGTCATGCATCTACCGTGCAAAAAGTATGGAAACAACTATGAGGCAGCAAATGAACACACAATCAGAGCAATCACGGGGCATCTATCTGCAATTGGCGCTGGGCATGGCGCTGTACGGGAGCGCTACACCCATCAGCCGAATCATCACGCAGGCGTTCCCCATTTTTCTCGCCCCTGCCTTTCGCATGGGGATTGCGGCGCTGATCCTGGTGCCGTTTGCCTGGTCGCAGCGCGATGTCCTGCGCGACCTCAGCCGCCGGGATTGGCTCGTCCTGGGTGCGATCACCCTCACGGGTATGTTCGGCTTCAGCTTGCTCATGTTGCTGGGCATGAATCTGGTCAGTGGCGTTGTCGGCAGCATCATCATGAGCACCACACCAGCCGTGACCGCTCTCGGCGCATTCATATTTCTAGGAGATCAATTCGGCTGGCGGCGCATCACAGCCGTCGTGCTGGCTGTCGTCGGGGTGTTGATCTTGCAGGTGAGCAGCGCGGGCGGTGATAATGGCAGCAATGTCTTATTGGGGAGCGCACTGGTCTTCGGCGCGGTTTGCTGCGAAGCATCTTTTACCCTGCTCGCCAAATTCACGTCAAAGCAACTATCACCGCTGCTCATCACTACCATCACCAGCTTGATGGCAGCCGTTCTATTCGTGCCGCTGGCAGCCTGGGATTTGCGCAGTTTCGATTTTTCACAGCCACAATTGGGCGATTGGCTGGCACTGCTCTGGTGGGGTGCGGGTGCGTTGGCGCTGGGAACAATCATCTGGTATACAGGCGTGAAACAAGTGGCGGGGAGCATTGCGGCAGGGTTCATGGGCGTGATGCCAGTCAGTGCGCTGGTGTTATCGTATGTGCTGTTGGGTGAAGCGTTTCAGTGGATACACATCATCGGCTTTGCGATTGTCTTCGGCGGGGTATTGCTCATTGCCAACGCACACCAGCGCGAACATCAGCAGCAGCAGGAACATGAGGCTGAGGAACCAGCGGATCAAACAGCATAAGAAATGTCATAAACGGATAAGCATTCGCTGAACCGAACGCCACAGCCATCACAGCACATCTTCGCTGGGTTCGTCGCCGTCGGTTGCAGCACGCCGATTATCCCACCAGATATAGGCAAGGTAGCCACCGTGTAGAACCACTGCCAAGATGAACAGCCCTTCATCCCAGTAGCCGGGCAATGCGCCATGCGCCAGGAAGATCGCCAGTTTCATGTTGCACCTCACAAGAACGAATATGTTCACCATACTGCGAATTGTATCGCTACGCCAATTATGAACCTTTCTGAATAGAAAATCGGTTATTTTGCGCGAGACGTGGTCGGATGAAACCACGCCAGTGGCTTCATGCGTAGGGGAAAACATATTTTGCCCGTGGCTCATCTACAGAAAATGTGATTTTTGAGGTTTTCTGCAAACGGCGCAGCACGCCGCACCCCTACAGATCACACTTTTTACACAGGAACCTTTGCCCGTTTTTACCACCATAACCGCAAACAGGTTTTGGTGCGATGACCCTGTTGCCTATTCGTAGAGAATCAAAAAGCCCCGCACAGGGCGAGGCTTTCTGCTTACTAACTGTTAGGGGGCAACTTACATGCCGCCGGTCAGTTCCATCAGGTTTTCATTTGCGCGAACGTTGAGTTCAGCCAGCGCTTCAGCAACGTCTGTGTCGGTGTTTTCCATCAGGAAGGCCATGGTTTCTTCCATGTCGGTACGAACGAAGTCATAGCCCGGAACCGGGGGTTCGGTCACACCGTACTGCAACAGGTCGAATGCAGCCTGGTAAGTCGGGTTGGCTTCAAAGTAACCACTTTCTTCCATCACAGCAGCGCTGCTTGCGCGAACCGGGAAGTAGTTGGAAGCTTCTGCCCAATAGCTCTGAACGCGAGCGTCGGTGTAGTACTTGATGAAGATCCAGGTAGCCAGTTCTTCTTCCGGGGTGCTTTCCACAATGCTGACGGAAGCGCCGTAGATGTTCTGGCGGGGGGTCTCGGTCACATACGGAACCGCACCAACGCTCCAAGCGAAGGGTTCGCCATCAACATCTTCGTAAGCGCCGTTCACAGCCAGGCCGTAGAAGGGCAGGCCGGAGCTGGAGCCAACGGTGAAGAGCAGTTCGCCACGACCGAATGCGGACTGGTCGCCGAAACGTTCGGTGATGAAGCCAGCGCAGCCATCCGCGAAGAGACCCTGCAAGAAGGTCAGTGCTTCAACAGCAGCGTCGCTGTCCAGGTCGTATTCGCCAGCTTCGTAATCGAAGATGTCGCCGCCGAATGCGAAGGTCCAGCTAGCGTAGCGGGAAGCGTCGATGCTGAGTTGGTAGCCGAGAGGAGCAGCTTCGCCAGCAGCAGCGCTGAACGGATTGTTGACGGCAGCGCATGCAGCTTCGCGGAACTGTTCCGGGGTCTGCGGAGCGCCACTGAAGCTGATTGCGCCAGCAGCTTCCATTTCAGCCAACCAGTCGATGTTGAAGTACATCATTTCCATGGAGCGGTTGGGGGGGAAGCCCAGGCGCTGGTTGCCGAAGGTCGGGAACACATCAGCGTTGTAGAAGCCGGCGAAGAAGTCGTTTACTTCCTCTTCAGCCAGACCCCAGGTTTCGCTGTTGACCAGCGGAGTCATGTCCAGGATAACACCATCAAGTTCGTAGGTAGCAGCCTGGTTCTGGTAAGCAACAACCAGTTCCGGCAGTTCGCCAGCTTCAACGCCGAGCAGCATCTTTTCGAAGATGTCACCGTAACCACCCTGGAAGGAACCGTTCACAACGATGCCGTAGGGGTTGTATTCACGAGCAACGTCACGCAGACCTTCGATGATTTCGCCAATGCGAGCAACTTCGCTTTCTTCCAGTTCAGCATCCTGGGTTGCCAGGAATTCTTCAGCATCCACATCCGGGTTGTTGAAGACGGCGATCATGGCTTCGAGCTGAACGGCACGGAAGCTGCTGTGCTGATACCAGAATTCGACTTCCACACCTTCCAGTGCAGCGGGGTCAATGGCTTCATAGTCACGATCCTGAGCGAAAGCGGGGACGACTGCCAGCATAGCAACGAGCAGTGCAACGACGAACAGTGTGAATTTCTTCATTTGTGTGTGCCCTCCTAAAGGCGTTTACACATATTACGAATAACGATGAGGTGGTCGCGTGATCCGCTCCTTAATGGAACCACTCCCTCAACGAATGTCAGGGCGCGTATGAGTGCGCTTGCTGACCCAACAAAGTTGATTAGCCAATCAGCATTTCAGCTTATTGCTGACCGCTTTTATCACCCCTTCAGGCCGGACGTTGCCAGCCCTTCGGTGAATGATTTCTGCGTGATGAAGTACAGGATCAAAATCGGGATGATGGTGATGAACGACCCTGCCATCATCAAGTTAATCTCCGAACCCGCTTCCGACCGGAAGTTGTATAGACCCAGTACCGCAGGCCGCCATTCGTCTGTGCGCGTGATAATCAAAGGCCAGAGGAAGGCATTCCAGGAACCAATGAACGTCAGCAGCGCGACAGTCATGACTGCCGGACGCGCAATCGGCATGCAAACCTGCACCAAAAAGCGGAAGTGTCCAGCGCCGTCTAGCTTGGCAGCTTCCCACAATTCATGCGGGATTTGCGCGAAGAACTGCCGCAGCAAGAAAATGCTGAAGGCACTCGCCAGGAAGGGAATCGTCAGCCCTTGCAAGCTATCCAACCATGTCCCTTCAAAGACGAGGAACGGCGGCACTTCCGTCAGATTGGGCAGCGGGAAAATATTGGCTGTGATAATCAAGAAATTTGGGATCATGACAACGGACTCGGGGATCATGAGCGTGGATAGCACCAGCGCGAACATGATATTGCGCCCGACAAAATTGATGCGTGCGAAGGCATAGCCCGCCAGCACACAGATGAACAGCGTCCCCGCGATGGAGACAGTCGCGATGATGGCACTATTCAGGAAGTATTCGCCGAAGTTCGCTTCATTCCAGGCTTCTTCGTAGTTGTCCCACTGCGGTTCCGCAGGGATTAAACGCTTGGCTGCCTGTGCCTCACCGTTGGTCATCAACGATGTGGAGATCATCCAGGCAAAAGGAGCCAGCGCAAGCATGGCAAAGAAGATCAGCACAATGTACATCACGATGCTGCCGAAGATACGATTACGGCGTTCGCGCACAGTCTGCCACAATGGAATCTGGTTGTCGTCGTTGAGTTGTACTGTCTCAGCCATAGAACACCTTGCTTTCAAAGAACGTGCGCTGGATTTGCGTCAGACCCAGGATGATGAAGAAGAGCAAGATTGCCTGCGCAGTTGCCATACCATACTGTGAGGCAATCTTGAATGTGTCGTAAACCACGATACTTGCCGTATCCACCGTGCCGAAGGACTGCACCTGCCGCATGACGAAAATTGTGTTGAAGGCTTTGAAGGTTCCGATAAAGCCAAGCACGGAGAGATAGAATGTAATCGGTGAGAGCAGGGGCAGCGTGATATGGCGGAATAGATGCCAGCTACTTGCGCCATCTACTTTGGCTGCTTCGTAGAGGTCGCCGGGAATTTGCCCCAACCCCGCCAGGAAAATCACCGCGTTATAGCCCGTATACGTCCAGATGCCAAGAATGATGATCGTCACCAGCGCCAGACTGGGGCCGGCGATGAAGCCTTCTAAGTTCGTGCCAAAAATGATATTGAAGGCCGACGCAGATTCTTGCGTCCACTTCAGCGGTTCCTGCCCAAACGTTTCCAGGATGGAATTTGCCAGCCCGCCGCGTGCGTTGAAGATGATGCCGAAGATCACCGCAGAAGCAACTGTGGGGGTCACATAGGGCAGGAAGAAAACCATGCGGAAGATTTCCTTACCCTTGATGTTCTGGTACAGCACATAGGCCAGCACCAGCGCCAACCCCAATTGCAATGGAATGCTGCCGAAAGCGTAATAAAACGTGATCGACAAGCCGCGCACAAAATCCTGATTCCCGGTTGAGATCATGCGCCCGTAACCATTGGCGGTGAAGAACATGCCCACGCCCAGAACGATGAAAGCCAGCACAATGCGCACGATTGTGTCGCGCATTTCCAGGTCACGCGGACGTTTAGCGAATCCGCTGTTATGCGCAAATCCAAGCAGCCATCCAGCGATACCTGCTGAGGCAGCACCGAAGAAGACCTGCGGGATCGCATCCGCAACCAATCCCTGTTGCAACAACTCAATGATGTTGCGACCAAACAGGAAGGCGGCAATTAACAGAAAAATCGGCAGTGTTGCCCGAATGAGCTTCTGCCGATTAGGTAGATCACCGAAACTTTTGGTGAAAATATTCTTATCGCCCGCCCACAACCAATAGGCCGAGACAATGACGATGATGCCGAAGACGAAGAGGAATGCACCAAACCAATCGCCAACGATGCTGTTGTAATTGGCGAAGCAGTCGGAAAGCACGAATTCGCCACTGCGATTGCAGAAAAATTGGTCGGGGCGTGTGCGTCGCCCGTGCAAACTCATCCAGGCTGCATAGCCAATCGGGAAAATACCGAAGATCATAATGAGAAGGATGGCAGGGGAGATGAACAACCAACCTGTGATGTTCTCGCCCAGGCGCTCGCTTACCCGGAAGCGATTGCCAGCAGTGCTTTGCGGCGAAGGAGTGGTAGAAACCATGAAGTATAGTCCTGCCTTAGCTTACAATATCAATTGCGAAACGGAGTTATGTTGTTGACGCTTGGTAGTGTGCAGCAGAAATTTTACGACTTGTAGGTACTGAGATTAAGAGATTGTTAAGCATTGTTAGGGGCAGCGAATTTCTGGCTCGGTTTTCGCCAAAAGCATACGATTTGTAGGGGTGTAGGGAAATTGGTGAATCCCCCTACGGTCTGTGATAACGAGAACAACGCCTGGCGTATTTCGTATTTCATTCCACCGCACACGTATTGGCTAGCGTGCCGATGCCTTCAATGGTCACGCGCACTTCATCCCCATCCTTGAGGAAACGTGGCGGATTCATCCCCTTGCCCACCCCGGCTGGCGTTCCGGTCAAGATCAAGTCTCCCGGTTCCAGGGTGAAGGTGCGCGACAAATACGCGACCAGATACGGAATTTTGAAGATCATATCGCCCGTATGACCATCTTGCATGGTTTCGCCATTGACCTCGGTGGTGATACGCAAATTGTGCGGATCAGGCAACTCGTCAAGGGTGACGATACAGGGACCAATCGGGCAAAATGTATCGTGCCCCTTGGCACGAGACCACTGCGATTCGCTGGATTGCAAATCACGGGCGCTGACATCGTTGGCGATGGTATAGCCGAAAATATGGTCATACGCATCTTCTTCGCGGATGTTCCGTGCGGTTTTCCCGATGACAACCGCCAGTTCGCCTTCCCAGTCCACTTGCTGAGTCACATCTGTTGACCAACGGATCAGCTCGCCAGAGCCAATTACGCTGGTGGAATATTTGCTGAAGATCAGCGGTTTGCTCGGCACTTCATTTTTCATTTCAGCAGCGTGTTCGGCATAGTTGCGTCCCACACACAAAATCTTCCGTGGCAGCAGCGGAACCACCACACCATCATGTTTCATGATTTTGTGCGTATCCACCCGTTCTGGCAGCATGCCGTGTGCAGCGAGTTCGCGCATGGGTTCCTGATACCCCAGGGCGTAAAGATCCCCATCGCGCTCTTCCGCCACCTCTAATTCCCCCGTGAGGCTTCGATAAGTCACTAATTTCATGCGTATCCCTCTATACAAAACGTCTTTTCCTGATGGTACACGGTTTCGCCGTTTGCGAACACAGGCGAAAACTCAGCCCTGGTTCGTGAACAAATCACGGTTGTTCAATGGTTGTACGGGACGCACGTTACCACAATGGATCGAACCGAAGGCTGCAAGCTGGGCTGCGGAGAGCGCTACCGGATTTGCCAACACCAGCCAGCGCACGATTTCACTACACGGCGGAGTCGTGAGCGAACCTTCGTAAGTATAAAAGCGTGTAGGATCGTCGGGCAGCAGATGCGCCGGATTGATTTTCCGCTCCGTTTTTTCATCTGGCTCCCCAATATCAGCAGGCAAATGATCAAACACTGCGCGATAGGAATCATTGTCTGCTTGACCCTGCACCAGCATCACACCGACAACGGCGAGATTGCCACTGGTAGCATTCCTATGTACGAGATGCAGTTCCATCGCACTCGGTTCGCCTTCGATGGTATGTTCGCTGGGTTGGTGAAAATGAAATTGCAGCAAATCGTAGGCTTTTTCGTTATAGATAATCTGGCTTCCCGGTGTGGTCTTCACCTGGATTGTGCGTCCATTGTTGAAGATCGCCAGCGGCATTTCGTGATAATCGAAGGTGATGGGTTGCAGCGATGTCACCGCTGCCCTGGTGAGATCAATCGGCGATTGTGCCTTTCCCTCCCCACAAAGCATGAATTCATCTTCTAAACAGTGCCAGTGTGCAGGCCCATTCTCCTCGTCGTAGCCCCACATCGGCGCATCGGGTTGTGGTGACTGTGGCATATTCTGTTCCTTCCCTAGCTGAAATACGTCAGCATTATTCACTGATGTTACGCAGTTGTCAGTGAACAGTTCTCAGAGCGTGTTTGTTAAAACGGACATTACGCGAAAGGTCGCCGAGGATTAAAATCCCCGGCTACAAAAGACCCAAACCCACTGAAGGGGTTATAAGGATGTTCTATAGATCAGACTGGTTACCAAGCGTCCCTTTAGTGGACGCTCACCCTGGGGTAGCCTGTCGTTTTGAACGTCAGGTTGAGAGCTTTTCACGGATAACTGACGACTGAAAACTGAAACCCGACGGTATTTGTACGCCAAATGTGGCTGGTTACAAGAAAAGTGCGTAACATCAGTTATTCACTATTGTGCCAGATTGTTTCAGAAAAGCAGGCAAATCATGTGGAATGCAACACCAATTGAGGAATAACAGCATACGAGAATTCTGGCTATGCGTCGTTTAGACACAGACAATTACCCGATTTTTAGCAATTAGTTCATATGTTCTTATTCAAATCTTCACACTTTGACCATATTGACCCCTTGTAAACTTTAAGTGGCTTATTACATTGAGTTGAACTATTGACACTACCCGAAAAATTGCATATACTGGTTTTTGAGTGAGGGGAGACATCACTTCACTCTACTGCTCCTTCGACACCGAGCAGTACGAGAATGGGTTGCCGCCGAACGAACAACGTTTTGCAACAAAGGCCATGCTAGCCAAACATGGTGCTTTCTACTCTCGGAACAGCCCTTCTCTCCTTTTTTACAACTGATTTGCAGCAATTTTGAACCTTTTGCTGCATAGCTGCGTATAGAGGAATGTAGCGCGAATGGCAAGCGCACAGTAGATCAAGACAATCGGTTTTGAACCTTTCGCCCGGTTGATCCGTACTACCAAATGAGGAGCAAAACAATGCGCTGGACATACGAAGATCACAAACAAGAAGCGGCTACCCGCGAAGCCATCGCCAGGAAACGCCGCGAGGGAGTCACCTTCCTGCGAATTCTACGCCGGGGGGATCGTGCAGGCCGCACTACTCGCTGATTTTTCGCCCGCAACTAACCGACTAACCCGATTAACCGGGATTTCGATACAAACTTGAGCGCACAACCGTTGAGGGGAGAGAACACAATGGGACATGAATGGGTCAATTGGTCATACGACCATCACAAGCAAGATGCGAACGAACGCCAGGAAAAGTCGCGCCGTCGCCAGCAAGC
>CAYVVZ010000037.1:42252-47085 GCA_964455365.1 uncultured Anaerolineaceae bacterium | reverse complement strand
CCGAGAAAAGCCTCAATGACCACGACAGTAATACCGGACAAGCCTTAAATCCCTCTGTGCTGCATAGGGCGGGAATTGGTTTTCCCTTGCGCAGCCGGGGGACGGGAAGGGAATTGTGGTTAATCCGCCCCGGCAGAACCGTAAACCCGTTCCCCTTCGATAATCTGGCGCAGGCGAAACAAGTCCGTGCGCGAAGACATATCCAGGCTCATTGGCGTGACGGAAATCACCTGATCATGCATCAGCGCATAGACATCACTATCCGGCTCGGCTTTTGATGGATCAGCCTTAAACTCGTACCCTAGTTTACCATCAGCATGTAGGCTGGCGCGTTCCGGGCGGGTAGGCCAGTAGACGCGGCGGCGGCTGACGCGGGTCATACGCCACTCTGTTTCCAGCGTCGCCTCCCAGGGAATATCAATCTTGAGGACATCCACATCATCCGGCAGGGCTTGATGCTCCACAACCCACTGCCCGAAGCGGCGGCTGATCTCCGCAGCAACGCTGAAATCCACGCCGTTGGAATAGGTCAGGTGTAGATCAAAGGGGGTTTGCTGGCTGACTGCGATGGACTGAATACCCAGGCTGGCACCTTCCAGCGCTGCACCCACTGTGCCAGAAATGGTCACGCCGTTGCCCGTGTTATCTCCATAGTTGATGCCAGAGACGACCAGCGCGGGTTTGCGATCACTCAATTCCAGTACACCATGCTGCACAGCCTGGGCAGGTGTACCATCCACCGCATAAGCCACACAATCAGCAATCTGGTGATCCATCTGGTAGGGGTAGATTTTGCCTCGGCTGTAGGTAGGCATACTGCGAGCCATGCCCGACTGCTGCTCACGCGGGGCAACGACGAGCAAATCGCCCAGTCCTTCAAAGGCAGCGACGACAGCCCACAATCCCGGCGATTCGATGCCGTCATCATTTGTGAAGAGTATCAGGGGGCGTGGCGTGTCCATTAAGTTTCCTATAGATATGCAAACGGAACGATTATTTTTCTTACGCATTTGTTTGTGGTTCAGCAACGCTACATCCAACATATGAAACAGATGTTAAGGTAACGCTAAGGTTACGTTAGAAACTTCTACTATTTGCAGATTTTCCGGGTCTTGGGGAAGATGGGAAGAATTCAGGAGCAGAAATATTAGGTCACAGCAGGATTATAGCACGCCTTGCAGATGGAAACGCGGGTGATCCGCCCAATTTCTCAGGAACTGCCCATCTACCAGATAATAGGCAGATGCATCTGCGGCGTGTACAGTGTACTGGATTTCGTGTGCCGTCCCTTCGATGCTTGCCGCCAGTTCCCGCGAATCTTGCAGAGTCCATTCGGCTTCCCCGCGCAGCGTGTGAAATTGCGGGATCATGCGCAACTGTGCGAATCCTCCGTACATCTCCGCGAGTTCAGCTGCCATGTAGGTCACGAGCAGGGCATCTTCTTCGCGCTCCAGGAATGCTGCCAGTTGAATGCGATACCGGGGCAGGCTTCCTATCTGGTTGACGAGCGCCGCCAGTTCTTGTGGTTGCGCCGAGTCACTCTGCCAGATCAACGGCGTGAAAGCCTGTACATCCACACCCACCGGGCGAAGCCCCTGCGTGATGGGAACCGTCCCCAACTGCTGCCCATCGCGGATGCCAACCTTCCAGTAATCATGGCGTGCTTCGCGGATTGTATGGTGTAGGGCGCGAATTTCCTGCTTCAGCAGGCCATCCGGCATTTCATCCATCCATAGTTCCAGGCGCAGCAGCAATAACTCGCGTTGATCGCGCACATAATCATGATGGCGCTGGTCACGTCGGGCGAAGGGGCGGCGCTTCTCCACCTCTGAGCAGACGGTTTGCAACCAGACGTACAGCGCTTGCACCTGTAAATCGGTCAGGTTATGGGGGATGAGAATAGAAACTGTGGGAGCAGGCATAACAAATCAGGCATCTTGGGCGAAAAATCGCCCGATAGTGTAGCAGTTCAGCAGCAGATTTCACCAGGGCAAAGGTATCAATTCCAGGGCAATCGCATCAAAGGGTTTTTCACCACAGAGGCACCGGGAACACAGAGAAAAGCGGGGGCGGAGTATGATCTGGTTGCAATGGCTTGCTGCCCTGCGCCTGACGTTCAAAACGCCAGGCTACACCAGGGTGAGCGTCCACTAAAGGGACGCTGTGTACATTTTTCTATCTTTGGGACGGAAACTGTTTACGGACATCGTGCCGCAAAAGAACGGGTGTAGGGGGCGATCATGTCGAACCCGCTTTTAGGCCAGCGGGCGCGTCGTGGACACGCCCCTACGAGAAACAACATTGCAGCGGCACGATGTCTACGACACATTTCACGGTTGATGTCACTAACTGATGTTACGCAGTAGCCCTTGCTGTCAACCTTTTCCGCTTCGACGAGCGTAAGCCGTCAGCGATCAGCCATCAGCAAAAACGTTTTTACAGTCGTGATGTGCTCAAAAAACGCACTTTGAGGCTGACAAGCTGAAATGCTGAGACGCTCATTGACTGCTCTGCGGTTCCTACCCATTTTCAGGAGCCTGTGCGTAAGGTCAGTCACTAAAATGTATAGATGAGACAACCATCCTACACGATAAAACATCTTTATAACCCCTTTAGTGGGTTTGGGTCTTTTGTAGCCGGGGATTTTAATCCTTGTCCGGTATTGAAGCCACCTCAAACGCATTGTTTGTAGGCTAGATTTCCACCAGTAGGGACAACACCTGTGTTGTCCGCCTGCTTGTTTCGGACGAGGCAGGCCTCGTCCCTACAACAGGCTCAGTCAAGATACGAAAAGACCTACAATGACCCTGATAATATTCCCGGACAAGCCTTTTAATCCTCGGCGACCCTCTAAGACCTAACCTGATGGCGATCATCTGCTGGATCGTCCGAAAGAATGCTGCGACAGCTCGCTACCGTCTTCGCTGTTTTCGCGTCCTTTGTGGCGCAAATCAGGTTAATACGCGCCGCTGCGCAAGAGAACACGCGGCACAGTCAACAAGAGAATATGGAAATCATAGAAGATTGACCAGTTCTCGATGTAGTAAATATCCATCATGCACATTTCATCGAAGGGGACTTCGCTGCGTCCGCTGACCTGCCACAGTCCGGTAATACCGGGGATGGTTTGCAAGCGCTGCTTATGCCAGGTTTCATAATGCTCCACCTCGTCCGGCATGGGTGGGCGCGGCCCCACTAAGCTCAGTTCACCGCGCAGCACATTCAACAGGTTCGGCAGTTCATCCAGGCTGGTACGGCGCAGGAATTTCCCCACCCGCGTCAGGCGTGGATCATCAATCACTTTAGGATGGCGTGGGTCTTGCTGGTTTTCCGCAATGATCTGCTGGCGCAAAAGATCCGCTTCCGGGATCATGCTGCGGAATTTGTACATGTAGAAGGCGCGACCATTTTCGCCGACGCGCTCCTGCCGATAGAGGATTTTGCCGCCATCATCCAGCTTAATGGCAATCGCCACAATCAGGAACATCACCCCCCAGACCGGAGCCGCCAGCAGAGTCAGCGTCACATCCAGGATGCGCTTCAGTAATCGGTTCGCACCCGTCAGGCTGGTATCGACATCAATACCCAGCAGCGGGATTCCGTCCAGATTTTCGACATTTACCTGCCGCAAATTCAACTGGAAAATATCCGGTACGACGCGAATCTCAATGCCGAGGCGTTTTGCCGTGCGTGCCAGCGCCAGAATTTCATCGTACTGCGTCCAGCGCAGCGTAATGATGAGGACATCAATGCCATGTGCGCGAACCACCCTGGTGAGGTTGCTCAACTTGCCCAGCCCGCTGACGCGCCCCAGGTCAATCTCGCCGCGTTGTGGGTCTTCATCCAGGTAGCCCACAACTTTGTAGCCCAACTCACTGCGCGAAACCAGCGTCCGCAGCACCGCCTGCCCGACTTCGCCCATGCCTGCGATCAGCACGCGCTGCACGCCAATACCTTTGGTACGCAGATAGGCCAGGATTAAGCGCCGAATGAAGCGGCTGAGGGTCAGCAATATCAAGGTGAGCGCTGCAACATAGACCAGCATCAAGCGGCTGGTGACGAGGGGCTGCAACAAGAAGTAGAACGCCAGCAGAATTACCGTCGCGTTGGTCACGCCGTTGGCGATGATCGTTCCTTCATTGAAGAGGGAGCGTCCGCGCCGCAAGCGGTATAAATCGCTGCTGTGGTAGATGAAGAGCAGCAGCGCCGTGTAGATGGCAGCATAGGGCAAATACGGCACAAAGCCTGCGCGAGACGGATCGAAGACCGGGCGGAAGATCTGCCAGTCATAGCGCAGGATATACCCAAAGACCCACGCCAGGGAGATCAGCCCTACATCGAGCAGGGGCATCAACCAGCGCGGTTCTACAGGTGGGTGTTCATCTTGTCGTTGTGTTGCTGCCATACCTGTACGTCTCATCCCTTGGCAGGAAGGTTGTTGTCTACGGTGCAAAGCCTGCGATTTTGAAATGAATTTTTGCCTCTGTATACCCCTTCCGTCCCGCCGAATATACGGGGGTAGGAGTAGGGGCGCAGCGCGCTGCGCCCTTACATGTGGGTTCTCGGCGTGTCGCTCATTTCAAAAGTAAACACGGAGATAGTATTCATTCTCGCGGGCATGGCAGGCCATGCCCCTACGAAAGGCGTATTTTTGCGTAGGGGCACGATCTATCGTGCCCGAAAATGCCAAAAACGAGAACCATAAACCCTTATCCTGATGTGCATCATCTACTGGGTCGCCCGCCGGGAGCGCACACAGGCCGCGCCCCTACACCAGATCGTTTCTCCGTATTCATTTTTTAAGAGGCCGTATCATGCCTCTATGCAACGCTC
>CAYVVZ010000037.1:0-42152 GCA_964455365.1 uncultured Anaerolineaceae bacterium | reverse complement strand
TCGTTTCTCCGTATTCATTTTTTAAGAGGCCGTATCATGCCTCTATGCAACGCTCATTTCAAAAGTAAACACGGAGATAGTATTCATTCTCGCGGGCATGGCAGGCCATGCCCCTACGAAAGGCGTATTTTTGCGTAGGGGCACGATCTATCGTGCCCGAAAATGCCAAAAACGAGAACCATAAACCCTTATCCTGATGTGCATCATCTACTGGGTCGCCCGCCGGGAGCGCACACAGGCCGCGCCCCTACACCAGATCGTTTCTCCGTATTCATTTTTTAAGAGGCCGTATCATGCCTCTATGCAACGCTCGTGTTTTGAATATTCTACCCCAACGCCTGCTGATAACTGGAAATCGTCAGGCGAGCGGTGTCTTCCCATCGGAATTGCGCGGCTTTTTCCAGGCCACGTTCCCGCGCTGTGGATCGCCACGCGGCATCTGCATCACGTAAGGCAGCCGCCCATGCATCCGGCTCGTGTGGCGGCAGGCACATCCCCGCACCTTCTGCCACTTCCGGCAGGGACGAAACAGCACTGGTCAGCACCGGAGTCCCACAGGCCATTGCTTCCAGCACAGGTAAACCAAACCCCTCGAAGACAGAGGGGTACAGGAACAATTCGGCGCTATTGTACCAGAGGGCAACCTCGTCGGTAGGCACGAATCCCGGAAATGTAATTTGCGCTGTCAGGTTATGCCGTTCGATTGCCGCGAATAAATCTTCGTTCATCCAGCCCTTGCCCCCCGCCAGCACCAGCGGCAAACGATCATCCGGGTGCAGCAAGGCATAGGCTTCCACCAGGGTAAGCAGATTTTTGCGTGGCTCAATCGTACCCAGGTACAACCAGAAACGATCCGGCAGCCCTTTTTCTCGTTTGAAGGCGGCAATCTGTTCTTGTGGCAGCGGACGATACAGCGCCCGATCATACCCCAGGGGAGTCACGTCGATTTTTTCTGGATCAATGCCGAGCAGTTCCACCAGGTCGGCTCTGGTGCTGTGGCTGATGGCAGTGATGCGTCTGGCACGGCGGCAGGTATTTTCGGTGAATGTCCGCAGATATAAGCGCCGCGCCGTTGTCAGCCGTTCGGGATAGCGTAGGAAGGTCAGGTCATAGATGGTGACCACCAGCGGCACACGCAGCCACAGCGGGGCAACAAAGGCCATCGCGTGGTACAGATCAAATTCGCCAAGCTGGAACGGCTGAATAACCTGTTCCCAGAGGATGCGGCGCAGCGGCGATTCGGTATCCAGGGATGCGCGGCGCATCTCTACGCCATCGTACTGTGCCACATTTGCCGCGCCGACCATTGCTGTGAACTGCCAATCTTCCGGCGCAACTGTGGGCAGATGCGTCAGCAGTTGGTGAATGACGTTGTGAATCCCGGCTGCCCGGTATCCCGGCTGGCTGGAAAGTAAGTGCGCGTTCAGTCCGATTTTTGTCATGCGCGGCAGTGTACGCGAAGGTTCGCTGTTTTTGTAGATGGTTCTGCGCGGGCATGTACAAGCATGGGCGACAGCGTTAAGATCGGGTTCACAGTGTTTGAACCGAAACCTACGGCAACAGTGGTGTGGCTTCAGAGTTCAATACGGAGAAAGTGACACTACGCTTCCCCTCCCTAAATCCCTCCCCACTTCATAGGGCGGGACTTGGTTTCCCACTGCGCAGCGGGGGGACGGAAGGGGGGATAATTGTCTACATTTAATTTCTTCAACACCACCATCGTTGCCTAAAACAGCACAGGAAGAACCAATGGCGGCAGAGATGACACAACCCAAGATTCCGATTGCAAAACCCCTGCTTGGCGATGCCGAAGCCGACCTCGTGCGTCTGGTGATTCACAGTGGATGGGTGACGCAAGGCCCGCAGGTGAAAGCCTTCGAAGAAGAATTTGCCGCGCATGTCGGCGCAACGCATGCAACCGCAGTTTCCAACTGCACAACGGGTTTGCATCTGGCCTTGAAAGCCGTCGGTGTGGAACCAGGAAGCGAAGTCATCACCGCCAGCCACAGCTTCATCGCCACCGCCAACAGCGTGCGCTACTGCGGCGCGATCCCGGTTTTCTGCGATATTGACCCCGCTACGTACAACATGAATCCGGCGCAGGTTGAGCGCCTCATCAGCGAAAAAACCGCCGCAATTCTCTGTGTACATCAGGTGGGGATGCCCTGCGATATGGCGGCATTCGTGGAAATCAGCCGCAAGCACAATATCCCACTGGTGGAAGATGCCGCCTGTGCCATCGGCAGCGAAATGTGCTACAACGGCGCATGGCAGAAAATCGGCGCACCCCAGGGCGATATTGCGGTCTTCAGCTTCCATCCGCGCAAAGTCATCACCACGGGCGATGGTGGGATGCTGACCACGAATAACCCGGCGTATGATGAAAAATTCAAGCTCTGGCGGCAGCACAGCATGAGCGTGCGGGATACGGAACGCCATAACGCGCAGTCTGTGATTTTTGAGGAATATACGGAACTGGGCTACAACTACCGCATGACGGATATTCAAGCGGCAGTAGGGCGTGAACAACTGAAACGCCTGCCAGAAATCATCCAGCGCCGCCGGGAATTAGCGGATCGCTATCATGAATTGCTGGCGAATATCCCCCGCATCAGCATACCGCATGAACCGGATTACGCCCGCAGCAATTGGCAGACCTACTTAATTCGCCTGGATGAGTCGCTGGATCAGCGAAAAGTGATGCAAGCCTTGCTCGATCTAGGGATCAGCACCCGGCGCGGCATCATGAACGCCCACCGCGAACCCGCGTATCAGGCCGAACCCTGGCGCTGTGCCGGAAACCATCCGCAGTGTGATTGTGAGACCGGAACCTGTGCCGCCCTTGCAGAAAGCGAATCCGCGCAAGAACACGCGATTGCAATTCCCCTGTATGCCCAGATGACCGAAGCGGAGCAGGATCGCGTGATTGCGGCGCTGACGCAAGTGTGCAGCAGATAGCAGGTCATGAGAATTCCACCCTGCAAAACGCTATAAATCGCTTCAATTTGGAGGTTGGTTCACCCAAACCCCCAAAAACTCAGACGAGTCTCATATTTCTTATGAGTTTCATAATTGCCTAATCCAAATTTAGGAATCGCCTCACAAATCACCGTTATGTTGTGGATCGTCGCGCGACAAAACTACTGGATCGTAATCTCATAAGTTGGAGGAACTCAGGTAATGCGACAGGTCAAAAGTGTGTTTGCTGCGTTGTTTGTTCTGGCTGTACTGGTAGCTGCTCCTGTCTTTGCACAGGACGAAACCCCCACCATCGCGGAAATTGTTGTTAGCTCCGCCGAAGCGGAAACCCCGGAATTCACCACCCTGCTGGCGGCTGTATCCGCTGCTGACCCGGCAATTCTGGAAGCACTGAGCAACCCGGAAGCGGAACTCACCGTCTTCGCACCCACCGATGCTGCGTTTGCTGCACTGGCTGAAGCCCTGGGTGAAGAAGCATTCAATGAAATTCTGACGGAAGAAGGCACGCCGCGCCTCAATGAAATCCTGCTCTACCATGTGGTAGAAGGTGTTGTGATGTCCGGCGATGTGGTTGCTGGCCTCGAAGAAGCTGCTGAAATGGAAATGGACGACATGATGGAACCGGCTCTCCATGTTGTCACCCTCAGCGGTCAGTACTTCGATATTGCTGGTAACGTCGAAGATGGCATCACCGTTGCTGAAGCCAACCTCGTTCTGGAAATGGTAGACATCGAAGCTGCTAACGGCGTAATCCACGTCATCGACGCTGTGATCGTGCCGGAACTGCGCACCATCGCTGACATCGTTGTGGAACTGGCAACCGCTGAAGAAGGCGCAGAATTCACCACCTTGCTCACCGCTGTTCAGGCTGCTGACCCGGCTGTGCTGGAACTGCTGGCTGACCCGGCTGCTGCTGTGACCGTCTTTGCTCCGGTTGATGCTGCATTCGCTGCTGTGGAAGGTCTGGAAGACATCGTTGCTGATACCGCCCTGCTGACCACCATCTTGCAGTACCACGTCTTCCCCGGCACGGTTTACAGCTTCCAACTGCCGGAACTGGTTGACGATATGGGCAGCGCAACCATCGCTATGGCTGATGGCAGCGAAGCAACCATCACGGTCAGCGAAGAGGGTGTGATGATTAACGAAGCCAATGTCGTTCTGGAATTGGTGGACATCGAAGCAAGCAACGGCGTGATCCACGTCATCGACGCTGTGATTGTTCCGCCGACGGAATAATCCCACCGCTTGCTGTGTCACTTTGCTACTCAGAAGCCCTCGCCAGTGCGGGGGCTTTTTGAGTCCATCTGAATGCCCTCACTCCACCGCGATTGTCGCAAGCGGCAGATAATCTCCCTCACCAACGGTCAACCGTGCCGATGGATTGTTGGTATCATACAGCCCGACAATCACGGTATAGTCCCCGGCGAGTGCATCCAGCGGAAGCACCAGCGCGTGCAGATCCAGCACCGTTTCCCCCGGATTCCATACATTGGTCGGAGCCGTACCGCCAGCGGGTTCGCTGTCATGCTGCGCCACCAATACGCCTTCGCTGTTGAGGATCTGCACGAAGACTTTGTAGCGCGTATCTAGCGCCGAATCTGTTTCCCACTGCAACTGAACTTGCAGCACACCCCCCGCCTGTAAATTTTCGCTGCTGAGGGCAGCGCTGCGCAGGGTGATATTTTCTCCGAACTGTGCATCTACCGATTGCGGCGCGGGGAAATCCGCCGGGGAAACAAAACGTTCCAGCCGCACATCGCCCACCCATTCACCACCCAACGGATAGGCTTCTGTGTTCAGTGTTCGCAGTACCAGCCCCTGCGGGTCTTGCTCGTCAGCGCCGTAGATTACCACAAAGATGCGGTCATGCTCTGCGATGACGGCTTCTGTATCCCCCACAATATCCGGGCTGGCAGGCAGCGGATACACCGGAAGTTCACCTGCGTCGTAATAGCCGTAAATCTCCTGCAAGCCGGGAGCCGTCAGAATCACGGCAGCATTTTCGCCGGATTCAGTTTCGATGCGCTGCACCATACCCCGGTAATCGTCACGCTGGTAATCAGGATCGTTGTACAGCGGATTGAGTCCGCCAGCCATTGTGTAACAAAAGGCCAGCAGCGCCACCACTGCCGCCACCTTCGGCAGATAGCGCGTGGGGGCATCCGGCTTGTACTGTGCGCTGCGCGGAACAATATGCCACAGCACCCAGATTCCGCGTCCCATCCACAGGGCGAAGCCAATCTGCGCCGGGAGCAAGAAGCGCAGATAGCGCTCGTATAATTCCAGGTACAAATACAATCCGCTGGAAAGAATCACCCACACCACCGGGAGCAGCAGCGCCCACCACGCATCCTTTTTGCTGCCGCGTGGCGTAATCAAGCCGAAGAGCAGCAGGAAATAGACAACAACACCCATCCCGCCGGAGATGCTTTCCTCGTAGGTGATGCCAAAGGCGAACCATCCCTGCAAGATGCGCAGGATTTCCGCGAATTCCATCCCTGCGCTGATATTGGGCTGCGCAGAGATTTGCGAAACAGCCGTCAGAATCCAGGGGGCAAAGGCCAGCAGCGTCAGCAGATTGAGGGCGCTGTAGGTCAAGAAGGCGCGTAAGCTGATTCGCCAGCCGGAACGCCAGAAAAGCGCAATCAGCCACAAGACCGCCATCACACCCTGAGTCAGCATGACCAGCGCATAGGCCACATGGGTATACACGCCCACGATATTCAGCAGCGCGAAGGCCAATCCCCAGCGCCACACACCATTTTTTCCGGGCGATTCATGAATCGCCCCTACAGATTGGCGATTGATCCGCTGCACAAATCCCACAAATGCCCACATCGCAAGCGCGGCAAGCGCCGCAAGCATGGCATACATGCGGGTTTCCTGCGCGTAGTGAATGCTGAAGGTATTCAGCGCCACGAAAGCCGCCGCCGCAATCCCTGCCATCGGCGCGAAGAGTCGTTTTCCCAGGGCATAGGCCGCCGCCACACTGACCACACTCCACAGCACGCTGTACGCACGCAGGGCAAATTCTGTGCTGCCCGTGAAATCTTCCCAGATTGCCAGCGATCCAAAATAGGCCGGGACATGGACATTGTTCTGCAAACGCGGGATCAATTCCAGCAAGCCCCGGTGACTATGCCCGTAGGCCACGCCCTCGTCATACCAGAAGGATTGCGCTTCCAGGTTATGTAAGCGCACCCCGGCAGCAAGCAGCAGGATGAGAACGATGAGCGCGAGGAAGGGTATCTGGCCTCGGTTGAGGAATTTCATGGAATGTTCTCGGTTCAGTTCAAAATCAATGCGGAGACTATACCATGAAACGGCGTATCTTATGAACTGACCTCACGCACAAGCTCCTGAAAACGGGAAGGAACCGCAGAACAGTCGATGAGCGTCTCAGCATTTCAGCTTGTCAGCCTCAAAGTGCGTTTTTTGAGCACATCACGACTGCAAAAACGTTTTTGCTGATGGCTGATCGCTGACAGCTTACGCTCGTCCAAGCAGAAAAGGCTGAAAGCAAAGGCTACTGCGTAACATCAGTTATGAACTGATGAACAGTAGCGGGCAGGGTGATCGCACCAAAACGACTTGAACCACGAAGGCACGAAGGACACGAAGAAAAGCATAGGGGGCGATTTGCTGGATCGCCCGAAGTACCTGTGCGCAACATCAGACTCTAATCAAAGCTCACGTTAGGAATAGCGCTGACGTTCGTCCTCTTCATCATCCAATGCCGGATAATCCACCAGTTCGCCATCATCACTGAGCATCAGGCGATCTCGTTTGGCTTTTTCCTCATACTGGTATTGGGCTGCTTCCAGCATTTTTTTGCGCTCTTCTTCCTCAATTTCTAAGCGCGTCATCTGCGCACCAAACCAGACCCCATGCATGATGATGCTCACGAGCAGCAGCACGCCAACAGTGAGGGCAAATTCCCCGCTGATGACTCCCAGGACACCTCCCAGAATCAGCAGCGGAATGGCAATGCCAAATGCGGAACCATGATAAATCATGCGGATGATAGGAGTGGCTTGACGATCTACATTTTTCTGTAGTTGTTCTTCATCAATGGACATGGTACTTGCCCCTGAGGAACCTTGAACGATCTTACTTCTTTATACGCATGAAGATCATGCATCGTTTCAAGAGGCATGCGGGAGGGAAATTCATGATGAGGAGGACTGCTTGGGGCAGCCTCAAAACGTTATTCCAGGCAATTAATAGCCGCTGTATTCGGTGTTATCCTCATCAAAACGACGGCGGCGGATTTCGCCCAATTGTTGCTCTAACTCTTGCAAGGATGTGTAAACCGGTTCGTCAAAGAGTTTGGCTTTGCGCAAGGTGTTGAGCAAACGGCTGACCTGCTGCTCAATTTCGCTGGCTTGTTTTGGGGAAAGTGAATCGATTGTCACGGTATGATAGCCTCTGGCTCAAAGAGGACGGATGAGATTGTTTGCTGTGAGAACCACAACGACTTCATATAGCTGTTCACATACAGCCCTGTGCGTTCGACAATGAGACTATCATAGCAGCAAATGGCGCATTCGGTTAGAGCAGAAGTGGATTCGGGCATATGATCCTACCAAATTCTCACCATAAATCGTCATCTATGCTTATCATTTCTGGCGAAACGCGCTAGACTATGCCGCACTGTATCTCTTAATTTATCGTAGTGTGGAGTTATTGACGCGCATGAAGCGTTGGTTCTGGATTGGGTTTTTGCTGGTGGGGCTATTGCTGTTGAGCAATATGCCGCTGCTGGCACAAAGTAATTTACACGAACAGCCCTGGAATGCTGAATATTTCAACAATCCGTATCTGGCGGGCACGCCGAGTTTCACCCGGCAGGATAGCGGCATTGGCTTTGATTGGGGAACAAACTCGCCGGGGCGTGGTGTTCCGGCAGATAATTTCAGCGTGCGTTGGGGCAAAGGCGGTTACTTACCCGGCGGCGTGTATCGCTTCATCATCACCGCCGATGAGGGCTTCCGCCTGTATATTGATGGCGAAGTCATCCTCGATACCTGGGATCAACCGCAGCCGGGGCTAACCCTGGGGCGTGATGTGGAATTGAGTACAGGCGTGCATCGCATTCAGCTCGATTACCGCGAATTTGACCAGACGGCGTATATTTACCTGGATTGGGGGCTTGCTCCGGCGGGTGAAGTGGTGGCTGCGCAACCCGTGGGCATGATTGCGACGGTCAATGTGGATACGCTCAATGTGCGCGGAGAGCCACGAATCGCCAATAATTTGATTGCTCGCGTCAGCCGGGGGCAGGAATACCCCTTATTGGCTCGCAGTGAAGATGGCCTCTGGGTGCAGATTGACATGGGCAACGGAGCCACGGGTTGGGTCAGCAGCGCATACGTCACCGTCGGCACAGAAGGCAGTGCGGCATCCCAACTGCGCGACCTCACCCTGCGCAGCAATTACCGCTTGCTGGTACGCGCCACGCCGGACGCGGAAGCGGAAGAAGTCGCCCTGCTGCTGCCGGGTGAGATTGTGCCGATTGTCGGGCGTAATGAAGATGCGAGTTGGTGGAAGGTGCAGAGCGGCAGCGTCTACGGTTGGGTGAATGCCTTGTACGTCACACTCTCGCCGGATGTCGATGCGCTGGATGTGACCGTGGTAGAGGAGTAGCCAACCAGCAGCCACCACTCAGTTTTTGAGCATCTGCCAGTGGGATCATGAACACATCCCCGGCAAACGAATACGCTACAGTGTGCTTAGTTTCGGCTGTGGTGCTGCTTGAAAAGGCAGCCGAACGATGAAGGTTGTCCCTCTGCCGACTTCACTCGTGACTTCGATTTGCCCCAGGTGACGCTGCACACAGTCTCTGACGATGCTCAATCCTAGCCCGGTTCCGCGCACTGCCGCTGCATCTTCTGCGCGGAAGAAGGGGTCAAAAATCTGGGGCAGGTCTTCTTCGCGGATGCCGCTGCCCTGGTCAACAACATACAGAACAATCCACTCGTCTTGCCGCTCCAACTCTACGCGCACTTCGGTACCTGCGGCTGAATACTTGAGCGCGTTCGAGAGTAAATTGAGCAGCATACGACTGACCAGCACATCATCAACCAGTACGCTTTCTGTGCCGAAGCGATTCACGAAGCGTACGCTGTGCTGAGGGTGATCTGCGGCATCCACTTCTTCAATGCTGACTTTGCATAAGGTGGCGAGATTGACCGGGGTGGGCTGGAAGCTGACTTCGCCGATATTGCCGCGTGCCATATTGACGGTATCTTCCAGCATCTGGATGGCGAATTGCACCTGTCGTTCGATGGTGTCCAATTTTTCCATGCGTTTCTCTGCTGTCAACTTATCGAAATGCCGCACCAGGAACCAGCGAGAAGACAGGATCACTGTGAGCGGAGTGCGCAAATCGTGGGAGAGCATGGAGACAATGCGCATCACGAAGTCGTTGCGCTCTTTCTCTTTCTGGAAGCGAAGCTTCAAACGTTCATTTTCCAGCGTAGAGGCTTCTGCCTGCCGTTGTTGTGTTACGTCCGCCGCCATACTCATCACGACTCGGCGACCATCGGGCAGTCGCCCCAGCGGTGTGGAACTAAACATCCAGATACGCTCCGAACCATCGGCTGTGCGCACGGTGAAATCCCCTTCATCCACCCGTCCTTCCAGGTCGAAGAGCGCATCAATCCCTGCTTTTATGGGCTGACTTTGCTCTCCATACGCCAGTTCACTCCATGCATCTACCGTGCGCAACTGCTCTGCGGTATACCCGGTAATCTTCAGCCAGATGCGGCTGATCGTCAGCACTTCGCCATCTTCCGCGAAGATAATGATGGGCTGCGGCGCTTCTTCTACCGCTTTGCGGAAACGAGCTTCGCTTTGCTCCAGGTGTGCTTGCGATTGCTGCAACTGTTCCATCTGGTTACGCAGGTCAGCTTGCAGGCGGGATTCCCGGCGAAAAGCCTGGCGCAGCACCAGGTATAGAACCGAGGAGGTAACAACAACAAAGCCTATTCCCTTCATGATGCTCAATTCGGTAATCTGCTCATCCGCCATCCCAACTTCGTACAGAATGGAATCGGAAAACAGAATCCAGCTTGCGGCTGCGACAAGATAAATGATCGTGATGCGCAGATGAGAGGTGATGAAAGGTGTATTTTTTGGCATTAGTATCGCCTGAACTAGTCCATGCATAGCCATGTTACACCATCCTGTCATGGAAGTTCAAAAAGAAGGTCACTTATGACTTAGAGCGTGTTTGTTAAAACAGACATTACGCGAAAGTTTGCTATTTTGCTCGTCATGTATCCCCCCTCTCAATCTCCCCCCACTGTGTGAGGGGAGACTTCTAGCCCCCTCCTTGAGAATCGGGGAGGGGGTTGGGGGTGGGGAGTGGCTCAATATGCCTGGTTCTGGTCGTAACACTTTTATTTACAAACACGCCCCTACAAGTCACACTTTAAAACAGCCCGCCCCAAAATGCACGAATTCAGCAAATCCGCAAACCTACTACAATGTATACGAGGTATACTGGGATAAAATACACAACGCCTTCAAGGGATTTTTTCATGTCAGATAAAAATTTTGGGCAAGCGACCATCGGCATACATGGACGAATCGAAGAAAAATTCTTACCTGCAACCTATCCGATTTTTCAGACAAGCACTTTTGGCTTCCACGACAGCGATGAGATGCTCGCGGCATTTCAGGGTGAAGTGCCGGACGCGCACATCTACACCCGCCTGACCAATCCCACCGTGCGTAATGTGGAAGAACGCCTCGCCCCGCTGGAAGGTGCAGAGCAAGCGCTGTTATTTTCCAGCGGGATGGCTGCAATCACGGCTGTGCTGATGGGCTATCTGCAACAGGGGGATTTGCTGGTTTCTTCGCGTCCGGTGTATGGCGGTACGCATCACCTGATTGCGGATTTGCTGCCGCGTTGGGGTATCCAGACGCGCTTCCTCAGCGAAGATGAACTCTATGATCTGCCGACGCACGCGCCAGAAGCCAGGATGGTTTTCATTGAAACCCCGGCGAACCCGACCTGCATGGTGCTGTCGCTGCCGCAAATCGTGGAATCTGCAAAGCAGGTCGGTGCCTTGACTGTCGTGGATAACACCTTTGCCTCCCCCATCAATCAACAACCGCTGAGTCATGGCGTGGATATTGTGGTACACAGCGCGACAAAATACCTGGGTGGGCATTCAGACGTGATTGCCGGGGCGGTGATGACTTCGGCGGAAATGATGGAACCCATCGCAGAGAACCGCCTGATCTTTGGCGGGTGTGGCAGCCCGCTGGAAGCCTTTTTGTTGGATCGCAGCCTGAAGACCCTGCACATGCGCGTGCAGCAGCATAACCAGAATGCGCAGCAGGTCGCGGAATTTTTCGCCGATGCAATGAAGATTCAGCAGGTCTATTACCCTGGCCTGCCGGGTACGGTAGATCATGAACGGGCGAAGGAGCAAATGTGCGGGTTCGGCGGTATGCTGGCGCTGGAAATGGAAAGTGCCGAAGCCGCCTCCACGTTTGTTGAGGCGCTGCACCTGGGATTCAACGCGGTCAGCCTGGGGGGTGTCGAAACGCTGGTGACGATCCCGGCAAAGAGTACCCATAGCAAAGTCGCGCCAGAAGAACTGGCAATCGCCCGTGTGACCCCGGCAACGGTTCGCATTTCTGTCGGTGTGGAAAATATCGAAGATTTGATTGCGGACTTTTCGCAAGCGTTGATGAAGGTGTAGCGGCACGCAGCGCCCCTACAAATCACCGTTTTTACACATGAGCCACACAAAACAGCCCCGGAAAATTCCAGGGCTGTTGTACGTCGTGAACATGCTCGTACACAAATGCTGACGGAGATGCTTAGATGATCTCCAGTTCCTTCAGTTTTTCTTCCGGCACATGTCCGTTGACCCAACCGCGCAGCGAGTAATATTCTTCGAGCATCTGGTCAAGTTCGCAGACGTGGCCTTCGGAACCGGGCATGGTGCTTTTCTCAGTGGTGAAGCGCGTGGGCAAAACATCGCTGCCTTCGGCTTCGCCGGCTTGCATGTTGTAGTAGCGTTCCAGGTTATAGATGCGTTCGCCAATCTTCAGCACATCATCTGCGGTGAAGTTTTCCACGCCGACGATTGATGCATATTGCGAAGCGTATTCATCCGCACCTTCTGCAAACGCGCTGAATTTGCACAGGTCGAGGCTGTCGCTGAAGGCATGAATATCTTGCAGCAGCTTGAGCAGTTCGCCCTTGCCCTTCCACTCCAGCGGGTCAGTCTTCAGGCCGATCACGCCGAGTTCGCTAGCCGGGGAGTAGCCGCGCAGGTGGCACGCACCGCGATTGCTGGTTGCATACCCCAGCCCCATCCCCTTGAGACCACGCGGGTCATAGGCCGGGATGGACTGACCGCGAACCTGCATCCCAATTTCTGGATGACCGAAGTGTTCTGCAATTCGCTTCACACCACCAGATAGGACATCGCCGATGCCTTCGCGCTTCGCGGTTTTCTCAACCAGTTCCACCATATGGGCATGGTCGCCCCAGTTCAACGGGACTGCGCCGTTCCAGCCTTTTTCGCTGACTTCCATATAGGTAGCGAGGCAGTTGCCCATTTCAATCGTATCCATGCCGTAAGCATTGCACTGCCAGATCATGTAGGCGATGGATTCTTTGTTGTCGTTGCCGCTGTGAGCGCCGAATGCCCAGGCGGTTTCATACTCGAAGCTCTCGGTGCGGATCGTCTGCCCATTGTATTCGACTTCGACTTCTTTCTTACAAGCAACCGGGCAAGCGTGGCAGGTGGGTTCCGCGACCAGAATCGTTTCGCGGATGTGTTCACCGCTGATCTTTTCTGCGCCGTCGCCGAAGGCGGTTGTCTGGCTGTTCTTGGTGGGCAGTGCGCCGATGGAGTTGGTGACGTTCATGAGCATGTTCGTACCGTAGAGGCTCAGGCCACCCTTTTTCGGCGCGGTGATGTTGGCTTCGTCCATGATGGTTGCCAACGCAACTTTGTGTGCTTCTTTGAACGCTTCATCATCTGCGATTTCAGGCCATTGGCGTTTCGCTTTGACCACAACCGCCTTGAGCTTCTTCGCACCGCCGACAGTACCCGTACCACCGCGCCCCGATGCGCGTTCATTTTCATTCATCCAGGCGGAGAACTTCACGCCGTTTTCACCAGCGGGGCCGATGGTCATCACGGTCAGGTCGTCCGCGCCATATTTTTCCTGGAAGTGCTTCACAGTTTCGTGCGTCGTCATCCCCCAGACTTCGCTGGCATCGCGCAATTCGACAGTCCCGTTTGCCACATACGCATAGACGGGCTTCTCACTGATTCCACTGAAGATCAAGCCATCAAAGCCTGACCAACGCAGCCGTGCCGCAGACCAACCGCCCTGGTGACTATCGGTAACAGTGCCAGTCAGGGGGCTTTTGGTGACGACAGCCAGACGACCGCTCATGTTGGCACGAGTGCCAGTCAACGGCCCGTTCATGAAGCAGAGGAGATTCTCTGGTCCCAGCGGGTCAACCTTTGGGCCAGCTTCCAGGCAGTAGCGTACACCCAGTCCGCGTGCGCCGACGTACTTCAAAGCCCAATCTTCCGGGATTTCTTCGTAGGTCACCGCGCCGCTGGTAAGATCAATCCGACCAATATGATTTGCATACCCTTTTAAATTCATTATTCCACTCCCAAAGAATCGTTGGCAAAAAACCGAAACTGCTGGCATAATTCTATCAGTTTTCTAATGCTATTCACTTTGTGAATAGGGGATTAATTTTTCTGTGTAGTTATTTTTTATGGTATTGAAGTATGTCTCGCGTATCCCCTGAGTATGTAATCCTGGGCTTATTAGAAGCCCAGTCCTGCCACGGCTACCAACTGCTGCCTCATTTTCGTGCGCCTGACCGCCTGGGACGAATCTGGAAACTCAGCACCAGCCGCATCTACACACTGCTGAAACAACTTGAGCGCCGGGAATTGATCGACGGGCGCGAAGAAGATGCCGAAGATGCCCCCATGCGTACCGTCTATTGGCTGACGGACAGCGGACGAGAGCGGCTGTACCAATGGCTGGAGCAAGAGCAGCCCGATGCCAGCACGCGCAACATTCGCACAGAGTTCCTCAGCCGCCTGTATATTGCTCGTGTGTTGGGTCGCCCCACGCAGCCCATCATTGATGCACAGCGGGAAGCCTGCACGCAGCGCATCGCGCAGCTTGAAGCCCACTTGCAACACCAGGAAGACAGCCTTGGTGATCTGGCATTATCGCTGCAAATTGCAGAGATGCGGCTCATCCTGGATTGGCTGGCAACCTGCGAGGCCGTTGTTTCCAGGGTACAGAATCCTTCAACCGAACAACTCAACGCTTTGATAAGTGAAGATTGCAACCCATGAATAAGAAGACGACTTTCTTTACAGTCGCTACCGTTGAGGCAGCGCTTGAAAACTTACATTCTCATTGTGACCCGCTGCAACAAACGGAAAGTATCGCCGTCATGGAAGCTGCCGGACGAGTCCTGGCGGTTGCCCCACAATCCGCGAGTGACCTGCCGAACTTTGTGCGCAGCACGATGGATGGTTATGCTGTGCAAGCCGCCGATACCTTCAGCGCGTCCGATGCCCTGCCCGCATATTTGCGGCAAATCGGCGTGGTGCAAATGGGGGAAGAACCGACCATCTCCATACACAGTGGCGAAACCGCAGAAATTCATACCGGGGCGATGCTGCCACCGGGTGCGGATGCTGTGGTGATGATTGAGCGCACACAAAAAATCGGTGGGGGCGAAATCGAGATTCTAGCGCCTGTCGCGCCGGGGGAAAATCTGGTGCAGATTGGCGAAGACATCGCAGCCGGGGATGCTGTGCTGCCAGCCGGATCACGCATTCGCCCACAAGATATTGGGGGATTGCTGGCAATTGGCATCACAGAAGTTCAGGTCAGGCCACGGGTACGAGTCGGCCTGTTGAGCTGCGGGGATGAATTGATTCCGCCGGAAGAAACCCCGGCATTAGGCCAAATCCGCGACATCAATGCCTATATCCTGGGCGCAATGCTGGGAGAACAGGGCGCGGTTTCCACGCATTTCGGCATCGCCCGTGATACCTTTGATGACTTCTACGAGAAAGCCAGGGCAGCCCTCGACGCATCGGACATGCTGGTGCTGTCGGCGGGGAGTTCCGTCAGCACACGAGACCTGACGCGGGATGTCATCACGAAGTTGGGCGAACCCGGCGTTTTACAGCATGGCCTGGCGATCAAACCGGGGAAGCCCACCATCTTAGCGGTTTGCGATAGCAAGCCCGTGATTGGCTTACCGGGGAATCCTGTATCCGCGATGTTGGTTGCGCGGCAAATTATGCTGCCTACGGTGCAATACCTTCTTGGGGAAAGCCTGCGCCCGAAGGGAAACATTCAGGCACAGCTAACGCAGAATATCGCCAGCATCACCGGGCGGGAAGATAGCGTCCCGGTGCGCTTGCTGCCGGGGGAAGGCGACATCCTGCTGGCAGAACCCATCTTCGGCAAATCCAATTTAATCTATACGCTGGTGAATGCGGATGGCTTGTTACAGCTTCCCTTGAACCATGGCGGCTACCGCGCCGGGGAACTCGTAAACATCATTCCGTTTTGAAACAATAGAACTGGCACACAAATCCCATGCATGAACGCAACATTTACCTGGAAGACATCTCACTAGACGAAGCGAAACGGCGCATGCAAGAAGGGCTGCGCAGCCTGCACAAGCATGCCTCACTGCCTGCGGAAACGGTTCCACTGGAAAAGGCGTTGGGGCGCGTACTGGCGGAACCCATTTTCGCCCGGATTTCTTCGCCACATTATCACGCGGCGGCGATGGATGGCTACGCCGTCCTTTCAACGCATACGCTGGATGCCACCGAAACCCGCCCCGTGACGCTGCATAACGAACGGATTCACCCGGTGAATACAGGCGATCCCATGCCCTCAAGCACCGATGCGGTCATCATGATTGAGCAAGTGCAGCCTGTGGACGATGGCATTCAGATCAAGGCTCCGGCAGCGCCGCGCCAGCATGTGCGCATGATGGGCGAAGATATGGTGGCGACAGAATTGATTCTTCCCGCGCATCATCGCATCCGCCCGGTTGACCTGGGAGCGTTGGCGGGAAGCGGCTTTCATGAAGTCGCTGTGCATCAACAGCCGCATGTGGTCATCATCCCCACTGGTTCGGAATTGGTTCCCGCAGGGCATGCGCCCGAACCGGGACAAATCATCGAATACAACAGCCTGGTTCTCGGCGCACAGGTGGAAGAATGGGGCGGCAGAGTCACCCGCTTGCCCATCACGCCAGACAAGCCTGAACCGATCAGCGCGGCATTACAGCAAGCCTGCCAGTTGCAGCCGGATTTAATTCTGCTGCTTTCGGGAACGTCTGCCGGGAGCAAGGATTTCAGTGCGCGGCAAATCAAAGAATATGGGGAACTGCTGGTACATGGCATCGCGGTACGTCCTGGTCATCCGGTGATTGCCGGGATTCTCGATGGGCAGTTCATCCTGGGTGTGCCGGGCTATCCCGTCAGTGCGGCCTTAACCGGGGAATTGTTCGTGCAGCCGTTGATCCGGCAGTGGACTGGTTTGCCTGCGGACGATACGCAAACGCAGGCCGAAGCCACCCTGACGCGGCGCTTGGTTTCCCCCAGCGGGGATGATGATTATGTGCGCGTGTCGCTGGCGCAAATTGGCGACAAACTGCTGGCGACTCCGCTGAACCGGGGCGCAGGCGTGATTACATCGCTGGTGCGTGCCGATGGGCTGGCGCATGTGCCGCGCTTCCAGGATGGCGTTGACCGGGGCGAAACTATTCGCGTGCAGCTATACCGCGATATGACGGCGATTCGCAATACGGTGATGGCAATCGGCAGCCATGATCCCATGCTGGATTTACTGGGGCAGTACATCGCCAGGGACTACCCTGCGCTGCGCCTTTCCAGCGCCAATGTCGGGTCAATGGGTGGATTGGTCGCGCTGCGCCGGGAGGAAGCCCATCTCGCAGGCGTGCATCTGCTGGATGCCGAAAGTGGTGAGTACAACATCCCGGAAGTGAAACGGCGTTTGCCGAATATTCCGGTGCAGATCATCACCTTTGCCGAGCGCGAACAGGGCTTGATTGTGGCGAATGGCAACCCAGAGAAGATCACTTCATTAGATGATTTGCCGCGTGTGACCTTCGTCAACCGCCAGCCGGGAGCCGGAACGCGCCTGCTGCTGGATTATGAATTGCAGAAGCGTGGCATCGACCCGGCGCAGATTAACGGCTACCGCCATGAGCAGCCGACACATTTAGCCGTTGCCGCAGCGGTGGCTTCTGGCGTGGCAACCTGTGGCCTGGGGGTACGCAGAGCAGCAATTGCCCTCGGCCTGGATTTCATCCCGGTAGGGTGGGAACGCTATGATTTGGTAATCCCCCTGGCATACAGTGAACATCCAGGGATTATTGCCTTGATTGCGACGCTGCAACGGGACGATTTCAAACAAGCCCTGGCAGCACAACCCGGTTATGAAACACGGTTGACTGGAACTGTGCAGTACACCACACAAGATCAGTAGTCTGAATTTAGGGATTTAACACTATGACGAACCAACCCGTTCTGGATACCTTCGAGCGTCCGTTGCGCGATTTGCGCATTTCGCTGACAGATCGTTGTAATTTCCGCTGCACTTACTGCATGCCGGAAGAAATTTTCGGCGAACGCTTTCAGTTCCTACCCCACGACGAAATCCTGCGCTTTGAGGAAATCACCCGGCTCACGCGCATCATCATTCGGTTGGGTGCGGTGAAGTTGCGCCTGACCGGTGGGGAACCGCTGGTTCGGCTGGAAGTGGAAGAACTGGTGCGCCAGCTTGCAGAACTGGATGGCGTGCATGACCTGGCAATGACGACCAATGGCTATCTGCTGCCGAAGAAAGTGGATGCCCTCAAAGCTGCGGGGTTGCAGCGCGTGACAATCAGCCTGGACAGCCTGGACGATGCGACCTTCCGCAAGATCAACGGTAATCGCTCCGGCGTGGAAGAAGTGCTGGCGGGGATTCGTGCGGCGCAACAAGCCGAGATGACTCCCATCAAAATCAACGCTGTCGTACAACGTGGGGTCAATGACCAGCATATTGTCGATATGGCGCGTTTCTGCCGCGATGAAGGGCTGATTTTGCGCTTGATCGAATATATGGACGTGGGAACCATGAACGGCTGGCAAATGGAAAATGTCGTACCAGCGAAGGAAATGGTCGAAATGATTCACGCCGCCTTCCCGCTGAAGCGCGTCTCACGGAATTACCAGAGCGAAACAGCCTTGCGCTTTGAATATGAAGATGGTCAGGGTGAGGTGGGGATTATCGCGTCGGTCACGCAGCCATTCTGCGGCGACTGCTCACGGATGCGCCTATCCCCTCAGGGCAAACTTTACACCTGTTTGTTCGCCACCGAAGGCATGGATGTCAAAACCCCGCTGCGCGATGGAGCAAGCGACGATGAACTGGAAGCGTTGATCCGGGGATTGTGGCAGAAGCGGACAGATCGCTATTCTGAAATTCGTTCAGAGGCGAGTGGTTCGCGGCAGAAGATTGAAATGTACTATATCGGCGGTTAAGAGAGGATCACACACATGATTAAGAAGCAGCTTTTCACCTTATTCACCGTATCTTTGCTCGTTCTTCTGGCACTTCCCATCAGCGCACAGGAAGGAGACAGCGAGGATGATCCGCAGCGCCTGATTCTGGCGACCACTACCAGCACAGAAGACTCCGGTTTGTTGGGGGCTTTGCTGCCCGTATTTGAAGAAGCGTACAATGCCGAAGTGGATGTCATCGCAGTCGGTACGGGACAGGCGATTGCCCTGGGTGAAAATGGCGATGCGGATGTAATTCTGGTGCATGCACGGGCGCGTGAAGATGCTTTCGTGGAAGATGGCTACGGTACAGAACGCTATGATGTGATGTTCAATGATTTTGTGCTGGTCGGCCCCGAAGATGATCCGGCAGGCATCGCGGAAGCCGAAACCGTCGTCGAAGCCATGGCTCTGATTGCAGACTCTGGCTCAACCTTTGTATCACGCGGGGACGACAGCGGGACGCACACCAAGGAACGCAGCCTCTGGGAACTCGCGGAAATCACACCCGAAGGCGATTGGTATGTCAGCGCAGGGCAGGGTATGGGGGCTGTGCTGAATATGTCTGACGAGCTGCAATCCTATACGCTCAGTGATCGCGGAACGTATATTGCCCGCGAAGCCGAAGGGCTGAATCTGGTAATCCTCTTCGCTGGCGATTCGGCGATGGCGAATCCCTACGGGGTGATCCCCGTCAATCCAGACCTGCACCCGGAAGTGAACTACGAGCTAGCGCAGCAGTTTGTGGATTGGTTGATTTCCGTCGAAACACAGGAAATGATCGCAGACTACGAAGTGAATGGGCAGCAGTTATTCTTCCCGAATTCAGAACCGTACCTTGAGATGATGCAAGCGATGGAAGCTACCGAAGAACCAGATATGGAAACCACTGAGGAAGCCGACGCAGAATAACGGTTAATGCTATTTCGCAATACCATTATGGAGGCATCCCCCCTTCTGTCCCCCCACTACGTAGGGGAAACCAAGTTCCTCCTTACGCAGCGGGGAGGGATTCAGGGAGGGGAAACAAAGGTCGATTTCTCTGTATCAATCACTTGAGCAATGATCGCACGCCAATGAAGCAGGAGCAATGATACCGCCATGGAAACGATCTTACAGGCACTGCAAGAAGCCATTCGCTTATTGCTATCAGCGGATGCTGCGGTGCTGGAAATTGTCTTGCGCTCGTTACAGGTGACGGTCATTGCGCTCTTCATCAGCACCTTGCTCGGTATCCCGTTGGGGACATGGCTTGCCCTGACAGATTTCCCTGGCAAAAGAATTTTCACAACAATGGTCTATACCGGGATGGGCTTGCCGCCTGTGGTGGTCGGCCTGGTGGTCTATTTGCTGCTCTCGCGCAGCGGTCCTATGGGTGACCTCGGCTGGCTGTTCTCCATCCCGGCGATGATTATGGCACAAACCATCATTGCCACGCCGTTGATTATCGGTGTGACTCTCAGCAGTGTCTTGAGCGTTGACCCGGCCTTGCGCATCCAGCTACGGGCAATCGGCGCGACGCAGTGGCAGGCAACCTGGGCGCAGCTCTACGAGGCACGCTTCGGGTTGATTGTCGGGCTGGTGGCGGGTTTCGGATCGATCATTTCTGAAGTCGGCGCGGTGATGCTGGTCGGCGGTAACATCGCAGACCGCACGCGAGTGCTGACGACTGCCGTTGTGCTGGAAACGCGCCAGGGTAATTTCGATATTGCGCTGGCCTTGGGCATCATCTTGTTGAGCATTTCTTTTTTGACCAACCTGGTGCTGATGACTTTGCAGGGACGTGGTCAGGGGAGTAGTTCCAGAAGAATCAAACGCGGAATGCATTAGGCTGATGCAGTAATATAACTTTTTAAGCAAGAAGATCGGGTAATTTCGATGACACTGGTTGAGAGAAGACCACAATCCCACACAAGCACACAGCCGATCTACACGGTTCAGAATCTACGCCAGCAATACGGCAAACGGGAAGTTCTGCGCATCACCTCATTGCAGGTGCAGCCCGGTGAATTTCTCGCCATTGTGGGGCCAAGCGGCGCGGGCAAGAGTACGCTGCTGCGCTTACTCGGCCTGCTGGAAGCACCATCCGCCGGGCAAGTGCTGCTGAATATGGATGAAAAATCCCATTCGTTCAAGGATATTTCTACCGAGGTGCGGCGGCAGATTGCGATGGTCTTTCAGAAACCGTTCTTGCTGTCGCGCAGTGTGCGTGCGAACGTGGCCTATGGCTTGCGCGTGCGCGGCAATCGCAACGGCACAGCGAGGATTGATGCGATCCTGGAACGCATCGCTATGAGCCACCTGGAAAATGCGCGTCCCTGGGAGCTTTCTGGCGGTGAGCTACAGCGTGTTGCGCTGGCACGTTCCATCATTCTAGAGCCGCGTGTGCTGCTGCTGGATGAACCCACCGCGAATCTTGACCCATACAATGTACGCCTGATTGAAGACCTGCTGCAAGAACAACGCCAAACCCGGAACACAACCATCGTCATGATTACGCACAACATTTTCCAGGCGCGGCGCATGGCAGATCGAGTGGCGTTTTTATTTGAAGGTGAATTGGTTGAGGTGGCAGCGGCGGCAGCGTTCTTTGAAAATCCGCATGATCCGCGCACTGCTTCATTTCTTTCAGGCGAGTTGGTATATTAATGTGAGTGATGTCAGCGGTTTCGACATGATCGAACCCCTGCGCCTGTTTTTTGGCGGCACGATGTCGGTAAACAGTTTTTGTCCCAAAGATAGTACACCGTACATGTTAGCTGTTAGTGTGTGTTCGTAAATAAAAGTGTTACGATCAGAATGAGGCATATTTCGCCACTCCCCACCCCCAACCCCTCCCCGATGCTCAATAGGAGGGGGCGAAGTCTCCCCTCAGCACACAGTGGGGGGAGATTCAGAGGGGGGATACAATGAGCAATATGGCAAACTTATGCGTAACATCAGTTATTAACGTTGAGGGGCATAAAATGACAAAAAAGATCAAGCTATTTGCCACGCTGCGGGATATTGTTCACGCAAAAGAAATCACGGTAGATGTCTGCGACGGGCAGACCGTCGCGGAAATCCTGGAAAGCATCCGTGAAACCCATCCCGAACTGGTAGCAGAAATCCTCAAGCCAGATGGTGAACTCACGGGGTTGGTACATATCCTGGTGCATGGGCGCAATATTGACTGGCTGGATGGTTTGCAGACGACGGTACGAGAGTCGGATGTGCTGGTCTTCATGCCGCCATCAGCAGGGGGCTAACCATGGCTCGTTTTGAAATGGAACTGCGCAACCTCCCGCGCCACCATATCCTGCACTACCTGGAGGAAGTGGGCGGGAAACCCCATGCAGAAAATTCGCTGCGGAGGGAAGGCGACGGTTGGGCGGCCTGGTTGGAAGAGATGCCGCCTGCGGTCATCACCGTCATGACAATCCGGCGCGATATGCTCATCATTGAAGGGGACGACGAAGCCGTTGCCCCCGTGTATGACCACATGCGCATGCGAACGATGCGCGGCGGCGGGTAACCCGCTAGATCAGGCGTTTCTGGCCTGCTTTTTCGTCTTCCGTGCGCAGGACGACTTTGCGCTGCTGGCTGCTGATGAGAATGTCGCGGGCGCTCTGCTGACCGCTTTCTGCGATATTACCGAGCATCGCAGCGAGTTCTTCAATGCGCACCTGCTCTTCATCCAGCACGGTGACAACCGTAGCCGTATTATCCTTGACTACCTGTTTGCGCACATGAAAATGTTGATCGCCAAAGCTGGCAAGCTGTGGCAGATGCGTCACGCACAATACTTGATGTGATTTGGTCAGTGACCACAGTTTTTCCCCGACGATGGCACCGATACGCCCACCAATACCCTGATCAATTTCATCGAAGATCAGCGTGGGGGTTTCATCGGCCTGGGTCAACACACGCTTGAGCGCCAGCATGATACGCGCCGCTTCACCGCCAGAGGCGACTTTCGCCAGTGGACGCAGCGGCTGCCCCGGGTTGGCGCTCATCATGAATTCGACGCGCTCCATACCTGTTTTGTCGAACTTGTAGCGCTTGCCATCGCGGGCGTATGCGCCGTTGGGGTCTTCTTTGCGCTCCAGGATGACTTCAAAGCGGGTGTTTTCCATGCGCAGATCACGCAGTTCACGCATGACTTTCTTGGAGAGCGCACGTCCTGCCACATCGCGCACCTTGCCGATGCGTTCGCAAAGGTCGCCAATGTGCCGCAGGATTTTTTCTTCCTGGGCGCGGAGTTCTTCCAGGCGTTCTTCGCTGTGTTCGATGTGTTCCAACTCATCGCGCACCTTATCCGCATAGGCCAGGACTTCCGCGATGGTCTCCGCATTGTAGCGCCGCTTCAACCGCTTGATGAGTTCCAGGCGTTCTTCCAACTCATTCAAGCGATCCGGGTCATATTCCACTTCATCCAAAAAGCCGCTGAGGTTGATGCTCAATTCCTGAGCATTGGTGCTGATTTCTTCCGCGAGGCTGTAATCTTCTTGCATGCGCGGATCAATCTGTACCAGCTTGGCAAGCCGAGAAGCAACTTCCATCAGGGCATCAATGGCGGAACCCTCACCATCATCGTCGTCGCCGCTGAGGAACGCAACTGACTCCGAGAGCAGTTCTGCGAGGCGTTCGCTGTTCGCCAGGCGATTGCGCTCGGCATTCAAGTCAACTTCTTCTTCCGGGTCGAGTTCTGCTGCGTCAATCTCATCAACTTCATAGCGCAGCCGTTCTGCACGGCGCTGAAGCTCGGCCTTATCTTCTTCCAGCCGTTTGATCTCGCCCCGCGTGCCATGCAGCGAATCGACCACCTTCGCCAGTGCTTCGCGCACTTCCAGCAAATCCGCATAGCGATCCAGCAAATTCACATGTTCCGCAGGCTTAAAGAGCGAAAGATGAGCGCTCTGCCCGTGAATATCGACAATCGCGTCACCCACTTCACGCAGCAAATCCGCACTGCATGTGATGCCATTGATGCGGGCGCTGGAACGTCCGTTGCTGCGAATCTCCCGCGAGAGCGTCACATAGCGGCCTTCATTCACATCCTGGATGAGATTCTCGCGCAGCAGAATCGGCGTAACCAGCATGTGTGTCTCTTCGTCCAGCGCAAACATCCCTTCAATGACGGCACGGTCTGCCCCGGCGCGGACGTAGGCACTGTCCGCCTTGCTGCCCAGGAGCATCTCAACGGCATCAATCAGGATGGATTTGCCCGCCCCGGTTTCGCCCGTGATGACGTTGAAGCCCTGGGAAAATTCCAGCCGGACTTCCTCGATGATGGCAAAATTTTGAACACGCAATTCTTCTAGCATGGTTGGTTTCTGTCGCTACTTTATGTTTGGTCTCAGTATCTTTTTTGCAGGGGCGACCCTGTATAGTGATAGTCATTTTCCCCGCTCCTAAATCCGGCGCAGGAAGACACCCCAGGCCACACTCATCATACCAGCCGCGCACAACAGCAAGCTAATATCCAGCAGAAAATTCAGATCAAACACGAATATGCCGACGCGCAGCAAAAAATACAGCGTGGGGGCTAGCAGCGCACCCAATATGATACCCGCAGCCGCAAAATATTGTGATCGCCGCGTGACTCGGCCTCCGGTCAAGCGTCGCGCCGTCGGTGCCACAAGCCCCGCAGCACCTGCGCCAATGAAAAATGAAATGATGAAGAAGCCGATGAACATCGAAATCGTGTGTGCGACCACGCTGCCAGCGAACAACAGCCCCATCACGATCAAATCATCGCTGATTGTCCCGGTGAAGAAGCGGTCATCCGTGGCCTTGACGACTTCCCGCGCCAGATAACCCACTTCGGTGCGCGTGGCGCAGGCGCTGCACATCAGGCGATTGGTACGCACGTCGCGCAGGTAGAAATCTTCGTACAGCAATTCGCTGTTGCGCTTGCAATCACGCAGTGGGCATTCCTGCCAGCGCTCTTCAGCCCCCTCCACACGATCAGGGTCAATGTCCTGCGCTGGCGGTGGCGGCATCTGTACTTCGTTCTGGGGCTTTACTTCCGTCATTCCTCTTCCTTGAAGATATCCACTAACGTTTTTGTCCGCACTGGAGCCACCCGATTCACGCGGGGTTCCAGGCGATCTAACAAGGAGCGATAGAAATAATTTTTGTCGCGCATGCGGATGAAACGGCTTTGATAATCACAGGCCGCAATTACTATAATGTCATCTTGTTGGATTTGCGCAAGGCGCATTCCGTCTACGGTGGCAACGACTGCTGTGCGGTTATCGTGGCTGGGACGCACCGCCACCTGCGAGCCTTCCGAAAGCACAATCGGACGATCCAGGCTCAGATGCGCCGCCGACGGCACAATCAAGATATTCGTCAGATCTGGCGGCAGGATTGGCCCCCCGGCAGAGAGCGCATAGGCCGTTGATCCGGTTGGCGTTGAGATAATCAGCGCATCGCTGTTATAAGTTGTCGCCCAATGCCCGTCAATATAGCAATCCAACTGCACCATGGTTCCAGCGCTCTCGCCACTGATGACCAGATCATTGAGCGCCTGATCTTTGATGATGGCTTCGCCGCCACGCAAGACCGTTGCTGCGATCATCATGCGCCGCTCCACCCAGTATTCGCCATCCAGCACCCGCATCAGGCTGCTCTCCCAATCATCCGGGGAGGCGATTTCTGTGAGAAAGCCCAAACGACCCATATTCAACCCCAGAACCGGAACATCATAAGGCGCACACAAGCGTGCGGCTCGGAACATCGCGCCATCCCCACCGATGGCAACCACCATGTCGCTGCCTTCAATCTGTTCCACAATGTCATCAGGTTTCCAGGCAACCGCGCTCCAGGTTTGGATATTGTGGGCTTCTAAGCTGTTGATGATGCGCTCGGTAACGGGTTCGGTTTGGGGGCGCTTTGGATGCCCCAACACACCGACTCGCTGCAATGATTTCACGCGGCACTCCTCAGCATTGGCGATCAATCTCTCTGTTAGTGTAGCGCTCAGTGCTATTGCATGCCATTGGATTCTCGCAAATTCCATGCCTTTTCAGAATAGCACATTTGGTCTATTGTGAGTAGTGGCAGTAAAAAAATGCTAGCTGTAACGCTCTCTGAAAACGGTGCGTCCAAGCTATTCCACAATATCACGCGCACAACGGAAACCACCCGAGCGACTAACAACAGCAGGGTCATTTCTACTTCGATTCGCGGTTCGCAAGTCGAATGTACCCGTAAAGAAAGAGCCACCCCGGTATACTCTAGGAACAGTGTTATTGTTCGTATCCTCAGAGTCATCGCTATAGGGGTATGGCTGGTAGGCAGAACTTGTCCATTCGTGAAGGTTGCCACTCATATCGAATGCACCTACCCAGGATGCACCTTCAGGAAAACTCCCAACCTCCGCTGCCTCGCTACCATCCCAATTTGCACGGTCTGGGTTCCACTCATTTCCCCATGCATAGATGTATGAGTCTACTCCACGTGCGGCATATTCCCACTCTGCTTCTGTTGGAAGACGTGCGCCGCGCAGTTCGCAGTGTGCTTGTGCCTCAAACCATGTCACGCAGTTACGAGGCTGATTCGGTTCCGATGATCGCCCTGGACAACCTACCGAGCCAAATTCTTCGTTGGTGACTTCATGCTCATCAATCCAGAAGGACGGCAGGCAAATCTGGTGTGTTGGCTTTTCATCCTCATCTCCATTTTCGCTACCCATGAAGAAGCAACCTGCCGGAACCCGTACCATCTTCACGCCAAATTCATCCGTAAGACGATTCTCTGGCAATGAGGGATCATGGGAACTCAGCATAGCGTTGGTCGTCATTGTTGGTTCAAAAATACCTGGCGTTTGAGTACCGATTGGTACAATGATGTTGACGGCCTGCAAGGTACCGAAACGTGCCATTTCCAGGTTCAAAAAATTGACCTCTGCCTGCAATTCGGCGTTGTTTTGCGCAAAGATCGCAGCCAGCCCAACTGCTGATACCAGTATCACAGCTGCCAATCCACCAAGTGCATAGCGCAAAATTTGTCGTTGGCGAGCCTCTCGGCGCTTTCGGTCTTCTTCGGATAGGCGGCTAGTAGCGATGTATTTTCGCTGGATATTTTGTGCAAGCGGATTCACAACATTCGTTTTGGCAGATGCTTCATCGACACTACGGTAAGCTTCGGCTTTTTGCAGCCACTTTTCCGCACGATCAATCTCCTCGCCAAACAGTAAGAGATCGTCCGGCTTTCCCATGCGCTCCCACTCCCTCGCACGGGTTAGATAGCGCGTATGGGCTTTTACATATTCCAGATCGGTCTCAACCGTTTCCACAAGCTGTGCAAATGCTGCGTCGAACTCATCAACTTCACGGAAAAACACCCAGTTGATATGGCTCAAGCGCTGCCAATTGTCCCGGGCGATTACCAGGGAATCTTTGCCCTCCAGCCGTTCGCGCATAGCCTCATCAGCTTCAAAATCTGCAATGGAGGCGAAGGCTTCGCGGCTTTCGATCTCCTGATGGACAACCGGAATGATGCGTTTTTGCAGCTCGTTCGCGTAATCTAGTTCCAGATTGCAGACGACTGAAGCCATTGAGTCCGGACTCATGATGAAGATGAAACTATCCGCGCTTTCAATACCCTCTTTGATCTCGTTCCACCAATTTGGCGAACTCAGTGGGATGCCCTCCCAATCCACCCAGGATTCTTTTTTTGCAAGCGTCAGGTGGTCAATCAGACGGCGTGCAAAATCTGAATTTTTGCGCGAGTAGGAGATGAAAACGTCGGACATGATGCCTCATGAGAATGTATTGCAACGATAATCCAATTCTAGCGCGTCTGCTCGGAATCGCTAGCTCCTGACCCCGCCTTCCGCACCAATATGAACCGCCTCTTCAGCCTTTAGCCTATTCTGCTAGCCATGCACTCCCCACAAGCTTAGTATGCCGTGCGAGGGCTTTTCCGGTATCCTTAATACTACCGTCAGTTTTGGATAAGCATTTGATAACATCTAGATGGTGTTTGGCAGCGAATGGGAGGGTCTGTGACCCGCCCGCAGTAAACCCATGAACAAAACTCACGTTAATACTATGTTTGTATGCCACAACAAGAAGGACAACGGACAATGAGAGGAGCCGCTTATGATGCGTGGTGGCGGATGGTTTAGCTTCATCCGAAATGAAGAACAGGAAAAACCGAAACTCTCGCGGGCGCTGCTGCTGCGTGTTTTCAACTATGCGCGTCCCTATTGGCGCAAAATTTTTATTATGCTGGCGATCATCCTGGTGACCACCGGACTCGGCCTGCTGACTCCGCTGATCTTCCGTGAATTGATTGACAATGTGCTAACGGACGAAGGAGTCTATTTTGGGAATCGCAGCCGCTTGAATGTGCTGGCGCTGGGGCTGGTTTTGATTCCCATTGTCAGCGGGCTGCTGCGCGTGGTGCAGCGGGAGTTCAATGCAGCCGTTGGTGAAGGCGTGATTTATGATTTGCGCGTGGCGCTCTACACGCATTTGCAGCGCATGTCCCTGCGCTTCTTCACCAATACGCGCACCGGCGAATTGATGAGCCGCATGAACAATGATGTCGTCGGCGCACAGAATGCCATCAGCAACACCATTGTGAGCATCGTCACCAACTTCGTCACGGTGGTGCTGACGTTGGGCGTGATGCTGGCGCTGGAATGGCGGCTGACTCTGCTCGGTGTGGCGGTCTTTCCCATTTTCATGTGGCTTGCGATTCGGCTGGGGCGGCGGCTGCGCGATATTGTGCGCGTGCAGATGCAGCAAGACGCGCAGATGAACGCCATGATGAATGAGACACTCAACATCAGCGGGGCGCTGCTGGTGAAATTGTTCGGGCGCACGCAGAACGAAATCAATCGCTTTGATGAACGCGCCGAAGCCGTGCGTGATGCAGGCATCCGCCGGGCTGTGATTGGCAGCCAGTTCTTCGTGCTGATTAGCCTCGTCGGTGTGGTCGGTACGGCGCTGGTGTACTGGGTTGGTGGGCATTTTGTGCTGAATGGCGGCTTCACCGTCGGGACGATTGTGGCCTTCGGCACGTATCTGACGCAGTTGTATACGCCGCTGCAAGCCCTGACTACTGCGCCAGTCGATTTTGCAACATCGGTGGTGAGCTTCGAGCGCGTCTTTGAAATCATGGATTTGCCGCTGGACATCACCGAAAAAGAAGATGCACGCCACCTGAAAACTGTGCGCGGTGAATTGATCTTCGAGGATGTCACATTCACCTATGCAGTTGACGAGGGCTTGCTGCTGAGTGATGTCCCACGACGGGGTGAGCTGGATGATTCCGTCGGGGCGCTCTCCGGTGAAGGCGGCAAGAAAGCCTCTGTTGCACGCTCACAAGCGCGTGAGAAAGCGCTGAAGAATATCAACTTCCATATTGAACCGGGGCAACTGGTGGCACTTGTGGGTCCCAGCGGCGCAGGCAAAACCACCATGACTTATCTGATTCCGCGCCTGTATGACCCGGAAGAAGGCCGCATCAAGCTGGATGGCTATGATCTGCGCGATCTGACGCTGACCAGCCTGAGCGATCACATTGGCATGGTGACGCAGGAAACTTATTTGTTCCATGACACCATCCGTATCAATTTGCTCTACGCCAGGCCGGATGCAACCCAGGCGGAAATCGAAGCAGCCTGCAAAGCAGCGAATATCCATGACTTCATCGCTGGTTTGCCAGATGGCTATGATACCGTTGTTGGGGAGCGTGGCTATCGCCTCAGCGGTGGGGAGAAACAGCGCGTGGCAATCGCCCGTGTGATCCTCAAAAACCCGCGTTTGCTGGTGCTGGATGAAGCCACCAGCAGCCTGGACAGCCAATCCGAAGCCTTGATCCAGGAAGCCCTGAGCCGGGTGCAGCAGGGGCGCACGAGCATCGTGATTGCACACCGCCTCAGCACCATTCTGGCGGCGGATCGCATTCTGGTGCTGGATCGCGGGGAAGTTGTTGAAAGTGGGACACATGCCGAACTGCTGGAAGCAGGCGGCCTCTACGCCGAATTATACGAGACACAGTTCAAAGACAGCCGTTATACCGAACCGCCTGCCGCCATCGCCGGGGATTAATAGGTAGTCGCAGGGAGCGCACACACAGGCGCTCCTCTGCTTGCTTGGCCTATTTCGTCTCGCTTTCGGCGATGCGGTCAGCGTACTGCTGCTTGTAGTAGGCCAGGTATTCCCCGGTCTTGATCTTGCGCCACCACCATTCATTCTCAACATACCATTGAATCGTCTGCCGCAGACCATCCGCGAAGGTGTACTGCTGCTGCCAGCCCAGGCCGTGCAATTTTGCGGCGGTCATGGCATAGCGGCGGTCATGGCCTTCCCGGTCACGCACAAAGCGAATCAGGCTTTCCGGCTTTTTCAGGATTTCCAGCATCTGTTTGACCACATCAATATTGTGGCGCACATCTTCCCCTGCGATGTTGTAGGCTTCGCCGGATTTACCCTCGTGCAGCGCAACCGAAATCCCGCGTGCATGATCGTCCACATGCAGCCAGTCACGCACTTGCATCCCATCGCCATACAGCGGCAGCGGCTTATCATCCAGCGCTTCGGTGACGAAGAAGGGAATGAGCTTTTCCGGGTATTGATAGGGGCCGTAGGTATTGCTGCCGCGTGTGATGACAACATCCATGCCATAAGTCACATGATAGCTGCGGATCAGCAGTTCGCCCCCGGCTTTGCTGGCAGCGTAGGGGCTGTTCGGCAGGAAGTTGTCATCCTCTGTGCTGAAGCCTTCTTCTACATCCCCATAGACTTCATCCGTGCTGACCTGCAAAAAGCGCCCGATTCCGTGCTGGCGGCTGGCTTCCAGCAGGCGATACACCCCGAAGACATCAGTACGGATGAAGGCTTCCGGGTCAAGGATGCTGCGGTCTACGTGGCTTTCTGCGGCAAAGTTGACGACGGTATCAATGTTGTGTTCTTCAAAGACCCCGCGCACACCTTCCAGATCAGCAATATCACCCTGAATGAAGGTGTGATTGGAAGCATCCTTCACGGGCAGCAAATTATCCAGATTGCCCGCGTAGGTCAATTTGTCGTAGGTGATGATGTTATAGTCCGGGTGTTCCGTCACCATCTGGCGCACGAAGGCGCTGCCGATGAAACCAGCCCCACCCGTTACGAAGATATTCTTCATGAGTCGTCACTCTCTGCATTTTCTGATTCTGGCGCAGGTGCTTCTTCAGCGGGTGCTGATTCTGTATCTGTGTCTTCGCTCTGGGCAGCGTGTGCGCCGGGTTCTTCCCCCAGTACATAGCGCTCAATGGCTTCTGCCACGCCATCCTCATCGTTGCTGCTGGTGATGGCATCCGCAACTTTCTTGAGTTCGTCGGCAGCATTTTCCATTGCGATCCCGAAACGTACCAGCTTCAGCATTTCCGCGTCGTTCGGGGCATCCCCGATGGCGATTACGTGGTTGGGGTGAATATTCAAATCGCGCAGCAGCATGCGCAGGCCGCTGCCCTTGCTGCCACCTTTCGGCAGAATTTCCAGTTGATCCTGGAGTGCAGTGGTGGTGAAGGAAACCCATTCGCCTACCTGCTGGTTCAACTGCCAGCGCAGCGCACGCAGTTTGCGCGGATTACCGAAGATGATGAATTTATGGATGGGAATTTGCCCCAGTCGATTCACCAGGGGGCCGATGGCTTCCACGGATGGCTCATGGTAATGAATGAGAATGTCGAAGGGTTCCCCGTCATGGCGTGCAATCAGGCGGTTGCCGCTGTAAGCCAGCACATCGCAGCCGTTGCTCTCCGCATATTGGATGACGCGGCGGGCTGCCTGCACCTCCACCATTTGCTGATGCCGGATGCTGCCATCCGCGTTGAAGATCACCATGCCCTGCACAAATACACCAGGGGTACTCAAATTCAGGGCGGCAATCACCGACTCTGCCGAAGCACGAGTCTTGCCTGTTGCCAGGATGATGCGCTTGCCTGCATCAATGGCACGGCGAATCGTATCGCGGGTGCGGTCGGTCATGATATGGTCGCTTGTCAGCAGTGTGCCATCCAGGTCAATGACGATGGCTTCGATTTCGTCGGGCGTTGGTTTTGCTACAGGTTGTACGTCGTCCATGGGCGTTCCGTTTGTTTTTGTGGTCGGGTTGGTCAAATAGGGTTAGATTGTTGATTTCCCATCTGTCGTAGGGGCGCAGCGTGCTGCGCCCCTACACAAAAATAATCTGGTTGGGTGCAGAATGGGAAAATTACACCCACACTGTACTATGATCGGCGAGATTCATGACTGCGCCGCGTGGCCTCTTATGATTGGCGTTGCGGACTTGCGCATTGCGCCCGATTAAGCTGTCGCGCAGCATCATATCAATATCAATCACCTGGGCATTTTCCAGGATGATGCTCCGTTCAATTTCGCAGTCGCGGATTTCCGCATCATGGTAAATGCTGGTGAAGGGGCCAATGTAGCTGTTTTCGATCACAGTGCGTTCCCCGATAATTGTGGGACCGCGCACAATGCTATTGATGATCTTCGCCCCGGCCTGCACCGTTACGCGGGAATCCACTTCCGAAGTCGCGTCAATTTCCGCATCTTCTGCAACGTTGGGGCGCAGTTCGGAAAGCACATAGCTGTTCGCTTCCAGCAAATCCGGCGCTTTCCCCGTATCCAGCCACCAGCCTTCATGCACATGCGGGTATACGCTGTGGCCTTTATCAATCAGCCATTGAATCGCATCGGTGATTTCTAGCTCGCCACGCGGGGACGGCTGAATGCTGTTGACCGCTTCGAAGATGTGATGATCGAACATGTAAATGCCCACCAGACCCAGGTTGCTGGGGGGGGCTTTGGGTTTTTCCACCAGGTATTCAATGCTGCCATCGTCGCGCAGTTTCGCTACACCATAGGACGATGGGTTTTCCACCGCTTTCAGCACAATCTGGCTGTTCCAGTCATTGCTGGAAAAATCTTTGATTAATTTGCTGATCCCGCCTTCGATGGCATTATCGCCCAGGAACATCACAAAAGGATCATCCTGCAAGAAATCGTGCGAAATCTTGACAGCATGTGCCAATCCATCCGGGCTGGGTTGGTGAATGAAACTGAGGTTCACGCCCCATTCTTCGCCGCTGCCCAACGTTTGCTCGATCTCGGCGGCGGTATGCCCACCCACGACAATCCCCATATCCGTCACACCCGCATCACGGATGGTTTCAATCACGCGAATCAGCACAGGTTTATTCGCCAGCGGGATCAACTGCTTGGCGCGGGTATAGGTCAGTGGGCGCAGACGTGTCCCCTTGCCGCCACTTAGAATCAAGGCTTTCATTGGCATGAAACGTCATTCGCTCCTGTATTCGGTTGCAAATCGCAGCATATTGTGGGTCATGCCTGGGGATTTTGCAAGCGTGGCAGTTCAAGCGTCACATCATGGGAATCACTTATCGTTGCGAGGGGCATTGACGAGGGACTAATTCCCTCGCACGAAGGCCACCCGGTATGAAGTGATGGCTTCACTGCCACCTTCGGTGAAGCAGCCATCGGCAAGCAGCGATTGCGGCAATGGATCACTGAGACCGGGCATGGTAATGAGGTAACTTTCCCCGGCTTGCATCTCAAAATCCGCGAAGCCTGCGCCGCGTTCTGGCTTCAGGCCACTGTAGAATAGGCTTTCGCCGCTTTCCCACTCCACGCGAATCGGCTCACCGGGGATACCCGTCACGCGGTCATCTTCCACGACGCGCACTTCGATCACGCCGGAGCGTTCGACATCGCAGAATGTTCCCGTTACCAGCCCCTCATACGTCCGCTGTGGCGCAGTCGTCGGCACAACAACTACCCCATCCGGCGTGGGAGATAAATCCAGCGGCGCAGGCGTTTTTGTAGGTGGCGGCGGCAAGGTAGCGGTAGATGTTGGCACATCAACCGTGACTTGCAGCGGTACTTCTTCCGGCGCAGGAATCAGCGTATCCGCACAGCTTGTGCGCCCCTGTAGCTGGTAAAACACCCGCATAGCACGTACAGCACGTAAGCCCGCACTGCTGTTCACATAGCCGCTGCTAGCGAGCGTACAGGCCGTATCCGCCACTGCCTGAATGGGGTCAAAGCCCAGGTCAAGCTGGCCTAATCGTTCAATTGCCAGCGGCAAATCGCTGTCGTAGGCGAAACCCAGCGCAATCGCCACCATGTAATGCGCCTTATCCGTATCACGCAATTGATGTGGCTGCGTCTCCGTCTCCTGCACAGGGGCAACTACCCAGGCATAGCTCAGGCCACCAGCTACCCCCAGCACGAGGCCGATGAATAAGCCAATCCAGGAGATTCCCAGGCGCTGGCGCTGGTATTTGCTGCGGCGGCTGAACTGCGGACGCTCTGGCAGGTAATCCGGCGGGGGCGGTGTGGGTTGGCTCATTGGTCGCCTCCCAGTTCGCGGAAGCGCTCCATCGGCGGAGTCAGCCGTCCGAGACCTTCGGAGAGGGCAACCAGCAGGCGAATATCTTCGACGTTGCGCGAGTTGGTGATGTAGCGCTCGGTGAGTTCTTGCACATAAGCCGGGACGTTCTCAACACCGAGGCGGCTCAGGCGTTCGACGGCAGCACTTGCATCCCGATCCACCAGATACCCGGCTGCGATCATCAGCGTATATTCTTCTTGGTAGCGGTCTGCGAGGGCGCTCATGGGGCTGTCCGTATATTCTACGGGGGCAATCACCCAACCAAAGAGCAATCCCAGGCCGATCCCCACCATGACACCGATTACCGTTGAGAGAAAGACTCGCGCCATTCCAACCCGTGTTTCTTGATTGCGGAAAATTCCAGTCTAAACTAGTTGTACCATCTTAGCAAAAGTGCGAAGCGAAAGAAGTGGAAGGTTTCGCTGTAGAAACAGCAAACGTAGAAACAAAAACGGGAAGTGCCGCTCTACACTCCCCGTTCGATGGATGAACAGGGGCATGCGTATTCAAACATGCCCCGGCGGAATGCGATTTATTGCGGATCGCGGTTGCAATGATACTCTTCGGTGGCATACGCGCTGACCATACCCAGCGGTTGTGTACGCCCGTTGTCCCAGATGTAGTAGGTCACATCAATGCGGTTTGCCAGCACGGTGTTGTTCAGCGTGATTCCGGTCTGATCCCATTGTTGGGCGCTTTGCAGTTCGTTGCCTTCAGCATCAAAAACTGCCCAATCAAAGACGACTTTGGCCTGGTAGCCATCCACCAGCGGCACGCGGTTGTAATTGGTGATGTACCACTGCGTGCTGTTTTCATTGGGGTTGGCGAACCAGCATACTTCCAGCGGCTCAGTTTCGATCTCCGCCAGGTTCAGTTCTGGGGTCGGTTCCGGTGTCACTTCCGGCGGCATCTCTTCAGTCGGTTCCGGCACGATGGGCAGGCTGCCGCCATCTTCGCAGCGATCTGTGCGAGCCAGGGCTTCTACGGAATAACGCTCGCTGGTTTCGCCGTTGTTCCAGATGTAGAAGTGAACCACCATACGATAGGCTTCTACGGTGTTGATGAGCGTCGTCCCGGTTTGATCCCACATCTGCGCACTTTGCAGCACGTTCCCGGCTTGGTCGTAAACTTCCCAGTCGTAGACCACTTTGGCCTGTTCGCCCTGTACCAGCGGCACGGAGTTATTGTTGGTCACGTTCCAGCTACTCGCGCCGACCGAGCCAAACGTCCAGCAAACTTCTACCGGGGTGAAGATATAGCCACTTTCACCGGGGTTCGGTGTTTCTGTGATGCCCGGCACTTCGGTTTCTTCCGGTTCCGGCAGCGTTACCGTCCAGGTGAAGGAAGTGCTGGCAGTTTCGCCATGTACGTCAATGACGCTGATCGTCACACTGTACGGTGATCCATTGCTGGAGCCTTCTGCCAGCGTGCCAGAGATCACGCCCGTTGCGGGGTCAATCGTCAAACCAGGCGGCAACGTCGGCACACCATCGACTTCGTCGGTATAGCGCAGCGGGCCGTTATCTTCTGCGATAACTTCCAGATAAACCGGGCTGCCTTCCATGTGGGTCTGGTCAGCAATCGGGCTGATGACCGGAGGCAGATTGTTGAACAGGATGGTCACGGCTGTCGGGTCATCAATTTCTGGGGTAATCGGATCATCCGAGAGAATGCTCTGCCCCAGGATGCTCGCGCCCATCAGCATACCCTGGCTGGTGACGACGGTGGGTTCTGTGACTTCGCCCACGACGCGCACATCAATTGTGAAGCTGCTGATGCCCACCGGGAACTGCATACCCTGGATACTCAGCATCGTTTCGCCGTCATAGTGTCCGCCGACGACCGTACCCATTCCGATGGTTCCATCACCGCGCAGGGTATCGCCAACGTATTCCAATTCCGCAGGAAGCATATCGGTGAAGTTCACACCCGTCGCAACCTGCCCACTCATATTGCTGAAGGTAAACGTGTAGGTGAAGACATCGCCCGTAGTCACGCCGTTATCGTGGATTTCTTGCGTCACGGACTTGCTGAATTCCTGACCGAAGGGGCAGGATGTACCGTCACTGTTGCCCACAGCCATCCCAGTACCGACAGCCACCGCTTCGCCAGTGGTGGTATCGACACGGTAGAGTGTATTCTGCTGATTGCCCGTTTCCAGCGGCTTGCCGTAGGCGTAGAGTGTGCCGTCGGCTGCGAAGAAGACAGACCCCACACCGATGTTCCGTGCCGTGCGTTCGCCCAGCGGGCTGAAAGTACGCTGTGCAGCGTTGAAAATGCCGAAGCTGCGCTGGTTGCCGAGGTAGCCGTAAATCTGTCCATCAACCGGATTCAGCGCAACATCCCAGGCACTGCCGAAATTATACGTGCTGGCGGAAATGACCGTCGGGGTGGTCAAGGCAGCGTTCGGCGGCAGTCCTGGCAAGTTGATGATGGCATGCCCACCGGGGCCTGCAATCAGATAGGAGCCGTCCGGCAAAACCGTACCCGCATGAATGTGCGATGAAGTGAGCGATGCAAATGCGACCTGGTGTTCTGCCGGAACCGCCGGAACGCCCAGCGAAACGGCTACGCCATTCGCACCCACGCGGAACAACTCGCCATTTTCCTGACCATTGCGATCTTTGTAGGAGACACCATAAATGAAGCCATCAACATGATTGAAGCCAATGCCATTGATTTCGTATTCCGGTGCTTCGTCGCTGAGGTATTCCAGCACGTAGGTTTGCGGATTCACTCGTGCAAATTCTGTCTGGCTGCCCAGGCCGAGGAACAGGGAACCATCACAGACGAAAGGAGTCTGCATGACGGTTGCTTCTTCGGATGGTGTGAAGACCCCGAAGCGGATACCATCGAGGAAGTTACCGATGCTCGGATGATCGTTATGGGTGCTGACGGCTTCATAGGCGAATGCGGTGCGCGTCTGGCCTTCTGGCACGATGTACGTCCCGCTGTAAAGCTGCCACGCATCCTTGCCCGTCGTCACCACCGTCTGCTGAATCCAATCGCCATCTTCAGCGCCAATCAGCAGCGCGATTGAATCCACACCAGCGCGTCCGCGATGTGCAAATTCCCAATAGATGGTCGTGCCAGGCACGGTATCGACTACCTGGTAGAGCGTGCCGAACATATTGGCGTTGATCTCTGCGTGGTAGGTTCCTTCGTAGGATTCCACCCCATTGAAACCAGAACGCCAGATTTCGATGATACCGTCCGGGGCGGTGGTGTACCAGCCGCTGACGTTATCTTCGGGGATGAACATATAGCCGTTGGATTCAGGATAACCTTCTTCAAAATCCCCGTTGACCAGATACATTTCTTCGTAGGTTCCATCCGAAGCGAGGACAACAAATGCTGCCATCAACACGAGAACAGGAACCAACAACAACTTACCCCAATTACGCATGCTACTCTTTCTCCTTCAAGCCGTGCGTGGATGTGCAGGCTTTTCTCCATTGCTGGGCATATCGCCCGGAAACTACTGCCCGTGAACAGGCAAAACGAAATTAGCCCCCACCTGAGATGGGGTTTCCAATGAGAACCGGGTGGTTGTCAGCGGAGTGCGATGAAAAGGGAGGTGGGCTGAAAACCTTGTAATAAATCGAAATTGATTGCTGTTTAATTTATACACCTGAATCGTGAAATAGAGAATTAATTTTTCGATTGTGAAGAGTTTATCTTTATAAACCGTAATATTGAGGGGCGAATCGAAGATGATTGTCATGATTCTAACAGGATTGAGCGCACGTTTTGTGCGTCATAAAATGGAGACTGTTATACTATGGAAGCACCTGTGAAATTTAGTACATTTTAGAAAGGCACTCATCCAATGAGCGAAGTCGGTACATCTGCGCAGCCTTTGCGCGTTGCCATCGTCGGTTCCGGGCCTTCCGGGTTTTACGCCGCAGAACATCTCATGAAGCAAAAAGAACTTTCTGTTGAAATCGACATGTACGAACGCCTCCCAACCCCCTTCGGGCTGGTGCGAGGTGGGGTCGCGCCGGATCATCAGAAGATTAAATCCGTGACCAAGGTCTATGACCGTATTGCGCAGAAAGAGAATTTTCATTTTTACGGGAATGTGGAGTTTGGTACGGATATTACCCGCGCAGATTTGCAGAAACATTACCATGCGGTGATCTACGCCGTGGGTTCATCGTCGGATAAGAAGCTGGGCATCCCCGGTGAAGACCTCTCTGGCAGCCATCCCGCCACGGAATTTGTGGGCTGGTACAACGCACACCCGGATTACCGCGAGTTGGAATTCGATCTCACGGTAGAGGCGGCTGCGGTCATCGGCATCGGCAATGTGGCGATGGATGTGACGCGCATCCTGGCACGCACGGACGAAGAACTGAACGAAACGGACATTGCAGAGTATGCGCAGTCTGCGCTCATCGACAGCAACATCAAGCGCATTTATGTCTTCGGGCGGCGCGGCCCCGCACAGGCCGCCTTCACCAACCCGGAAATCAAGGAATTGGGTGAGATGCAGGGTGCTGACCTGATCATTGATCCGCAAGAACTCGACCTGGATGAGCATAGTCTGGCGTATCTGGCTTCGGAGAAGGTGGATAAAAAAGATGTGCGCAATGTGGAAATCATGCGCGAAATCACACAAAAAGACCCCGACGGCAAGCCCAAGCAGATCATCCTGCGCTTCCTGACATCCCCGGTAGAAATCATCGGCACAGATCGCGTGGAAGCCATCAAGGTAGTGAAGAACGAATTGTATGTGGATGATCGCGGTAATATTCGCCCGCGTGCCACTGAAGAATTCGAGACAATCCCGGTGGGGCTGGTCTTCCGTTCGGTGGGCTATCGCGGTGTGCCGCTGCCGGATGTCCCTTTCTATGATCGCTGGGGAACCATCCCCAACAATGAAGGCCGCGTGCTGACCGAACACGAGACCGGGGAACAGGTCATCGGGGATTATGTCGTCGGCTGGATCAAGCGAGGACCTTCTGGAATCATCGGCACGAACAAGCCGGACTCCGTCGAAACGGCGAAGAAGCTGCTGGAAGATATGGAAGCCGGGAAATTGTGGGAACCGGAAAATCCGAGCGCCGAGGCGGTGCTGAGTCTGGTTCAGGAACGCAAGCCGGAGTATGTGACCTACGAAGATTGGAAAGTCATTGACGAACTGGAGCTGGAACTGGGCAGCAAAGAGGGTCGTCCGCGTAAGAAATTCACTGACGTGAGCGCCATGCTGGAAGCACTCAAAGCTCGTAAAGCAGGAGCGATGGGCGATTAGGCACTTCGTCTAAGCGGGGGTAGTTTTTGAACGACTGCCCCCGCCTGCAATAGCATGTTCCTTGTGCAAGGTATACGATGTTGATAATCTCGCCTTAACAAGTTCTTGACACAAGATGAGCAGCTTGTTAAGATCATGCCAACTTAGAGTTATTTAGAAACATTTTTTTGCAGCGCTCGCCCCGGCGGGCGCTTTTGATTCCGCTGGCACACACTTCCAATTACAGCCACAACAGACGCAGCGCCATCCCCACACCCGGCGTGGTGGTCGGGTGTACGGATTCCGGCTGCGAAAGGGCAATCCAGATCGTAGCGACAATCAGCAGCGTCAGCGCCAGAAGCACAAAGATCGCACCAATGCGGCGGTAGCGGCGGTATTCATCCACCAGGAAGCTGCCGTCAACATAACCTTCTTCAGATTCGGGAGGGGTAGGTTCTGTGTTCATGCCCACATTCTAGCACAGAACCCGCCCCGGATTGTACTACTCATGCTCCTTCGCGCAGCGTCCAGATGGCGAGCGACATCACCACCGCACCATACACCATCAGACTCAGCACATTCACCACCGAACCCGCCAGCAGTGTATCAATTTGATTGGTGGCGTAGTACATCGGTGTCGTCAGCGCGACGTAGCTCGCCCAACCCGGCAATTGCTCCACCGAGACAATCATCCCGGAGAAGAACACCGAGGGCATCAGCATCAGCGGAATCATGGGCAGCACCTGACCTTCATTGCGGGCAAAATTCGAGACGAGAATCCCCAATGCAATGCTGATGATCGCCAGCAGCCAGATGATGCCATAGAGGGAGGCGAAGGTTTCCAGCGAGTATTCCAGTTCAAAGAGCCAGTTGAGCATCGCCAGCACAACGAAGCTCTGCACAGTGGCGATGATCGAATACGCCAGCACATAACCACCGATGATGCCAGCGCGGGAATAACCGCTGACGAACATGCGCGTCATAGTCTGCGCGGTACGTTCGCGGACTAAGACCGTCGCGCACAGCACATAGGTGATGAAATGTACGATGAATGCGCCAACTGGTGGCACAAATTCCTTCGCATCGAAGAACGGTCGGTTCACCGCATCGAAGAACAGGTACAGCATGTAGATAGTCACCAGGGGAACCATCACACTGAGCGCCAGAAAACGACGATCTCGCAGCAGTTGGCGCACCACGCGCTGCGCAATAGCGATGATCTGACTAAGCATGACTGGCCTCCTGTTCACTAATCAGGCGCAGGACAATATCTTCCAGCGTATCTTCGCGCACATCTATGCGGCTGACCGTCTCCGCAATGCCCAATATCTGCGGTAGCTCATCTTTGTAATTGTGCAGGTGCAAATGCTGGGGTGCTTGCTCGTTGTTCCAGATCGTCACTTTGGCATCGCCCCGTTGCAGCAAATCACGCGGCGTATCCGAGGCCAGCACCTGCCCCCCGCGCATCACTGCCACGCGATCACAATGCAGGGCTTCATCCATCTGATGGGTACTGACGACAATTGTCACGCCCTGCTGCGTCAGATCATGGAAATGCGACCAGAGCGACTCGCGCAGTTTAGGATCAACCCCCGTACTCGGTTCATCCAGCAGCAGCAGCCGGGGACGATGCACCAGGGCACAGGCCAGCGAAACGCGCTGCTTCATGCCGCCGGAGAACGTGAAAACCGGATCGTCAGCGCGGTCTGCCAGATTGACGAAATGCAGCACTTCCTCCACCCGCGCTTCCAGGTCTGCGAAGCGACGTGCCTGCGCGAAGAAACGCACATTGGCGCGGGCGGTCAGGTCTTCGTAGAGAGCAGGCTGCTGCGGCATGTAGCCCAACTGCGGGCGCATCTGCTGCTTCTGCTTCTGCGGGTCATAGCCAAGCACCTGCACCGTCCCGGAATCCGGGCGTAATGCCCCCACCAGCACTTTAATCAGTGTGGTTTTTCCTGCGCCATTGGCTCCCAACAGGCCGAAAATTTCCCCTTCTTCGATGGTCACACTCAGACCATCCAGCGCCGGAATGCGCCCATACGACTTGGTGACCTCCTGTACCACGACTGAGGCCGTCATTGGTCTTCCTCCAGATTTGTTTTTTGTTGTTTTGCGTCCCTTCCCTAAATGCTTCCCCACTGCGTAGGCGGGGAGGCGGAAGGGGGGATGTCTTGCACGTTACTCTCTCCGCAGGCCATCCAGGAAGATTGCCGTGATCTGCTGTGCATACAATTCCCGATCTGGCAGGTGATCCCCCAGGCCAGGGAAAATATGCTTGCCCATCACATTCGCCAGCATCATCCCAATTAAGCCCACTGCCGCGCTCTGTACATCGTGCGGTTTCAAGTTGCCCAACTCAATCTGACGCTGTAAATAGGCCGAGAGCATACGGACGGCTGTTTGCTGCAAATCACGCACAGCATCCGCGACTTCTGGCATACGCACTGCTTCGGATAAAAACAGCCGCAGCAAGCCCACCATCTCCGGTTGGTCATCCATACTGAGTGCGCGGAGGATCATCTGTGGAAGCAGAATATTCGGTGGCACATCCAGGAACTCTGCACCCTCATTCAAGATGGGCAAATCCCCCAGGGGTGAAAGTTCGCGGATGATGGCATCCAGCAGGGCTTTCTTGTCATCGAAGTAGTGGTAAATCAGCGCTGAAGATTTGATGCCTGCTTCTTTGGCAATCATCTTGATGCTGGCCTTATGAAACCCGTGCTGCGAAAAAACGCGCAGCGCTCCTTCTAGAATTGCTCTTCTACGGTCGATCTCTGACATAGCTATCTCAGTTCATGATTGATCAATCAATCAAATTGTATATCGAGTTGATTGATGAGTCAATCAAGTTGGGGAGAATGGGTGCATTTCAATATTTTGGCAACTTCATTTTGGCAACTTCGGATTTGGCGTGC
>CAYVVZ010000036.1:0-48806 GCA_964455365.1 uncultured Anaerolineaceae bacterium | reverse complement strand
TCGCGTTAGCGACGGAGGGGGACACAATCCCTACAACCCTATGTCGTGTGACACAATGCCGTGCCCGAAAAAATCCAGATTGAACATCTTAAATCCTTAGCCTGATGTGTATCATCCACACATCCGTCACATACAGAAAAAATGGTCGCTATTTCTCCCGGCGGATGAGCACCAGCAGCACGAACCAGGGAAGACGCAGCATTCGCCGGATGCGCCAGGGCTGCTTATAGAGGCGGAACAGCCATTCCAGGCCGTATTGCCGCATCCATTCGGGCGCACGTGGAACGCGCCCCGCCACAAAATCCAGCGAGCCACCCACGCCCATTGCCATTGCAACCTTCAGGCGCGGGGTATTGCGGGCAATCCATTTGTCCTGCTCTGGCGCACCATAAGCCACCAGCAGCAAATCCGGCTGTACCGCGTTGACCCTCTCCACAATGGCATCTTCTTCTTCCGGCGCGGGACTTCCCGCATAGGTTCCGGCAATGCGCAAACCGGGGAAGGTCTCTTGCAGGATGCGTGCCGCATCTGCCGCAACCCCTTCCGCTGCACCGAGCAAGAACATGCTCCAGCCATTCGCTGCCGCTGCTTCGGATAATGCCAGAATACCATCACTACCTGTCACGCGCTCAATCAGCGGTGTTTTCAAATATTGTGCTGCCAGCATCAAGCCCACGCCATCGGGCAAACACAAATCTGCACGGCGCAAAATATTAGCAAAATTCACATCCTTCTGCGCGATGACCATAAATTCCGGGTTCGTTGTGCAAACATGATAGACACGATCCCGACGCTGCACCCACTGCCCCACCAGGCCAATCCAATCTTCGTAGGTGATGCGATCCACAGGCAGGCCGAGAATCTGAATCCGATCCTGCCAATCGCGCAGGCGGGGACGTGCTGGCCTGGGAACTCGCTTCTGTTCCAGCATCGCATGGGCAGTTCGCAGCACGTCCGCTGGCGTGACCATCCGCATACAGGTACGCGCCGGACACCCTTCCCGCAAGCCAACGCCATGCCCGACGTAACTGCACGGGCTGCATTCCGGCGCACTACGCAGCACAACCACTTTACCCTTCGGTGACCAGGGGCCATAGGCTTCGTGGTTGCTGGGGCCAAAAATGGCAATCATCGGGGTACGCACAGCAGCCGCCAGATGCATCACACCGCTATCCGCACCGATGTATAAATCCGCCGAGCGAATCACATCGGCAAGTTTCGTCAGGCTTGTTTTGCCGCTGAGGTTGTGCGCCGGGTGTTTCATCGCAGCTTCGACTTCTGCGGCGTTATCGCTCGGTGTGCCGACCAGCACAATTTCCGCGCCGCGATTTTCAATCAGGTCATCGGCAACGGCAGCGAAATTTTCTGGCTCCCAGCGCCGTGCCAGACTATAGCCACCACTCCCGGCATGGATCACCACTCGCAACCCCATGCTGACAGGCAGGGGCAGTACACCATCATCAAAGCCAACTTGCGCCCGCTGTGGTTCGCTATCCGCGCCCAGCAATCCCACCAGATCAAGCCAGTACTGCGCCTGATGTTTTGCGCCGAAGCCTTCATCCGGGATGCGATCCGTCAGAAACCAGCCGTTGCCATTTTCGAGTCCGAGAATGCGCTCGGCTCCGCTGGCTTTCGCAATTAACCAGAATTTGACCGTGCCAAGTTTCAGCGTGAAGTGGTGTAAGAAGATCACGGTGTCGTAACTGCCGCGCCGCAATTTCCAGATTTCCGCAAGGTTCGACGGGAAGAGCAGGGCATAGGAACTGTTGAACAGGCGTTTATCGAAGGAGACGACTTCATCGACTGCGCCCGGTTCCAGCACAGCCGCCGCGTGGGATGCGGTCAGCAGCGCCAGATGAGCATCTGGCAAAGCGTTACGCAAGGCGGCAATGGCGGGTGTTGTGAGGATTAAGTCTCCGATGTCGCCCAATTGTACGAGCAGAATGCGTTCCGGCATCCGTTTTCGTTTCTATCAGCAATGGACAGCGCAGCGGGTATCATAAACGGCAGCAGGACGATTTTACAGGTCGGTCATTCTTCTGGCTCTGGCGGCGGCGGGGGAGATTTTGGTGCGCTGACGTAGGGCATTGCTGCGGCCTCTTCGATGGCATCCAGGGCTTGCCGTGCAGATGCTTCCCATGTGAAGCGCTTCGCTTGCATCAATCCCTTCACGCTGAGTTTGCGCCGCAGCAGTTCATTCTCGGTCATCAAATCCATTGCCGCTGCGATGGCGCGTACATCCATCGGGTCAACCAGCATCCCCGCTTCGCCCACCAATTCTGGCAGGCTGGATGTGTTGCTGGCAATGACGGGAGTCCCGACCTGCATCGCTTCTACCGCCGGGAAGCCGAAGCCTTCATACAGCGACGGAAAGACCAGCGCCACTGCATGGCGAATCAGCGCTGCTTTGTAGACTTCATCCACGTACCCGGTGAGGTGGACATCTTCCACGCCATCCACCCAGGATTCATCAAAGAGCCAGCCCGGTTTCCCGGCGAAAACCAGCCCCACTTCTTTATCGTCATTGGCTCGCCGCCACATCTTGAAAGCTTCCACGATACGTTCGATGTTTTTGCGCGGCTGCAATGTGCCAATGAACAAGAAGTAGCGGTACGGAATCTCGTAACGATCAAACAGATCAAAGGCATTGCCACGCTGCGGCGGATCAACACCAGGGTAGACGACACGAATTTTGTCCTGCGGAGTCTCGTAAAAATAGGTCAGGTCATTCGCGGTGGCCTGGCTATCCGCCAGCACCAATGCCGCACGGTTCGCACTGTGGAATGTTGCCCAATCCAGGTAACGGCGTTGACCTTCTTCGTGGGCTTCCGGGAAATACTTATAGCCCAGGTCATGCACCGTAACCACGGCTCTACCGGGAAATGCCAGCGGCAGGGTATGCGCAGGGACAAAGGTCACATCCGGGCGATCTTGCCAGAGCGCCGTCGAAAGTCGTAAATGAGTCCACATGCGGGCAAATGGAATCACACGGTAACTTACATAAGGTGATTCCGGGAACAAATCTTCGGCAGGCTCATCACGGAAGTAGAGCGTTAACTGATGGGGGAATTCGCGCTCCTCATTGAGTTGGATTAGCTGGCGAATCAATTGCAGGGAATACCGTTCAGTTCCGGTAGATCTGGCAACGGTGGAACGGCTGGCATCAATACCGATGTGCAGGGAACGGCTCATAGCTCTCTTTAATTCCGTTGGCGACGCAGCACAGGCACAATCAACAAGACGATCCCAATTCCCAGGGCAACAGGCCATAATTGGGACAGGGTTGGACTCAGATCGGGCACACCTTGATTGATCAGGAAAATTGCTGCCCCGGATACTGCCAGGATCAGCCCTGGTAGTGCGGCGCTCCGACTGGATGGCGTGACGAGCGCACTCAATGACAGGGCAATCCCTGGTGCGATCACCCACAAAGGCCAGCCTGCATACCACCCCGGTGAAGTGCTGTTCCCCAAATATAGAACCACCCCACCCAGCAAGGCCAGTAACATTCCCATAAAAAGACTACCATGTGTGCGGCTGGAGAACCAGCGAGCCAGCATCGCAATCCCCACTGCGACCAAACCACCGCCGAGCAAAATCGGCTGCGATGGTAGGTCGCTGCCTGTGGTGAGCCAGAATGTTAGAACGGCACCGATGGCAATCAAGAGAAATGCCGGAACCACCGAAGCGGCTTGTCCACGCAGCAAGCGATCCTCACGCTGTGCGGTCACAATAGGCGCAACCGACGCTGTGGGTGTATCTTCTGTGGGCGCAAGCTCATCGGATTCGCGGTACAGTTCAGGTAAATCATCGTATTCGGATTCAGCATCCAGAGCTTCGTCGTCGGCTGCCTCGTGTTCTGCCGAGGGTTCGCCTTCCTGCGTCAGCGTGTGCAGCGAAGCTACGGCTGCCAGCGCACCCTCCACGTCAATATCATCCCCGGCAGGCGTAGATGGAACAGCATCCGGGGTTTCTTCCTCCGGGGCATTTTCGTCGTCGGCTGGATTGATTGGCTGCTCGTTGTTGTTCATGGGATTGCTGAGTTCTCTACTGTGCGTCTGTAGCAGCAGTATAAACGGATTTGCAAAACTGTGCTGCGGATTGCTCTCAGCGTAGATAGTACCATGCACGGCTTCTGATTGACAACGCTGGCGTGGGAGGCGGTTTGCCATAGGGACGACGTTGTGAGTTCAGGTATGTAGCCGCTGGTTTGTTTTCATCAGACCACATCTCAGGCGAAATATTGCTCATTTCATTTCGTAGGTAACGAGGCCAGCCTCGTCCGTCACACGCAGGCAAACCGGGTGGGGTCGTTCAATGATCAAACACCAATGCTTCGCCTATACGCACTTGTTTTTCGTTTTTTGTTTCACTATTCAGGCTGCGGCTCGTTGTGGTTCACGTTCCACCCGATGCTTGATACCGCGCAGCATGGCCTGTTCCATGACGAAATGACCCGGTTCGGTGAATACGCGCCAGAGGATGAAATTCCCCACGCCGAATGTATAGGTGATGCGGCTGCGCACCAGGAACCGCGTGCAGCCGTCTTCGGTTTCTTCCAGGATGAACTGCCAGGTCACAGGATCAGGCACATTTGTTTTTGGGTTGATGCCCTGCAAGACCAGCGCATGTTCACGATCCACTTCCACAACACGGTAGGCGGGCAGGTTTTTCTGCGTACCGAGGCGAACCGAATCGCCAACACGCAATTCCCACTCTGGCACAATGTTGTTGGCATTGGTAATCTTGCAGCCCATCAGGTTTTCCAGCCATTCGTAGCTGTAGAAACCACCGCGCTCCTGACCGATCTGCGCTACCCAGAGCCAGACGGCTTCAGGCGGTGCATTGATGGTGATGGCACGGGTGCTGTTCTGGTTGCTTTCCGGGGCGAGTTCATCTCCTGGAAGTAGCTTACGTGACTCATGCAGGGTTGCGCCCCAAGATGCCATTTCGGGCCGCCAGAACAAAACGTACACAGCAATCGTGATTTCAAGCAGCAATAAGAACAACATGTGGACTTGCTCCCGTCTCCCTGTACGGTTAGATGTATCCACCGTAGCAGAGATTGCCGTGCCCCAATTGTGATGGACATCACTGAATTTACTGCTGCATTTCCGGGTTTTCCCTGGGATGCAATTGTGATAGAATGGAAAGAACAAATGTTCGTAAACCGGAGAAGGCAATGAGTGTAGAACGCATTATGACCCTGCACCCGCAAGGTAAAGTAGGGGTGAACATCGACAAAGAAAAATACGATACCATCGCCTCTACCATTTGTGCTTCCTTGAAGCGGGGCAAAGAACTGACATTCACCGAATTGATGAATGCAGTCGGCACCAAGCTCGAAGGCAAATTCGATGGTTCAATTGCCTGGTATGTGACGACAGTCAACCTCGACCTGGAAGCACGCGGGATTGTCGAACGACTGGATGAGCAGAAGCCGCATCGCCTCCGCCTGAGTAAAAAGAAATAGCGCCTGAACCCACCTCAACGAAAGCACAGACATGATGTTCATTTCCTGGGGCGAAGTGCTGCCTGTCCTTGTGTCTATCGCTATCCTGATTGCGATTGCTGTGCTGCGGCACTATTCGGAGACGCTCACCGCGATTGCCAGCGTGATGCCCATCAATGTTCCGCTCGGTATCTGGATCTTCATGTCTGCGGAGGACAAGACGGCAACTGACCTGACGAGGTTCATGGAATCTCTGCTGTGGAATATCATCCCAACGCTGATATTTCTGGTATTGGCATGGTGGCTGTCCCGCGCCGGATACAGCTTGCTGGTGGTGATTGGCGTGGGTTATGCAGCCTGGGGCGCAGGACTCCTGCTCATTGCAATGCTACGTGGGATGCTCTAAGGGAGCATCCTATACACTATCTCCACTATGGAGTTGCATAAATTCGCTGACGAAGCCACCGCGTTCGGTCGCAATCAGTACCCCGGCTTGCTTGCTGATGACCAGTTCGCCCAGGTGCTTCACAAGCTGGTTGATCTGCTGGCGCATAATCATCATCACATCGTCCCACACAACATCCGCTGGCAAACTCGCCTCACGTAAATCACGGGTACTTTCCAGGTAGGCCATCGCCGGCTCAACTTCCGGGAAAACCAGCGCACTCGGCAAATCGTGGCGCACAACGGCATAGAAATAGCGCGAGAGCAACCGTGTGCCATTTTCCAGCGCAAAGCGATCACTGGGGAGTTCTGGCGCACGAACCTGTGCAGCACCGCCTCGCGTCAGCAGCACAATCGCACGGCGCATCAGCACCTGCATTTCCGGCATCGTATTGATGCTGTTGGCAGCGACGATCAAAACACCGTTGGGGCGCAATACACGCGCCAACTCTGCGACGGCAATTTCCACATTATCAACGTGATACAGCATATGATTCGCCATCACAACATCAAATGAAGCTGTTGCAAAGGGAAGTTGCTGGGCATCCCCCTGGAGCAACCCTTTGCCCGTATCATGACCAGCATGACCCCGCAGCATCACATCAATCAGATCCATGCCGACATAGCGGATGTTCGGTTGCTGTTCAATGAGCTTGTCGTAGTATAGGCCGGTACCACAGCCAACATCGAGTACGGCTTCATCACCACGCCACTCCACACGATCCAGCACCCAATCAACAAAGCTGCGATCAGGCACTGTATACCGGGCATGGGTTTCCTGCCGGATGCGAAGATGTTCGTCTGTTGCGTAATGTCGCCGCACAATCTGTTCAGGATTTTCTGAATTCATACCTATTCCATCTCGTGAGTGGGAACGTCCCGCTGCCTATACTATTGACTTAACTATACTACCGGAATCCCTGTACGCAAACGTGCCAGAGCGTTGAATTTTTTCATGGAAGCAAACCATTCTGGGCCAGCCATGCAGCAAAATCTCCCGCGAGTACGGCATTGCCGTGTGCATTCAGGTGCATATCATCGCTGTAATACAATGCTTCGCCCGCCAATGCGCGTTCGCGCAGCATCTGTGTGGGATCATAACAGCGGATTTGCATTTCTGCACATAGTTGCAGCATAGCTTCGCGTGCGGATGCCAGCGCCACAATTGCATCCTCTCCCATGATGGGCGCAGTCACATGCTCATAAACTTCTTCGCGGGTGGGAATCAGCAAAATCACAAACTGACCCTCCCAGGAAGCGACTAATTCCTGCGCCTGTGCGAAGGCATCAGCGGACATTTCATAGCCAATCTGGTTCGGCTCTAGCGACATATCCAGCGCTTGCTGCTCATACGCACCACCAAATTGTAACATGCGATCTTCGCCATAGGTTGCCCGGTAGGGTTTGACGTAGAGCGCATCACTTTCTGCACCCCGGAAGTAACCATTCGCCAGCGTATCCAGCACCGCAACCAGAGCGCTACTTTTGCGCAGCCAATCATAAAAAGAAGACCCTGTTTCTACGGTGGGCGCTTCCGTGGGGATCGCTTCGATCTCATCACGAAAAACCGCCAGTTGATAGTCATCATTGAAGTCATTGCCGAAAAATTGCCAGATCAGCAATGGAGGCTCCCAGGCAGCCGCAAAATCCTGCGCAATCCGTAGATGGCTGCGTGTGCCTGTCACTGGCTGGCTGAGGTTCACCATGCCTAGCCTGGTCTGCGCTGCCAATTGATCCACCCAGCAGTCAGCGCGTTCGGTGAAACACAGGCCGAAGCTATCTCCTACCACCACTGCATCTACCTGGAAATTGATCGGCTCCGTGCGGAAGCCAATTCCGGCTCCCTCCCAGGGTTCGATGGTGGATAGCTGGAAGCTCACCGATGGGCTGCCATATTGCAGGGCATTTTCCAGGCCAGGGCGCAGCGCCCAACGATGGTCTATATTCTCCTGCCATGCTGGCTGCCAGTCTTGTGCGTATGTCTCGCCTGTCGTCACAAAGCGTACCGGGACAGCCAGCCCTTCCGGCAGCAGGGGAAGCGCCAGCCGCAGCCCAATCTCCAGCAAGAGAAGGATCACTAGCACATTCACCAGCAGCAAGCCGCCGATTCGCAGCATTCTTTTCATTGCATGTGTTCCGTTCGCATTGACTGATTGTGCGGGCATCAGTATAGAGGCTGTGCAAGAACTTGTCAGCCGTGCAGAAAAATTGCGAATTCGCCTTTTGTGCTATGCCGAGGGCATCCGTTGAGGATAATCGAGGAGGGTCACTTGTGAAGGACATATTTGCGATTAATGTACAAGTGGGCGCGTCGTGGACACGCCCCTACGAGAATTCTCGGACAGACACTTAGCCAGGGATCATTTCGCGTTCGCGGCCTGGCTCTTCATCGAAGGTTCGCAGGCGCAGCGCCAGCATAATCAGGAAGATGCCAAAGAGTACGGCATAGATACCCATCACCTGGGTGATTGCGATACCACTGATGAGTGGGTTAATCGCAATGAAGGCACCAAAGATCACAGAGATAATCCCTGCCAACCCCATCCAGAATTCGCCTTCGATTTCTTCTCGCAGCCGAACAGCGGTGATGACCTGCGTCACACCCGTGACAATCGCCCAGATACCGAACAACAGGGCGAAGAATGTCGCCAGCACAATGCCCGCTATCAGCGGGGCAATTAGCGCCGCAACGCCTGCAATGATGCTCAAAGCACCTTCCAGGAAAGACCACCAACCACGCTCATTTTCATTGCGTCCGGTAACCGTATAGTAGATGGTCATCCCACCATCAATCAGGAAGTAAACACCCAGGAAGATCAGGAATACGGTCAATGCACTGAATGGATTGAAGAAGACCAGCACGCCGAAGATGATCGACAGAAGACCGCGCAGGGCAACCCAGCCCCAATTTTTTGCATACATGTCTACCATAAGACACCTCATTTTTGTTACAGAAACACTTACAACATCATCATAGCAAGCGCGACAAAAAGGCGCTTTAAACCGATGTAAGATGCATATCAGAACACGATAACAAACATGAATCCATTGGCGTGGTTTCGCCAGACCACATTTCATGCAAAATAACCGATCTGCTATTCAGAAAGGTTCATAAGAGACACCTTGTTAAACGAGTGTCATACAGCCATAACAGGCGAAATTACACACTTCTGATGAAATTTCTGCTAGGCTGGTGAAGCCACTGGCGTGGTTTCATCAGACCACGTTTCATGCAGAATGACCAATCTTCCTTCAGGGAAGCTCGCTTTGTTAAACAAGAGTCTCTAGCATAAGAACGAAACATAATGCGTATATTTCTGGTGTTGTGATGGAGTGATGAGGCGATGACAGAACCTCGAAATCGGCTTCAAGTGGAGCCAGCAAGCGAAGCAGATAACACAAAGAAGAAGGCTCCCTGGGAGCAGTTCAATACCCCACCGCTGTCTACGGCTGCGCTCATGGAAATTTTTGATTTCAACGAGCAGGACTTGATGGCGAACCGCAACGGATTTGCCACGAACGCCCAGCGAAGCCGCCTGGGGGAAGAACTGCGCCAGGATGCGGATTCGATGTGGCTGATGCTCACCATTTTGCTGATCCCGGCTGCGGTGGTGGCGCTGATTATGGTTATGGAAGGGCTGCCGCTGATGTCATTGGTTATCGGCGCGGGCATTCTCATCGGCGCAATGCTGGCTTTTTCCTACCGTCGCCAGACCGGAATGCGCGAAGATGCGGAGAAATTGAAGGTGCGCAGCGTGGAGGGCGATATGATGGTGCTTCCCGGTGTTGGCGAAGCACGGGTTATCATTGGTGACCAGCGCTTCCGGGTATCCTTGCCACAGGCGAAGGCACTGAGCGAATATTTCCCCGGCGTGGTGCGCGTCTATCACAGTGCGAACGGACGACAGATTCTCTCCGCAGAAGCCCTGCGCGAAGTGAATGTCGATAAGCTCAAGGTAGAGGATTTGCAGGACGATGACTCCGCCGATTTAATTCTGGAAGCGGAACGCCAGGACGACGAACAACTGCGGCGCTAGTCCACATTACCGGAGCGACTACACGGCCTGATAGCAATGGATTTAGTCTCAAATCTGGTGGACGAAGCATAGAAAACTGCCGGACAATACGCTGGCGTTTGGTCTATTGTTCTACCAAACGCCAACGGCTGTGTCCGACAGAATGAACGCGCACCTTATGTCATCCCTGGCACGCGGATGGTGACCGTTGTTCCTTCGCCTTCTGTGCTGTGAATTTCATATCGTCCGCCGATTAAATCCAGCATGCCGAACGCAATCGGGATACCCAGGCCGCTGCCCTTGAATTCACGCACTTCGTCGCGTTCACCCCGGAAGTAAATGGTGCCAAGCTGTGCCATTTCTTCTTCGCTCATGCCGATGCCGTTATCTTCAATATGGATTACCAGATCACTACCATCTCCTTCTGCGCGGACAGTAACTTTGCCCGTTCCGGCAGGGGAATATTGCAGGGCGTTTTCTACAAATTTGACCAGGGCGATCCCAAGTAAATCCCCATCGAGATTCAGCAGCGGCAGCCCCTGCGGAATATCCAGTTCCAGCGTGCGATCCAGTTCTTCTGCACGAGGAGCCAGGTCTTTCTCAATTTTCGCAGCGAGATTTTTGAAGGTTTCCATCTTGGACTGTACCTTCAGCGTGCCTTTACGGATTTTGTTGATGTGGCTTACATCCGCCAGCAAGCCTTCCATGCGCCGGGTATTGGTCTTGATGATTTCCAGAAATTGCTTCTGCATATCATTGAGTTCGCCCATCGCGCCAATCATATCCGTGTAGCCCCGAATACTGGTCATGGGTGTGCGCAGTTCATGCACCGCATGCCCCACAAAATAGGCTTCTTCCTCAATATATTCTTCCATATCTGCTGGAACAGCCGCTGCACGTTGGGCTTCACGCTGTTCTTCTTCGGCTTTTGCCAGCAGTTCTTGAATTTCTTCGATCTGTGCCGGCAGTTGAATCGGGATAATTGCGCCGGATTTGGCTGCCTGAAGCAGGTTTTCTACTTTTTCTTGCGCCGCTTGCAGCGCCCCGGTTGCGCCGGACATGAAGCGTTCTCCTGTGTGCTGGGTCATTATCATACTCAAACATTGTACACTGAAAGCCATAACCGTGCCTTGAGACGTGGGGATGATAATGCGACAATAGCGGGCGCACATGATACACCGCTGTGCGCCATCATCATCGAAAAACTATGGATCACTCGTCAAAGAGGTTTGGAGGGGATTTCATCCCATGAGCCTGAGCATTGGTATCGTCGGCCTGCCCAACGTAGGCAAAAGCACGTTGTTCAACGCGCTGACCAAGGAACAGAACGCAGAAGCGGCGAATTACCCCTTTTGCACCATCGAACCGAACAAAGCTATTGTTGCGGTGCCGGATAAGCGCGTGGATAAGATTAGTGAGCTTACTGGTGTCCAGCAAGCCATCCGTGCCACCATTGAATTTGTAGACGTTGCCGGGTTAGTCAAAGGAGCCAGCCAGGGCGAAGGCTTGGGTAATAAGTTCCTGGGCAATATCCGCGATGTGGATGCCATTATCCATGTTGTGCGCTGCTTCGATGACCCCAACGTCGTACATGTCAATGAGAAGCCCGACCCCGCTTCTGACATTGACGTGATTAATACCGAACTTGCACTGGCAGATTACGACCAGCTAGAACGCAAGATTGACCGCCTCAGCCGCGAAGTGAAGGGCAATCCCGAGGCAAAACCCGTGCTGGCACTGGCAGAAGAGTTGAAAGAACGCCTTGCCCGTGCGGAACCACTGTGGATGTATGAAGGCAAGGACAGCGAAGCCTTCCAAAAACTCAATAATGAAATGCGTTTCCTGACGGCAAAGCCCATCGTCTACATCGCCAACGTGGGCGAAGATAATTTGATTGATGGCAACCAATATGTTGAGCAAGCGCGTGCCATTGCGGATTCACAGGGTGCCGAGTTGATTCAGCTTTGCGCCAAGCTAGAACAGGAAATGGCTGGACTGCCCGATGAAGACCGCGACGAGATGCTGGAACTCTATGGCCTGGAAGAAAGCGGCCTGGAAAAAGTCATCCGGCGTGGCTATGAGATGCTCGGCCTCATCAGTTATTTCACCTGGAACGATGTAGAGATCCGCGTCTGGACTATTCGCCAGGGCTGGAAAGCTCCTAAAGCAGCGGGGGTCATTCACGGCGATATTGAACGTGGGTTCATCCGTGCAGAAGTGATTCCGTTTGATGCCTTCGTGGAACATGGCAGCAAAGCAGCGGTGAAGGCCGCAGGTGGAATGCGCGTCGAAGGTTCAGAATATGAAGTCGCAGACGGAGATTTGATCTATTTCCGGTTTAACGTGTAAACGTACCACCAAAAAACAGGTGTAGGGGTTCGATCATGTCGAACCCACCCTATTTATTCCCGGACAACCGCTAAAATCATTTCCCCGCCACGTCCCAGGACATCGGTAATCTGCACCGTGTACGTGCCATCCTCTGGCGCGATCCATCCCACAAGCTGGGCATCAAAGACATCCAGCGAAAAATCTGCCGATGCATGGTCATCATTGCTGGCAAGTACCGCGCCGGAAGCATCCAGCAGGCGCAGGTAGGGATCGAGCAAACGCCCTGTATCCTGCGCGGTGAAGGTGATGCTTTCTCCCGCTGCGGCCTCAAAACCGTAGCGGAAGATTTCCCCGGCGGGTAGTGTAAAAGAAATCTGCTCCGTCGAATCAAAGGCTTCGACTTGCATAGCGAAGGGATCAAACAGAGTCAGCGAGACTTCTACTTCGCCCTCACTTACGCCGTTGAAGCTATCCACCACAATCCGATAGTCTCCAGCGGTTGGCAAGCGCAAATTCTCCAGTCGCGCATCGCTGAGGAATTCGCCGTCGGCTGATAATGCATTGTCGTTGTAGGCGAGTTGCGTATCATCCGGGGCAATTACCCATAATACTGTGTCCGGGCGGGATTCATCATCTTCGGCTGTCTGTGTAGTGATGGTGATGACATTCCCCGCTTGTGCCTCGTAGATCAACAGCGCTGGTGCATCTGCGGAGATGGTCACGGTTTGGGGTTGGTCGGGTATGAGGGTGGTTTCGTCCTGAGCGTGAAGGTTCATTGAGAAACAAACGACAATAACCATGAGAAAATAGCGAAAACTCATCATTGGATATTCAGATTTTCTTCTAAGAATTGGCGGAGAGTTACACAACGAATGTCTTGATACGTGCCAAGATCAAGTAGATGATGATCCCCCGACACGATGTAGTCAGCACCACCACCAACTGCACATGCAAGTAACGCATCATCGTCTATGTCAGCCGAAATGACGTTCCCCACCGCAGCGGGTGAGACAATCTCGACAAGCGCCCGATATTGTGAGTCAACTAATTCATCAGTGGTTCCACCAATTTGTGCCAGTCGAGCAGCAAATTTAGGGCGTGAAATTACGTCTTTCAGTTCGTTCAACAATTCTTCCGTACAGACAATACGAAACTTGCTATCTCTTGCTGCATTGAGTAACAAGCGTGGTAGACCACCCCAAAAGAATGCTGAAACGATAATGTTTGTGTCAACTACCGCCCGAATCACGAAGCATCATCCTGCGTTGATTTCTTGGTTTCCTTGCGGTAAGCCGCAATTTCAGCGGCAATTTCGTCTTCTGTCAGAGGTGGTTCCAGGGCAGCCAATCGATCCAGATTGTTGAATAGCTGATCGAGCCTTTTCTGGCGCTGTAGTTCATCCCGCAGCCAGCGTTCAATTTGCTCTTGTGTAAGCAAACCAGCAGAACGTGCCTGCGCTACAAGTTCTTCGGGTAGATTCAAATTGAGCGTAATATCCACACGATCCATACTCAACCCTCCTTTTATCAACTCCCCAACCGCGAATCACCGGGGGCAACCTGGTAAATGGCCTGCCAGGGGACGTAATGCGTATAGGCGTAATCTTCTACAACGAGATTACCCTGCATATCGTAGACGTTGCGGTAGATCGTCACATCTGCGCCGTCAGCTGCAAAATCCACCTGCACAATTTCACCCGGACGCAGGTCTGAATTGGCTTCGTAGCCCGCAGCCGGAGCCGGAACAATATCCCGCACAATGGGATCTTCCAGCTCAGTTTGCCAATGCTGCGTGCTGTAAATGCGGATTTGCAGCGCGTTATTCCCTGGCTGCATCTCGGCTTCGATCAAGATATGATAAGGCGTGTTATTCTGGAATTTGAAGTCGCGCTCTGGCTGCCAGATGGCTGCATCCAACCCCGGCGGCGCACCACCCAGTTCATAATAGCCGACGCGATAACCGTGTGAATTGCGCTCTGTGATGGCAAAACCGCCCGTGAATGCTGCGCGGAAGATGTTTGTACTCACCTGACAGATGCCACCACCCAGACCGTTTACCGTGCGTCCACCGAAAATGACCAGCCCTTCGACAAAGCCATTTTCCAGGCTGATGTCACCGATGTAATAATTGAACGAGAACTCTTCACCGGGGGCGATGATAATCCCGTTCAGGCGGCTGGCTCCAACTGCGATATTGTGGCGGCGATTGGCGCTGCTGCCGTTGTAGTAGGTGGTTGATTCTGCGACTAACTCGAAGATACCCAACTCTGCCGCTGTGATCTGATTGTGGAAGCGTGGCAGGGTGTAATCAAAGGCCATCGGCACAATGCGATTTTCTGCTGTGAAAACACCCTGTTCCAGCCGTGCCAGCGTTTGCTCCACGCTTAGTGTTCTTCCACTAGCCGCGGGCTGCAATACCGTCAATTGTCCCGTCGCGGGATCAAAATCAAAGCGACCATCCACCGCAGGCGTAATCAAGCCGGGCGCTAACTCATTGAGGAAGCCTTCAAACGCCGTCATGTTTATATCGACTTCGTAGTGCTGCGTCCCATCCACATTGCTCACCAGTGTGATTTGCAGCAACTGCGCGATTTGCTCCACGCTGACTACCCAGGGGCCTAACTCTGCGCCGTTGGCATCGGTTGCTACCAAGGTCAGCGGAGCCGACAACGCGGTTTGAATCTGCGTCTGTGCATCTGCCACCGAAGCGACAATCGGCTGTGTCTCCTGAATTGCCAGCGGGATTTCTGTGCCAGCATCCATGCGCATGATATGTTCATCCAGGCTGGCGAGCGTTGCCGCGACATCGAGCAAACGCCCTGGCTGCCCTTCTACGCCAATCACCTGCGTCCCTTGCAGCGATAGCGATGCATTGACGGGAACCTGATTGATTTCCTGGGCGATGGCCTGTAACTGCTGCAACGCCACATTCTGGTCATAGGAGATGATGGGGGAGAGGGTGCGCCCTCCAAACCATGCTTCCGCCTGCGACACGAAATTCATCGGCAGGTTGCTGCTATGCCCGATTGCGAATGCGGCAGCAGCCGTTGCATCTGCATCCAATTCCACGCCCAGGTCAGCGGCGGTCAACTGCCAGTAGCGATCTCCATCACGGAAGGTGAAGACCGCTTCCGCACCATAGGCGAAATTTTGTGCGAGTTCTGCGGCGGCTTCTTCCTGCGTCAGATCACCCAGCGCAATCCCCATCGTGGAAACACCCGGATACACCCGTTCCTGATAGCGCATCTGGAACGCGAGGAAGAACAACGCCAGCACTACAACGACCAGTATTCCGCCAGTGAATAGCAGAATCGGCAGCCGAATCAGCCAGGGATTGATGCGCCGTGCTTTCGGTGCAGGCACAGCATTTGGGAAGGAACCGCTCGCCATGAAAAACCTACCTGTAAAACTACCCTATGAACTACTGTTTCTCAGCAGAATCAACCATCAGATTCCGCCTCGGTATACCAGATAAATCTTACTGTAATGCTAAAATGTGGCACAGAACTACATGCCACTCTCGAATTTTTCCACGATGGCCTCAGCCTTCTTATATTCTTCGCTGCCTTCTTCGGCAGTATCCAGCGTCTTGGTCGCTTCCAGGTACTGATCCATGGTAATGGTTGCGTCCCCCTCGCGTTCGAGCTGGTGTTTTTCTGCTTCGAGTTGCAACTTCTCTTCATCGGTCAGAGCGCCGTGTTCTTTTTCTGCGGCCTCTACGTCTTCAGCGGTGATGGTCTTCTTCTCTGCCAGAAGTTTCATCAAGTGGTCATATCCAGCACTCATGAGTCCCTGAACTCCTCATCAGCATACAGCCGTCACAAACGATCCTATTGTAGCAGCAGAACCCAAACTGCAAACGCAAAAGACCGATATTGATTCCAGATATTGCGAGAATGATAGGCTGGTGTCATTCTGAAAGGACATCAAGGCTGCTGGCTGCCAGCCACTGGTAAGAGTAAAAAGACTTTTTTTGAGCCAGTCGCCAGAAGCGAACAGCCAGCGGCAATGAGACAAAAAGACAATCCTATTGCAATGCCAGCGTATCTAGAACTGAGGACAACAAAATAGGCAAGAGATCACAAACGCCAGAGTGCTTGTGATCCTATTCACGAGATGGGGTTTAATCCAGCGGTTCTGGCGCGAGTGAAGCATCAATTGTGATGCGCTCGAAACCAGAGATATTCAACGTATAAGTGCTGCCAGGATCAAGCGTGCTGAATTCTGCTGTACCGCTGACACTCTCGCCTGCGTCAATGTCTGGATTCATCAGGTTTTCTGAAATGATGATTGGCTCAAGCTGCGTACCATCTGCTGTCAACAGCACAAAATCATCCTGGGATAGTTCCAGCATTTGCGCTTCTTCGCCTGTATTCTGGATCGTCAGCGTCAGAATCAGGCTGCCTGATTCCGCTCCGCCAGCGGGGTCAGTGGTTTCTGCGGCATCTACCCAGATGGTGACCTCTTCAAATACCGATCCCTCGGCAGGGGCAGCATTCCCCAATGGCATCCCTTGCTGATCCAGGGGAACTGTCGGTGGTGCTTCTCGCGGTTCGGCTTCGCAGGCTGCGAGAAAAATCGCAACCAGGGCAAGTGCTATTGTGACGAAGTAGGTTTGTTTGCGTTGCAGCATATGCATTCCTCTCGTGTGAATAGATCAAACGATGTTGTCACACTAGCATACAGAAAGAACGCCTGACTCATCTTTGCATCAGAAGCCTGTTGAATGGACTGAGCAGCAGATGAATCTCAGATTGCGACAGAGACTGATTTCGCCACCGTTGTATGCTGCTGCATATAGTCTTCGATGAACTGCACAGCATTGGCAACGCCATTCTCTGCACGGATTTTCACACCAAGCGATTCCGCTGTTTGCTGAATACTCGGATTCGTCGTCACCTCGCGGATGGCTGCCGCCAACTTTTCGGTGGTCAATTTCTTCTGCGGGATCGGTTCCGTCCCTGCGCCCAATTCATAGACGCGCTGCCCCCAGAACGGTTGATCCCCGAAGTAGGGAGCAATGACGGTGGGTTTGCCAGCGCGTAACCCGGCTGCTGTTGTCCCTGCGCCACCGTGATGCACCACTGCCGCCATACGCGGGAAAAGCCAATCATGCGGCGCTTGATCCAGCTTGAAGATCGTCTCCGGTAAATCATCTGCTTCCAGGCCACCCCAGCCCGTTGCGATAATGCCGCGCACGCCAGCTTGTTGCAGCCCCTGGATAATTTGCTGTGTGATTTCCCTGGGCTTCAGCCCTACCATAGAGCCAAAACCCACATAGACCGGAGGTTCCCCCGCATCTAAGAATGCTTGCAATGCTGGCGAAGGCTGCCAGTCTGCCGGATGATCCAGGAACCAATAGCCCATTGCGCGGACATTCTCACCCCAATCAGACGGAATCGGGATTACATGTTTGCTGAGGGGATGCAGCACAGGAATCCATTCCCCGGCCTGCTTGCGCAAGAAATTCGCGCCCATTGGCAGCGGCTTCAATCCCTGCTCTTTGCGCCAACGATTGGTATATTGCGCTACCCCCAACACCGTCAGGCGTGTGGTCAGGCTGTAGGTCATGCGGTTATAGCCACCACCAAGCGGCAACTTCGGAAAACCCATAGCGGTGAAATCTGCCGTGGGGATGAACTGCGGCAGCGTCGGCGCAAGGATCGAACGAGCGCCTAATTTCTCCGCAAAAAGGCTTCCGCCATAGGTCTTGGGATGAAAGATAATCAAGTCGGGATTGGCTTGTTCCGCAGCTTTCCAGGTGTCTTCCATCATCATACGCTGCAAAGGGCCGGCTTGTTTCGCCAGTTTGACCATGGCATTAAGCGCACCGACGACATTGGTCGTATTACCCATGATTTCGCGCACTTCGTCAGAATCAATCAATGCGAGGATTTCATCGTTCATGTACGCATATCTCAAGCCATGTTCGGTGACGAAATCCTCAAAGCGGGATACAGCGCAAACGGTGACTTCATGCCCCGCGTCTTGTAAGCCTTTGCCCAGTGCCACGAAGGGCTGCACATCGCCGCGTGAACCCAGTGTCATGATGAAAATATTCATGGTGCGTACTATTCCTTTGCTTCTTGTTCTACGGACGAGTGAAACGTTTGACGCGCTGTATCGGCAAGGTTGCGGATGATTGCTTTACCTGCCTGATTGCTGTTGCCATCTGACGGAGTCAGGGCGCGATCCATGATTTCGGCAATGCCTTCGATGACTTCATCATTTGGCGGGAAATTCTCTGCGTCCATGACTTCTGCGATACCGACCAACCCATACGCCAGCATGTTCATGATGTGCGAGATCACCCGTGCATCAATGTCGCTGTGCATCGCGCCTGCATCCTGCATCATCTTCACGAAGAAGTAGCGCGTATCCTGCTGCGCCCCTGCACGGAAGAGGTTGTCCGGCTTGCGGATGTAATTCCCCAGCACGCGGGCATCCTGCCGGAATAATGCCGAAATGAAAGGATTGGCATTCATGGCGTAGAGGCTGTTCTTATACAGGCCGCCTATCGTGCCGCCACGCGGATCATCTTCAATCAGGCGCAGCCAGTTCTCGGTGTAAGACTGCAACTCTCGCAGCAGCAGTGCCTCGAACAATTCATCTTTGCTGGCGAAATGCAGGTAAATCGCGCCTTTGCTGACCCCCGCTGCCTGCGCAATATCGCTGACGGTTGTTTTGTCGTAGCCATAATGCACAATCAGATCAAGCGCAGAATCAAGAATGCGCTGCTCTCGCTCCTCATTTTCGGATTTTGCCGTTGCCATTCTTTACCTTTTTGTGACTTTTTGACTTGATTTGCAAATCTGGTCATATAGTACCGCTGAATGTGGGGACTCGTCAAGCCATTTCGCGGGTGTGGTATGAGGGACAGGCGGTATAATCCCTTGAAGCAAACATGAATTGCGTTAGGTGAAGATTTTGGCACGGCACTACTTCTGGTTTTTCCTGCTTTTGCTGTTGATGGCTCCTGGCATGGCAGCACAATCGACCATCACGGAGATTTGTCCTGGAGTCGGCATTCAAGTACGCGCAGCCGATTTCCAGCCGGGGGGGATTATCCTCACGGCCTTTGACGCGGAAAATCTCTGGGTCTATGACATAGACGGCAACACGCGCTATCCACTGCCACAGACCAATCCCTGCATCAATAACTGTCATTTGTCGCCAGATGCCACCTGGATCAGCTACCTGAACCCGGAGACCTTTCTCTATAACAAAATGCGCTTCGATGGCACCGAACGCCAGCCTCTCGCCAGCAACGCCTCGGATGTGTCCTGGTGGTCGGCGGATACGCTGCTGATCTGGACACCGGATCACCGGGCTTTTTTGCGTCCTGAAGCGGATGCGCTGGCAGTACCGGAAGAACTGCCTGTGGACAGCGTGCGCGAAATCCAACCAGGAGGGCGCTACGGCTTGCTGATCGCCACCGATGAACAGGGCGAATTCCAGCGCTACATGGTGAACCTGGAAACACGTGGCACGGATGCCGAACAGCGGGTACGTCTCGCTCCGGATCGCCCCTATTTCAATGCGGCGGCGTGGTCACCAGATGGGCGTACATTGGCCTATGTCGGCAATGGTGCGCTTGATCCCTCTGTGAATGTGACGGGTGCAGAGTTGTTCTTCATCCAACCCGGCAGCAGCATCCCGCAGCAGGCGACATTTTTGTTTGCCGAATATGGCGCAGTGCGCATCAATGGCTACCTACCGGAAGAGTTAAGCTGGTCACCAGACAGCCGCTATCTGGCCTTCTGGGTGATTGAACTACTCGGCTCTGATGTGGAAGCCAATACAGGAAACGCCACGCTGCATCTGCTGGATGCTGCCAGCGGCGAAGTCCGGCGTTACTGTGGATTTGCCAGCACCAGCCACACACCCAAACCGCCGCGCATCATCTGGTCACCGGATGGGACGCATCTCGCCTTTGCGGGAGATGTGGCGCAGGATGGACGTGGGGCGCTGGTGCTGGCGCTGAATATCGAAAGCGGCCTCATCACGGAACTGAGTGAGGGCGTTTATCCTGCGCTGGGTATCCCGGATCTGGTGGCGTGGGGCAACCGACCATGAAACCCTGGCTGCGGGTTCTTCTCACCTGGAAATTGTGGAACGCCCTCTACTACCCGCCGCGCAAGCATCCCCTGTTCCGGCGCATGATGGAACGGCAGCGCTGGCGGTTGCCGGTATCGTGGCTGTCTGTACTGGTCGTTATAAGTTTTTTGGCAGGGTGTGCGCTCTTTTTTCGCTTCCCGGAAATCGCCCTGGCGCTGGCGTTTTCACTCGGCATTGGTGCGCCCATTCTGATGATCGGCGCACATGGGAGCATTCTGGCGCTGTGGTGGGCATGGCAGATCAGTGATGCTGTGTTGGATGCACGCCGTGAACAGCAGGATGATTTATTTGGCGTATTACCCGGTGGTATCCTGGGTACGGGTTGGCTCATCAGCGCCGGATTGATGCATCGCGGGGATTGGCTGCGGCAGGCACACAGCTTCATGCGTCCGGTGCTGCTGATCGTGATTGGCCTGGTGGCGATTCTGTTGTTGTGGGCGCTGGTGTGGCTGGTTTTGACAGGTAATGCCATCACCGCCAACGAACTCACGCTGGTTGTCGGTATCTATTCGTTGATTTCTCTGGGGCTTGCCTTCTGGTTCGATCATATCCAGTCGATTCTGCTGGCTCCGCTGCTTGGCTTGCTGCTGCCGCAGGTGCTGCGAGATCGTTTCTTGATTCGCGCCGTGCTGCTGCTAGGATTTCCCCTGCTGCAAATCGGCACACTCCTCCTGGCCTATACGATTTATCGGCTCTGGGTGCTGCTGATTTTTTCGCTGATGCAGAGCATCTTGTTGGGTTATGCGCTGGCGATGGCGCTAGGCATCCTGACATTTTTCCTGATGCGCGAGACTCTGCTGGCGCTGCTCTGGCGTGCCTTGCTGCGCGTATACGGCGCTGATCCCCAGGAGTTTTTCGCTGCTATTGCAAATTAGCGCGGCGGTTGCACCGAATACACCAGAAAGCTGCTGATGATTGTATCCTCGCGCACTGTGAATCCGGCTTCGCGCAGAGCATCCAACCAGGGCAAAACCTCCACCGTATCCGGTGCGACGAAATAGCGCGTGCCGATTTCGTCCAATTCCAGCGCACCCGCTGCCAGTTCTTCCGGCGTGGGATAATACACCCGGCGCTTATTCGTCCATTCGCCCAGGTAATAATCCAGTTCCCAATCCAGCCAGCGGTCATAGATCACCGTCGCAACGGGTTTGCTGTTCAGGTACTCCGCCAGTACATCAATGCCGTTATGCGCTCCACGATCCCCGCCAATCTTGTAGCTTCCCATCGCAGCCTGCCATGCAAACACCGCCAGAATCAGCCCGAACAAAATAACACCACCAGTAAATGCAAACCCATTGTAGTGGCGATCCGTTGGATCATTGCCCTCAGGTGCAGCGTTAATGCTGGCGTTTCTCACCTCACCCCCCGGCTCCCTCACCGGACGGAGAGGGGGAGAAAAACCTTTCAGGACAGGCTCGGAAAGTCCCCTCTCCAAGTGGAGAGGGGATTTAGGGGTGAGGTTAACGTTCCTGAAAGATACCAAAAACGAGAAGCATAACGCCTTCGCCGTCAACAGGGCAGCCGGGGGCAGCAGCACCAGCAAATTCCGATCATAGAGATTCAATGTGAAGGCCATATGCAGCCCGAAGAATGCCATGATCCACAGCGCCAGCAGCTTTGACCATGCGTTGCTGGGTCGCCAGCGCAGCAGCGGATAAACAATTCCCAGGAGCAGCAGCGGCGCAGAGATGATACCGATTCCGTAAGTATGCTGCACCGTCTGCCACCAGATTGCAAAACGCGCCGGAAGGTCTGCCAGCGGAGTCAGGGTAGTTGGCGTGTAATTTGCACGCCCCATCGCCCAGATATTGACCGCGCCCCGTGCTTCTCGTGCAAAATCCCAGGCCAGCAAGATCAAGCCACCTGCAAGAATGGGTAATAAGAAACGCGCAATTTGTATCACGCTCGGCAGGCAACCATGTGGGATCGCCCCTATAAACCAATTTCGTCGTAGGGGCACGATATATCGTGCCCGTCGTAAGGGTGCAGCACGCTGCGCCCCTACAATGCATATCATCAACACTGGTAAATAAAACATGCTCTGGGGTTTGGCGGCAATCGACAGCACAAACCACACTCCCGCCCACATAGGACGCTTCCGCGCCGCCATCCACAGGCTGAGAGTCGCCAGGAGGAGCATGGGCATATCGGTGAAGGCCGTCGCTGCAAAGACGATCCGCAGGGGAGAGAGCGCCACCAGCAGTCCCGCCAACAATGCTACGCTGTTCTTCCTATAGATACTTTTCGCCAGCGCCATCACTGCTGCAACCAACAATATACTCATCCACAGTGACGGCAGCCGCCCCGCAAATTCGCCTTTATGCACATCCAGGAACAGTACGCCGTTTTCGTCAGCATCTACCGCGAAGAAAGTCAGCGCAAGGGCGTTGGTATAAAACGTCAGCGGCGGTTTATCGACAGGCTCAGAGAGCAACAGCCAGTCGCCCTTCACCGCAGCATTACGAGCGAATGTCATGTAGAAGGCTTCGTCGGGATGCCAGCGTTCAGCGTGATGCAAAGCCGCACCGCTGAAGAAAACCGCCAGCAGCAGAATAGCCACAGATTGTTGGAGTGAGAGGCGTTCAGGGGGCATGGGAGGGTTATTAGACGCGCCGTTGCGCGTCCCATAGGTATCAGCTTAAGACGGTTGCCGAGGATTAAAATCCCCGGCTACAAAAAACCCAAACCCACTAAAGGGGTTATGAAGGCGCTCTATCAATCAGAATCCTTATCTAAGCGTCCCTTTAGCGGACGCTCACCCGGTGTAACCTGGCGTTTTGAACGTCAGGCGCAGGGCAGCAAGACACGAATTTTTGAGAAAATTGTTTAACTTGACATGTATTGGACGCGCCGTTTGTCACACGACATAGGGTTATGGTGAAAAAACGTCATAGCCCTATCCTAAATTTCGGCGTCGTTTAGCCAGCTGCGGGCCGTGAATCTGGTCATAGGTTAATTCTTTGGCTTCATGGCGACAGATCTCCTGACCATGGTCATCGGAAATGACCCACTCGCGTGTTTTGCTGTCCAACACAATGGCAAGCACCTGTCGTTGGTAAGCTCTGCCCACACTGTAAGTGTTGGCGAACAAGGTGATGCGACCATTTTTCTCGACTTTGCGCTGGAATTGAAAGGTAGACAGGTACGCACAGACCCGATCCATATCCCATTGCGCGACCTCCGTGGACGGTGTGTAGTGACGTAAATTTTGTCGCAGTTCAGGGTACATTTGGGATCGGGGTTGACCATCTGCCAGCGGATAGCGTTCACGTTGGGTGTGAACCGCCCATGCCAGACCCTGCTCACAGGCAGCGAAATCGGCACACTGATGTGGCTCCACCCAACCATTCAAAACCCCATGACTGCGCTCAACAACCGCATTGTCGGTACTGCGGGCTGGACGACCATAGATCAGGTCAATACCCAATCCGACTAACCAGAGACCCATAGCCGAGGGTAGCTTGCTGTTGGTTCCCCAGGGCATCCCGTTGTCCATGCGTATGCGCTCCGGGCAACCCCATTCACTGAATGTCATCTGAAGGGTCTCTTTGACTTGGATCGGATCGATACTTGTCCAACGTTTGATGGGGGAAAAGCGTCGCGCTCAGAATTGCGCCACTCCCTTCATCGGTGATGGTGAGCCAACTGACATGGCTGCCATCGGCAAGCTCTATCTGTTCTTTGGCATCCACCGCCCACACCTCGTGAACCGCTTGTCCGCGCTTCACGCTCGCTCTCGGTGTTTTGTCGCGGGGTGGGGTTTGCACTTTTGCCCGCTTGAACCACCTTTGCAGCGTTCGCTCACTTGGCAGGTTCGCCCTTGGCAAGCGCTCACTCAATTCGATACGAATCAAGCCCGCTCCCCAACTTGGGTGCGCTCGCTTCATTTCCACAGCTGTCGTGTAGATCGCTTTGTCACTTCGCACCTCCGTATGAATACAGCGATCATACCCTGGCACGAGCCGTCCGGTTTCTATGTAACGATGATAGATGTTCCGTACCGCGCTGTACGACACATCCAAACTGCGGGCAATACTCGCAAAGCTATCCCCTGCTTCGCGGCGTTCGATTATTTCTCGTCTGATCGCGGTCGAGAGTGCTGCTGGCATGGCTTACCCTAACTTAACCCTATGTCGCTTGATGTCATTATAACCCTATGTCGTGCGACACACCGCTGTGTCCGCCAGAATGAAGGCGAAACCTGATGGCAATGACCATGTGGGGTCGCCCCTACACAGGATGGTTGCTTTTTTAACCATGCCAAAAATAGTGAATATCCCCATCTGCCAATGATCTGAAATGCACCTATTTGCAACGTCGTCCCTGTTCGTGCGCAAAAAGTTCCGATATGCTATATGGCATCTTGGTTTGCTTTTGTTTACCTAGCATCACTGTGGGGAACCCATGCCAGAGTTTTTGTATGGTCACTGGCCTATTATGGAAAGTTTGCGTTCGCAGCGCCGCAAGTGTGAACAGCTTGTCATTGCGGACAATACAGAAGAACGCGGCCTCTCAGGTGAAATCATTCAAGTTGCCCGTGAGCAAGGTGTCCCGATTAACCGTGTGCAGCGCCGCATCCTCAATGATCTCGCAGAAGGCGCAAATCACCAGGGCATGGCTTTGCGAGTCAGCACGTATCCCTATGTCGATACCGAAGATATTCTCCAACTAGCCGATAAGCGCGGCGAAAAGCCCTTCTTGCTCATCCTGGACTTGCTGAAAGACCCGCAAAATGTCGGCGCATTGCTGCGTGTGGCGGATGCCGTCGGCATACATGGGGTAATTTTGCAGGATCGTCGGCAGGTAGGGATCACCCCGGCGGTGGTCGCGGCATCTTCCGGCGCAGTGGAACACTTGTTGGTGGCGCAGGTGAATAACCTCGTCAACGCTATGAAAGATTTGAAGCAAAATGATGTCTGGCTGGTGGGCATGGACGTAGGGCCGAATGTCCCGCCACTGGATAAAACCGATCTCAACATGTCAATCGGCATTGTGATGGGCAGCGAAGGCGAAGGCATGCGCCGCCTCGTGCGCGATACCTGCGATTTGCTCGTTACGCTGCCGATGCGCGGACAGGTTGCCAGCTTGAATGTGGCAACAGCCGGAAGTATCGCCTTGTATTCGGCGTGGCAAGCACGCAACTGGGAAGGCTGGGCGCACGCATAATGTCAAAAGCAAATCGGGTATACGAAGATTTAATTGTCTGGCAACAGGCACGCGCACTGGCACGGGATATTTACCGTATCACGCAGGACAAGCCGTTTTCCGAAGACCATGTACTGCGCGAAGAACTGCGTAATGCCGTTGATCGCATCGTGATCAATATCATGAAAGGCGCGGAACAAGGCAGCCATATTGAGTTTATGCGCTATCTGGTGGAAGCCCACAGCGCCTGCGCCCTACTCAGCAGTACATTACAACTTGCGACAGACCTGGGCTTCGTGAGCGATGAGCGTTACCGCCGCATCATGCGCCAGATGATTACAACCAATAACACCCTGAACAAGCTCAAAGATCAGATCAGTCACGCATAGCGTAACACACAACGAGAGGCAACCTCGTGAATCCAACCTCGCTTGAGCAGCGCGTCCTGCAAACCTGGGCGGCGCATTTTCAGTTTCCAGTAGAATCATTGCAAATACCGGGAACCACCCTTTTTGAAGATCCGCAGCGGGATACTGCAAAGTGGGTTTTACTCTGGCCTGCCGGGAAGCAGACTGTGATTCAGGTCGCACCTGCACATACGGAGGCAGTGCGCGAAGTGCTGGCAAAATACCCGGAAGATCACGCCATAACAGGGCTAGAATTACAGGCGGCGTGGGATGGCAGCGAATTGAACCAGGACAAATTCTATGTGCTGGATGAAGCGCAGTTCCAACCCTATGCGCCGGATACTCGTTACACTGTGCGGGTATTAACCGATGCTGACCAACTGGCCTTCGATGCATTTCAGGCACGATGCAGCGCAGAAGATCGAGACACGGGGGAAATCGCTATTCAGCATGAATTGGCGGTCGGGGTTTTCGATGGGAAACGGATTGTTGCCGGAGCAAGCATGTTCGCGTGGATGGGCTTTTCGGATATTGGCGTGTTGAGTGATCCGACCTATCGGCGGCAGGGATTGGGCAAGGCGGCGGTTTCGTTCCTATGCGGAGAACTGTTGCGCCGGAAACACGAGCGAGTCATTCTATATCGGCACGAATTGAACAATACCGGGTCACAGGGTATCGCGGAGAGCTTGCATTTTCACTTCATCGCCATGATGGAAGGGATTTCACCGCCGAAAGTATGACGTACTTTTCCACCAGACGAGAATTACACAGCGTAGTCTAGCGAGTCGTGGTTGCTTTTTTGCTGCGTTTTTCGCGTGTGGCTTTCACTTCATCCTGACGGCGCGTGAGGTCACGGATCAGGCGGCGGATGCGATTGCTGCTCATCATATCGCGTTCCGGCGCAGCGGCGGAGGTTTCGCCAGGAACCTGATCATCACTGTAAATATAATAAGGCCTCTGTGGTTTATGGAACATTTATTCACTCCTTGCGAAACAAAACTAGCTTTTTCTTAACAGTACGGCAGAAGAATCCAGACTGTCAACATTCCGCGAATAAATGCCCCCTCCTGATAGATTGTTGGTCTTCATGGCCTATACGGGAAAAAACCTGACAACCACCGTAGAACACAAGGTGATCGCACCAAATTCTATGAAGGGAAAGCCGCCTCAACTCAGAGGTACAAAGACTCACAGAAATAGAATGCGGACGATAACCTGCCGAAAATTCGAGACTTGTTCGATGATCTCAGAATAATATTTTGCAAATAGAGATGGCATTTCGTGCGATCCGGCGAATCGTCCCTACATTTTTCTTCGTGTCCTTCGTGGCTTTGTGGTTCAAATTGTTTTAGCGCGATTGCTCTGCCGTAGCACAAATGCAGGGATGTCTCTGGCGATCCATGCTGTAGAATACATGACGATTTGTTTGTGAATGAGGGGTGTTTCACCCATGTACATCCGCACACCCAAACGCTACCGCAGCACTCCCCGCCGCAGTGTACTTTCCTGTCGGCGTTTGCTATTCATCTTCCTGCTGCTGATGTTTATCGGCATTGGGATTTTCATTTACAACAATGCTGCCATCATTCAGCCACAAATCGCGGAAGTCGTACAAGGCGTTGTGGATAGTGCAGAAGCTCAACTGGCTACCATGTCTGCACCAGAACCCACAGCGACAGCGGATCCCTCCACCAATATCATCAATGGCGATAATTCCTGGGGACGCGGCAATATTTCGGAGGCTATTACCTACTATCAGCAAGTGCTGCCCTCTGTACCGAACGAAGTAGGCGTTTACCAGCGCCTCACGATTGGCCTCATCACACGCGGTGGCGGCGAAACTGCCCTGGAATATGCCGAGCGAACGGTGACTGCTGATCCTTTTAGCGCAGATGCCTGGGCAACACGGGCGCTGGCGTATAGCTGGGAAGGTGATTATGAGCAGGGAATCGTCAGTGCGCAGCAAGCCCTCGACCTGGATGAAGATCATGCGGCGGCGCTGGCGTATCTGGCGTATAGCTACTGGCAAGGCGGGCGCAGCGCATTGGCAGACAGCCGCGCAACCCAGGCCATCGCCCTTGATCCTGATCGCTTTGAAGGGTATTGGGTGCGTGGGCTGGTACGTGAGAATGATTTGCTGGATATTGAAGGCGCACGCAGTGATTATGAAACGGCCTACAGCCTCGCTGTAGAACAAAACCCGGCGCTGGCTGGCGTGGTTGCAACCGGGCTGGCGCGTGTGCTGGTTCGCCCGGAATACAACCAGGTTGGCGAAGCCGTTGCCGTGCTGGAAGATGCTCGTTCCCGCGACCCGGATAATGTTGAAGTTCTTTACACTCTGGGCGTGCTGAACTTCAGCAACCTGGGCGAATACGGGCAGGCACAAGGCCCCCTCGAAGACTGCGTGGATGTGGACGAAGATAATTATTTGTGCCTGTACATGTTAGGGCGCACGTTGGATCGCCTTGATGATCAAGAGGGCGCGTTGGCAGCTTTCACAGCGGCGGTGGATTATGGCACGCCCTGGGCAAGAACGTACTGGTGGGCAGCCAATATGGAAATTCTACTGGGGAGCTGCAACAATGCCGTGCCGCTGCTAGAAACGGGCTATCGCATGGTGGCACCAGGAGATTTGCCCGCCAATGATGAACCCGATGAACTGCTGCAAGATGCCTTCGTCACACGCATGAATGACTGCCGCGTACCCATTCCGGGTGGTTTTGCGCCACAGCCGGAAGCAGAGGAAACCGCAGAGGCCGCAGAGGGCTGAGGTTCGAAATTTCTCCGTGCAGCCCTTCGTGCGGCTTTTTTCTGCCTTTACGACCCAATACCCTGGCCTGCACGCGCATCAAGCGAGGCTTCTTCCCTAACCGAGCTTAGAACGAACTTCAAACCAAGTCTTACCAGGCAACCGCCTTAATGTTGTGTTATAAATAAGATGGACATACAGAAAGCAAATTCGCTCGAATGAAAGCTCGAATGAAGCTCGAATGAAGCTCGAATGAAAGCCGTGACACAGATTCGTGTGTTGGTAGTAGAAGATAGCCCTACAGTGCGGCGGTATCTGGTCGAACTGATTGAGGAAGCGCCGGGTATGACCGTCATCGGGCAGGCACGCGACGGAGAAGAAGCCGTGCGGCTGGTGCAATTGCTGCGCCCGGATGTCATTTCGATGGATTTGCAAATGCCTCATATGGATGGTTTGCAAGCCACACGCCAGATCATGGCAGAATGTTCAACGCCCATTGTGGTGGTCAGTCAATTGTTGGAGCGCGATGTTGCCCTATCGATGGAAGCATTGGGTGTAGGTGCGCTGGCAGTCGTGAGCAAACCGCCCCATCGCAGCCACCCGGGTTTTGCAGATGCACTGCGAACCATGCACACCAATTTGCGAGCGATGGCAGGCGTGAAGGTCGTCTCACGCAGGCTGCCACGCCATGAACCTCAACAATCCCTGCCACAACAGAGGAACCGTCTGCCCCAGGTCATCGCAATCGCAGCCAGCACCGGGGGGCCTCGCGCCTTGCGTGATGTACTGGCAGCGCTTCCGGCGGATTTTCCGGTACCAATTGTGGTTGTGCAGCACATGCCGCCGGAGTTCATACCGGGTCTGGTGCGCTGGCTGGATTCGCACACAGGGCTGCGGGTGTGCCTGGCAGAAGATGGTGTGGCGCTGCACGCGGGAACGGCATTCATTGCGCCGGGGGATAAGCAGTTTAGAATTGTACAATGGCGTAATTCACTGAATATTCGCCTGAGTTCACCAGCAGAAGGGGAACGCTACTGTCCTTCGGCAGATGTACTCTTTCAGTCAGTAGGGGAAGCCTGCGGAGAAAAAGCCATTGGCGTGATCCTGACTGGCATGGGCAGCGATGGTGCAGCGGGGTTGCTCACATTACGCGAAGCTGGCGGCTGCACGATTGCCCAGGATGAGAGCAGCAGCACAGTCTACGGCATGCCACGGGCTGCGGTCACTAATGGTGCTGCACAACACGTCACAACATTGACGGAAATTCCATCCAAAATTTGGGATTTGTTATAGAATGAAGTCAGTAGTACGAATGTTTGCTATTCACCAGCGCGAGAATCGCGGACAATAGGACTTCGCCAACCGAATGAAGGATGCAACAGAATGGCACTGGATGTGCTTTTGGTAGAAGATAGCAAAACACAGGCAATGCAGATTAAGGAAACGCTGGAAAGCGTGGGACTGCAAGTACGGGTCGCCTATGACGGGGCAGAAGGTTTGCGCGAAGCGGTCGCCAGGCCACCGCAGTTGATTGTGCTGGATGTGAATCTACCCAGTATGGATGGCTTTCAGATTTGCCGCCGCCTCAAACGCACGCCGAATACACAAGATATTCCCGTTATTATGTTGACGGATCAGGACAGCGCAAAAGCGACAATGTCGGGGCTGCGTGCAGGTGCAGATGATTACATCCCGAAAGATATATTTGCAGCCGAACACCTGCTGGATACCCTGCGCACCTTCGGTTTGATTGAATGAATTAGCTGTAGGGGTTCGATCATGTCGAACCTGCTAAACGCCAACGGGCGCGTCGTGGACACGCCCCTACGAGAATTTTTGAATAGACACGAATGGTAAGGTCGCATCCTTGCGCCCTATGGAAGGTATCATAGGCAAGCCAGCAGATAGCAAATGTTGTTCGACTGTTCCGTTGTGATTCAGACTGCCCCAGGATGCTGTGGGGATCAATGCCAACAAAGGAAACACACATGGCTGAAGAGCCGAGTTATCGAATCCGACCGCCTGTACTGACGACAGCCGTAGAAGAAACCGCTGATATTGCCGTTGTCCGCGATATTGCACGACGTGCCGCTACCTTGCTCGGATTTTCGCCTGCGCATCGGGCGCAGCTTGCCAGCGCAGCCGCCACCCTCTCTGACCTGGTGTTACAGGCTGGGGGCGCACATACGGTGCAGTTCAATGGCGTGCTAACGAGCGTGCAATCAGGGATGCAAATCATGATCGAAACCCCCTTCCTGGAAGGGGTGTCCGCCAACAATATCATCGTGGCGCTGGATTCTAAATTGGGCGATCTGGTAGACGAAATCTTCGTGCGCCAGAACCCACAGCGAATCGCCATGATTATGTGGCTGACAGAGGAACGCACGCTATGACGCACGCACCGGGAATGGCTCGACTACCTGTGCTGCCGCTGCGCTGTGGTGCATACTGCTATGCTCTGCCGCTGGATTCAGTGGTAGAAGTTGCAGCGCTGGTTGCTCTTGCTCCTGTACCTGGGGCAGGTGCGGCAGTCCTGGGGCTTGCCAACCGGGGCGGTGAAGCCTTACCAATTTTGAGTTTACGCGCACTGGTAGGACTCCCCTCCAGGCCGTTCGATGCCCAAACGATGTTTGTTGTCATCCAGGCGGGAGAGGCGCAGTTCGGGCTGGTGGTGGATGAGGTAGAACCCGTGCGGTACTACCCACAAAATGCCTGGAAGCGAATGGAGCGGGCGGGGCATTGGGTCTCGCATACCATCAGCGAGCAGGGGCAACTGGTTCAGGTGCTGCACCCCGTCTCACTGATGACTGCAACCGTTCAGGTACATGATGGAAAGTAGCAAAACTATGTCGCAACAAAACCGGGCGAGCATCCTGGTCGTCGCAAAAGATCAGCAATTGCGCCACGCCCTGATCGACACATTGGAAGAAGCAGGTGGGCATCAGACCGTAGCAGCCAACACCTTCGAGGAAGCGCTCAGTGAAATTCTGCTGCGAGATTTTGACCTGATTTTGACAGAGGCAGATTTACCGGATTTGAGCGGTATGGATTTGCTGGCGGTAGTCAGTGGTTTGCGTCCCAATGCGCGTGTGATCGTGATTGACAACGAGCTATCCGCCAAGAGCGCGGTGGCAGTCTTCCGGTTGGGCGCAGCGGATTACCTGCATAAACCGCTGAATATGACCTTCGCGCTGATGCAGGTTGAGCGCCAGCTTGCACAGAAACGCGCCGAAGAAAATCAACCTGAACCGCAGAACAACGCAACCTCCGATGGTAAGAAACAAGCTCCCGCCAAGCGCATTGATCCAGCGGCACGTCCGGCTGCGCTGGTACTGGGGCGTGAACAATTCAAGCAAATCGAAATTGAATTGAACCGCTTGCTGAGTCATGTGAAAGCCAGCTTCGCAGGGCTGGTGGATACAGAAGGCAATATGATGGGCGCGGCTGGTACGCTGGATGCCTATGATTTGCAAGTGTTGACGAGAGCACTGAATATCGACCATTCTGCACAGGAATCGCTGGCGAAACTGCTGGATGAAAACAAATTCCATTCCACCTATTTTCAGGGCGATGAGAACGGCGTGTACATCATTGAGTTCGGTACGAACTTCACCGTATCACTGGCTGTGATTTGCGGGCATCAAGTGAAACCGGGGATGGTCTGGTTGTATAGCAAACGCACTGGTGCCATCATTGATGATATTCTGAAATCAGTGCCGAAGCCGCGCAACCTACCTCCATTGCAGCGAGATAGCTGATCTCAGTTCAGATCGTCGTAGAGCTGGTTAATTTCTTCTTCTGTGTAATCTGTGCGGGCGCTGCTGTGCATATGCGCCACGAGCTTTTCCAGGCGATCCACATCATCGCGCTCGAAGACCCCATTGCGCACCAGCTTATCCAGATAAACCGCACCGTGATCCCCCAGCGGAATCACCAGGGCAAGGCGCAGCGCCGGGAAGTGTTCGTTGGTCTGCAAAGGGGACGCAACCTGGCGTACCAGATTATTGGTGAGAACAGGCTTGCCTTCCGCCTGAGCATCCTGGACGGCGGCCTCCGTCATCTCAAAGAAGCCCTGGTCATTGAATAAAGCCTCTGGCACATTCACACTGTCTACCACTTCCATCGCTGAATCCAGCGCCAGCCCACGCTCTGCATGGGTTATGCGCTGCGCGAATCGCATAACTGTAGTGACAAAATCCGCAGCACTCATTTTTCTACACCTTTTACCGCACCGCCCATTTCGTTCTCAGCCCCATTCTAACCGATTCTATGGTTTGTTGCGATGTTAGAACCATAGTAGTTTTGGGCGATTTTCGTATCAATTTGTTGGTCAAGGTGCTGTGCGATACCAGTAGTGATAATGAGTCTCAAAACCAGTGCCAGCATACAGACGACGTGCGGCGGTATTTTCGGCGGTCACCTGTAAGAATGCACGCTTCGCCCCCTGGCTCATCCCCCAGGCTAGCAGGTTCTGTGTCAGCGCTCGTCCATATCCTTTGCCGCGCTGCTCCGGTGCAACAATCAGATGCACCAGCATGATGGCATCCTGCGCCAGTATTGCCATCCCTGCGGAGAGTCCCGGCAGCAAGAAAGCACACAGCGGCGTGTGGATATGGCTGAGAATTTTGTGCAAGCCCTCTAGTTGTTCGGCACTTTTACCACTCAACACCCCGTAACCTTGCAACCACTGCGGCAGATGTTCCGCTGTCAGCCAGGCGGATTCATCTGGTACAAAATCCGCGACAGGCTGTAAATCCGCCGTCTGCACCAGCGAATCGGTACTGCGCATATAACCGAGTGCATCCAGTTGGGAATCCAGTTCGGGCGGTTGGCTGGCTTCCGTTAATTTGTACATCGCAGGCAGCCCGCGCTGGGTGTACCAATCTTCTACAAAGGCGATCTTATGCAGCAGCGGCAGTGATGATTCCCCCAATGGGTACACACTGTTCGCTCGTCCGGTGTAGCCTTCCGCGCTGCGCAGAATCCATCCGTCATATTCCTGTGTTTCCGGCGCAGGCCAGGTTTGCAACGTGAGCGATTCATACTGCCGCACGGAGTCCGGGTTCACCAGGTGCGCAATTCTGCTGGCAGATGGCTGACACGGTTCATATAGTGCAAGCTCATCTTGGAGCGTCCTTCGTTGAAGTCGATGCGCGTCATGCCCGTGTTGTAATGTCCATAGAAGAAATCATCAGGATGCCCCGGTGATTGGTTCAGCAGCGCCTTAATCAAGGCATCCATGAATGCACCATGCGTCACCAGCGCAATGCGTTCTTCGGTATGGGCGCGTTCGCGCAGCGCCAGCGCAACTCGTATCGCACGGCTGACGAAATTCGCCGGAGTCTCGCGCCCCATTTGCACATCCCACCAGCCTTCATCTGTGACGGCTTCCGGCAGCCGCGTATCAGGGAACATATTCGCTAATTGAATGCGATTCAATCCAGGGTAACCCTGCACGCTGTCATCTTCCCCGGCGAGGAAAACGCCGCCAATCTCGTGAATATCCACCCAGACTTCAGGGGCAACTCTTAATGCGCCTGCGATGGGCTGTGCGGTTTGCAAGGCGCGGTGCATAGCGCTGCAATACAGGTGCGTGATGCCAACAGGTTCACCAGCTTTCCCCGGTGCATCTAAAATTGTCTCCAGGTATTGAGCAGCGAGTTCGGCTTGCTGGTGGCCTGTTTCCGTCAGCGGCGGATCTTCCACACGATCCTGTTCATAGAGACCTTCTTCTGCGAGAGCGTTATTCACCGATTGTCCATGCCGGATCAAATACAAGCGCATGATGTGAGGCTACCTTTCTGCGTATAGGAATCCCATGCCGCGCACAATAGTAGCGACAAAGTGCCGAAAAGGAACGGCGAGTCCGTGTAGGAAAGCGAGGAAAAGTATTCACTGATGTTACGCAGTAGCCCTTGCTCTCAGCCTTTTCCGCTTCGATGAGCGTAAGCGATCAGCCATCAGCAAAAACGTTTTGCTTTGCAGTCGTGATGTGCTCAAAAAACGCACTTTGAGGCTGACAAGCTGAAATGCTGAGGCGCTCATCGACTGCTCTGCGCATTTTCCCGTTTTCAGGAGCCTGTGCGTAAGGTCAGACATTCATTACCCCTTTCGTAGTGCTGACACAGCACAAACGCAGGGTAAGCGTTTGCTGGCACGAACAACGCCACGCGCTAGAATGAAAGTATCGCTGATTACCTGGGAATGTGGAGGGCTTCGGATGCGGAATTGGTTGCTTGGATTGCTGGCGCTGGTGGCGCTGCTCGTACTGGGAACGCTGCCGCTGGCGGCGCAGGATGAAACCGAAAGTGGCAGCGATGGAACGATCTTCGGGCTGACCATTGTAGATGGTGCGATTGTGCGCGTGGGGCCTGATTTCGCCTATCGTGAGGTGGGCAGTCTATCGCGTAATGCCTCTGTTGTGGTGCTTGGACGCGCTGGCGATTTCTTCACCCGTTGGGATGGGCGGCAGTGGTTGCAGATTGAATATGCGGGCGGTACTGGCTGGATCTATGCCCGTCTGCTGCGCACCAGCGTTGCCTTCAATTCTATTCCTCCTGTAGGCCGTATGCTCCCCCGTGACCGCAATGGGCGCGTCCCGGATGAATTCGATCTTTCTTCAGATTTGTGTTCGCAGTGGCAGGGAGCCTTCACGCAGTCCGGCGATTTTATGGCAGGGGATAGCCAGATTGTTGTGACCTATCCCACGCTGCAAGGCGCGACTCTGTACAGCGTGATTGTGCTTTCTCCCACTGGTTTCCGTACCGCATTTGATAGCGAAACAGGCAGCGCAACGATTTTGCTGGATCGCCTGCCGAATACGCCGGGGACGTATACCTGGCGCGTGGCTCCTTACTGGACGAATGACAGCTTCCGTTCCTCCTGGCAGCAGATTTGCCTGCTGCAAACAGGTGGCACATTCGAGAAGCCGGAGACGGAATTCAACCGCGCAGGTTCACGTTAATCCTGCGCCGCAATTGTGTGGCGACAAGGCGTGGATTTCATGCGTAAAGATAAGCGCTCATGTTTCCCTTTTTGGCATTTTCGGGCACGACATGTCGTGCCCCTACGGTGAAATATGCTTTTTGTCGGGACGAGGTGTTCTACAATCGCCAGCGGCTGCATTCGGGCATCGGCTATGCCACCCCGGTCAGCCGCGCCGCCTGAGCAGTTGTTACTCCAAAAAACTGGGGGTAGACCACTCAGTACCCAGCACTCAGCACTTTTTCAACTGTACTGACACTACCCATTCGTTGTGACAATAACCCCGGTGATAATCAGCGCCATGCCAAGGAATTTGGTGACAGTCATTTTCTCGCCGAAGAAGAGCGCCGCACCGAGGGTGATGGCAATGAAGGCGATACTCAGCAGAATGGGATAGCCCACGCTGAGGGGTTCGCTGGCAATGACGCGCATCCAGAGCAGCGTCCCGCCACCATAAAGTACCACACCCAGGATGAAAATCGGCTGCAAGAGCAGGGCAAAAATATCTTGATGGATCGTTCCCAGGTTCAGGGCAAAGCCGCCAATATGATCAATGCTGGCACGCAGCATCAGACTGGCAGCGGACATCATGCAGGCGGCGATGAAGACCATCACCAATCCAGATGGACTGATTGCCATGCGTTTCGGTTTCTCCTGTGTTGTCATCGGGATTCTTCTCTGTCTCGTACATCGCCAATGATCCGCGCCGGAACCCCGGCAACGATGGCGTAATCCGGTACATCTTTTGTGACGACGGCTCCTGCACCTACAATGGCATTCTGCCCTATCGTCACACCCGCGAGGATGGTCGCATTGCTACCTAATCCGGCACGTTTCTTGACGATGGTTGGCACAAGCTGCCAATCATCGCTGCTCTTGGTTGTGCCATCCGGGTTGGTGCTGCGCGGGAATAAATCGTTGGTGAACATCACGCCATGCCCTACAAAGACTTCATCTTGCAGCGTCACCCCTTCGCAGATGAAGCTGTGCGACTGAATTTTGCAGCGCACGCCTATGCTTGACCCTGCCTGAATTTCTACGAAGGGGCCGATGGTAGTTCCAGCGCCAATCGTGCAGCCATAGAGATTCACCAGATCAGGTTGGAAGATCCGCACGCCTTCGCCTAATTGCACGCTATCCGCTATGGGCATACTGCTTTGCCTTGTTGCTTGCCGTCTATCGCGCTACAGGATACAGACACAACCATTCTGCTGCAATGTACAGACTACAAACTAGTGTAGATGCAAGCAATCCGCTACAATCCGCGCAACAATTTTGCAATGCCGGATTAAGGAATAGAGATGTCGTTTGATTTTGAAGCTGCGCTCAAGAAGTATGCGGATGTGCTGGTACGTGTTGGGGCAAATGTGGAGCCAGGGAAGAAGATTGTCCTGAATGTTCCCGTAACCACGGATCCCATCATTCGCCAACTGGTACATTACTTCATTGCGAGCGCCTATGATGCAGGTGCGAGCCTGGTTGTCACTGATTGGGCAGATGAATACGAAGCCAAACTCCGCCTGGAACATGCCCCAGAAGGCACGCTCGAAGAAGTGGATACCTGGGCAGCCCAACGCCTGGAAGACATTGTGCGCGAAGGCGGTTCGCTGCTGGCGCTGCGTGCAGTAGACCCGGATTTGCTGGAAGGCCAGGACGCGGACAAAGTAGCGACCCTCCGCGCAGCCGGGGCAAAAGCCCGGAAGCCAACCCGCAAGTTGTGGAATCAGGGAATCGGTACCTGGAGCCTCGCCGCTGGTTCGATCCAGGCATGGGCGAATAAAGTGCTGCCGGATGTGCCGGAAAGTGAACGCATCGTAAAATTATGGGAATTGATCTTCCGCGCCAGCCGCATTCTGGTGGATGATCCGGTAGCAGAGTGGAAGCGGCATTCAAACGCGCTGGTGCAACGTGCCGAGTACCTGACAGCGAAGCAGTATCATTCGCTGCACTACACCGCGCCGGGAACGGATCTCACGGTTGGGCTGGCGGATAACCACATCTGGCTGGGTGGTGGGGATAAAACGCAGGATGGTCGCCAGTACATGCCGAATATTCCCACAGAAGAAGTCTTCACCATGCCGCACCGCGCCCGTGTCGAAGGCACGGTAACAGCAACCAAGCCGCTGATTTATTCCAGCACCATGATTGATGATTTCTCCATCACCTTCAAAGATGGCAAAGTGGTTGACCTGAAGGCAGGCAAGGGTGAAGCCACCCTGCGCAAGATGCTCGAAACTGATGAGGGGGCAACCCGCCTGGGTGAAGTAGCGCTGGTTCCCAACAGCTCGCCCATCTCGCAGATGAACGTGCTGTTCTACAACACGCTCTTTGATGAAAACGCATCCTGCCATCTGGCACTGGGCGCAGCCTACCACAACACCATGAAGGAAGGCCCCTTCATGAGCGAAGAAGACTACGAAGCCGCAGGCGGCAACAGCAGCCTCGTCCATACCGATTTCATGATGGGCAGTGGTGACATGAACATCGACGGCATCACAGCCGATGGTAGCCGCGAACCCGTCATGCGCAGCGGTGAATGGGCATTTGATCTGTAATTCAGGCGTTTCGATAGTGGGGGTGTGCGGCTGGCAGATACGCATCAGGTTTAGCCTTAATTCTCGCGGACACAGCGGTGCTGTGTCCCTACGTTGAAATATGCCTTTGTAGGGACACGGCAATGCCGTGTCCGAAAATGCCAAAAACGAGAACCTGAAAGCCTTGGCCTGATGGCTATCGTGCGGCTCGCACGCCCCCAATTGTCGAACTTCCCCTACGCTTTCCCTGCCTGCAAAATTTCCATGCTATGATGGCAACATCTGATGGCGCAGAGGGAGACGTTCATTCCTATGTCCACACTGCAACAAACGATCCACACACACTACACCGATAACCCCATCCGCTGGCGAGAAATCCTGACTTTGCGGCGGCAGCGGGGCAAGTGGTTCTGGCGGGCGATGTACGGACTCTCCGCTTTCATCATGCTGATTCCCGTGCTGTGGGGCGGCTCCGACATCTTCATGGATGCCTTTCACTTCACCATCTCTGTATTGGTAATTGCGAACATGGTCGCCTATATCCTGGTGGTGCTGCGGGGTGTCCTCACCGCCAATGATGCAATCCAGCGGGAACGGCGTGACAATACCTGGGATTTGCTGATGCTCACGGGTGTCAGCCGCTGGCGCTTGATCCTGGGAAAATGGTTTGGGGTGATGCGCATCACGGCAGTAGATTATCTGTGGTTATTCCTCTTGCGCCTGGGAACTATTTTCTGGGCAGTCGGGCAGACGAACGTCAATCAGATTAGCTACAACGTAGGCTATTCTGATTGGAGCCTCTCGGATTTTACTTTTGGCAGTGATGCCTGGGGAACAGTGCTGCTGCTGCTGGTAATATTCACTGTCCTGGAATGGGGCTTTAATACCGCACTCGGTATCGGCATGGGATTCTTCCAGTGGAAATCCCGCACCAGCACCGGAGCTGCCGTTGGGGTTCGCGTGGCGCTGGGGATTTTGCCGCCGATTATCACCTACGTGCTGCTGGATTACGCGGATGGCGGTTTCTTCAATGGCTTCTACAACACCTACGGCGCTAACTTCATCAATTTCATTTTCCGCTTTATGACCATCTTCGCGGATAACGGCATCTTCAGCGCTCTGTTCGAGATTGACCGCTACCAACCATCACAGGATCACTTTATCTATCTCCGTTGGGGTACATGGGCGGGGATGCTCACCTACCCAATCCTGACGGTAGGCTTCCTGATGCTGGCAAATAACCGGGCAGCCGCACGCGGTACCAATGCAAATGAGTATGTGGGCATGGTAAAACCCAAGCGCAAACGTGCCGAAGCACCGACTTTGCCAGCGGCAGAACCTCCTGCGGTCAAACCCGCTGTGCAAAGCTGCACTGTTTTGCCAGGAACGGAAAATATCTTCGCGCTGGAACATGCGGCGGATTATCGCGCTGAGGTCTATTTGTATCAGCGGCGATTAGGACGGCTTTACCTGCTCTTGCAGCACGAAGAAGATGTACATTATGTGCGCATCTCCGGCGTATCGTACCTGGAAGCGCCTGCTTCCTGGAAAGGCGCACGCTTTGATGCAGCAAGCGAGCAGGAGTATGCTGCCTTTCTCGCAGAAAAAGGGCTTTCGGTGAACAGCCTGCAAGCGGAACACATGCGCCTGTATCGCCATGCTGCGAGTCCAGCGGTGCGCATTGTTGGCACTACCGTCGAAATACTGCACGAACTCCCCGCGAATGTGTAACGTCGGTTCAGTAAGAAAAGAGGGACTGGTCACACCCAGTCCCTCAATCCCTCCAAAAACGGAACAGATACAGTTCCGGTAAATGCGAGGTTCTTATCCGCAGCCACCACTGGCGGAACTGGCCTTGGACTGCAATTGCACCTTTTTATCCCAGAATTCGACATCGGGGAAAACCGCCGGGTCGGGGTTTGCTGCCGCATACTCTGACCCCAAGGGGGCGGGTAAATTGTAGGCCAGGGTATCATCTGGTGCATCCGCTACTGCATACAATTCCCGGAATTCGGCATCACTGAAGGTCGCCAACCAGTTGTTGATCCCACCTTGCAGCACATAGACATTCGGCACACTTTCCGCTATCAGGATTTTCCAGGCTTCCGTCGCGGCAGTTTCATCATTGCTGAGTACGACGAAGAGTGTGCTGGCATCGGCACGCAGAATCAGGTCTCTTGAATATGCCTCAATATCTTCCAGCGGCACACGCACCGAATCCAGAATGTGGAAGGTGTCATAATCCGTTTCGCTGCGGACATCAATTAACTCAACAGACACTTTCGAGTCTGCCATCATGTGGAGAATTTCTGCTGGCATTGCGTAGATCGCACGCGCTTCCAGGCGATTTTGCTGGTCGGTCATGGTATTATATCGGTCTGCATTGGTTGGTTGACCAATCAGCAGTACACCGAAAGCTACCACGATGATCCCGGCTGCCGCACCATAGCGCCACTTGCCGAACCTTGCCGTATCCATGCCGCCAATTTTCCGTTCGGATAGTTCCGCCACACCGAAGACCGCAATGGCTGCTACCACAATCAGCAGCACAATCACGCCTGTATCTGCATTGAACAAATCCATCAGGGTAAAACGCCCCATATAGGACGAATTCCAGAAAGTCTCAAAGCTGCTGACGGTCTCCCCGAAGAGGAAGATGCCGGTGAAGACACCAATCACGAAGAAGATGCCGTCAATTTTGCCCGTCGCGGCAGAGACCAGCGACGTACCCGGACAGAATCCACCGATGATGAAGCCCACGCCCATAATCAAGCCGCCAATGATCCCAGGCCAGAGATAGGTCGGGTTCACCCAGATCAGGTTGTAATCCAGCAAGCGCAGGCCAGTCGCGGCGAAGATCAAAACCATTGCTGTGATGATCGCACCGAACATCACCTTGAGGACTGTCCATTCTTTGAAATAGAACTGTGCCGCCAGCTTGGTCGATTTACCGAAGCCCGCGATTTCCAACACATAACCAAAAGCGAAACCAATCACCATATAAACCAGGTAAGCAGGCCAATGCCCCAGAAGTTCCGAGAGTACCAGCGGGAAGGGTGTCATGAGTGTGTCTCCTTATCTGGCTACAGCCACAATTTACGGACGAAGTAAGCCAGTGCATACGCCCCGGCAAAGACGGCGAACATAAATGCCCAGCTACCAACCGAGAGTACCGCACCGCCGGAAAGCGCCTGACCAGAGGTGCAGCCGCGTGCGAGACGAGCGCCGAAGCCCATTGCAAGCCCCCCCGCGAAGGCCATCACCCAGCGAGTACGGGTGCTGATGCGGGGGCCTTTTTCGGTGACGAAGCCCAGGCGATTGTTGCGCCAGCCAGAAATGAAGCCACCCAGGATGGTGCCGAGGGTCATGAAGACCACCCAATTATCCAGGGGGTTTTTGTCACCACCTGCGAGTTCGTTCAGATACGGCACGCTGTCCACATGTCCTGGCGCGATCATATCTTCCGCGAAGGCCAGAATACGGTTCATGCCGCCGGATGCACCGAGGCCATTGCCTGTGATGAAGAATGCTAAAAATAAAACGATCCCTAGCAGAATTGCCGCCAGATAGGGATTGGCGTAGGGCTTTGCTTTTGAAGCGCTGGCAGCTTCCTGTGAGGGTGTCACATTCTGCTGCATGGTGGGGTTGATACTTGCCATTACCGTTCCTCCCTCGTACTTCCAATTTTTTATTTCGTATAATTTTCGTGGGGGAGGTCTCAGCCCCTCCCGACGATTATCATTTCTGTGAATGAATCACTGACCTTACGCACAGGCTCCTGAAAACGGGTAGGATAGGCAGAGCAGTCGATGAGCGTCTCAGCATTTCAGCTTGTCAGCCTCAAAGTGCGTTTTTTTGCACATCACGACTGCAAAAACGTTTTTGCTGATGGCTGATTGCTGACAGCTTATGCTCGTCGAAGCGGAAAAGGCTGACAGCAAAGGCTACTGCGTAACATCAGTGAATCACCCGTTACAGGTTGCTGGGTATGCCCGCCGGATTTGTGTGCATCCGGTTCACTCTAGCCCAAGAGCTACCAATCTGGCCTACTCAGTGCTGTTTTCCCTACTCCAGGGGTGCAGAAACCACTTGTTGAGAATTTCCATCCAACTGCTCAAGCTGTTTCTGTAGTAAGTCCAGTGCCATCCCACGCATGGAATCCAGCACGGTGATGACGCGGTCATCGCTGAGGCTGTAGACGCTGTTACTACCATCTCGTGTACAGCAGACAATGGCACGCTGTTTCAGGATGCCCAGATGCCGGGATACCGTCGGCTGTGGCATATCCAACGCTTCCGCCAGCGCATTCACATTGCGTGCTTCCTCATGCAAGGCATAAAGAATCTGAATGCGTTTGGGGTCACCAACCGCCTGGCAGATATTCCGGTGCAAAATTTGTAGTTCGTCTAATGTCGGTATCGTCACAAGTGCCTCACTGCATCAATCCATATTCGGATATGCGAATATGCTTCTACTGTAGCGCTGATGCGTCTTAAGGCGTTAGAACAGGCATCGTCCTTCAATCGTGACAATTATCACAAACAAGCCTGATCCTTGAGTGGTAATGAGATGTTGTACCAATGGGGGACTTTTTGAGAGGGAAAATGTACCTGGGAGAAATGAAAATGCCGCAAGAAAAGGTTTCCTGCGGCATCAGGGTAGATCAGGTGTTACGCCTTTTTGGTGGGCGAACCGGGGGCATCCGTTCGCTGTCGCCCTTCTTGAAGAACATCGGCACACGCGAGATGAAAATCGCCTGCGAGTCTGTTGTTCCATTTTCTGGAACTTCCGGCAGGGACTCCGGTGGAGGAGCTGGCTTTGGAGCCTGCTGCCGTATCGCCCGCGCCTGCTGCTGCAACTGCTGGAACAGAGGCGGCGCAAAGCTCGTCAATGTGTGCTGCCGCACCGGGAGCCGCACCATCTGGGTCAGCAGGTTCACGCCCTGGTCGCGCAGCCATACCTGGGCATTCGCTGGCAAATCAGTGGCTTCCAGCGCTTCGAGGATCAGCATCATCACCCCCCGCAATTCAAGGGGATTCGGGCCACGCTCCCGCTGGCGATAATCCACAAAGGGAACAACATACCCCCCCATGATCTCAATCACCGGAGCGCTATCCCCATGCAGCACAATCACTGGCGGAAACTGCTGATCCATGCGCCCCATACGGTGTGCGACATGCATCGAAAACAAGCTGCTTGCCAACAAATGGTAGAAGTTGCTGTACAGATTCATCCAGAGTTGTATTGTTGTTTGGTACTGTTGATCAACTTCACCCAACATCACCAGCACCCCGTTTCTTGCCAAGCCATCCGCTAGCAGCACCAGCCGCGTCTCATCCGCAGGCAAATTCACCAGCAGGTAGGATGCATGCTGCCGCGCCAATTCTACCAATATGTTTTCCAACCGGGCGCTCATTGTGATTCATCCTGCTAATACCAATACGCTATCTTCAGTATATGAAGCGTATAACAGTTTCGCAACATGACGATTGTCAGGGTTTGTTTAGATTTAAGGGTTCTCAAAAAATTTTAAAGGCTTTATAGAGCCTTCTGAGGTTCAGACGGGGGTTAGATTATCGTAATTATCTTCAGCAGTGCTGTAACATTTACCTGTACTGCAAAATTCATAGCGTGAAACGTTGCCGGAAGTATGCGAGATTCAAACCGTGTTTGAGGGGCGTTTTTCTCACAGCGTGGTTACAATGAAGGGAGTTTACAGGTATCGGTTTTCAGTTCCCAGGCTCAGGCTGATAGTAAGCCTGCTCACTGGCTGCAAAATCTACCCCATCCAAGCGAGTGTGACTTATGCGATTTCATTACACAGATCTGTTCAGTACCTATAGCATCATTGCCCGCGATCCAGAAACCGGGGAACTTGGCGGTGCAGTACAAACCCACCAAATCGGCGTTGGTCGGGTGATCCCATTTGCCCTGCCCGGCGTTGGCATCGTGGCTTCACAGTCCCTCTCCAATGTGAGCTATAACCCGATGGCGCTGACTATGCTTAAAGAAGGCGTTCATCCGCAGGCAATCATCCGGGCGTTGACTGCCAGTGATGACAACGCCAATCGGCGGCAAGTTGCGGTATTGAATCACAAAGGCGAAGCGGCAGCGTTCACCGGGGATGGCTGCATCCCGGAGTTTGGGCATTACATCGGGGACGGCTACAGCATTCAGGCCAATATGATGACGCGCACGACGGTGATTGATGCCATGCGCGAGACCTTTGAACAAGCCACAGGCAACCTTGCACAGCGCATGATTGCTGCCTTGCGTGCTGCCCAGGCCGAAGACGGCGACATTCGCGGGATGCAATCCGCTGCACTGAAAGTTGTCCCGGCTTCGCGGCAAGCGAAAGAATGGGCGACGGAATACGATATTCGTGTGGATGAAAACGAGAACCCGGTAGAAGAACTGGCGCGTCTGGTCAACATTCGGCATGCGCAGCAAGTGGATGGCGAAGGCTACCGTTTGCTGCGCGAAGGCAAGGTAGATGAAGCGCTGGCGAAATGGCAGGAAGCGCGGCAGATGGCACCTGAACAGGAGGAAGTCGGATTCTGGCAGGCCGTTAATCTGGCAGATGAACGCCCCGACGAAGACTCGATCCGTACAGCGGCAGCGATTTTCAATGAAAGCCTGGGGACGCACGAACGCCGCGCCGAGTGGCTCGACCTTGTAGGACGTTTACAAATTTGTGGTTTGATTGAGCGACAAGGCGCAGCAGAAGAATTGCTGGAGGCAATCAATACATGATCAATATTCAGGCACTCTTCACCCCGGAACGCCGCCAGGAAGTCCTGGATGATTTAATCATGTTCTTCCGGGCGGATGATGATATTGCCGGATTGGTGCTGGTGGGGGCAGATACTCCCACCGTTGCGGTCAATGATCCCTACGGCGGGTTATGGCTGCGAGTCGTGCTAAAGAATGGGGCGGTATTCCCCAGTGTGTACACCAAATGGCGCAAACGACTGTATCATGTGCTGCCTGCGGCCTATCTCTACGATGAAACGCTGGAGCCAGATCAGGTACAGCTTCATTTGCTGCTGGATGATTACCTGGAAATCAGCCTGTTATTCACGCGGTTGGTGGATTTACGAGCGGTACGCAAGCCCTGGTGTGTACTGTTCGACCAGACCGAGGCCAAAGATATTCGCCCCACGCTGGAAGCCACCCAGGACGAGCAGCGGGTGAGTGCGCCAGTACGCACCTACCAGGAACTGATGCAGCGCAGTTGGCAGCCGATTGTACGCTGTGTTGCAGCGTTGAAGCGTGGCGAAACCTGGCGTGCCTTACACATGCTGGATCAGGTACGCGATGCCATGATTCAAATTGCGGCAATTAACCACAACCTGGAAGCGCGTGGTTATGCAGAAGTTGATCAACTGCCGGAGATGTTTCTCGTTCGGCTGCGTCATACCCTACCCACCGATTCGAGCGAAGTCGCTATCCGCCGTGCTTTACGGATGACTTTGCAACTCTTTTTCTCCGTAGCCGAGGAATTTGAAACCGCACAGGAAGACGCACCCAGGCTCATAGAGGAATTTGAACGCTGGATGCGCCCCTACAGCGAAGCCTTCGCATGACACCCAGGCTCCCTTTGACGCTCCCCACCGGGAGCGTGAATCCCCTGGCTTATCTATAGAAATTGTGATTCTTGACATTTTCTGTAAATAGCGCAGCACGCTGCGCCCCTACATATCACGCTTTTTACACATGAGCCAATTGCCTATACAAATTGTAAAGAATTGTCCAGACAGCCTAAAAAACCTGTTAGTTGTGGAAAGCCCTTTGGTAAGTTCATTGCAAGGCCAGGTGATGTACCCTCATAAATATCATGAACTTTATGACCAGCCACTACTAAAAGGCTGATTTAGGGGCAACTATAAGCATGTGGTTTTGGGAGATTGCAGCATCATTGTCCTTCTCGCACTGTACCAAACGGGTCTATAAGCATGAGGTATAAGAAGTGAGATGATACCAGAAGCAACAACAATGCAGTTACAGAATTCCTCACTGAAACAACGGCAGGCAAGCACGCAGGCGAAAGCAAAACGCCTGGCATCTATCGACATTGTGCGTGGTCTGGCGATGGTCTTTATGTTGGTGGTGCATTCCGCGTCGCGTGTGCCAGGTTTTTCCTTCCGCACACATTGGGGCTGGAACGCGCCAGAATTTGCGATCCAGGAGCCAATCACCTGGCTGGGATTGATCTTCGCATTGGCAACCCCGGCCTTCTTCTTGCTCGCTGGCTTCGGCATCCTGCTCTTTGAAGAATCCCGCCGTCGCAAAGGGTGGACGGAATGGCAAATCACACGGTTTCTCGTCACTCGCGGGATTGTGCTGGTCTTCATCGAATTTGCAATTCTCCCCTGGCGCATCCCTGAATTGGATTATTTGCCGCATCGCTACATGGTGCTGCTGCCAATTGGCATGAGTTTATGGACAATTGCCTTGATTCGTCGGCTGGATTGGCGCTGGCTGCTAGCGATAGCGGTGAGCCTAACGGCAGTGACGCAGATCATCTATAACATTGTGCCGATGCCAGAGGATGCGAACTTGCTTCGTGCGGCATTGCTCTATCCAAGCCCGGTAGAGGATATCAAGATTGGTTTCCCCTATTTCGCCTGGATGCCGATCATGTTATTTGGCTATCTCGTGATGCGCTACCTGTATACGCGCCGGGAGCAGTTCACAAAAGTAACGCTGCGCATTGGGGCGGGGCTGCTCGTTGCATGGCTGTTCATCACGTTGGGCAACAGCATCGGCGTACATTATCATGAACATCCGCTGGTTGTGACGAAGCATCCACCTATGCTGGATTACTTCACATTCTATCTGGGATGGGTCTTTGTTCTGTTGGGTATCTTCCATCATGTGCGATGGCTGCAACAATCATGGCCTGCGCAGAGACTCGTGGTATTGGGGCAAACAGCGCTGTTCTTCTACGTGGTACACGAGTATGTGTACATCCTTGTGAACCCGATCCTCAACCGCCTGACACCCCTCGAAGGCAGCACGCTGTCGCTGGCAATTGCAGCAGTCTCGCTGGTGATCCTGTACTTCATGAGCTACTACTACAGGGCGCTGCGCAAATCACATCCAAACAGCGTTCTGCAATACTTGTAGGCTGGCCTGCACTCAAAACCACGCCAGCGGCTTCTGTCATCCGGGAATTTCGTTACCCGGATGGCGGAAGGTTGCCCTCAGTACCAGTCGCCCAAGGCGCAATTCATCCCCATCCCGCAATACACGGCGTTCCGTTGGATGCAAGCGCCGTCCATTGATGAAAGTTCCGTTGGCACTCCCCAGATCATAGATATGGATCATCTCCCCGGCGCTGTCGTAGGATAGTGCGGCATGCAGCCGGGACACACCTTTCTCCGCCCCGCCCACCTCTGCCAGGTCAATCTCAGGGCGAACAGCGACATTCTTCGCGCTGCGTCCTAACACCATCTCATTCTGCCGCAGTTGGGGACGAATCTCGAATTTTCCCGTTTTCTCTCCCTCAACGATCAGGATGACAACAGAATCTCGTCCATAGTATTCTTCATTGAATAGCTCCTGGGTAGCGCTGGCAAAATGCCGCGTGGAGCCGCCCTGTAAGTTATTCAACAATTGTCCACAGGCAAAGCAGAAAATCTCCCCCTGGCGGTTCTTGCGTTTGCAACTTTCACACTCCACCCAAACTTCTGCCGCTTCTTTCGGCTGCAATTTTGGGAGAGAAGATTGAGTTACAGGTTTAGCGGCAGGTGTCGCGGGTTTTTGTTCGCCTGTTTCACGTTGTGTCCCCTGTTCCCAGGCACGCAGCCGACTTGCCAATTCTTCACGCTTTGTTTGATCCAGCGGTTCTACATAGGTGCGCAGCGCTCGTAATGCCTCATTCGCATCCAGTCCGTGCTGGCGCATACGGCGATATTCTGCGAAGATTTCTTCAATGACATCCATTTCTGCTAACTTTCACATGTTTTGTTTTTGGTCATTCTACCGGAAAAATATTTATCGGAGTCGTTGGATTACGTTCGTAGATTGCCAGAATATGGCTAGAACTGCCCTGAATGCAAACGGCGAGGAGTTATGTACTCACTCGCCATTCCACTATCCAGCACATGGCTGAAGCTCACTCGATCTCAACTTGCTTCTTCACATTCGGATTGTCGTCGTTCTTGCGCTTTTTGTCTGGGGTGTCCCCAGGCTCAAATTCCAGTTCCAGCCCACCATAACGGCGCGACACCACATTATAGAGATAGGCCATCATACCGAAGGTGAAGGCCGAATTTGCCGCGCTCAAGATGACTACCTGTACCAGCCGCAGCCAGAAATCCAGGCCGAGTTCATTCAGCGGAATACGTGCAAAAATAATCAAGAAGATCAAGAAAATAGTTAATTGGGTGATGCTCAACGCAGCCCCCAGCCAGAACCCCAACCGCCCAGCAGAGCGAACCCCAATGCGTCGTAGCGTGACCATGATGCGATTTCTCCACAAACTTCATCAATTTATCTTATTTCAGTATACACGAAAAAGCTCTGGGAGCAGTCATCCGTTCACAAGCAAGGGTGCATTTCAATATGTTGGCAACTTCGGATTTGGCGTGCTACATCCAACCATCCAATCAAACTTGTAGGG
>CAYVVZ010000035.1:25476-49113 GCA_964455365.1 uncultured Anaerolineaceae bacterium | reverse complement strand
AAATCTAACCTAAAAACCATGCGTTTGAGTTGGTTTCAATACCGGACAAGCCTTTCAGCCTCCAGCGACACGAAAAACATTGCCAAACCAAGCATTAAAGCTAAACCTGATGGCAATGATCCCGCGAAGCATCCCTATGAATTTCTTCGTGTCCTTCGTGACTTCGTGGTTCAAATTGTTTTGAAGGTCTACCGTTGTTACTCTCCTGCGATTACTTCTCTCTCTTCGCGCCTCGGCGTTATGTTGCTCGCTGTATTCTTCGTGCTGGTAATCGCCCAACCTGCCGCCGCGCATGGCTATGTGATTCGCAGCATCCCGGAAGATCGTGCCACGCTGGAACGCTCCCCGGCACGGTTGCAATACTGGTTCAGCGAAGGTCTGGAGCCAGACTTCAGCAGCATCCATCTGCGCGACCAGGCAGGCAATATCTTAGCCAGCGGCGGAGTCAGCGAAGAAGATGATTCGCTGCTGGTGCTGCGCCTGCCGGATGCCCTGCCGGATGGGGCGTATGTGGTCGAACTGCGTCCGGCTTTCGCCAGCGATGGACACGTCATTGTCGAAACGCGGGTCTTCTTCGTCGGGGAAGAAGTCGGCGGGGTAGAAGGGCAGGCCGCAGATGATACGGCGCGTCCGCTGGAAGTGGCCTGGAAAACCTTACTTTTCAGCGCAACCTATCTACTGTTTGGGACGGCTGTCCTGTATTCAAATGTGCTGGTTCCCGTGTGGGGCAGCGAAAAATATCCGCGTGGATTGCTGCCGCCGCGTGTGATGCGCCGCCTGACCATCATCATGTGGGGGGCGCTGCTGGTGGCGGCCTATGCCAATGTGATGGCGCTCTTGCAGCAAACCACCATCTTCTTCGGCGTGTCGCTGGATCTGGCTTTAGAAGGTGGCTTGTGGGAAGTCGTGCGGATCGGTTCGCGCTTTGGGGATGTGTGGAACTTCCGTATGTTGGCGCTGGTGATTGTGGGAATTTTGCTCGGTGCAGCGCAATATTTCGGCGGGCAGTATCCCCGGACGGTGCGTTCTTTCTGGGTGACGACAACCTGGTTATTGAGTTTGCTGCTGGGTGCGCAGGCCGTCAACAGCCACGCCGCCGGATCGCTCGTCATGCCCTGGGTTGCGATGTCCATGCACTGGCTGCATGCGATAGCCGTCGCGTTCTGGATTGGCGGGATTGCGGCGCTGGCGCTGGTGCTGCCGGTGGCGCTGGCTCCTTACGATGAAGGCGCACGGTGGGAAGCGTTACGCCCCCTGATGCGGCGATTCAGCCGTTATGCAACCGGGGCGCTGCTGGTGGTGATTACCTCTGGCATCTACAGCGCGAGTAACTGGTTCTTCTCCGCCAATGATTTCACCACCACCTATGGCGCGGCACTGGGCTACAAGCTCGGCATGATGGCGCTGCTGCTGCTGGTTGCGGCGCTGCATCATGTGGCGCTGCGTCCGCATTTGCTGGAACGCATCCCATTCAAAGGGCTGGCAAATAGCGCGAAACGCTTCGGATTCTCGCTGCGGCTGGAAACGGTTTTCGCGGTAGCAACCATTACGCTGGCAGCGCTCCTCAGCGCAACACCCATCCCCGAACCGGAATTTTTGCTGCGCGAGGTGCAGACTCCCAACGCCACCCAAACCATCGGAGACACTACCGTACAGGTTGCCATCACGCCGGGAGGAACAGGCGTGAACACCATGGATATTGTGGTTAATCAGGCGGGCGAAGCAGCAGATGGCCTGCTGGTGGAAGTACAGTTCGTCGCGCCGGAATTGGGAGAGCGCAGCCGCTGGGAAATTGCTGAACCCGCTGAGAATGGCCTTTACGTGCTGGCAACAGATCGCATAGACGAAATCGGGCGTTGGTGGACGCTGATTGATCTGACAGACGAAAACGGCAATACCACCCGCGCAGCCTTTGAATGGAACATCACCGACGAGGCCACACTAATTCAGGAGCTGCCGCCGTCATGGTTCACGCTGCTGGCAGCCTTCGCTACAGTAGGCGCGGTATTATTTGTCCTCTGGCCTTCGCTGCAAGCACTCGCCGCCCGCATGGAATGGTCGCTGTTGAATGTTGCTATTTCCCTGGGCGCAATTGTGGTCAGCTTTGGCTTAATCGGGGTGAGTATCATTTTCATCCAGCAGCAGCAAGCCAACCAGCAAGCCGCCCTCAATCCGCCGCCACAGTTGGTGAATCCCGTGCTGCCGGATGCGGACTCCATCACAGCCGGTGCGCCGCTGTATGCTGAATTCTGTGCGGCCTGGGACGAGAACGACGATCTGCAAGCTCTCATCAATCAGCTAGATTTCCTGCGCGATGAAGACCTCTTCCGCGCTACCCAACGGGGCTGGCGTGATCTGCCACCCTGCGAAGGCGATTTGTCCGATACTCAGCGCTGGCATCTGGTGAACTTCATTCGCACCTTGCGGGAGTGAGGACGTACAAGTATGGGGGTGACGTATGCCCCCGTAATTTGCTGAAAACTGAACACTGCAAACTGACGACTCAATCTCTCCCCACCCCTTAACGCGCACGGACTTCCGACCTATGCCATAATACGAATCGATCTGTTTCGTGAGTGGCAACCTCCATGATAGAAACCTTTGAATTGACGAAAGACTTTGACGGCTTCCGGGCGGTGAATCAGGTGACGCTGATGGTACAACCGGGGGAAGTGCTGGCGATGCTTGGTCCCAATGGGGCAGGCAAAACCACTACTGTCCGTATGATGACCAGCATCCTGCCGCCGACCAGCGGATGGGCGAAGATTGCAGGCATTGATGTCGTGCGTGATCCGGCGAAAGTGCGTGCCAATGTGGGCGTACTTACCGAGCAGCACGGTTTGTATGAGCGTATGGCTGGCCTGGAATACCTGGATTTCTTCGGGGAGATTTACCACATTCCCCGCGCCGAACGGCAAAAACGCGCTCGTTCCTTGATGGAGCGCTTCGGGTTGGGGGATGCGCTGGAAAAGCGCGTGGGGGAATACAGCAAGGGGATGAAGCAAAAACTCGCCCTGGTGCGTGCTATGCTGCATGATCCGCCTGTGCTGCTGCTGGATGAACCCACTTCGGCAATGGATCCGCAGAGTGCGCGGCAGGTACGGGAAGCCATCCTGGAATTACAGCGCGACGAGCGCACCATCATGATTACCACGCACAACCTGACTGAAGCGCAGCTGCTGGCGAACCGTATCGCCATCATCCGGCATGGGCGTATCATTGCCAAAGGCACCATGGATGAATTGGCGCAGCAGTTCGTGGGGCAGCCCATTATGGAACTGCGCGTGAATGGGCAGCTCGGGACTCTGCCGGAGTCGCTTGGTGTAGACATCGAAAGCGTAGGGCTGAACTGGCTGCAATATCACACGGACGATCCTTATACGACGAATCCCCGTGTGCTGGCACGCTGCCAGGAATTGGGCGTGGAAGTAGTCACACTCTCGCAGGTGACGCAATCGCTGGAAAGCATCTACTTGCAAGTGGTTACAGAAGATGAAGCAGAGAAAGGCAAGTCGGAATGAGCGCTGCCACTGAAACGCTGCACAATGCTCTCATCATCACCCGGCGCGAAGTGCGTGATAGCCTGCGCGACTGGCGCATCATTGGTCCCATCGTCACGCTGACATTTTTCTTTCCCTTTCTGGCGCAGTGGGCAGCGACCTTAGTAGCAAATTTCCTGGCGCAGTATAACGCGGAATTTGTGGGCGGGCAGTTCATCCCCTTCTTGCTGATGGTAGTCGGCTTCTTCCCTATTTCGATTTCGCTGGTGATCGCTCTGGAAACCTTCGTCGGGGAAAAAGAACGCCGCAGCCTGGAACCGCTGCTGAGTACGCCGCTGACCAACACCGAGCTTTACATCGGCAAAACACTGGCTGCGATGCTGCCGCCGCTGGTTGCCAGCTTCGGCGCAATGATCTTCTACCTGGTCACGCTCTCCATCAATGGTGCGGAATGGCAGCCGTCCCCGGTGCTGACGCTGCAAATCTTCCTGCTGACGATTACGCAGGCGCTGGTGATGGTGACGGGGGCAGTGGTGGTTTCCAGCCAGACCACCAGCGGACGCGCCTCGAACTTGCTGGCGAGTTTCATCATCATCCCCATGACCCTGATTGTGAATGCTGAGAGCATCATCATCTTCCTTGCCCCGGATGCAGACTCCAGCACGGGGATTTCGTCTTTGTGGGCGATCCTGGCGGGGATGATCGTCGTTGTGATTTTGCTGCTGCGCGTGGGAACAAGTCTATTCAACCGGGAAGCATTACTCGGCAGAGCCATAGACAGCTTCAATTTGCGCGAAACCCTGGCGAATATCTGGCGGCAAGCCCGCGCCATAGATGACTCCGGCACAGTCGCGGCGAATCTGTGGCAGTGGTACACGCGGGCAATTCCATATTCCCTGCGCAGGCTGCGCGGCGCAATCCTGGTTTCGGCGCTGGTCTTTGTGGTGTATTTTCTCCTGGGCTGGATTGTTGGGCAGCAGCCAGCATACAGCCTGCCTTTAAGCGATGCTCCGCTTGATCTGCAAACCATCTCCACCAGTGGACTCGGCGGCCTTTCCGAAACGCAGGCATTGGGATTCATCATCTGGCAGAACGGGCGCGTGCTGCTGATTGCGCTGGCGCTATCCATTTTCAGCTTCGGCGTGCTGACATATCTGCTTGTGCCCTTCGTCTTTGTGGTACTCGGCTACCTCGCCAGCCAGTTGATCCCGGCAGGCTATGGAGCGCTGTTCGCAGCGGCGGTGCTTCCGCATGGGATTGTGGAAATTCCTGTGATCTTGCTGGCAACGGCTGCCATTTTCCGCGTTGGAGCCATCATCACCAAGCCACCGCAAGGTGAAACTGTCGGGCAGGCATGGATCAGCGCAATGGGGGATGTGGTCAAGATTGGCCTGGGAATCATTCTACCTGGCTTGATCCTGGCAGCAGTGTTAGAGAGCTTCCTTACCCTGCGCCTGGTTGCAGCAGTGGCGGGTGGATTGGGCTGATTTGCCCCCGAACAAAAATGCTGATAGGCTGGAAACAGATACCAATCATAGGAGAAAACAGGCATGGCAGCATTTGCAATGTGCGGCAAGATGACCGCACAACCAGGGATGCGGGAAGCGCTGCTGACCATACTATCCGCAGCGGCTGAATTGATGCGCAACGTTGAAGGTTGTCAGACGTATATTGTGTATAAAGATGCCGACGACGAAGACGCAATCTGGGTGACGGAATTGTGGGATAACAAAGAAGCCCACGATGAGTCGTTGAAGGCTGAGAACGTCCGGGCGCTGATTGGTCAGGCGATGCCGCTGCTGGCAGGCAGCCCGGAAGGTGCGACATTGATTCCGGTGACGGGTAAAGGATTGTAGCAGCGAGGGTTTATAGCATGGCACGGACGCGCAGTGATGCATGGTTGGTGGCAATTTTCGCGGTACTGATTACGGGGTTCTTTCTGATTGAACTGATCCTCTACGGTGTTGGCCTGGGCACGGGGCTTCTTGCAGCGGCCTTGATGGGGTTGTTCACGGCGGCATTGGCGACGGCGAGTTATCGCTACCGGGGTTACTTACAGCGCAAAGCCTTCACCGGGAAAAAGCAGGCAGACGAAAGCCTGAGTTCGCGGCAAGAACGCAGCATTGAAATTGATGTCCCTTATGATGCTGCCTTCGATCTCGCGCTGGATGCCCTGCAAACCCTGCACAAGCAAGATGTGCCGCAGCCAGACGATGATAGTTTGCTGATGCGGATGGAAACCTGGGTTCCGCGCAAGCAGCTTCTACGCATTCATAAGCAGAACCGCGAGGCCGGAACGATCCACGCGGGGCTGCGCTCCAAAGTCTTCGGCCTGGACAATGTAGTAGACTTTTCGCGCCTGGATTTGCAATTGGAAAAACTTGACTCCGCTACTACGCGAATCATCATTTCCAGCAAACCCGCCACACTCAGCGAATATTATGACCTGGGCAAGAACCTGCACTATGTCAATTCGCTGGCGAAGTACATGCGCTTTCACAGCCAGCAGATGAGCGCCGAAGAACGCTTATCACTCTCGCAAGCAAAAAGCGAGGATTCCTACCTCACACAAGACGACCAGCAGCGCGAGGACATCAGCGGCTAACAGGAACGCTATGTTTCCGACTTGCCCGCACGTCATGCCTCATGCCATGCCTGGGAGTCGCAGACCATCCCCATACAGAAAAACCGCTGATTCAACGGCAGAATTGTCGAAGACGCGAAAATGTACACAGGTTCTAGATGCTCAAACCCCTCACACCAGGTATCGTTTTTCGGATAGGTTTGTGCCGATTTTTTGTGACAATCTCCTGACGCGCTCAGGCTGTGAGTCTTCTCTGGAACAGGGTATAGTTGGAGTTGAATAGTTGCAGCATATTGCATTCAAAATAGACCACTCTTGAACGAACTGAGGGTACGATGTTATTCCAAGACAAGGCAGTATTAATCACCGGGGGCAGCAGCGGCATCGGGCGTGCGGCGGCGCTGGCTTTCGCTCGTGAAGGCGCACAGGTACTCATCGCAGACATCAACGCGGATGGCGGCGCGGAGTCCGTTCACAAGATTGAGCAAGCAGGCTATTCTGCACAGTATATGACGGCGGATGTGACCTCCACAGTAGAAGTTGCGGCACTGGTCGATTCCATTGTGCAGCGCTTCGGCAAGCTGGATATTGCTGTGAATAATGCCGGAGTCGGCGGTGTGCTGGCACCGACCCATGAGCAAAGCGAAGAGCAGTTCGACCAGGTGATGTCCGTGAATGTGAAGGGAGTCTGGCTGTGTATGAAGCATGAGATTCCCGCGATGCTGCGCAACGGTGGCGGGAGCATTGTTAACGTGTCTTCGGTGGCGGGACTGCTTGGTTTTAATCGCGGTTCCATTTATTCCGCCAGCAAACATGCTGTGGTCGGCCTGACGAAATCGGTGGCGCTGGAAGTTGCGAATAAAAATATCCGCGTGAATGCTATCAGCCCTTCGTTTGTGGATACGCCGATGGTCTCGCACATGACCACCGAATATCCGCGCATGCAACAAAATGTGGAGCAAGCCAGCCCCATGCGGCGATTGGGGCATGCACATGAGATTGCGGAGGCGATTGTCTGGCTGGCATCCGAAAAAGCCTCCTTTGTGAATGGCGCGGTGTTACCCATTGATGGCGGCCTGACGGCAATGTGAGGATACATCGTCGTTTTTGGTTGTATCCGGGTTAGCGGATGTGCCGTTGCACGTCCCTACAAAATTCGTACTCGTTTTTTCATTTTCGGGTACGACATGGCGTACCCCTACGTAGAAACAGGCGGGCTGAACATTGGTCATTGAAGAAATAAACGCCCAACCGAGTTCTGGATTTTTGCCTGATATTTCTCCTCCCTAAATCCCTGCTGCGCAAGGAGGGACTTGGTTTCCTCCCACGCAGTGGGGGACGGAAGGGAGGATCGAACAAATTAGATTTAGCGCAAGGACGAAGGAAGAAGACTTTATGACGACGACTTCATACGACAGCGCCACATTTGAAAAAATCCAGCAGGCGCGAACCTATAACGGCGTTCCGGCCTCACAGTACCGCGTACCGTTCCGCAATATCCGTGATGTGCTGGGATTGCACGTAAAAGCCTCCCCGCATAAGCCTTACCTGATCTACTACGACAAAGACCATAACCGCACCGAAATGAGCTATGTTGATTTTGCGGCGAAGGCGCATCAGGTGGCGAATTTGCTCTACGAAGATCTGGGCATCCGGCGCGGGGATCGCGTGGCAACGATTGGCTACAATCATTCCGATATGGTGCTGATTTACTTCGGCTGCTGGTTAATTGGCGCGGCGGTGGCTCCGCAGAATGTGGCAGAGGCCGACAGCCGCATCGCCTTCATTTTGCGCAACAGCGATGCCAAAGTGGTCTTCGCCATGCATGATATGCTGGAACGCGCCGAACACATTGTACATGGTGGCAGCGGCGAAGAAGGGGAACTCGGTGCGCCCAATATCAGGGGCATCATTCAGGTTGGCGGCGAAGCGAGCGACAAATACATGCACCTGCAAAGCATCGTCGCCAACCGCCCGACATCCTTTCTGGGAGATGAAAGCGGTGCAAAGGATGATGACATCGGCGCAAAAGATGGCAACGATCACAGCGCTACCCTGGAAGATGACGCGCTCCTGATCTACACCAGCGGCACGACAGGCGCACCGAAGGGTGTTGTCCTCAGCCAGTATAATTTGCTGGCGGATGCCCAGGGAATCAGCAGTTGGCAGGCCATCACAGGCAATCAGCGCATGATGTGTGTGCTGCCGATCCATCATGTGAATGGCATTGTGGTCACGCTGATCACGCCGCTGTATGTTGGTGCAACAACGGTGCTGAATCGCCAGTTCAGCGCCAGCAATTTCTGGACTCGCATCATGGAAGAGAAGGTGAATATTGTTTCTGTGGTTCCGACGCTGCTGCAATTCCTGCTGGAACACAGCCAGGAACTGGTCGCGCAGGGCGATACTATTTTTGGCAAAGGCATCGGACGTTCCGAACTGCGCCATTTCCGGCACTTTACCTGCGGTGCGGGGACGCTGGCGGTATCACTGGCGCGGGATTTTGAGAACCATTTCGGCGTGACCATCCTGCACGGCTACGGACTCAGTGAAACCACCTGCTATTCCTGCTTCCTGCCGATCACGCTGAGTTGGGAAGAACATCAGCAGTGGATGCAAGACTATGGTTATCCGAGTATTGGCTGCGCAATTGAGCCGAACGAGATGGCGATCTTTGATGCAGCCGGGAACGGTGAACTGCTTGGCGAAGAAGAGCGCGGCGAAATCTGTATTCGTGGGCATAACGTCATGCAGCATTATTATCAGCGCCCGGATGCCAACGAAAAAACCTTCAGCTTCGGCTGGTTCCGCAGCGGTGACGAAGGCTTCTACAAAGTCGGCAAGGATGGGCGCAAATACTTCTTCATCACGGGACGAATCAAGGAACTCATCAATCGCGGCGGTGTGAAGTTCAGCCCCTTTGATATTGAAGAGGTGCTGCTGGAAATCCCCGGCGTGAAAGTGGGTCTGGCGGTGGCCTTCCCCAATATTTATTACGGGGAAGAAGTTGGCGCATATGTGGTGCTGGAAGAGGGCGCAAACGTGACAGCGGAGGACATCCTCGCCGCCTGCCGCGAGCAAATGCCCTTCGAGAAATCGCCGAAAGTCGTCGTCTTCGGCACAGAGATTCCCATCACCAGCACAGGTAAGTATCAACGCCTGAAGCTGGTTGATCTGTTTGCGGAGTACAAAGATACGCAGTTCAGGAAGTGAAAAGCACAACACAGAGGCGCTGAGAAACAAAGTCACAGAGCGTTGTAGGGGAGGGTCTGAGATCCTCCCATAGCTGTGACGCTCACGAATTGAAGGCAGCGAATAGAACTGTGTAATTCACTTCCTTTGCGGCTGGTCGCCGAGGATTAAAATCCCCGGCTACAAAAGACCCAAACCCACTAAAGGGGTTATCAAGGCGCTTTGTAGATCAGAACAATTGCCTAAGCGTCCCTTTAGCGGACGCTCAACCTGGTGTAGCCAGACGTTTTGAACGTCTGGCGCAGGGCAGCAAGCCATACATTTTCGAGTAGAGCGCTTAACTTTATAGCAATGGGGGAGAAACTCAGATCCTCCCGCTGATAGAATGAATTGCTTCGGCGCGGAATCCCCCGTGAACAAATCGTCCTGGCTTATCAAGGCGAGACGTTCCCGGTTATTGGCTAAACAATCGTTTCCTCATCGCACACTTCCCACTATGAGGAAGTCGCCCCAGAGCAGGCTAGCTTCCAACAGGGGCAGGCGCTGCAAGCTGGCGCGATCATAGACCGCCAGCCGCACATGCAGTTCATCCGGCGGCAGAGATACAGGGAGAGGCAGGCAGATTTCTTGCTCGATTGATTCTCCGGCCTGGGCGGATTGCAGCGGAATATCTGCCTGTGCCAGCACTTCGTTGTATCCCCGCGTCAGATAGAGGCCGAGGTTGTAGGAATGTGGCACAGTTTCCAGCGCAGAAAGAGCGATTGTTGTGCAGAGTTCGCCCGATGTAAGCGTAATTGGCGTGAGGATCTCGCCCTCATAAGCCAGCAGATCGCCAAAGGTGAACGAAAATGCTTCGCTGCTATCCACATCCAGCCGATAGAAGAGCATCCCCTGCACGCTGTCTCGATAGCCCACGCCGTGACTCTGAGTCAGCGCAGCCAGTGCATCCCAGCTAGAGGGTTCTTGCGCGGGAAGAAATGCCCAGACCGACTCGGCATTTTGCAGGGTATCGGCTGCATCACGGGCTTCTTGCGGCGAAAAGCTGCGCCATCCCACATCCAGCGAAATCCCCCGGCGCAGCACAAACTGACGATCATAATACGCCGCAGGGCTTTGCGGGATCAAATGCACCAGGGCGGGTTCGTCCGATTGGCGCAGGGTGGCGGCTTGCTGCACGGCATCGCGCCAGCGGGGTTTCGCCTGCCAGAGATCATCGACCATCGAAAGCTGCGTGAACAGTATCCAGGCTAGCAGCACCCAGGGCAAATACGGCACGCGGATTTTCGCCAGCGCAAAACCAATCAGCAGCGCCCAGGCAGGCAAACTCAACAGCAGGTAGCGTAATTGCAGCAGCGTCCGATTCGGCGCATTGAGCAGCAGCAGAACCACCAGCGGAATCAGCAGCCATAACAGCAACAAAAAAATGTAGGGACGATTCGTTGAATCGCCCCTACGCATCCGATAATTTGTGTAAATTGCCCGCGCAATCACCAGCACAAATGGCAGCAGAAAAACATACCCGTAGCCGCTGCTGAAGATCAGCCAGAAGCCCGCCACCGTGTTGCGATCACCGGGTAGATATGCACCCATAGATGCGCCGGAATGTGCCTGCACTTGTTCCAGGAAGATCGGCAGCCAGGGAGCAAACAATACGAGGGTGAACAGATACGGCAGGATGAACTGCCAGCCGGGGCGCGTCAGCAAATGGTGCAGGCCATGAATGAGAATCAGCAGCGCTGCGAGATAATGTGTATAGAGTGCCAGAGTCAGCAGCGCCGCGTAGAGCAAGCCACGCCAGAGAGTCGCCTTGCGCCACCAGAGACCATATACCCAGGTTGCCATTGTGTAGAACGCCAGCAGCAAGGCGTACATCCGGGCTTCGCGGGTGTAAACCAGGAAGAAGCCAGCGGTTCCCAGCATGAGCAGCGCGAAGATGCCAGCCTTCCAGCCCATCCATTGCCTGCCGATGGCATAGGTCGCTGCCAGAGCAAGCAGTCCCGCCAGCGCAGAGATCAGCCGCAGCGCAAATTCGCTCTCACCAAGCAGCAGAGTCCAGCCTTCCAGCAGCAGAAAATACAGCGGCGGATGCATATCATCGCGCACATGCTGCACCGTGCTGAAGACCGAATCGCGCAGATAACGGCCTGTCTCGCTCAGGCTGTCCAATTCTTCCGGCGCATCATACACGATCCATGCTGACCAGCTTTCATCCAACCACAGGCTGTCACGCTGTAACCCATACAGCGAAATCCCGAACAGAATGAGCAGCAAGGCCGCGAGCAAAATGGGCTGGATGGTGCGGATTGGCATGGTATCCCTCAGCAGAAAAATTCCCCTGCCAAGCATAGCGCCCCACCGGATGAAACGAAATAGCAAACCAAGCTACACAGCATCTAGAAAGCGGGCGATTTCGTTGAGGGCTTGATTGGCTTCTGGTAGCCAGGGGACGAAGGGATGCCAGACGTGCGGGACATTCGCCCAGGTTTGCAGCGTGACCTGCACACCTGTTTTGCGAGCATTGGTTGCAATCTGCTGGTTTTCCCCGAAGAACAATTCATCTTTGCCCACTTGCAGCAGCAGCGGCGGAAGCCCGGTTAAATCCGCATAGATAGGCGAGATCAGTGGATTGTGCGCGTTGTCGTCTGCGATGTACATCCCGGCAAACCATTCCAATTCTGGTTGATGCAGGGACAAATCGCGTTCGGCGTGGGTGTGGTAGGTTTCGCTGGCAAAGCTCAAATCATACCAACCGGAGAGCAATGCAGCCGCAGCCGGAAGATTCCCCCAATCGCGCAGACGAAGCATCAGCGCCAACGCCAAACCCGCCCCGGCAGAATCGCCCACCAGTACCAGTTTCTCCGGCGAGGAAAACCCATCTTCCAGCAAGCCACTATAGACAGCCTGTGCATCATCCAAACCTGCGGGGAAGGGATGCTCCGGCGCGAGTCGATAATCCGGCACCAATACCTGTGCCTTGCAGCGCTGTGCCAGCAATCCCGCCAATGGACGATAAACCTCGGCTGAACCCATGCAGTAACCGCCGCCATGCAGGTAGAGCAGCGTGCGCTCAGTAGACGTTTGCGGCCTCGCCCACAAGCCCGAAACGCCGTTAACCATTGCCGTGGAAAACGTGATACCACGCGGGGGATTCGTGCGCTGTGATTTGCGCAGGTTCACAGCACGGCGCTCCTCAATCGACATTGGCGCGGAACGTCCCCGGCGCGAGAGCAAGAAGCGTATGAGGTAGCTTTGCAGGCTAGGCATGAATGACCTGTATCCAATCCAGCGAAAAGTTTATCTGGATTTGCGCTTGCGTTTCGGGCAGTAGGGCGAATTGCTGTACCATTCTGCCACATCCGGCACGGCGGTATAGGCCACCATCCCCACCGGAACAGCAGCGCTCATCGCCACAAATCCGCCGGAAATTGTCGTATGCGGATCACCATAAGCCAGCGTCAGCGCGACCATTGCCAACAGCGGAAGCCCGAAAACATTTGTCATCAATGCACGTCCGGTTAGCACGCGGTGGATCACCATATCGTTCAATTGGTCAGCCGTCAGTGCGGCCCAGATACCCTGGACAATGCCATTGAACAACGCAAACGGGAGGCTGATAGTCACAGCGCCTACCAACGACAACAGCCACAGCGACAGCAGCGTTTTTCCCAGGTCAGCGCCTGTGCATCGAATGCGTATGCACCACTGAGCCAGGAGACCAGCAGCAACGCGCCAATGACCATCACCACAACCAGCATAAGTATTGTGAACAGCACCGAAGAACGCACAAAGTTCACCGCCGTGCGCCAGCCCAGATCAATCCCTAACTGCCACTTCCAATCCAATGAATCCCAATTCATTAAGAAATCCCTCAACAAACACACGTCGTACTCGGCGTGCAACGACCACTCTATTTCTCTAAAGGTAACATAGGAACTTGCCAAACAGGGATGCAAAAAATGGTATCCACGTATGAAGATGGGGACAGAATCGTTATCATGCCGTTTTGAAAGAACGGTGTTCACAGATGAACGGAGCGAAACGGTTACAAACTGCCGCTAGCCTACACTCTTGCCCTGTAGCTCCGCTACCACTGCCATATGTTCTTGAATGATTTGATGCGCTTCTTCGAGCGTGAGCGCATAGCGAATATGATGCACCACCCGTGGCGCGATGCGTCTGCCAATATTGACGATCATGCGCGTATAGACCGAGGGATTGATGATCAAGCGCAGTTCGATATTTTCTGGCAAATTTTTGTTGGCGTATAGCAGCGCCGGAAGCGCACTATTCGGCGTAGATACCACCAATCCGCGATCCATGATGGAATGCACAACGTGGGATACCTGGGCGACCATCTCTTGCACTTGATCCGTCGCGGCATAGTAATCCTCAATGGTGACATGCCCACTGTATATCTGGCGAATGATCCGTTTCTCTTCATCGTCCCATACGACTTGCACCGGCATTTTGCCCCCTCGTGCTCTCACCTTGCGATAAACAAGCGGTTCGTCAACTATAGAGAAACCATTGCTTATATCGTTATTGTGACGCTCCCCACACCTAAAGGCGGGGGCTTCTGAGCCACGCTTGCGGCAACCCGCTACGTTCTGGCTCACGGACACGTCCTGCCCGTTTGAGTATATTCAATGCTGCATTATGGTCTCGGTCTAAGCTAAGACCACATTCACATTCAACCCAACGATGTGCTAATGTTAGACCTTCAAATATTGCACCACAGTTTGAGCAGGATTTAGTAGTTCTCGCTGTGCTTCACGATACCAGCGCGGATTATGTACCTGTTCACCGTCGCTGGTGGTGATGAGCGCATTGATCCCTAGATCTATCCCGATCATGCGCCCGGCTGCTGGCAGCGGCACAGGGTCAGGGACTTCACAAGCCAAACTGACATACCAACGTCCTGCTTTACGGACGAGACGACAGGTCTTAATTTCGCCTTCTAGGGGTCTGTGCCAGCGAACCCGCAGCCGCCCCACACCGGAGATTTTCAAGCGGCGATCATCCACTTTGAAACCATTGCCGTACTGCTTGAAACCGATACTGTGCCAGCGTTTATGGCTTTTGAAACGCGGGTATCCGGGTTCTTCACCCGCTTTCACCCGCCGAAAGAACGCTTGAAAAGCGCGATCTAAATCTTCAATGGCAACCTGCAACACATGACTGTGAACCGTTTTTGACTGTGGGAAAGTCTTTTTGTACTGCTTTGCCAGCAGATACCCTTCGCGTTTGCCGATGCTTTTTTCTTCCAGTTCCCACGCCAGCTTGCGTTCTTCCAGTGCCATATTGTAGACATGACGCGACACATCCAACTGCAATTGCAGCGCCTTCTTCTGCGCTTTTGTTGGATAGAGTCGATACTGGAAAGTTCGGATTGCCATATCTACACGTTATGATGATTTTCAATAAGCCAATCAAATTCCTGCTGGAAGAGACGTGAAATTCTACCTCAAAAACAGTATACACCACGAAGCATTATCATCTCTAGCACCTTTTGCGCCCTACATCCCCATAGCTAAATCTAGGGGCTTTGGGCGCGTTTTCGGTAAGGTCACTTTGGGGGATTCTCTGCCGATGAGAGTTAAGAAATGTGTCAGCCATGCCGACGATGGTAACGATAAACCCTCACCCTCAGGCTTTTTTCTTCGCCAGCAGACCATGATAGAGGCTGTCTAAATCCTGGGCGAGTCGTTCAATACCGTAGCGCTGTAACATGGTTTGCTGTGCTTCCGTCATATCCGGCGGATTTTGCAGCGTATGTACGATGGCATTTGCCAGCGCATCAGCATCGCCGGATTCAACCAGCGTACCCAGCCTGCCACGTTCCAGCAAATCGGGAATACCACCGACGCGGGTAGCCACTACCGGGCAGCCGGAGGCAATGGCTTCGATGATCGGTACGGGCGTACCTTCATTGAGGCTGCTCGTCACCAACACATCCAGATCACTGTAAATTTGCTCCACGTTTTGCTGCCAACCTGTGAATATCACAGCTTCTGTTAGCCCTAATTCGCGCACCACATCCTGCAAATCGCTGCGCTGTTCCCCATCGCCCACAATCACAAACTGCGCTTCGGGGATTTTCGCCCGCACTTTTGCAGCCGCTGTCAGAAACAGGCGATGGTTTTTCACAGGCAGCAGCCGACCAATGATGCCGACCAGCGGAGCATCTGCGGGGATATGCCACGCTTCGCGGAAACTTCCTTGCTTGCGCTTGATGGCGGCGAAACTACGCAGATCAAAACCCAATGGCAAGACGGTAATGCGGTTCTTGCTGGTGATGTGATATTTATCGACCAGTTCCCGGCGCAAGCTTTCGGAAAGTGTGATGATGCTGTCGGAGAAGTACGCACCGATCCGTTCCATGATGATGAACAAATTCGTGCGAGCCTGATTGTAGTACCCCTTAAACGGATGTGTGTGCAGCGTATGCACCACAACTGGCACGCCTACCATACGCGCAGCAATGCGCCCCAGGAACCCTGCCGTTGTCGTATGCGTATGAACAATATCCGGCTGAACCTCACGGATCAAACGCCGCACTGCCAGGAATGCCTCAATGTTCCGCAGCGGGTTCAAATAGGGAAATAGCTCCGGCACAAAGGTCGGGGTGATGTCATATTCCCGCGCAACATAGAGCATACTATCTGCCTCATCCGGGCTGCCGCCGCAGGCCAGGTACGTTTCATACCCCTGTTCTTGCAGCGCATCCGTCAGCAAGATTGCCTGGAGTGTGGGGCCTGCCACATTCAGGCGCACAATCAAGCGCAATATTCGGATCGGCTTCTCAGTCATGATGGTTGCTCGTCATTTTTTCAGTCATCCGCCTAGCTTACTTGATACCTAGGCGGGATGCTAGCTACTACAGCCGAAAGTCAGGGCGTTCGCTCCTAACATATGAGCCACAAAGAAATTTGTAGGGGCATGATCTATCATGCCCGGTTTTTCATTTCAACACAGAGACACGGAGGATACGAAGAAAACCGTTGGCGCATGATCTATCATGCCCGAAATAACCGAAAGCAGAAATTGTGTTTTCGCTTGGTTTTGTGTATTTGCCATTTGTTGAATTCGTCGTTTGGATCGGTTTCTTGTCCTGCAAATCCAAGCTAAATTTGAAGCGATTGTCCTGAGCCGAAAGCCAATAACCGCCTGACGACGGGACAAACCCAAACGAAACCTTCAAGCTACCAATCAGAACAAATTGCTAACAGACAATTTGCACACAGAAGACGTTTCCAGAGTCCCTTTGTGTTACAATTTGGAGGTAATACTGCCTACTTAATGTAAAGATTTGAACCGTGAGCGACCCGCAAGAACAAGACATCTGGCACTTGAAGTCCCAACTCAACATCCAGGGCTTGATCGAAGCGTTGGAGGCGGAGAATGCGGGAATTCGCAAGAGGGCAGCCGCTGCCCTGCGAACTCTGGGCGCTACCCAGGCCTTGCCTGCGTTGCGTGATGCTTACGAAAGAGAAGATGACCCCGAAGCCCAGATGACCCTCGCTTCTGCATTGGAGGCATTGAAGCAAAAAACAGGTGTACTGGTAACACCTGTGGAAGAACAAGATGAACAACCTCCGGTCATGAAAGTGGTCGCCCAGTTACAATCCGAACATGTGGATACCGTCATCCAGGCTGCACGAGAATTAGGCGACCTGGGCGACAAAATCGCTGTCGAACCGCTGGTGCTGCTCTTCAACGATCATAAGCAATCAATCCATGTGCGCTTTGCGGTGGCGGAAGCCTTACTGAAGTTGGAAAGCGCTCCGATTGAAGTTGCACTGCTGGCGAACCTGCGCCATTCGGATTGGCATATACGGCGCAATGGGGCGGCAATCCTGGGGCAGCTCAAAGCAGAATGGGCGATTCAACCCCTGGCGCGTGCGCTGAAAGACGAACATCATGTAGTGCGGCGCACGGCTCGCGCAGCCCTCAAACACATCGGCACGCCAGAGTCTCGTAAGGCGCTGGCACAGGCCGACAATATTGCACAGCGTCCTCCCATGCGCCCCGATGGTCAGGAAGGTGCAGACAGCGCCCGTCCGGTCGCACCTCGTACCGGGATGTTGCAGCGATTGCAGCCTGCACCTGGGGAACAACCTGCCGAACCCACCAGCGAAGCGAAATCCAACAAGCTCTCAACACGGCATCTGAACCCGACTCGTCCGCTTGACCCGGAAGTCCTCAAGCAGTTGGAAGAGATGTACAGCGACCACAGCCAAACAGGTGAGAGTGAAGACAAAGAAGAAGAATGAGATTACTCCGGGGTGATGCGTGAACCGCCCCGGAAACTGTGAACATCACAACCTCTTCTTTTTTACTGCGCCCCGCAAGCCATTCCCACAGTCTTAGAAACAACAATCGGTCTGTTGCAATTGTTCTGTGACTGCTATTCAAATCAGGGATTTTCCGCTATACTTTGGGATAACGTGGAATATTTGGGATATATTTGGGTTTTATCCGCTGATTTTCGTCCCAAAACAGTGAGATTGCTCCACAACAAAGCCCGGCTATACGAAACAAGGATTGGTGTTATGAGAATCAGTGTATTACAGGAGAACCTCGCAAAAGGGGTGAGTACTGTTATCAAAGCAGTGGAAAGCCGTCCTACGCTGCCCGTTCTGGCGAATATTCTGCTGGAAGCGGATGAAGCCCGCTTGAAGCTTGCAGCAACCAATTTGCAGATGAGCATCACGATGTGGATCGGCGCGAAGGTCGATGTGGCTGGCAGCATCACCCTCCCCGCGAAAACACTCGCTGATCTGGTGAATAATCTTTCGCCGGAGCGCGTGGATATGGTACTGGATACCGCGACACACACCATGCAGGTACGCTGTGGCGCGACCAATTCCAACATCAAGGGGATTGATGCGGATGAGTTCCCGCCGATTGCGCACGGCGAACAGGCTGACGTGGTGATTGAAGGGTCAGTGCTGCGTGATATGATTTTGCAGACCGCTTTCGCCGCAGCAAAAGAAGACAACCGCCCGATCCTGACAGGGGTCTATACCGAACTGGATGGTGAACGCATCACCATGGCGGCGGCGGATGGCTACCGTCTGGCGGTACGTTCTGGCACGCTGGTGGAACCCGTGCGCGAACCCGCAAAAATGGTCATTCCAGCACGAACCCTCAATGAGATTGCTCGCATCATTGACGAAAATGACAAAGAAGTGGCGATTTCGCTGCCAGACCGCCGCGATATTGTGACCTTTCATTTACATAATGTGGATATTTCTTCGCAATTGCTGGAAGGCCGCTTCCCGGATTTCAGCGCGATCATCCCACAGCAGTACATCACCAGCACCACCATGTACACATCCGACTTGTTGAAAGCCTGCCGCCGTGCGCAGATTTTCGCCCGCGATAGCGCGAATAGTGGTCGCCTCTATGTGAAGCCGCCGCGTGGCCCCGGTGAACCCGGTGAGGTGCAGGTGATTGGCAAGAGTGCAGAACGCGGTGATCTGGATGGGATGCTGGATGCTACGGTTGAAGGGGAAGCGCTGGATATTTCCTTCAACATCGAATACCTGATTGATGTGCTGAAGGTCATTACCGATGAGCGCGTGATCTTCCAGAGCAACGGCACAGAGAACCCCGGTGTGATTCGCCTGGAAGAGCGGGACGATTTCGTTCACGTCATCATGCCCATGAGCCGTTAATTGCACACTGGGTAGGCGCGTGCCCATGATGCGCCATAGATCGTATGGATGGGTTCGAAGGTTCGAACCCTTATGATGGGCATTCGCTACCCCGAAAATGTTTGCTCGTAACACACCATCCATTTGCCGGATTCGGTGGTGAATTCGTGGCGGCGTTCGTAACCCAGCGAATCATAAAAGCGCAGCAGTGGCGCATTGAATCCGGCAGCATCAAAACGGATTGCCGAGCAGCCATCTTCCACCGTGACAGCGTTGGCCTGCTGCATCAACCAGCGTCCCGCCCCCTGCCCTTGCAGCATTGGCAAAATCCCAACTCCACCCAGATAATAGGCTCGCGCATCAGGTTCGCGCCACATATCCCGCGTATAATACGAACGTGAGGTTTCTGTTACATAAAATGTGCCGATCAGGAAATCATCTGCATACAGGATATAAATCTGCGCATCTACCGTGAGGCATTCAAAGTCTTCGCGGCTGCGATACGGATACCAGTGATCCATTCCCTGGCGGTGCATGTGTTCGCCACAGATGGAGAGGATGCCGAGAACTGCCCCAATGTCCTCTACGGCTGCGATGCGTTTGGTATATTGCATGGGCTGGCCTTCATCAAACAGAGAAAAAGGGGCAATGCGGTATACATCGCCCCTTCGGTAGAAAGACTGTAGAACTGCTTGCTCAGGAGGCTTCCAGGCGATCCAGGGCTTCCTGGCACATCTTGCGCACGCTGGGATCACTATCGCGCACGGCAACCTTCAATGGTGTGATGGCGCGTTCGCTGCCGATTTTTCCCAGGGCTTTTGCCGAGGCGCGGCGCACCGCGTTGTTGCGGTCAAACAGGGCTTTTACCAGCCCCGGAACAGCCGGATAGCCGATGTTGATCAGCGCCCCCGTGACTGCCATACGCAGGTACATATCATTGGCACGCAGCGCAATCAGCAGCGATGGCACAGCGGCCTCGGCTTCATCGCCGAGTTTACTAAGCGCCTGGGCTGCCAGGAATCGCGTGCCGGGGTCGGATTCTTCCACAAGCTGGGCCAGCAGCGGCACTGCCGGAGCATAGCGGGCTTCCCCCAGGTACTTGATTGCTTCTGCGCGTTCATCAGGCGCACCATTTCTCAGTAGTTCAAAGGCGCGTTCCTGTGTCAGTTCGTAGCTCATAGCGTGACTTTCCTTCAGGTTTCGTTCAATGACCCGGCTTTCTAGACGACAAAAAGAGCGGGCTTGTTACCTGTGGTAGAACAAAACTTTTATAAGAAATTGGCACTACCGAATTAGCTTTCGTCTGTCCGCTTCGCGGCACGAGCTGCGCGGCGTTCCAGCGCGGCACGACGCTTGGCTTCTTTTTCATCTTCGCTGAGATCCCCAACAGATTGATTGGTGGCCTGCCCGGAACTCACCGCTTGTTCGGCCTCTACCGTATTGGCAATGGCATCCCCACTAGGTACGCCCTGACCCTGCGCTTGCTGCATCTGTTCCAGCGCAGCTTCTTTCTTCGCGGCGCGGTTAGCCCAGGCGGCAGCGGCAGCGGATTCGCTGGCTTCGTGTGCGGACTCTTGTTCTTGCGCTCCAATCCAGATCACGGCAACAACCGTCAAGAATGCAATCACTGCGACAACGGCCATTACCACTTGTGCAAAGCTGCTGAACAGCATCGTCTGTTTACCTTCCCTCACAATGGATACACGTACTACTGTGCGATTTCGCAGCCATTATAACGGGGAGTGCCGCTATTCCAAAAGAATAATCTTCGCTATCATCCCGCGTCGGCGTGCAAAACAAGGTACAATTGTGGGTAGAGGGGCGTACTCATTGCCATACATTGAAATCAGGGGATACGAACATGAAACAACACAACTTTCTCTTGTTGATGCTGGCAGGTGTAGCAGCCTGGCTCTGGCAGCGGAATCGTCGGCACAGCTATGCCACCTCTATGAAGAACAAAGTCGTGATTGTCACCGGGGCAAGTTCTGGCATCGGCAAAGCCACCGCAGAAGCCTTCGCCGCTGAGGGGGCGCATCTGGTACTGGTAGCGCGGCGGGCAAACGTCCTGGCGGAAATCCAGCAAGAATTGCAACTCCCCGGACGGCGCATCATGACGATTTCCGCAGACCTCACGCAAGAAGACGATATAACGCGAGTCGTTCAGGAGACGCTGCACGAATTTGCACGGATTGATGTGCTGGTGAACAGTGCAGGATTAACCCTTGGTGGCTATTTTGAAGAGCAAGACCCGGCACTCATCCGTAAAATGATTGACCTGAATCTCTACGGCACGATTCGCCTGACGCAAGAAGTTGTCCCGTTTATGAAGCGCCAGCACAGCGGGCATATCGTCAACCTGAGCAGTGTCGCCGGATTGATCCACAGCCCTGGCGAAACGACATATACCGCTACCAAAGCCGGGTTGAATGCCTTCAGCGATGCCCTGCGCCGTGAACTCTACGACGACAACGTACAGGTTTCGATCATCATGCCGGGATGGACGGATACGCCGATGATTGATCCATCACACCTGGGGAAATTCCCCGGCTACCGGGAAGGATTCATCCGGTTGCAAAGCGCGGAATTTGTTGCAAAGCATATCGTGAATGCCGTGCGTTATAACATCCAGCGCGTGCGGCTCGGCGGCATTGGCTTCGGTATGGTGGGGATGGCGGAACGTCTCTCGCACAGTTCTGTTGATCTGTGGATGACTCGCATCTGGAACCAGGAAACGATGATTGAAGCCATTCACAAAACAGAAATGGGGGATCGCAGCACAGCACGAACAGGTGAACCGCAGGCTTGATCCAGCTTCAGCGGCAGGGCAATCAATTCATAATCACCATCAGGGACATCTCGCAGCAGCAGATGTTCCAGGTTGACCATGCCCTGTTTGCGCAGCGCATGATGACAGGGCAACGCTTTGCTATCGAAGGCATCCACAGAGGGCGAATCCAGGCCGATGAGTTGATAGTCCAGCGCGGCGAGATGCTCAATCAATTCCACGCTCAGGTAGGGAATTGTCTCAGGCCACTGGTCATCTGGTAAATCGCTGACGTGGCTGTGGATCAGCAGGCGTTCGCCACCAACTAAATCCACATGCGAAAAATCTTCTGGCAGCAGTGCGCCGTCTCGCTTCGTCACAGTCACCAGCCGCGCCTTGCCAATATAGGAGTCCAGCGGCATCGTCGCAGGATGGTCGCCATCATCGGCATAATGGAAGTAAGCATCTGCGTGCGTTCCGATGTGGCAGGTAGTGGTCATGGTCATCAGGTTGACCGAAGCGCCATCTACTTTGCGCATCATCGCCTGGACGCTGTAGGGCGTATCCCCAGGCCAGGGATGCATTGTGGGTGAAACAGTGCGCGTGATGTCGTAGAGCATGGTATTGACCAGTCCATTTGTCTTGGGTGATTGCCTGATATTATTTTGCCAAATCAGCAGCTTGGCAAGGTTGGTACAGGTTCGACCCGTTGCAGCACACAGTCCCCTGCGGCATACTATGCCTATTCGCAATTGCACAAAATAGGGGTTTTTGCAGTGGCTTCCGCAGAGAAAACAGTCTTCATCAGCTATCGGCGTACCAATGCCTTCACCGCCCTGGCGGTCTACCAGGATTTGTCCAAACACGGCTACGATGTTTTCTTCGATTACAACAGCATCGACAGCGGGGACTTTGAGCAAGTCATCCTCAACAACATCCTCTCTCGCGCTCACTTCATCGTGATCCTGACACCCTCCGCGCTGGAACGGTGCAGCGAACCCGGTGACTGGCTGCGGCGCGAGATCGAAACTGCGCTGGACAACAAGCGCAACATTGTGCCGTTGATGTTCGAGGGCTTCAGCTTCGGCGATGACTCCATCTCGAAACACCTCACCGGGAAACTTGCCCTGCTGAAACAGTACAATGCGCAGCGTGTCCCGGCGGATTTCTTCGAGGAAGCGATGGCGAAAATCCGCAGCCGCTACCTGAACACCACGCTAGATGTGGTACTGCACCCACGTAATCCCGCCGCACAGCAAGCCGCCAACCGCGCCCAGTCGCAAGCGCTTGAGGAACAGGAAGTTGTCGATAGTGCTTTGCGAGCGCAGGAACTATATGAGCGAGGACATGCAAAATGGGAAAATGGAGACTATGCCGGGGCTATAGAAGATTGTACAGCGGCAATTGTTCTTGAGCCTAAGTACGCAGAAGCGTATATGCGACGTGGTGCGGCGTATGCTCGCTTGGGGAACTACTTACAAGCTTTGGCCAATTACGATTTAGCAATTCTTTTCAAGCCCGATTATGCTCATGCCTACAACAACCGAGGGAATGCCCGCTACAACCAGAGTGACCTCACCGGAGCCATCGCTGATTACGATCAGGCCATCCGCCTTGCGCCTGATCATGCCAAGGCCTATATTGGACGCGGGGCTGCCTATTACAAACAGGGAAACAAGCAGAGAGCGAAGGTCGATTGGGAGACTGCCCTGCGCTATGATCCAAGCAATCAGATGGCGCGGGATAATCTGGGCATTGTGAAGCGGGAGTTGGGTGAGTAGTGCGCCTGATATTCAAAATATCAGGCTACAGTTTGTCCGAAACCCATTGAAAGGGTTTATAGTCGCTTTAGCCGACTTTGGTCTTGGCGTAGCCTCCGGTTTTGAACCAGGGCGAGTCTCAGCGCTTGAGGTTCAAAACCTCAAGCTACAGTGT
>CAYVVZ010000035.1:0-25376 GCA_964455365.1 uncultured Anaerolineaceae bacterium | reverse complement strand
TTTTGAACCAGGGCGAGTCTCAGCGCTTGAGGTTCAAAACCTCAAGCTACAGTGTGTCCGAAACCCATTGAAAGGGTTTGATGGTGTGTTGTAGTCGCTTTAGCCGACTTGGGTCTTGGCGTAGCCACCGGTTTTGAACCAGGGCGAGTCTCAGCGCTTGAGGTTCAAAACCTCAAGCTACAGTGTCCGAAACCCATTGAAAGGGTTTATAGTCGCTTTAGCCGACTTTGGACTTGGCGTAGCCACTGGTATTGAACCAGGGGCAATTCACATGGAGTGTCATCAATGCCGTTCTGGAAATGTCATTATCACGTGATTTGGGCGACGAAAAACCGCGCCCGACGCATCACACCAGAGATGGAGCCGTATTTGTTTGGCACGATTCGCAGCATTGCCGAAGAATTGAACAGCACCATTTTTGCCATCAACGGGATGGAAGATCATATTCACATCGCTGTAGCAATCCCGCCGAGTATCGCCGTTGCGCACTGGGTCAAACGTTGCAAGGGTGCATCCTCAAAGGCCATCAATCACACCTACACAAATGATGATCTTTTTCGCTGGCAAAATGGATATGGTGTCCTCAGCTTTGGCGCGAAGCAACTACCCTATGTGGTCACCTACATCGAACATCAGAAGCAGCACCACGCCGAAAAAACAATCCAACCCTATCTGGAACAAATTGAATAACCCTACCTGAGGCTACGCAAGCATCGCTTGAGGTTCAAAACCTCAAGCTACAGCCAGTCCGAAACCCATTGAAAGGGTTTATAGTCGCTTTAGCCGACTTTGGACTTGGCGTAGCCTCCGGTTCAAAACCGGAGGCGGTTGGCTCGTTTCCGGTATTTCCGGTTTGAACCAGGGCGAGTCTCAGCGCTTGAGGTTCAAAACAATCAGACGGCGCGGAAGAATCTGAAGCTCGTGTAGCGAGAGAACCGATGGCGATTTTGGGAATAGCGTTTGAGCGCATTTTCGCCCCCCTCCGTCGCTGGCGCGACACCTCCCCCAAGGCATTAGGGGAGGATTTCAGCGCGGCAGCATGGAGAAAAAGCCCCCTCCCTGATGCTTCGGGGAGGGGGTTTGGGGGTGGGGTAATTCCCCGTTCGGTTTAATTCTGCGGGACGAGGTGAATCACCGTCACGCCGGAGCCGCCTTCATTGGGAGCCGCGCCTGTGACCTTGCTCACCAGCGAGTGATGCCCCACAAAATCGCGCACTGCTGTGCGCAGCTTGCCCGTACCTTTGCCGTGAATGATGCGCCCGAAGGGTAATCCCGCTAAGTAAGCTGCATCAATGTAATGATCCAGGCGTTCCAGCGCTTCTTCCACACGCTCCCCGCGCAAATCCAATTCCATCCCCGGTGATTCGATTTTGGGGCGTGGGGTCATGCTGGCGGATTTGCGACGTTCCTGCTGCTTCTGCTTGGCTTCATCGGCGCGGCGTTCAGAACGGTTGCGCTTGCGGATGTCGCTGTACTTGGCGCGAACACGCAGCGTTCCCACCTGCACAACGGCCTCTTTTTCATCCAACTCCGCAATCACACCCTCGGAGTTCAGCGTATCCAGGAAGACCGTATCGCCCAGGCGTGGCTGCCAATCCACATCTTCCAGATGCTCGACCTCGTCATCACCATCGAGGGGCGCTTGCGTCCGGGCGATCATCTTCTCGGCGGCCTGCTGCAATGCCTGGACTTTTTCCATCGGCATCCCGACCTGTCGCAAGTCACGGCGCAGGCGCTTGATCTCATCGCGCACTTCTTGCAGGTCGGCTTCGGCACGGGTACGCGCAGCCCGCAGCACTTCACGGCGCTCGTCTTCGATGTTGGAAAGGCGCTGCTGCAACTCGTCGCGCTGCTGTGCCGCTTGATCGCGCAGGGCAGCAATTTCGGCATGTTGTTCGCGGATTTCGTGCCGGGTGCGCTGAATTTCGTCCAGCAGATCATCGGCTACCAGGTCTTCGGTGGCAACCATACCGCGTGCTTCATCAATGATTTCAGCAGGCAGGCCAAGGCGACTGGCGATTGCCAGCGCATTCGAGCGACCGGGCAAGCCCACAATCAGGCGGTACGTGGGCGCGAGCGTTTCCAGATTGAATTCCATGCTGGCGTTGCGCACACCGGGTGTCTCCACGCCGTAGATTTTCAATTCCGGGTGATGCGTGCTGACCATCGTCGTCACGCGATCTTTGCGCAGCCGATTCAGCAGCGCCCGTGCCAATGCTGAACCTTCCGTCGGGTCCGTCCCCGCGCCCACTTCATCCAGGATCACCAGGGAGCGTTCATCGCAGTGGCGCAAAATATGGATGATGTTGGTCATATGTGAAGAGAAGGTCGAGAGCGACTGCTCAATGCTCTGTTCGTCGCCAATATCTGCGAAGATGCCTTCAAAGACACTGAGCTTTGCTTCTGCCGCCGGGACATGTAACCCGGCCTGTGCCATCAACGAGAGCAACCCAACGGTCTTCAGCGAGACGGTCTTCCCGCCCGTGTTGGGGCCTGTGATGACCATCACCCAGGTTCCGTCATCGAATTCCACATCAATCGGCACTACATTTTCACCGAGCAGGGGATGCCGTGCGGCTTTATAAGCAATGGTGCTGCCGGGATGTTCTGGGCGTTTTTTGTTGGTGAAGGCCACAAGGGTCGGTTGGATGGCGTTGATCTCGTTGGCGTAGCGGGCTTTCGCCAGCGTGAAATCCAGGTAGCCCAGGATTTCCACCGTGCGCACGATTTCTTCGCTGGTATCCCCTACCAATGCTGTCAATTCCGCCAGAATGCGCCGAATCTCTTTCTCTTCTTCAAGCTGTAATTCGCGCCACTGGTTATTCAGTTCCACCGTTTCCATCGGCTCAATGAACAACGTCGCGCCGGAGGATGACGAATCGTGGATGATGCCTTTGATCTTGCCTTTGTGTTCGGCCTTCAGCGGAACCACATAGCGTCCGCTGCGCTGCGTGACGATGGCTTCTTGCAGCATGGGCTGGTTGCGCTTGTTGTTGACAATGTGTTGCAATTTGGATTGCAAGCGGTCATGGGTGATTTTCAGGTCGCGCCGGATGATGGCGAGCCTTGCGCTGGCGCTGTCTTTCACCTCGGCATTATCGTCAATCGCTGTTTCAATCGAATCTTGTAGTGCCTGAGTATCTTCGATCTCATCGGCAATTTCCACCATCAGCGGATATTGGCCTTTATATTTGTTCAAATTGCGCTTGATGATGGCACCCCGCTGCAGGGTATAGCGAATATCCAGCAGCACGCTCGCGTCAATAATCACGCCGCGCTGCGCATTGAGGGATACTTCGCGCACATCGCGTGCCCCACTGAGGGCATAGGCATTGCCTTCGCGCAGCATGTCGATCACCTCAGCCGTTTCACGCTGCCAGGTGCGCACTTCTTCTAAGTCAACAGACGGCAGCATCTCCCGCGCCAATTCCGCCCCCGCGCTGAAGGATGTGAAGTTCGCAAGCTGCTGCATAATTTTGTCAAATTCCAGGGTAGATAGGGTTTTTTCGCTAATCATCTCAGTTCCAGAGTGATTGATGACATAAACGGGAGCATTGTATCTGCGCCGCCCACGAACGTCAATCTTGGGGTTATTAGGGGTTAGTGAAGGGTCAGGTGGGTCAATTTAATTGCGGGCGACCTGGCTCACCTGACGGATGGCGCTGACGAGAGATTTAGGCGTAACAGGCACGTTGAGGAAGTAATCGGCTCCGGCATCAAGGGCATCTTGTAGATGGTTTGAACGTACCCCAACCAGGATGATCGCAACATCGGGCAGCATCTCGCGGATGTCATCCGCCAGGTCAACACCATGAATGGGGGATAGGCGGCTATCCAGCAAGACAACTTGTGGATGCAGTTCTTCGATGAGATCAAGCACATTGTCACTGGTAGGCGTGCTGGCAATGCATGCCATATCCGGCATCCGCTGGATGATCGCTTCATAATAGATCAAGCGACGGAGGTCACTATCCGCAAGTAAGATCGAAACAGGCTCTAATTCTGGCGGCTTCATCTGGCGACAGCCCTGTTTTCAGAAATCAATACAGATACCACTGCATAGCGCAGCAGTATGGCAAACACACATTGTATATCAGCACGATACATTCTGCGAATGCATCTCGATACCTTCAGCATACTGCCGATTCTCTGAATAGCCCCTTAATGCGATGTTGCAGTTTGTTAATATGTTGCCATTAGAAAGAATCGAGTTGCCTCACTGCGTCCGGGTAACATCGTAACCGTTGAGTCAAATAATCCAGAAGAGGGGACAAAATATGAAATATGAGGCCATTGTGATTGGTGCAGGGCAAGCGGGACCGAGCCTTGCTGCGTTCTTTGCCGGGGAAGGGCAGCGTGTGGCATTGGTAGAAGGCGCTCAACTCGGAGGTTCTTGTGTGAACTATGGTTGTACGCCCACGAAGACCTTACGCGCCAGCGCTCGCAATGCTTATCAGGCGCGGCGCTCTGTGGAATTTGGCATTCACACGGGCGAAGTGCATGTGGATTTTGCGGCGGTCATGGCACGCAAAGACCGCATTGTGAGTAATTCCCGCAATGGCCTGACGGAATGGCTGCAAGGGGTGGACAATCTGGACATTTTGCGCGGCTGGGCTTCCTTCGAGGGCAGGGACGATGATTTGTTTCGGGTGCGCGTGAATGACGAGGTACATACCGCAGAACGAGTCTATTTGAATACCGGAACCAGCGCCCGCGTTTTGCCGATTGATGGCCTGGAAAATGTCGAGTATCTGGATAACGTTTCGCTGATGGATTTGCGCGAACTACCGCAGCATATAGTCATCCTGGGTGGCAGCTACATTGGCCTGGAGATGGGGCAAATTTTCCGTCGCCTGGGTAGTGAAGTCACCATCATCGAATACAGCCCGCGTGTGGCATCCCGCGAAGATGAAGATGTGACGGAAGAAGTGGAGCGTATCTTCCGCGCAGAAGGCGTGAACTTGCTCACCGGGCATAAAGCGGTTCATGTTTCCCAGGCAGGAAGTACCATCACTGTCACGGCAGAAGCTGTGGAAGGTGGGCAGCAAACAACCGTACAAGGGACACATCTGCTACTGGCGACGGGGCGCACCCCCAACACCGACAAACTCAACCTGGAAGCCGTCGGTGTGGAAACGGACAATCGCGGCTTCATCTCCACCAATGGAAAGCTTGAAACCAATGTCCCCGGCATCTGGGCGCTGGGAGACATCAACAAACGCGGTGCATTCACTCATACGTCGGTGCATGATTACGAAATTGTGCGCGATAACTGGAAGGGCATGGATCGCAGCGCGGATGATCGTACAATGGCCTATTCCATGTTCATTGACCCACCGCTGGGGCGCGTGGGTATGAGCGAAAAAGAAGCCCGCGAATCCGGGCGCAAGGTATTGGGCATGACTCATTACATGAAGAACGTGAGCCGCGCCAAAGAAGACAATGAAACCGACGGCCTCGTGAAATTACTGGTGGATGCAGAGACGGAAGAATTTCTGGGTGCGTGCATCTTCGGCATGCAGGGCGATGATGTAGTGCAGGTGGTCAGCAACTATATGGCGACGGGTGCATCCTATAAGCATATGATGCGTGCGCTTCCCATTCACCCGACGATTTCGGAATTTTTCCCGACCTGGTTGGGAATGTTGAAACCGCTGGACCAGGGAGAATAAAGCGGGCACAGGGGCGCAATGATGCCTTTTCAGAAATGAATACGGAGAAAAATTTCGCGTAAGGGCGCAATGCATTGTGCGCCCATAGGTATCAACTTAAGACATTGAAGGCCGCAAATAGGACTGTTTAAGAGAATTTGTTTGCGGCTGGTCGCCGAGGATTAAAATCCCCGGCTACAAAAGCCCAAACCCACTAAAGGGGTTATAAAGGTGTTTTATAGTTCAGGATGATTTTCTAAGCGTCCCTTTAGCGGACGCTCGCCCTGGTGTAGCCTGACGTTTTGAACGTCAGGCACAGGGCAGCAAGATGCGAATTTACGAGAAAATTGCTTAACTTGACATGCATGGGGCGCAATGCGCCCCTACGTGTGGAATGCTGTGTCCGCTGGCGACTCAACAAATCGCCCCTACAAGATGAACGGCACACGGGGACACCGTTTCATTCTGCTTCCGGCAGGAATTCATTTGTGTAGATCGTATCCAGCACTACTGGCGCTTCCAACAATTCCAACGATAACAGCGTTTCCTGCATATTCTCCCACGATGCAAGATCGGTGTATCCCAGGCGTTCCGCATCCCATAACGGGATTGAGGCCAGCAGCACATCGAATTGCAGCAAGGTTTCATCGTCAAAAGATTCTGCCAGCGTTGCGCGGAAGGCCGCATGCTGCTCGTAGCGTTCTTGCATCGTCAGGTCACCGGGTGCGAATGTTTCCAACTCAGCAGCCTGCGCTTCCATCGCTTCGCGCAGTGCATCATCCAGGGGCAGCCCCTCGATGAAGGGCGCACTGAGCAGGTACGCCCGCGCCGGATTCTGGATCGTCAGGCGCAGCCCCGCATCATAAGCCGCGACGAACTCGCGCACAAACTCTGGTTGATTGGTCGCTGTGTCCTGGTTGGTGATGAGGCCATTGGAAACCAGGTCAACCACGTCGGAGATATACAGCACAGTCACTTCTGCCACTTCCCCACAATCCCCATTCGTGGCGCGGTTGCTGATTTGCAGCGGTTCGTTGTTGACGTAAATCACTGAAGCATCGACTGCACCAACGCAGAAAACTTCCGGCGCTGCAAAGCCAATTTCCTCAAGCTGTACATCAGTTTCTGCCATATCAGCCGTTTCGAGCAGCGTGGTGAAGCCGGAATAGGTCGCGCCGAAGCGCCCCGGAATACCCACACGCAGCCCAGTTAAATCGCTGACGGATTCAACTTCTAGCGCTGCATCCGAGACGACACCAACGGGATACTGCTGGAACCATTCATACACATACACCACCGGGCGATCCCCGGCGGCAGCAAGAATCACCTGTTCCCCGCTGACTACGCCGAACTGGTATTGTCCGCTAGCTACCAGATCAACCACATCTGGTTCGTTCAGGTACTCGAGCGTCAGGTCAATCCCCGCATCTGTAAAGTGACCTGCGCCAATCGCGGCATACATCGGTGCAAACTGAATATTGGGGATGAAGGTCATCAGCAGCGTGTGCGGTTCCGGCTGGGCTTGTGCCATCCCTGGCGTAACAAGCATCGTGAGGATGATAAAGAGCATAACGATACGACGGCAAAACATAGAAGTAAAATCCTTTCTGGAAGGTATCGTAAACAATTCCAATTTCACCCCTTCTGCCAACGCAGGGCGAAACGTTCCAGGGCGGCAACCCCCAGGTACAACGAGAGCGCGAGCGCCGTCATGGTGAAAACTGCGACGAAAACCAAGGGTGTATCGAACTGACTCCGCGCACGCATCACCAGGAAACCGAGTCCTTCACTGGCATTGATGAATTCCCCGACGACAGCACCAATCACTGCGAGAGTCGCGCTGGTCTTCAAGCCTGTGAGCAGCACCGGAAGCGCTGCCGGAATTTCCAGCTTGGTGAACGTTTGCCACGGAGATGCATTCAAGGAGCGCAGTAATTCATGTAAGTTTGCGGGTACGCCACGAATGCCGACAACGGTATTCATCAGGGTGGGGAAGAAGACAATCACCGCGCTGGTGATGATCTTGCTGGTGGTTCCGCTGCCAAACCAGATGATCAGCAGCGGCGCATAGGCCACCACCGGGGTCGCCTGGAAGGCCACAATCACCGGGGAAAGCATCTCGCCCAACAAGCGATTCCGGGCGATGGCATAACCGAGCAGAGTACCGAAGCCCACACCGAATGCCAGCCCTTGCAGCATCTCGTTTGCGGTCACGCCCACATGCCGCAGCAGCGTGCCATCACGCAGCACTTCGCCGAAGGTCTGCAAGACTTCCAGCGGTGCCGGGATGATGAAGCGCGGGTAGATTTCCAGCCAGACAACGACTTGCCACAGCATGATGATGAGTGCAATGGTGAGGGTGGGCAGTAAACCCCGAGCGCGGCGGAGCAAACGAGTTTGCTGCACAGCTTCCGCAGCCGCCAACTGCTCCTTGCCTTGGGATATGCTCATTGGGTTGAACGTGTTTTCAGCCATTAAAAAAGCCCCGCGATCTCATGGAATCGTTCGGGGCAGGGGGTAGCGTAGCATAATGAATCGACTCCGTAGGGGTAGCTGTGCTAGAACACAGGTACGCCAAGAGACGATGCAATCATCTAGCGCCACAGATACCACAACGCATGCGCAAAATAACGCATACTGCGGCTGAATACCTTCTCCCATCCGGACTATAACCGTCGGCTCTGGCCTTTCACCAGATCCACCGGCATCGCACGCTGGCGATGACGCACCCACAAATGAAATGGGCGACACGGGTCACGGGCTTGGTATGTGCAGTTGCCATACCTTACCGTCGGTAGGGAATTTCACCCTGCCCCGAAGGTTTCCTCTATCTGTAGTTTGTCCACAGTATACCATCTAGAGCGTGGAAATCAATCAATTCTTACACGACATTAGGATAAATGCTGCTGACTCATTCGCGTGCTGCCGTCCATACTAGCAGATCATCATATTCCACAGAGACAATCGCGTCGGCTGCTGCATCCACTGGCAACCCCACCACAATACCCGTATGGCCTTCTCGGTACGTCGAATCCTGTGCGCTGCCCATGTATTCCCCATTGACGTACAACGCCAGCGAATCATTTACGCAGACCACGCGCAGGGTATTGCGCTGCCCATTCGGGTTGAGATTCGCGCCATTCTGCCAGGGAACCAGCGCTACCACGCCAGTATCTTCCCCACGCCGGATCGAGAAGGCACCGTCGCCCGAAATCAGGAAGTAGTAGCCATAGCCAGTCAGCAATGGATTGGCGCGGCACATCAAGCCGATGATGGCATCATTGTAAGCAGAGGTGAAGGCGACCTTCGCTTCAATGACGGTATCGCTGTAGCTGTTGTTATGCAACCCGATCCCGAAACGCCCCGGCAGCGAAAAGATCGTCCGATACACGCCATCTTCCACCTGGAAATATACATCAGGGTCGTTGATGGTTTGCCATCCATCCGTGCGGTCAAATGTTGAAGAAATCACCTGCTGTCCTAGCGTAACTTCGGGTGCATTGCCACCCGGTATCCTACGCGGGAAACAAGCACTCACGACCAGCACAATCAACAACAGCAATACAGGGCGATACCTGCGCATAAGGAATTCCTCCAGGATGGTTGGCTCTCCTCTATCTTACCGCAGCTCGCAGTCCCATTCACGATGAGAACGAGAGCGGCTTGCCATTTGCGCAACGTTGCCGTTAAATGGCAGGAGAAACAGTCCCCGATCATCCGCAGTGAATGTGCTTCGACAAAGGACGTGGAAAGGATGCTCAATGAACACCCTGAAAACGGAACTGGCGACTCGCTGCCTGTGGTCATTGCAAGAAGTCAGCATCGAAATCGAAGGCTTGATGCTCACCAGCGTTGATGGCCTGACAATGACCACCACCATGCAAGGGGGCGAAGGTTCGCAGCGATTGGCGGCGGTGGCCACAACAATGTTTTTGCTCGGTGAGGATATGACCCAGGCCTGGGACAGCGGAGAATCGACCGAGCTATTCATCAAGCTGATGAACGAAGCGGGTGAGACGCGCTACGTCTATATGATCCCGGTGGGGTTTCGGGCGGTGCTGGTGGCGATTGTGCGCATGAAATGGATCGCTCCTGAGTTGTACCGCGATTTGCGCAAAGCCTCCCAATACCTGGATTTGGTGCTGGATGGTGACGTTCCGCCAGCGCCACAATGGGGTCTACCGTGAAACATTGCATATCTTTTCTGCGTACAGGATAGTAGTACAGTTATGTGATGCAGAAAAGGATTTGAACATGGGATGCTTCCGGGCGTTGTTGTGCATTATCTTCCCGCCGCTATCCGTGATTGATCGCGGTTGTGGCGCATTATTGATCGTGACCGTCCTCACGTTGGGTGGTTTCTGGATTGGTGGCGTGCTGGCGGCACTGTACATCAACTACTCGATGGTTGAGCGTGATAGCAAGGGGTAAAGCCAGTACGGCAACGGCGTGCATTGTTTCGCGCATAGCAAATGCCGCCTCTAACATAAACTTTGCTTAACATCCGTTCGATCATCTGCTATACTAATGGCAGAATACGGGAGCGAATCAGACTCGACAGCGGAGGCTGATACCGTACTGCAAGCCGTAGAGGGTCCACTACGTTATCAAGACCCAGACACCATTAGGTGCCAACGAAAACACTCTTGCCTACGCTGCGTAACAACAGCGTGAGGTAGCTAACCCATAAGTGGTTAGCCGTCCGCGTCCGTTTTGCCCGTCGGGCGGGCGTTGGGCGTCACTCCAGGCGGGATGCTACCTCGCCCATGATGATAAGCGAGGCCAAGACCTAATCATCTCAGCCACAGGTGTACCGCGTCAGCCGGGCTGCCTGTGGTGAAAATAAATGCTGACTAAGCTTGTAGATGTGCGCGTATCGAACCCGTTGGACGGCGGTGCGAATCCGCCCGCTTCCACACAACAAGCAGCCGCCAATGTGCGGCTGTTTGCATTTCTGCCCCAGGTGGCAAGTAGAAGGTGTCATTTGTCATCCGTAAGAATCCTTCAGCAACCCTAATCCAGAATACAAGAGAATGATGGTAAGCCGTCGTCAGTGAGCGACGAATATAAGGAGAGAAGTAAATGGCAAAAGCCAGCGTGAGTTTACGGACGGAAGACGGTTTCAAGACGCGCATTCAGGCGCGTGACCATGTATATTACGCCGATGAGCCTGCGGATAAGGGCGGCACGGATGAGATGGCAACGCCGAGCGAGATGGCAATGGGCGCGTTGGGTGCTTGCATTGCGATCACAGTGCGGATGTATGCGGATCGCAAGGGGTGGCCTGTGGAGCGCGTGGATGTTGATCTGGATTTCGAGCGTTTCAAAGGTTCAGAATACCCCGGTTATGATGGCGATGCAGGTTTCGTGCATGAGGTGCGCAAGAGCATCCGCTTCACGGGTGATCTATCCGACGAACAGCGCGAACGCCTGCTGGAAATTGCAGGAAAATGTCCGGTGCATCGCTTGCTCGCCCTGCCGACTTTCTTCGTTGAGCAGGCACTGGAAGAAGAAAATACCTCTGAATAACTGACCTTACGCACAGGCTCCTGAAAATGGGTAGGAACCGCAGAGCAGTCAATGAGCGTCTCAGCATTTCAGCTTGTCAGCCTCAAAGTGCGTTTTTTGAGCACATCACGACTGTAAAAACGTTTTTGCTGATGGCTGATCGCTGACGGCTTACGCTCGTCGAAGCGGAAAAGGTTGACAGCAAGGGCTACTGCGTAACATCAGTGAATAAATCACTAACCATAGGGGTGAACACGCTTCGCCCCTGTGAAATACGTGGTTGGGCGGTCATGGCTTCAATGGTCAATGGTGCGCCCTTGCGCATTTCTTTGTACCCTTTGCGCTCCTCATCGTGCAACTGGTTGCGAAACATGCAGGAACCCGTCAATTACGCAGCACCTGCACGCTGGTACAATGGGGATGTATCGAATCACGACGCATCAGGAACGTGCAATGACCAGCGATTATGCCCGCCACGTGAAAGAATTTGATGGCACAATTGATCCGCAGTTCTGGAAAGAACCGCACGGAGTCGCCATCGAACATGACCCATTGAAATTCCTCTATATTCCCGACCACGTAGAAACCTACATCATCGCGCAGATTGCCCGCCAGGTCTATCGCTACCAGATCGACAACATCAGCACCAGGGAACAAATTACGCATGGGGTGATGATTACAATGGGGGCGCTGCTTCCGGGAGTACTGCTGCACGATCATCTGGCGTGGACGCTGAACAAGAATATCCCGCCGATTACGTTTGGTACATTGGGTGTGAAATTCTACGCGGGACCCGGTCAACCACTGGATGAGCCGCGCATCAATCACCCACTTTCAATTGATGTGGAAGACAAAGTTGTCGGTGTGGTGGAAGATCTGGTGGATCTGGGTGGCACGGCGAAGTTCGTCGCAGAATATCTAACCCAGGAGAAGGGCGCACGCAAAATTATCCTGATTGCACCTTACCTGAAAAGCACCGGAGTCATGGAGCAGATGCAGGTCATTCATTACGGCTTCGTCCCAAAAGATACCTGGATTATCACACCGCGTGAAAAAGTGGAGACGCTCATCAAGCGCGTGCCTTTCTGGCGCGATAAGGGCGCAACCATCGAGGAGTGCGAAATCTACCTGCGTCGCATTGGCTACCCGGAATACCTGATTGATATTTATCTACGCCCGACCTACGAACGAGGGTAGCCGCAAGTCTATGCAAAGATTCTAGTAGGAGTGTGTCCACGACGCACCCTCTAGACATGATGCGGTAGAAAGCTGGTTTTTGTAGGGGCTGAACATGTTCAGCCCGTGCCTGTTAAGTTAAACGATCTTCTGCAACATAATAATCCCTTAAGTGGATTTGGGGCTTTTAATCCTCGGCGACCTTCCCCGGACGCGGGATGTACTTGCCGATCATTTCGCCCACCATCTCGCCATTGTCGAAGACGCGATTGCCGCGCACGAAGGTTGTTTTCACCCGGCCTTTGACCTCGATGCCTTCAAAGGGCGTGTATCCCTGGGTGGAGAAGCTGTCTTCCCCGTGAATCGTCCAGACTTCATCCGGGTCAAGCAGGGCAAGATCAGCATCCAGCCCTTCAGCAATATCGCCTTTGTTCAACAGGCCGAAGCGCTGCGCCGCATTGTAGCTGACCAGTTCTGCGACCCGGTTGGGACTCAGGCCGCGTTTCGTGCCTTCGCTGAAAATCCCTGGCAGCATGTATTCTGTGCCGCCGAAACCGGCTTTCGCCTTCCAGACATTTTCCGGGTCATCCGCTGCGACTTTCTGATCAATCGGGCAGTTGGCATGGTCGGTGATGATCCATTGCACCGTGCCATCCAGCACTTTTTCCCAGAGATAATCCTGATGATCATGCGGACGCAGCGGCGGATTGACCTTCGCCAGCGCTCCCATTGTGCAACTGGTATCCAGCAGTAGATGCCCCGCCGTGACTTCCAGGCCAAATTCCACATCAGGGTACATTTGCCGTGCAGCGAGTGCCGCTTCCATTGCATCGCGGGACGTGATGTGCAGGATATTCACCTGCTGCAATCCGGCTGCGTGCGCCATCGCCCCCACAATCTGAATGGCAATCGCTTCACTGTGCGGCGGACGGGCGGCGCTGTAGGCTTCCAGCCCTTCCAATTCTTCTTCGCGGCGGACTTTAGTTTCATACGCCCGCAGGATTTCCGGCGTTTCACAGTGCCAGCTCACCTGGATGTACTTCGCCAGATCGGGATATTGTTCTTGCAAGCGAGCCGCTTCGCGGCAGATGAAATCGAAATGCGCCAGGTCATAATGATCGCCTTCATCCAGCATCAACCACTTGGATTGCTGGTCGGAGCGTCCATGCAGGCCGTGAATGCCATAGAACATGAAGACTTCGCCGAAGTTTGGTGCGCCACATTCGGTCAGCAGATATTCCATCTCCCCGACCTGCCTGCCATTGATGGGCGAAACATGGTAGGCATAATCGACATAATAGCGGCCTTCGCTGGCCTTCATCAATTCTTCCCAGAAGGGCTTCACCGAACCTCCCATATTCAGGTACAGGCTCCCGGTGCGCACGTAGGGAATCAGTGTGGTCACACCGCCGGATGCTGCGGAAGCGGATTCGGTGGGGGCATCGTCATGCGGATGCACATAAATGCCGACGTGGGTATGCGGATCAATGGCACCGGGGAAGGCCATCAAGCCCTTACCATCGAACGTTTCGGCGGCTTCTTCAGCCGGGATGCCTGGGGCTATCCGGGCGAACTTGCCATCTTTGACTGCAATGTCTGCCGTCTCGATGGTATCCGTATTGGGGCGCACGACGCGCACATTCTGAACGAGCAAATCATATTGAGACATGGAAAAGAACTCCTGTTTGAATAGAAATGGATACGCAAAAGGTCACACGATATGAGTTTTTTTATGGTTTACCTACGGGCGGGTCAGAATCTGTGTCCCTACCATTGCACCCCCTCATGCCAGGGTACGAATACAGGCAATGCCTCGCACCCGGCATAAGGGATTGTCACCGCCCTGCTATCCCCTACGCATTGATGCCATTGATGGCACGCATATTCTGAATGTGATACTGAAAGCGATCCCCGCGATAAACCCCGCTGAAGGCTTCAATCGGGCTGCCTTCTGGTGTGCGGATGATGCGCTGCACGCGCAGCAGCGGTTCTCCTGGCGAAACATCCAGCAGCGTCGCCACATGTTCATTGGCAGGGAGCGCATCAATTGCACGATTTGCAACTGCTGTTTCCAGCACCTTCAAGGAACGCAGGTAGCGCAGTGATCCACCGATTGTGAAAGCCTGTTCATCAATCGACCCGGCATAGTCCGGGGCAATATGCGCGATGTGGTAACCAATAGGTTCATCATGTTCCAGGCGCAGGCGTTCCAGCCGGAAGACGCGCTGATCTTCCTCAACCTGTAGCTGCTTGCCTACCTCCATGCTGGGGAAAACCCACTCCGCAGAGAGCAAGCGCCAGCCAGGGACGAGTCCCTGCAAGGTCATGTGGTCGGTCAAATCCGGGTACTGCTCCGGGATGTGCTTCACTTTGGGCTTGGCGACGAAGGTTCCACGACCACGATGGCGCGTGATCTTGCCTTCTTCCTCCAATTCGCTGAGTGCCTGCCGAACGGTGGTGCGGCTGACTTCGTAGGTCTCCTGGATGATTTGCTCTGTTGGGAAGATGTCGCCCGGTTTGAGTTCACCGCTTTCGATCTTCGCCAGCAGGAGACGTTTAAGCTGATAATACAAAGGCAGGGGAGAATCACGGTTGATCGTCATAAGGTTGCTATTTTCATCATAAGGTGTCTTTCTCGTGACTATAAAACTTTTTAGATACAATTGCCAGCCGAACCCCGCAAAAAGCCACTTTGATCCGCAATTTTGTGCTGAATGTACGAGGTTTCTGGTAGAAAACACCCGAAGTTACGGCAAAATTTGGCTTTGTATCTTAAAAGTGCTATAGTTACGACATTGAGGTACTTATTATCGCGGAACCAGGTTCAGGCTCCGTAATCGTCCTGGCAGTGATTTAGCGTAAGTTTTGGATAAAAATTTGACAGGGGCACAATCTATCGTGCCCGAAAATACTCACGTTACTTATTGTGTGAATGTTGATATGGAACCCTGGCTCAATTTCTTAAGCGAACAAGATCAGCAGGTGATCGAAGCAGCAGGTTATCGCACGCGGGGGGCAGCAACCTTTGCCAGCCGCCGAGAAGGAACTGCGCCTGCCCTGCTCATCATTGATATGCAGAAGCTCTTCGTTGGCGATGATGTGCCGATTCTGCAAGCCATCCAGCAAGCCCCAACCATGATCGGTGAACGCGGTTGGCGTGCCATCGAAGCTATGCTGCCCCTGGTGGATTTCTTCCGGCAGCATACCATGCCCATCTTCTACGCCACCATGCAGCCACACAACCGTCCGGCAGATGATCCGCTATTGGCAATCGTTGACCCCCTCACGCCACAGCCAGACGATGCCATCATCCATAAGCAATTTCCCAGCGCATTTTTCCAGACAACACTTGCAGATGACCTGCGCGAACGCGGCTGCGACAGCGTGATCCTCTGCGGCAATTCCACCAGCGGCTGCATACGCGCTGCGGCGGTGGATGCGGTACAGCATGGTTTCAGCGTGATGATTCCGCATGACTGCGTCTTTGACCGCATCGAAGCTTCGCACAAGGTCGGCCTGCTTGATCTATGGATGAAGACTGCGACGATCCTTTCCAGCGAAGAAATCCTGGCAAAACTGGAAACACAGGAAGCACAGAAGGAAGGTTCCCATGCCCATTGAACGTGATACGGGCGAATGGTCATTTGAAACCGAGATTGTCATCGTCGGTGGCGGTGGCTGCGGATTGACGGCGGCGGTTGTGGCGGGGCAATCCGGCGCAGAAGTGCTGGTGCTGGAAAAACAAGAGATGCCCCTGAGCAACACACAACGTTCCTATGGCATGATCCCGGCAGGCGGCACACGTTTCCAGAAAGCCGCAGGCGTGGAAGAAACGCCGGAAGATTATGCGCAGGACATCCTCAAGAAAAATCACAATCAGGGCGATTACGAAACGACGCTGCACCTTGCCCGCACCATTGTCGATGTGGTGCATTGGCTGGTGGATGATGTCGGCGCGGAATTATATTTCGTCGATGATTTCCTTTATCCGGGGCATTCCCGCCACCGGATGCACGCGCCCTCGAACCGCAGCGGCGCAGAACTTTACGATGCCTTACGTGCCAAACTCGCCATGATGGACAATGTAGAAGTCATCAAAGGCGCACCCGTCAGCGCATTGATTGCTGATGAACACGGCGCGGTACTGGGTGTGAAGGTCGAGCGCGGCAATCAGGTAGAACGGGTGAAGGCGAAGAAAGTCATCCTCGCTACGAACGGCTTCGGCGGCAGTGAAGAACTGGTCGAAAAATATATTCCCGCCATGCGTGACGCGCTCTATCTGGGTGGCGAAGGCAACACCGGGGAAGGCATCCTCTGGGGGGAAGAACTCGGCGCAGCAACAGCCTTCATGGATTCGTATCAAGCACATGGATCGGTAGCCATTCCCTACAATGTGCTGATTACTTACGCGATGGTCGGCGAGGGTGGCATTCAGGTCAACAAACGCGGGCAGCGCTTCGGCACGGAATTACAGGGCTACAGCGAACGAGCGCTGGATGTCTTGCAGCAGCCGGACGGCCTGGCCTGGATGATTTATCCGCAGCGCTTGCATGAATTGGGCATGACTTTTGAAGAATACCGCACGGCACATGAAGCCGGAGCGATTAAATCTGCCGATACACCGCAAGCACTGGCGGAAATCTTCGGCATTGATGCGGCGGCCTTCGCGGAAACGATCCGCACATACAATGCGGCAGCCGATGGCGAGATTAGCGATCCGATGGGGCGCGAAGTTTGCAAGCGGATTGATGCACCGTACTATGGCGTGAAGGTGACGGGCGCACTGTTCCACACGCAGGGCGGCCTCAAGGTCGATGAACATGCACGGGTATGCAAGCCAGATGGTTCCACCGTGCCTAATCTGTACGCAGGCGGAGGGACAGCCGCCGGACTCAGTGGGCATGGTGCGGCGGGGTATCTTTCCGGGAATGGTCTGCTGGCGGCGCTTGGCTATGGGTATCTCGCCGGGAAACACGCTGCCGTGAGCATTCAGGAGGGCGCATCGGCGTAAATCATGATGGATGCACAGACCGCCATGCAGCAGCTTGCCACCTTCGCAGCAGAAACCCGCTTTTCAGATTTGCCGGAAGCGGTGGTTGCGCGTGCCGGGTGGGTGCTGCGCGATACGATTGGGGTCATCATCGGCGGATTTACTTCGCCGGAAGTCGCAGCCCTGGCAGATTTCGCCGCAGAACGCCATCCCGGACAATCAACCTTGCTGCTGAGTGGGCGCAGCGTGCAGCCAGAATGGGCGGCGCTGGTCTATGGCACAGCCGGGACGACACTCGAAATGGATGAAGGCCATGCGTATGCCTTCGGTCATGCGGCAATTCACGCGATTGCTACCGTGCTGGCCTGCGCCCCCGCCTACCATCCCTCCGGGGAAGAATTCTTAACGGCTCTCGTCGTCGGCTATGAAGTTGCGGCACGAGCGGGTGTTGCTACGAAACTGCGTGCGGGGGTGCATCCCTTCGGCGCATGGGGCGTACTGGGTGCGGCAGCCGTTGGCGCAAAATTACGCGGCCTGAATGCCGAACAAACCCTGGAAGCGCTGAACATCGCGGCTTCTTATGCCATCACACCCTCATTTGAAACGGCTTTCCAGGGCGCGAATGTGCGCAATACCTATGCCGGGATGGTCAATCACAATGGCTTGCTGGCGGTGGATTTCAGCCAACTGGGATTTATGGGCGAACGTGGCGGGGCGGGAACAACCTTCGGCACAATCCTGGGGGATCGTTTTGATCTCGCAGCCCTGACCCATGACCTGGGAACCCATTACGAAATTATGCGCGGTTACTTCAAACCCTATTCGGGCTGCCGCTATTCGCATGGCGTGATTGATGTCTGCCTGCAACTGCGCGAACAACTCCCCGCTGCGCAAATTGAGCGCGTGGAAATCGAAACCTATGGCATCGCTGCCACACTGAACAATCCCGCGCCGAAGACGGCTTTGGCGGGACGGTTCTCGATTCCGTTTATTGCGGCCTCTGCTCTGCGCCTTGGGCATTCTACGCCGGAAGCGTTCCGCGAAGAAGCCCTGCGCGATGCTGCCACCCTTGACCTCGCAGCACGAACCACAGTGCGCGAGAATCCAGAATTCACGGCATTGCTGCCGGGTGTGCGTGCCTCAAAGGTCACGCTCTTTGGGCATGATGGGCAAAGTGTCTCGGCGCAGGCGAACGGGAGCAAGGGCGACCCGGATCAACCCATGAGCGAAACCGAACTGCGCGAAAAATTCAATACCCTGACGCAGCATGCCCTATCCCCGCAAACAGCGGGGCGCTTGTGGGACTTAGTTGGTGATTTAGCGGGAGTGAGGGATGCAGCAAAAATTGTATCGCTCGACCGTGAGCAGTCTCATCCAGACATATAGAACCAGGATGCGAACGAAACTGCAAACGGAAATCCGCATAATCAAGTTAATAGTGCTTATTCAGAGAGGAGCTATGCAGATGAAGAAAGTTTTCTCGCACTTGCTGGTTGCAGCCCTGCTGGTGATGGCATTGGGTGCAAGTCTTGTCTCCGCGCAGGATGACGCGGTTGTTGTCAAAATTGGCGGTATTCACCCGCTGACGGGCGGCCTCGCCAATGATGGTATCGGTATGGATAATGCGATCCAGATGGCAGTCGATGAAATCAACGAATCCGGTATGCTGGAAGGCTACGTGCTGGAATACGTCAGCGCAGACTCGACGGGTGCGGCTGATGTAGGCCAGACCGAAGCTGAACGCCTGATTGCAGAAGAAGGCGTTTCCGTGCTGCTTGGTACGTTCCAATCCGCTGTGACCGCCAACGTTGCCAGCGTCTCCGCCCGTGAAGGTGTTCCGCTGCTGGTGACTGTGGCGGCAGCAACTGACATCACCGAACGGGGTCGTGGTGAAGACGGCACACAGTGGACATTCCGCATTCAGCCCAACGCAGAAGTGATGGGTACGTATGCTGCTCGCTACGTGACCGAAATCGCGGAAGCTTACGATCAACCGCTGGAATCTGTTGCCTACATGCACGAAGGTGCAACTGACTATGGCGCAAGCGTCTACGCTGCATTTGAAGCCGAAGCTGGCGAAGTTGGCCTGGAAATCGTGGAAACGGTTCCATATGAATTCGGCGCAGATTACACCACCGATGTGACGCTGGTTGGTGCCAGCGCCCCGGATGCTGTTCTGGTGACGGGTTACTACGGGGATGGCCTGACCATCGCACAGAATATGGAAGCGGTTGCCCTGGATGTACCGTTTGTGATGGGTGTTGCACAGGGTACTTACGATCAGGATTTGTTCGTGGAAGATGCTGGCGAACTGGCTGAGTGCTTCTTCAACAGCAACTACCGCTGGGACGCGCTGAATGAAGAAGCGGCGGAAGTCCGTGAACGTTACATGGAACGCTTTGAAGATACCATGACGGCTGCGGATGTCCTGGCATGGCAGACGGTGTACATCGCTGCGGATGCCATCATGCGGGCGGATTCTGCTGATCCGGCTGCGATCCGTGATGCGCTGGAAGCCACCGAATACGCCGATCATATCCTGCCTTATGATGGCCCCATCGTCTTTGAAGAAGGCGAAGCGCCGAATGCTGTTCCGGTTGTGATGCAGGTGCAGGATGGTGTTGTGACGCAGGTCTGGCCTGAAGCACTTGCCGAAGCGGAACCGCGCTTCTGCACAAGCTGGGGCGGCTAGAAAAATTTCGTCTCTACCGTCATCGGGAGGGTCTCAGACCCTCCCCTTCGAGAATGGTAAATGATGGTGGGGCGATCCGCTGGGTGATAAACTTCAGGATAAGGATTTATGGTTCTTGTTTCAGGCATTTTCGGGCACGATAGATCGTACTCCTACGGTAGAAACATGCCTTTTGTAGGGTCATGGCCTGCCATGCCCGCGAGAATTGAGACCTAACCTGATACCTATCATCTGCTGGGTCGCCCCCGGACATCAGAAGAACGGGCACGATAGATCGTGCCCCTACAATAGAAACACGCCGTTCGTAGAGGCATGGCCTGCCATGCCCGCATAGCCTAATCGCAACTACAGAAAAAACTGTTTTTCCTGGTATTTTTGGAGCAATGTTCGTGAGTCTAAAACGGTATCGCGGCTGGTTGATTGGGGCGTTAATCGTCATCGGCTTGCTGCTGATCTTGATCTATAACCAGGTGGATTGGCAAGCGTGCCTGGAACCAGAGGCAGAAGCATCCTTCCTTCCATGTATCGCCACCAACACGTCTAGCTGGTACGACCGCTACGGCGTGGTGGTGCGGCAGGCGGCTGTCAGTGGCCTGCTGATTGGTGGGGTGTATGGGCTGGTTGCGCTCGGCCTGACAATCATCTTCGGTGTGCTGGAAATCATCAACTTTGCACACGGCGCATTGATGGGTCTTGGCCTGTACGTCACCTTCTTGATGTATGAACATCTCGGCATTGATCCTTACCTGGGAATTCTGGTTACGGTGCCGCTGCTGTTTGTGGTCGGCTTATTAACGTACCGCGTTATCATTCATCCGGCACGCAATGCCCCGCATCACAACCAGCTATTGCTGACGCTAGGGCTGACGCTGCTGATTGAAAATGCCCTGCTGATGGCATTCACCGCGACTCCGCGCACGATCCGCCTGGATTATGGACGCGGCGAAACCAGCATCCTGGGATTGTTCAATGTGGATTTTCCGCTGCGTCCTCTGGGGACGACGGTGCAATTTCCGCAGTTGATGGCCTTCATCGGCGCATTGGTGCTGACGGGCATCCTCTATTACATCTTGCAGCGCACTGACCTGGGACGAGCCATCCGCGCTACCTCGCAGGATCGGGAAGGCGCTGCCATTGTGGGCATTAATACAAGCTGGATTAACATGGTTACCTTCGGCATCGGGACGGCTTGCGTGGGTGCGGCGGCGGCGCTGGTGCTGCCCTTCTACCGCGCAGAACCCACCGCCGGGAATATCTTCAACATCACGGCCTTTGTGATTGTGGTACTCGGTGGCATGGGTAACGCGGTTGGTGCGCTGCTCGGTGGCTTGATTATCGGCCTGACGCAAGAACTCAGCCTGATCTTCTTCCCTGGGACATCCAAGTTAATTGGTGTATTTGTGATCTTCATTCTGATTTTGCTGTTCCGTCCGCAAGGTTTGTTGGGGAAGGCGACACGATGAAATTCTTCCGCACCATTCCCCGCGATTATGTGATCCTGGTAATTGTCACGCTGCTGTTTGCGGTGCTGCCCATTTTCACCAATTCCTTCCAGCTTTCGATTTTGATCTCGCTGCTGTACTGGGCGTACCTGGGAACCGCCTGGAATATCATGGGCGGCTATGCGGGGCAGTTCTCCTTCGGACATGCGGCGTTCTTCGGCATCGGCGCTTACACTTCGACGGTGCTGCTGGTCACTTATGAAGTCACGCCCTGGATTGGGATGCTGGTCGGGGCTTGCTTTGCCGCGATGTTCGGCGCATTCATGGGCTTCCTCACCTTTCGTTTTGGCGTGAAAGGGCATTTCTTCGCGCTGGCAACCTTCGCCTTTGCGGAGATGCTGCGCCTCATCGCGCAAGATTGGGATTTCGTCGGCAAATCCATCGGCCTCAGTCTGCCGATCATCGGCGGCGATTCCTGGCAGCTATTGATCTTTGAGCAATCCCAGGTGAATTATTACTGGCTGATCCTGGGCATGTTGGTGATTGCCACGCTGATTAGCATCTGGATTTTCCACAGCAAATTGGGCTACTACCTGCAAGCAATCCGCGAAGATGAAGATGCAGCATCGGCTCTGGGTGTGAATGTGCTGCGTTACAAGGTTATCGCTGTTGCCATCAGTGCCGCGATCACGGCTGTGGGTGGATCGTTCTTCGCACAGCGCTTCACCTTCATTGATCCTTCGCTGGTCTTCGGCGTTGCAGTCTCGATTGATATTCTCCTACGTCCGATCTTCGGCGGCTCCGGCACGGTATGGGGTGCGTTCGTCGGTGCAATAGTCTTGACCCCGCTGGAAGAAGCTTCCAAAGCCTTTGTACGCCAACCACCGGAATTCCTCAGTTTCATTGAAGGGCGTTCCGGTGTGGATGTGATGCTCTTCGGCTTGATCGTGATTCTGGTAGTGATCTTCATGCCAGATGGAATCGTGGGAACCTTCCCCAACTGGATTGAGCGCATCCGCAGCCGCGTGCGTGGGACAGGCAAACCGAGCATACAGGAGGAAGCCGCATGAGCTTACTCACCCTCGAACATGTTACCAAGCGTTTTGGCGGCCTTGTGGCAGTAGATGACGTGTCGTTCACCCTGGAAGAAGGCGAAGTCCTGGGGTTGATTGGCCCCAACGGAGCCGGAAAGACCACGCTCTTCAATTCCATCAGCGGGGCGCACATCCCGGAAGAAGGCGAAATCCGCTTCAATGGGCAGGACATCAAAGGCGTTCCGACGCATGAAGTCTGCCGCTTAGGGTTGGCGCGGACGTTCCAGATTGTGAAGCCATTCGCCGCGCTGGATGTGGTGGATAATGTCAAAGTTGGGGCATTTTTGCGCTACCGCAGCGCACGGGATGCCGAAGCGAAGGCACGTGAAATTGTGGAATTTGTCGGCCTGGGTGCGGATGCCCGCCGTCCTGCCAAGAATTTGACCACCGCCGGACGCAAGCGCTTAGAGTTGGCGCGGGCGCTGGCAACGGAACCGCGTCTGATGCTGCTGGATGAAGTCATGGCAGGGCTGACTCCCACAGAAAGCCGCAAAATTGTGGAAGTCATCCGGCAGATCAAGGAACATTACCAGCTCTCGCTGCTGGTGATTGAACATGTCATGCAGGCGATCATGTCGCTTTCGGATCGCATCGCGGTGCTGCATCATGGTGAACTGATCGCCATTGATAAACCGCAGGTGATCGCCTCCGATGATGCCGTGATTGAAGCGTATCTGGGGAAGGAGTTCGAATTTGCTGAACATTGAGAGCTTACGAGCCGGGTATGGTGATGTGCAGATTTTGCATGGCATTTCGCTGGAAATTCACGCAGGGGAAATCGTCGCGCTGATTGGCGCAAACGGAGCCGGGAAGACGACGACTATCAAGACTATCTCCGGCTTGCTGCGGGCGCGTGGCGGCAAAATCCGCTACAACGGGCAGGACATCACGCGCTGGCCTTCCAACAAAATCGTGGAAGCCGGGTTGATCCAGGTCGCGGAGGGGCGCAAATTGTTCCCCGCCCTGAGCGTATACGAGAACCTGGAACTTGGTGGCTTTGTGCGCAAAGTACGTCCGCGCCGTGCGAAAAATATGGAGCATGTTTTTTCGCTGTTCCCACGCCTTGCAGAACGCCGCAATCAAATGGCGGGGACTCTCAGCGGTGGCGAGCAGCAAATGCTGGCAATTGGTCGCGCCTTGATGAGCGAACCGAAGCTGTTGATGCTGGATGAACCTTCCCTGGGGCTGGCTCCCATGCTGGTGCAGGACATCTTTGAGGTGGTACGTACCATCAATGCAGAAGGTACAACGGTGTTAATTGTGGAGCAAAACGCCGTGCAGACCCTACGCATGGCGCAGCGCGGTTACGTCATGGAACACGGGGAGATTCATCTTTCCGGCACGGGCGAAGAACTGCTCAACGATCCGCGCATCCGCACGGCGTACCTGGGGCTGTAAGGCTTGTCCGGTATTGAAGCCAACTCAAACGCATAGTTTTTAGGCTAGATTTCCACCCGTAGGGACAACACCTGTGTTGTCCGCCTGCTTGTTTCGGACGAGGCAGGCCTCGTCCCTACAACAGGCTCTGTCAAGACACGAAAAGACCTACAATGACCCTGATAATATTCCCGGACAAGCCTTGTAGCGCCTTAGCGGATGCAGCCTTTTGAGAAATGAATATGAACACGATATTTGTAGGGACGTGCAACGGCACGTCCGCCGCGACGTAAACAGAACACAAAAAATGAACCCAATAAAAAACTTTCCTGATAAGAAAAAATAACCATGCCAATCTTCCGCACGGCTGAATTGACCAAGAAACAATCCTACAAATTGATGACCGGGGCAATTGTCCCGCGTCCGATTGCCTGGGTGAGTACCGTTGATGCCGATGGTAATCACAACCTCGCGCCCTTCTCATTCTTCAATGGCATTGCCGTCATGCCCCCGACGCTGGGATTCACAGTGGCCTATTCCGATGATGACCGGGGCACAAAAGATACGTACCAGAATTTGATGGCGAACGGGGAATGTGTCGTCAACATGGTGACGGAAGCAACAGCTTATGCCATGAATGAAACTTCAAAAGGCTATCCGCCAGAGATTGATGAATTCCATGTCGCAGGATTAACAGCCTTGCCATCCGAGCAGGTGAAACCCATGCGCGTTGGCGAAAGCCCCATTCAATTTGAATGCACGCTGGATCAGGTGATTCGCCTGGAAAATGACCTGGCACGCAGTGATCTGATGCTGTGCCGCATTCATGTAATTCACGTAGATGAATCCGTCTATGAAGGCGATTACCGCATCAGCCAGGAAGCCTATCAGGTCATCGGGCGCATGGGGGGCACGGATTACATTCACACCCATGACCGCTTCGATATGACCCGCTTCCACAAAATCGACAACACGACGGATGTGTAGGAGTGGTATTGATGTCAGCAAAAGAGTTCATCCAAACCTTTTTACGGACGATGGAAGCGCGGGATTTAGACGCAGCCGAAGCCATGATGGGCGAAGATGCCACGATTATCTTCCCCGGTGGCAAAGTCTACCACAGCCAGCGCGATATGGTGCAGAATGCCAGAGGCCGTTACCAGTGGATCAAAAAGACGTTTGACCAGATCGACCATTATCAGCGCGAAGATGGTGCAGAAGTGGTCTACATCATGGGGACGCTCTACGGGTTGAACAATCACGGCGCGGAATTTTCTGGCATCCGTTACATTGATCGCTTCGTGGTGCGTGATGAGAAGATCATCGAACAGCATGTGTGGAATGATCTGGCGGAAAGCGGTGTGTTGCAGCTTCAGCCAGAAGCATAAGCTGGTCGCCGAGGATTAAAAGGCTTGTCCGGTATTGAAACCAACTCAAACGCATGGT
>CAYVVZ010000034.1:0-50146 GCA_964455365.1 uncultured Anaerolineaceae bacterium | reverse complement strand
TATCCAGCACATCCACCGTCACAGCGGTATCTTCATCTGTTGTAGCACTGTCATCATTAGCAATCGGTGCGGTATTCACAGTCACCGAACCAGACGGGTTATCAGCGCCGCCAGTTAAATCAATACCAGCCATGAAAACACGAGAATTGCGCGGTGCAACTTCAATAAAATCCAGCGTGCTGGTACCCGAAGCAATCGCCTCAAATTCAATCGTCAGCAACGTGAATATTCCCACTGGATTGTCGCCATCCTGTGCAGGAATGTGTCCGGCTGCATAGTCGATGGTGCCTACGTCGTTATCTGCATCCGGGCCAACAAAATCTCGCGCCAGGCTCCCACCTCGTGTGAGGCTCACAACTTGCAAAACCGTGTTATCAAAATCGATATACGCTTCTGCGGCGTTGACTTCCTGGGTATCCGGGGCTTGTACCACGACTTGCACCGTGAACGTGTCGCCAACATTCACAGACGTGGTTTGCGGATTAAGGACAATTGATGTCGTGTCCTGCCCCGCGCCTGGAAATGCAGTGACAGCAACCATCACAAGCGTGAGCAATAACACTAGTGTACGGTATCGGACGATGTTTATTGGTTTCATTTGTGCATTCCCTCTGTTTCTTACTCTTGATATACGGAAAGTTGTAAGACGAGTTAGGAGTACAGCCCATGAACTGCACTCCGTTACACACTTAGTTCGCTGGCACTTCGCCAGATAAACCGAAATTCCCGGACAGCAAGGAGAAATCTGCCAGATCAACGATGCTGTCGTTGTTGAAGTCCGCAGGTAAATCACTGCCTACCTGGTTGAACGTGCTGGATAGCAGTGAGAAGTCGCCAAGATCAACGAAGTTATCATTGTTGGCATCCCCAGCAAGGAGTTCATCGAAGGTCACTGTATTGCTACCAGCAACCAGCGTCATCTCCTCCACCTCTTGCAGATGCGTATTGATCTTCACAGCAATCGAGTAGGCTCCTGGTTGCAATCCTGGCAGCGTGAAGTTTCCAGCAGCATCCACATTCGTTGTAGTATCGAGCAGGAGATTCGTTGTACCCGCTTCATACAACCGCACGCGCAGGGTTTCTGTCTGATCCAGACGACCCTGGAATGTAACTGACCCATTGAGTGTGGCGGTTTGCACCACATCGTTGATCGTGATCGTGCTTCCGGCTACCTCAATCTCCAGCGGATTCAGGCCGAAGGCGACTTGCGTTGTCCGGCTGCCACCCGTTGCGAAGAGTACGTCTGTGCTGCTGATGTCTGTGAGCGCTGTGAATTCAATTTCCAGGAAGGAAACCGTTCCACTGGTTCCGCCTGCAATGCCCGCAACAACATCAATTGTGCCTGACCCATTGTCGAAGTTATCGCTCAGGTCGTTATCCGGGCTGATGAACGATCCAACCAGCGTCAGTTCGTTGACTGCCAGATACGTCGGATCAAAGTTGATCGCAGCTTCCACGGCAGAGAATGCCTGTGTGCCACTCTGCACCTGTGCAGTCAGGGTGAAGGTCTGCCCTTCATCTACCGTTACCGTATCCGGCGTGAGCAGAACGGACACTGCATCCGGCTGCGCATTGATCGTCACCGACGCACCCTGTACCGCAATCGGTAAGGGGTTCAGGCCGAGGGCGACTTGCGTTGTCCGGCTGCCACCCGTTGCGAAGAGTACGTCTGTGCTGCTGATGTCTGTGAGCGCTGTGAATTCAATTTCCAGGAAGGAAACCGTTCCACTGGTTCCGCCTGCAATGCCCGCAACAACATCAATTGTGCCTGACCCATTGTCGAAGTTATCGCTCAGGTCGTTATCCGGGCTGATGAACGATCCAACCAGCGTCAGTTCGTTGACTGCCAGATACGTCGGATCAAAGTTGATCGCAGCTTCCACGGCAGAGAATGCCTGTGTGCCACTCTGCACCTGTGCAGTCAGGGTGAAGGTCTGCCCTTCATCTACCGTTACCGTATCCGGCGTGAGCAGAACGGACACTGCATCCGGCTGCGCATTGATCGTCACCGACGCACCCTGTACCGCAATCGGCAAGGGAGACAGGCCATTGGTGACGGTTGTCATGCGCAGGCCGCTCGTCGAGAACGTGATGTCTGTGCTGGCAGCAGCGCTCACTGCGGTGAATTCAATCTCGATGAAATCAATGGTTCCGGTCAGTGGGTCGATGTTCGCAGAACCATATTCCGCTTCGCCAGTCGCGTTGTCATACCCATTGTTCGGACGGTCGAAATCGAAGTTCTCAATGCGCGTGATTGAATTGACTTGTAGATGACTCGGGTCGAAATTCAGGAAGACATTCACACCTGTAAATGCTTCTGTCCCACTCTGAACCTGTACCCGGAGGGTGAAGGTATCGCCCGCATCCACTTCTACTGCGCTCGGTGTCAGGATGACATTAATGGTTTCTTGCCCCTGTACACTTCGCCCATTCAGCGGCAGCAAAAGCATCGTCATCAAGAGTAGGAGTGTCAGCAGCAAGGGATTACTGCGTCTGATTTTCATGTTTTGATTGCTCCTCATTACCCTCGTTCAAAATCGCCTGGTCGCAATTATGCATAACGCTTTTCTCTTGGCTCATCTACAGAAACTGTGATTCTTGACATTTTCCTGGTTCTACCTGAATTGGTGGAAATTTACTGAGTGATCTTTTATGACTATATCTCACCCTTCCAGACCTCCGGTCTTCCCTCCCCCCTCCAATTTGGAGAAGGGGAAACGAGCAAAGCGAGTAGGGGTGAGATGAATTCCACCAAAAACGTTAGAACGAGACATTTTCTGTAAACGGCGCAGCATGCTGCGCCCCTACAAATCACATTTTTTACATATGAACCTTGCTCTTTCGAGTTCGGTACAGTGAGGAGGAAGGAACACTTGCCAGCGTTCCCTCCTCCCGTCGCTCATTCGTTGCCCAGTGGGTTATCCCCTACCAGACCGTAGTTGTTCACCAGCCCGGAGAAATCCAGGAAGTCCACCGTATCGTTACCGTTGAAATCCGCTGCCGCGATGTAATTTGCATCACCACTGCTGAGTTCATAACTCAGTACCAGCCCGGAGAAATCCAGGAAACCGACTTCGTTATCGTCATCCAGGTCACCGGCTGGCAGTTGGTCGAAGCTCAGGGTGTTGACCCCTGCGCTCAAGGTCTGGCTGTAGAGCATCTCTTGCAGCCATCCCGTTTCTTTCACGGCTGCGTCGTATGTACCCGGTGCAACCCCGGTCAGTACCACGCTGAAATCACCTGCGCTGTCCGTCGCAACATCCGGGAACGTGCCAATGATGGTATCCGTCCCGGTTGCGTAGATCGTCACATCGACCGTGTTGGTCTGATCACCCGTGCGCCCCTCGAAGCTGACCGAACCGGAGAGTGTGATCTCTGTCGGGCTATCTTCCACGAAGTTCGCATTCAGGTTCAGATCACCCTCAATCGTCACCATGAGCGGGTTGTCACTGCTGGTGATGTCACCTGTCCAACCATCGAAGCTCCAACCACTTTCCGGGATTGGTGTGATTTCAACCACCTCCCCGCACGCATAGCTGGCTTGATCCGGGTTCAACGAGACTGTACCGCTGCCGTTGGGCGTAACGGTGATGGTGTTCAGGTCAGCATCTTCAGGATCAATGCGAGAGTCAGTGTCGAAGAAGTAATCCACGGATGCTGTGTAGTCCCCACCGAATGGATTTGCCCCATAGAGGCCGATTTCGGTCATGCTCAGATTGCGGGTGATGGTGGCTGCGGGTGTCCAGGTAGCGCCATCTGCGGAGTATTCAAACGTCCACTGATTGCCCGTGCGCGTCACACGCAGGTATGGCGGTATGCCCGCTTGCACAGTCGCATTGATGACTGTGCTATTACCGCCGGAGGTGGTTTGCCCGATGAACAACTTCGCGGTACTGCCCGTATGATAGACATCGTAGCGAATCCAGTTGGAAGCATCTTCCCAGAGAACCAACCCTTGATCTTGGTAATTTACTTGCGGGATTGAGTTGAACTTGGCTTCAACCTGGAAATCTGCTTCGGCTGCTGCGGGCAGAATATCCTGCACCATGCGCGGCGGCCCTGCTGCGTTCCAGGCATCAATGCTCTGATCCGCAGTTACCGTCAGATTCAGTGTTGCTTCACCGCTGCCGCCGCCGACGAGTTCGAAGAAGGCGTTGCCGAAGCCCGCATCTTCAAAGCGCCAGATTGGATCGAGCGTGCAAGTGTTGAAGTCATCCGACTCAACTGTATTTTCCACAGGTTCAGCCGCAGTGGTGAAGCTGCCTACGACACTGGCTGCGTTTTCGTTGGCATCTGCCGATGTGATTTCGTAGAAGTAAGTTGTATTCGGCTGTAAGCCCGTCAATTCTAGCGCATGCAATGTCTTCATCGCCGGATCCTGGACAGTTTCGCCATAGTTGGTATCCAGTCCGAAGTTGACGATGCTGGTTGCCAGTTCGTCCGTCATCCAACTGATGTACGCACTGGTATCACTCGGTGTCACATCAACATCGGTAATCACGGGCGGCGTTTCATCATCAGGCGGGATGATAGGTGTAACTTCGACATTGCCGAATGTCACATCAATCTGATGCACAATCAGCATCAGCGAACCGCTGATCGGGTCACTTTCTTGCTGGTCAGCCGTGTATTCAAGCTGCCAGTCAGTCGGTTCTGCCGTGCCAACTTCCCAAACCTTGATCTGGTAGAAGCCTGCACCGGATGGCAGCGTGGTCACGCGCATCCGCATCATAATCTGGTCACCACTCTCGACAGTTACGCCACTGTTGGACGGTGTGCCATCCCGGTTGGTGTAGAACTCAAGCTCACCGTTGAACATCCAGCCAATCGCACCGAGAGGAAAATATCCAGTGCGGGGTTGTGTGCCAGCCGTCGGGTCATCCGTGTGACCATTCCAGCGCATCAAGACACCTGCCCCACCATTGAGGCCGCCATTGAAAGTGATCGGAACCAGGATTTCATAGTCATCCCAATCCATATCACCGATAGCAACGAGGCGATCATAGCCCGGTTCCGCCGTGCGCAAACCACCGCTGACGAGTTCCCATTTGCCATCGACCACATGGGCGACGCTGCTGATTTCTTCGATGGAGGTCAGCGTAGACCAATCAATACTGTAGGTTTCAGGCCAATAGGCATTGGGGTCATACTCCAGGGTGACCAACCTGGTCGTCGTATTCGGCAAAACAGCACCATCCACTGCGCTGATGACGACTTGATTGGATCCTGCTTGCAGGTCATCACAATCAATTTCGACGTTGAAGTCGCCCGTATTTTGCAGGCGTGGGCTGCCTGCCACACCAGGGAGTGAGTAGCCTTCTACCGCCAGTGGAACATCTGCTCCGCCATTCAAGCTGTAGCTCATGGCAGAGATACCGTCTGCATCTTCAACATGACCGAGGACGTTGCACCATTCCTGAGCGCGTCCGATGATGTAGGTCTGCGTATCGCCATACCAGATGTCCACAATCGGACCTTCGCCGCCGGGTTGATCGCCTGTGGTGAAACTCAGATTATCAACAACCGTAGTGTTGCTGTTCGCATCGGTTGCGGTGACGCGATACAGATACTCGGTATCGGGTGTCAGCCCGTTCAGGATTGCCGTCTGGCTGGCGAGGAATTCCGTCAGGCTCACCGCCCCTTCGTTGTAGTTGGTATCGGTACCATATTCGACCAGCCCGGTTGCCAGTTCATCTGTTGACCAGGAAATCGCCGCCTGTACGTCGCTGGCTCCTGCTTCGAGGTTGAAGATATTGGGGCCACTATCATCGACGACACCTGTCTCACCGTCTTCCGGGTCAATGCGTGCAGCAGTGTTGAAGAAGTAATCAATTTGCCCCATGTGTGCTGGCGAGGAACCATCAGGAGCGTTGCCGACGAAGACACCAACCTGCGAGACGGTCATGCTGTGAGTCAGCGTGCGTTCATCCGTGAAAATGAGACCGTCATAGCTGTAAGACTGGGTGAAATCATCGCCCGTGCGCGTGATGCGCATCCACAGCGGCGCACCCGGCGTGATCGCAGCGCTGCTTGTGCTGCTGTGTGTATCATTGGTAAAGATTGCCGAGAAGATGTTCACGCCATTGCCATCGCTGAAGAAGTCAAAGCGCAGGTAATTACCTGGACTTTCTTCGATCACAATGCCGTAAAGCTGGTAACGTTCGGATATGAGATTCTCGAACTTCACTTCAATCTCGAAATCGGTGTTGTTGGCGCTCTGCATGATGCGTGGCGCACGATTGCCCCCATCCCAGACATCATGGTCAATGCCCTGGGAAACACCAAGGTTCAACCAGGCATCTGTCGTGTTGGTTCCGGTGAAGGAGATAGTCGCATCGCCCACCGGATCAACAATTGTCCAGATGCTGGTATCTAGATTGAAATCGTTGAAGTCATCCGAAAAGATGCCGGATGCATCAGGTGCGGCAAGGACTTGCGCCCCGATGACACCCATACCGGAAGTCTCTCGCTGGAAATCCTGGGGTGGTGCTGCTTCCACCTGTAGCGAGGAGCTGATGCCGAACAGCAAGATGCAGAACATGAGAATGGTGGATAGATTACGGAACGGCTTCACAAGAAGTAACCCTCAGTACTATTTGGACGGTTAGCTGAGAATTTCTGCGGTTGCAGTCATCCTCTTTAAGACACCAGAGCAACTACGCCGATGTCGCTTCTAACGAAATAGCAAATTAGAAACAGCCCCCTTGTGACTCCCCTATTTTCAGGCTGATTCCAATTGACGAGTGACAGACTTCCTCATGCTGCTGTTCGGTGGAATAGGGCGATGTGTTGGAAGATCGTCTTCTTTCTACTTGCTCATACACCAACAGAAATCGTAATCCAGTTGGGATTACAGATAATTATGAGCGCTTGAGCCAGATGAATTTGCGATGACGCTCTCATTTAGTTTTACTGCTTACTTAGGAAGGCATGGTGTGGCGCTGCTAATCAAGCCTGATACGCTCGATTGAATAGCTTTTTATAGAAGCGTTCAATGATGCCCATCCCCATAGGTCTTCAGCCGTGATGACCAGGCCATCCCAACTGGGCATAGGCTGTGCATTCCTGCGAATGACAACTTCTACGCCAAGATAATCCTATAATTCACACCTTGCAAATGGCTTGCAAGTAGGTCGAATCACGAAAAAACAGTCTGTTATTTTCTCAAGTGCTGTAAAATTGTTGTAAACGTGAATTGTGCTAGTTGTAGGGGAACGAATCTATTGTTTGTTTATGTATAAGTGTGGGCTTATTCTAGGCTTGATTACGGGGTACTTGCGAGAGATAGAGAACATGCGACCTGAACAGTGACAACAATGCACTGGATGCATCTCTCATGCACATTCTGAATGAGGGTTTCAAGGCTTGTCCGGTAATATTATCAGGGTCATTGTAGGTTTTTTCGTATCTTGACTGAGCCTGTTGTAGGGACGAGGCCTGTGTCGTCCGAAACAATCATAGGCGGACAACACAGGTGTTGTCCCTACTGGTGGAAATCTAGCCTAAAAACAAGGCGTTTGAGTTGGCTTCAATACCGGAAAAGCCTTTCATGGTCGTGAGTTTTGTTTAATTGTCCAAAACTGGCATTAAAGGGAATCTGTTCAGGCAACCCACTTTGAAGGCGAAATAACGGTAGCCGAATGAGACTCCCCCTGGTGCAATTTTCTACAATTTCAGAGCGTGAGCGCCCCGCTGCCTGATTGCTGCGTGGGAATGTTCGTCCCGTTCAACAATTCGTTGACATTGCTGGCACTGTAGTCATGCACAATGTGAATGGGTTGGTTCTTTCCTGCAATCGCTTGATGAATCTGGTTCATCACGGCAATGAATTCCCATTCCTGGATTTGTCCCCGGTACGAGATTAGCAGAATTGTATGTTCTGGGTTCATCCAACGTGTCTTGATAGACATGTTCCCATGCCTCCGCAAACCTTCGATATACCATTATTTTACCATTAAGATTGCGGTTTATAACGTTAAGATTTTTACGCTCTTAAGCTGAGACTCATAGTATCAACTGACCTTACGCACACGCTCCTGAAAATGGGTAGGAACCGCAGCGCAGTCGATGAGCGTCTCAGCATTTCAGCTTGTCAGCCTCAAAGTGCGTTTTTTGAGCAAATCACGACTGCAAAAACGGTTTTGCTGATGGCTGATCGCTGACCGCTTACGCTCGTCGAAGCGGAAAAAGGCTGACAGCAAGGGCGACTGCGGTTCATCAGTTGTCAAGAAATCCGTATACCCGGATTCATCGTTCACCCTCGACCTGAGCGATGATTTTTCTCGCGGAGTCCTCGCAGGAGACAAAGTGAATCTTGTGCCTCACCATCGGCACGAGATTGCAGACCATATTTCCCACGAACTCCATCAGATGATTGTTCGTCAATACGATGTACGCGCCGACGTTGTCGGGGATGTTGCGAGCGGTTTGTAAGGCATGGCGCAGGCTGGTCGTCATCATGCGATATTGGACGCTTCGGAAATCGTGAACGATGTGAACTGTATCAGGGTGAGACTTCGCCTGCTCATGAATGTTTGCGATGATCTTCACCCAATCCAACCGCTTCACCTTTTCATTGAAGACGGTATAAATCGTTCTTTCATCTCCCTCAAATTCCGGGCTGCTTTGCGCCATGATACCTTCCTTCGCCATCTCACCTCCTTATAATGTAAGGGTGAGTGCCCTCCTGGTGCGTAAAGGTTGTGTATACGATTGATCTTTGCCAGGCTCATGCTTCCCAGTTGCGCACAGTTTCGGCTTGCAGCAGTTCTTCCGGGGACATACCCTGCATTTCGTACCAGGTTTTCAGGCGCTGCAAGCCTTCTGCCAGCGATACCTGTGGCTCGAAGCCTAACAATTCTCCGGCGCGGCTGCTATCGGCATACAGGCGCAGCACATCTCCAGGGCGAGGAATCTCGTGGATCACTTCGGCATCCGGCGCACCACATACCTGCTTCACGGTTTCTGCCAATGCATGGATGGAGATTTCGTAGCCGCTGCCCAGGTTCAAGGTTTTGCCGATGGCGGATTCCTGCGTGCCTGCCAGCAGAATGCCGCGTGCCGTATCTTCTACATAGGTAAAATCGCGTGTTTGCGTCCCATCTCCGAAGATCACCAGCGGCTTCCCGGCGAGGCAGCGCAGCATAAATTTGGGGATGACTTCCCCGCTGTCCCCCTCATGATGGCTGCGCGGGCCATAGGCATTGAAAGGGCGCACAACGACAGTGGGGTATTGGTACGTCTCATGGAAGGCGCGGGTATAACTTTCCCCCGCTAATTTGGAACCGCCATAGACCGTATGCGGAAAGGTGGGGTGTTCCTCCGTCATCGGGACACTTCGCGCTGTGCCGTAGACTTCCGATGTACTCACATAGACATAGCGCCCTACGCCCATTTCCCGCGCTGCACTGAGCATATGCAGGGTCGCAGTGGCGTTTACATCGTGGTTTTCGTGCGGCGAGTGAATCGAGTGGCGTACTCCCAGGCAGGCCAGATTGTAGACAAGTTCGCTGCCGCGCATGATCTCGCGCATGGCTTCTGTGTTGCGGATGTCTTCTTCGTACAATGTGAAGTTGGGATCATCTGCGACTTCTGCCAGATTACCCCGTTTGCCATTTACCAGATTATCGACCACGCGCACCGCTGCCCCATCCGCCAGCAGCAGCCGTACCAATGCCGAGCCGATGAACCCTGCCCCCCCTGTGACGACAACCGTCGCGCCCTGTAGAGTCCCCATGTTGATTTTTGCCTTCTGTCATCTTCAATATCGGACGCGGATTATAAACGAAGACAGCACATCATGGGGTATGCGAATCATTTGTTTGGCTTCTTGCAAGCTGTGGGTATGATAATGGTATGAGTTGACGATACAAGGAGGGAGACTATGCCAGGGCAACCACAGGCACGTATCCGAGGAATTCCACATATTCCCAGCATCACCGAGGTCAATGTCCGCAGCAGCGCGGGAACCAATCAGGGTTTGTTATTCAAGATTCCGGTGGGCATGAGTGGCCTGACCATCCTGGAAGTACGCCCGGATATTGAGCAAAAGCATCTCAATAACAAAGTGTATCAATGGTTTCATCTGCGCTTTCATGGTGGCGCGGATGGTTGGGTGCGCGATGATCTGATCGAAATCACGGGCGATTGCCAGGAGTTCGGCTATCCTGACCTCACGGAGTATACCTTTGCCTTCGCACTGACGCGCACAACTTCATCCGACAAAACGGCAACATCCACGACACCCGCCGTCAAAGACGAGGAAGCGAGCAGTGAAACCAGCAGCGGCGGTATGCTCTTGAGCGCCCTGGCGGATACTGAACGGGTGCGCAAAGCTTCATTTGCGATTACTGCCGCTTTTGAAGGCACGGGCTACGCCAGCTATAACAATTATGATGCGGGGATTGTCAGCTATGGCTTCTTGCAATTCACCCTCTCCAGCGGATCACTAGGCCGCGTGTTGGAAAATTACGTCGCTCGTTCCGATAATGATCTCTCCAAAGCCATCGAGAGTTATTTGCCGCGTGTGCAGCAAAGAGACAGCCTGCTGCGCAACGACGCGGGGTTCCGTACTGCGCTGGTGAATGCGGCTGCCGATGAAGCCATGCAGTCCGCGCAGGAAGAAATCGGCACAAAGGGTTACTGGCAAGCCGTAGTTGATGGGTATATTATGCACCGGGGGCTGCGTTTGCCGCTGACGTGGGCGCTGCTCTTTGATATGGGTGTGAATTTCGGCGTGAATCATGGGTTCGTGCGATTGGCAGAAAAACAACTTGGCGTGCTGCCACGCTCCAAACCGGGCGAGAACGGCATCACGGAAGAACAACTCATAACCCGTGTTGCGGAGCTGCGCAAGCAATCTCATGATCGACAGGCGGAACGGGACAACCTGCCCGGCTTGCGCCGACGGGGGAATTTTTGGATGGGGCTGGTGAATACGGCAGACTGGTATTTGCAGGGCGATGCATCCGGCGCAGTATTCCCCAATGGTCGGCGTATCGTAGTGCGAACTGCGTAGGCAGACAGAGCAAACAACATACCGCAGAATAGGAAAATCTTCTGATGAATAAGGCGATTCGCTTTCTGATTCTCGTTGGATTGGTGCTGGTTGGCGTGGCGGCTTCGGTGGGCTACTGGCTGACTTCTGTGCCGATCCCAGATGTACAGGGTATGACTATTCCACAGGCTGAGGCTGCGCTCAATGCGGCGGGGCTGCGCATCGGGGAATGGGTATCGGTTGATGAAGAGGACAGCAGCGGCACGCCGGATCGGGTTGTTGGGCAATCTGCGCCGAGTTTCTGGCGTTTGCCACAGGGAAGCAGTGTTGACCTCAGCGTATTGCGCAAGAACAACGTCTTGCTGCGCTACGATGTCCCACCGCCGGAAGAAACTCCGGGCAATACATTGAACGAACGCTGGTTCAATATCATTAATTTGACCAACGAAGAACTCTACATTGGCAACTTGCGCTTCGTTTCCGCAGAAGATGAAGCAATCTCGGTAGACCAATCCAACTGGGATTGGTCGCATGATGATTTGCTCTCCGGTCAATGCCTACAAATGATGCCCATCAACATCACCTTTATCACACCACAAGAATGCCAACCCAGCTTCCTGCGTCAATCCGTGCCAATTACCGATGAAGCCCGCCAATTCTGGATTCCGGGGGATGCTTTCCATGTCTATCAGGGCAGTATCCGGCGGGCAACCTGCCAGATTGCCGCAGATGAATGCGCCTTCTGGATCGAAGAAGCAGAAGTCACACGCGAACTGACATCGTATTTTTACTTCATCTATGAACAGAATACCCTGACCATCTTCAATCGTTCGGCGGATCGCTGGATGCCCATCAATGAAGTGAGCATTAATGGCAACCGCAACCTGGGGCGCGAAAGATATGAACGCCTGCCCTTCCTCATGAATGATGATCTGCTGAATCTGGCTCCGCAGCAGTGCATCCAGCTAACCAGCCAAAGCGAAAAACCCGAAGCTGCCCCCGGTTGCGTACAGGTTATTGGCTGGCAAACCGACGCAGAAGCATTCTGGCGCGAGAGCTTCCGCGTATCGGGTGTGGATTGTGCTGCGGCTTTGGAAGAAGGTAGCAACATTTGTATTGTCCCGCGAAGGTAATCAGCAGCGCAAGTTGGCGTAATAAACATTAACTTCGTAATTATGAGAGAATGTTACAGAAACGTTGCGCATTGGTTGTCATTGCTTTACATAGAGTTGATTTGTGGTAAGATTTGCGAAAGATGACAACATAATATTAAGCGATTGACATGGGAGAGTTAAGTGTTTTCATAAGCTACAGCCGCATTGATGCGAACTTCGCCTGGGATGTTGCGCTCACGTTGCGTGAACTAAACATTAATGTCTGGATGGATCAGCTAGACATCGCACCCGGCGAACATTGGGATCGTGCAATACACGCTGCACTCAAGAATTGTACGCACCTGCTGGTGATTCATTCACAGGCATCCTTCACGTCTAACAATGTCTGGGATGAGTGGTCTTATTTTTTGAATCGTCGCAAGCCGGTAGTACCGCTCATCATCGAAACGGTGGAACTCCCCTTCCGCCTGGAACGAGTACAATATATTGATTTTGTGCATCTGCCGTTCAAGCGTGCGATTGACCAACTGCTGAACATTTTGTTGCCGCACAACCGGGAATTGTTGGAAACAGATACGGTTGAAATGCACACCTTCCCAGAACTGGATGACCTGGATATCACACAGGAAGCGCATCCTGACCGATGGCAAGACCGCAGCGGTAACGATCATATGTACGATGATACATCCACACAGCACCTTGCCAGACGAGGCGGAAGAAGAAACCGATATGGCAAACGCTAGACCGCTTTTCGGGGGAGAAGCAGCGCCAGATTGGTATAGGCCAGGGTTCCATTTATTATAACCACATCATACCCACTCTCTTTTGCGCCGCGTGCGCACCTTCCCACACGATTTTCCCAACCACGAATATTCATGCATGCGGATATACGAACGCTAGCCGTCCTCGGTTAACAGGCGAATCTCCTGCGATTGTGCCATGACTCAGAATTCCTACCAATTCGAGAACCAAACGCTCCTTCCTTTGCGCTACAATACGTCTATTCATCGAACAGACCTGCGAACAAACAGGGGACATTATGGCGAATCCTTCTGATCCTTATATCGGGCGCGAATTGGATGGGTATAAAATTCTGGAACTGCTGGGGCGTGGTGGGATGGCGCGAGTGTATCGGGCGCTTGATCTCAAGCTGAAACGCTTCGCAGCCATCAAAATTATTGACCCTGATGTGCGCGACCCCAAGAAATACCAGCTCCGTTTTGACCGCGAAGCGCGAGCGATTGCCATGCTCAAGCATCCCAACATCGTCTCCATTTACCGCTTCAATGAAGTGCGCAGTGTTTACTATATGGCGATGGAATATGTAGACGGGGCGGATTTGCGCTGGGTGCTGAAAGATTATCGCAGCGCCAATGAGATGATGGATTGGTACACCGTCGCGCAAATCATCCGTGAAGTGAGTTCTGCGCTGGATTATGCCCACGAAAACGGCGTGATTCACCGCGACATCAAACCGTCGAACATCATGATTTCCCGCGATGGCACGGCAATCCTCACGGATTTCGGCCTTGTGCTGATGACTTCCGAAAAGACCTTTGGCGAAATTTTCGGCTCACCGCATTACATCGCGCCAGAGCAAGCGGTGAATTCCGCCAATGCAGGGACACAAACCGATCTCTACAGCCTGGGGGTTGTCCTCTATGAAATGCTCACGGGCGATGTACCGTATAACGAAGGTTCCGCGATGGAAATTGCCATGTCGCATATGACGGCTGAACTGCCTGACCCCACGACGCGCAGGCCAGATTTACCAGAGGCTTTCAGGCCAGTGATCGAAAAGGCGCTGGCAAAGGAACCCAAAGATCGCTATCAGACGGGGCGTGAATTCAGCAAGGCGCTGGATGATGCGCTGAAGGATGCCGTGAAACAGAAGCCGATCCCGACGGATACTGTTTCTCGCCCTGAAATTCGCATTCAAGAACGGGTTGCGCCGCTGGCATCTGTGCCCGATGAGGAACTGGATAAGCATACGGTCACACCGGATGAGCCACCAACCCTGCCACCAGATATTGTTCCTGGCAATCCCCCTGCGAAAGCGAAATCCGAACCCCGGCGTTCCAGTGGTGTCGCTGGCTACCTGGTGGCATTGTTTACCTTGCTGCTGGTGGGGACGAGCATTGTGCTGGTCATCGGGGTTCTGCGCTATGTTGACCCTGCGCAGCCACCTGCCGTGCAGCCGGGGTATGATTCCGCCTATATACCGAGCGCTGTTTCTGGGCTGGCACAGAATAATGCCGTTGTTTCGGGGGTCATCGAAGAGCGGGATGGAGAGAATACCTTTGTAGTACATGGCCTGACCATTGTCATTGAAGATGCTCAACTTGCAGAAATGGAACTGGAAAATGCCGTCGCCGGGGCAGATTTCGAGATTACAGGTTATGCGCAGGAAAGCGGTTCCGGTTTGATTTTCTACACAGTAGAGACATTCGAGATCAATGGGAGCAGCGTCTTGCCCAACGAGTGAGGCTATCGCAGGGGTGGTTCATTGCCGAGGCACCCCCTGGCTCCCCGCCCTAATTCCCCCTCCTATAACAAATTCGTTTGCGAAGTACCACGATTACAACCGTTAACAACCGCGATATTAACCTATACAAACGATCCTTTACGTTACCAAACTGCAACTTTCATTACAATGAGCGTGATGCTATTGCGCAAATTGATCGCTACGGCGTTCGTAACACGCACATGACCTTTCCAAATCGAGGTGTAGTACGCTCACGAGGGAGCCAATAATCTCATGTTTCAGGGTCTGACGAAACTTTTTCAATCGCGCATCCAGACGCAGCTTCTGGTGCCGCTATTCTTATTGGTGACGGTTCCAATCATTGTGATTGGTGCATACCTGGGGTATCAATTATTCCAGAGCGAAACAACCAATGCTGATACTGGCGAACTCAGTGACCTGCAAGAGCAGGTGCTATCCGTAGAGGAATTTCTGACGATTGCCGACCAGGACATTCAGTTCCTGGCAGCGCTCAATGAAACCCGGCAGATTGCGGAAGCCATTGTCATCAACAATCAGAATACGATTAACGGCGTTCGTCTGGAGTTGATCGGTAGTTTTACCTCTCTGGCGGAAGCACGCGGGATCTATGACCAGATTCGCATCATCGACAAAGATGGCTTTGAAATCGTGCGCGTAGATTATGAAGTTGAAAGTGGCACGGCTTACGCAACCGTCTCGGACAGCTTCAAGGGGGATCGCGGGTATTTCCTCGATACCAGCCGCAATGAACCCGGTGAGATGTACATCTCTCCCCTTGACCTGAACCGCGAAGGGCAGCCGCCACAGATCGAAATTGTGGGCGAACTGGGAGAAGGCGCTGTTGCTTCCAATGAAAACCTGGTTCCTGTCATTCGCTATGCACTCCCCCTCTACGTCATCAATCCGCAGACCAACGAACAAGAATTCGCGGGCATTATCATCACGAACTTGTTCGCGCAACCGCTGCTGGATGCCGTACTCAGTGCCGAAAATGTCCAGGGTGGGAACGTTCTGCTGCTGAATGCGGAGGGCTATTACCTTGCCAACTTACAAAACCCGGAACAGACATTTGCTTTTGAACAGAACATTGGCCTGTTGGGAAGGCCAGAGGGCGAAGAGTACCGTGTGCAGTCCTGGCTCCCTGCCGCAGATGTAAACACGATCCTGACTTCCCCGGTTGGTGAACCGCTGAAGGTGCAGACCACCATTGATGGCACCGCCTTCAATGTCTATTACCAGGTAATTTCACCGAGAAATGCCCCTGAAGGCTATCGCTGGATACTGACGCACACGCTCGACCAGGCCGTCATCACTGCATCCATTATCCAGCGGTCAGTCATCACAGGGGCGGGTATCCTGGGTGCAATCGCCCTGGCAGTGGTGACCATCGTGCTTCTCTCACGGCGCATCACAACCCCATTGGCGGATATGAGCGAACGCGCATCACGCATCGCAGAGGGTGATTACAGCGCTGCGGATGATGTAACCTACAGCCAACGTGGTGATGAAATTGGTGACCTGAGCCGCGCCTTCGCCGCAATGTCTCGTCAGGTACGAGACGCAGTATCCAACCTGGAAGCGCGTGTTGCATCCCGTACTGCGGATATTCAGACATCGGCAGAAATTGCTTCCGCCGCCAACCAGATCCGCAATGTAGATGACCTCATCAGCCTCTCCGTGAACTTGCTGCGTGATCGCTTCGATTTTTACTACGCGCAGATTTACTTGATTGACGAAAACAAAGAATACGCGGTGCTGGCAGATGGTACCGGGTATGTGGGGCGCTTGCTATTGGGGCGCAATCACAAACTTTCGCTGAATGGTCGCTCGTTGGTGGCTTCGGCTATCCGTGATGGTAAGCTAATTGTGGTGCAAGATACATCTAAAGACAGCCGCCACCTAACCAACCCGCTGCTACCAGATACAAAAGCGGAATTGGTGATACCGCTGCGCTCCCGAGAATCCACCATTGGTGTGCTGGATATTCAGCACAGTATCCCCGATGCGTTCAGCGAAGATGCACAGCAGCTCTTCCAGGCGCTGGCAGATCAGCTTGGTGTGACGTTCGAGAATGTGCGCCTGCTGACGGAAGCCGAAGAACGCGCTCGTGATCTGAGTGCGGTGGCGCAGGTCGGTACGGAAGCCGCTTCAACGCTGGATGTGCAGCAGCTTCTGCGCCGTGTGAGCCGCCTGACCCGCGATAACTTTGGTTTGTACCACGCTCACATTTACCTCGTAGATGAAGACCGGCAAGCGCTGGTGTTGGCGGGTGGCGCTGGCGAAGCGGGTTTCCTGATGATGGAAGCAGACCACCACATCCCCTATACCACAGAGCGCAGTCTGGTGCTGCAAGCCATGCGCGAAGCAAAATCAGTCATCATTGATGATGTGATGCAATCGCTGGATTACTTGCCGAATGATCTGCTGCCGAAGACACGCTCAGAAATGGCTGTGCCAATGGTTGTCGGCAATACCGTACTCGGTGTGCTGGATGTGCAGTCAGAGCAAGTGGGGTACTTTGATGAAGAGAACGCCCGCGTGTTCGCTACGCTGGCCTCCCAGGTGGCGATTGCGGTGCAGAACGCTCGTACCTTCGGGGCGATGCAAGAATCCCAGAACCTGATGCAAGCAGTGTTGGATACGTCGCCCTCGTGGATTTTCGCCAAAGACAGGAACTACCGCTACATCTTCGTAAACGACTATTACGCCCGCGCCTTTGGCCTGACTGCGGATCAATTCATCGGGCGCACGGATGAAGATTTCTTCCCGGATGATATTGTCTTCGGCAACGAAGAAGCAGGTATTCGCGGTTTCCGCACTGATGACGAGCAAGTTCTTAAATCCGAAGAAGAATTGTACAACTCTGCGGAACCTGCAACACTGGCAGATGGTTCAACCATTTACCTGGAAGCACGCAAACGCCCCCTACTGAACGACGCAGGGGAGGTGATTGGTGTGTTGGGTGTCGCCACAGACATCACGGAGCGCTACTTCGCAGAACAGCGCCGCCGTACCCAATTCATCATTTCTTCGACGCTGAACCAGGCGCAAACGCCCGCGGATGTACTGGCGGCTGTCCTGAATTTCGCAGATGAAATGCAAGCTGCGGCGACGATCCTCTACACAGTAGAAAATGACATCACAGGCAAGCCCGAAAATCTGGTTGCTGCGGCACTTTCCGTCAATGGACTGGATCATTTCAGGGAATGGGAAGGACACGTCCACAGCCTGGATGAATTCGACCCTGCGCTACACTGGCTCCAGCAAGGCGACCAACTCACCCTGCTGGAAGACCTCACAGAGACAGAGCTACCTGAAGACGCGCTGGCGTGGTATGCGCAACTGGGTATGCGCAGCGTCGCCGTGCTGCCGCTGTATGCGCGTGGTCTGTACCTGGGCTTCTACGTTTTCCAATGGCAAGAAGCCCGTGTATTCAGCAACTTTGAAAGAGATGTATTCGGGACGATCATCCAGCAAGCCACCCCGGTGCTGGACACCCTCCGCACACAGCGCATGGTGGAACGCCGCGCCGCCCAGTTAGCAACTGTGGCGCAGGTGAGCGCGGAAGCAACCCGCGCTGTCGAATTGGACAAAGTGCTGGACTCAGTCGTGAACCTCACCAAAGAGAGCTTCGACCTGTACCACGCGCATATCTATTTCATCGACCAGGAAGCGAACTTGCTGGTGCTGGCAGCCGGTGCTGGTGAAATTGGTAAATTGATGGTTGCCCGCCAACATGCGATTGACGTGGATGCCCGCAGTATCGTGGCAGAAGCAGCCCGCAGCCAGCAAACACAAATCGTCAACGATGTGCGGCGCGGTTCGCTCTTCTTGCCCAATCCGCTCCTCTCCGAAACTCGTTCGGAAATGGCGATCCCGCTGGTTTCCGGCACGGAAGTCCTCGGCGTGATGGATGTGCAGTCAAACCGGGTCGGGCGCTTTGATGATGAAGATGCCCAGGTGTTTGAAACGCTGGCCTTCCAGCTAACCTCTGCCATCTTGAATGCTCGCCTCTTTGAAGAAACGCAGATGCGCCTGCGCGAAGTGATGGCAACCAGCCGCATTGTGGAATTCGGGCGCTCAGAAGAGCAGCTTGAACAGTTGGTTGAAAATTCGCTGCGGGTCGTGCAAGAAGTGATGGAGCCAGATAACCTGGTCTTCTCCTTCTACAACCATGAAACCGATACCTGGCAAGGGTTTGTCGGCGTTGGTGATGCGATGTCCAACACCCTGGCGAAATCCTTCATTGACCCGGGTTCAAATTATCCGCACGGTATGGAAGCCATCGAAACCCGCGAAGTCGTCGCCGTCGATGATGTGAGCGAATACCCGGATTTCCCGGTAGAATATATCGAAATCCTGGGCTTGCGTTCGGTGATGGTTGCGCCGATTGTCGTGAACGACGTGAGTGTCGGCGTATTCTTCCTGAATTACAACAGCCGTGCGCGACGCTTCTCGGCGGATGACAAACGCTTCGTGAATAACATTGCCTTGCAACTTTCGCTGACGATGGAACGCCGAGACGCTGAAAGCGCGGTACGTCGTCAATCCGCCCTGGTGGAAGCCAGCCAGGACTTCATCAGCATTGCTTCGCTAGACGGTGTCATCCAGTACGTCAATCCCGCAGGGCTGCAACTCGCCGGATATGAACGTGCAGAAGATGCTATCGGGCGACCCATCGCGGACTTGCAGCCCTTCGATATGGAAATGTTGGAGAATCAAGCCATCCCGACTGCCTTGCAAACAGGCTACTGGCGCGGTGAGACACAACTGATGCGTGCGGATGGTAACGCCATCCCGGTGGATCAGACGATCTTCCCCATCACGGATGAGACCGGGCAAATCATCGCTATGGCGACGATCCAGACCGACATCCGTGAACGCAAGCAGGCAGAACAAGAACGTACCTTGCTGCTGGAAATCTCCAACAGCCTGAACAGCGCCCAATCATCCGAGGAAATTGGTGATGCACTCGCCCCTTATCTGGAGATCAGCGGCGCAAGTTCTTACTCGATTTTGGCAATTCATACCGATGATGTGGGCATGCCGGAAACCCTGACCCTGATCTATGCCTGGAGCAAGCACACGGAAGAACCATTCCCGGCGGGCATGAGCCTCAAAATTGACGAATATGCAACGTCTGAGCGGTGGCTGGCAAACCCGAACACACCGCTTCTGCATGGTAACGTCATGACTGACCCGCAGGTGGATGAGCGTTCTCGCGCCCTCTACCAGCAAAACGGGGTAGCAGCGATTGCCCAACTCCCGCTCTTCCCGCAGAACCGCTGGGTTGGTTTGATGATCTTCAGTTGGGATGAGCCACAGGACTTCACAGACGATAAGAAACGTGTACTTTCGTCGATCCAACGTCAGGCCGCCCCGGTCTTCGATGCGATCCGTGCAGCGGAAGAAACCCGCATCGCCCGCGAAAACGCGGAAACGCTGGCACGCATCAGCACCTTGCTCTCCCAGGCCGACGATGAAGAGGAAATCATGGCTGCATTGGCAACGTTTGCCAGCGCATCCAATCCACATAATATCCAACTCTTCTACTTCGATCTGGATGTACAGGGCAACCCGAACCAGGTACGGATGGCAGGCAATTGGGGTGTCGATGGCTGGAACCTGGATCACCCGTTGATGCAGACGACGCTGAATTTCAACGATTTCCCGGTTGCATCGCTATGGCTGAATGATCCCTTCTCAGTGCTGATCATTGAAGATGTATACACCGATGAGCGGCTCGATGAACGAACGAGCGAATTGATTAAGAGCATTGGGGCGCATGCAACACTCTCAATGCCGCTGTTCGCAGCAGGCCGCTGGCAGGGTGCTATCAGCATTAGCTGGAGCGAACCACACCGTCTGTCGGCGCAAGAACGCACAATCTACGAAGAATTGGTTGCACCACTCAGTTCGGTTGTCGCCAGCCGCCGCGCCTTCCTTGCCACGGAAGCCGCTAACAGACAAGCCCAGCGCCGTGCAGCAGAACTGGAAACAGTGGCTCGCGTGAGTACCGCAGCGACAACGATGCTAGATCAAGACGAACTGCTGCAATCCGTAGCAGATCTCACCAAAGAGAGCTTCAACCTGTATCACGCCCATATTTATCTGTTGGATATAGACAACAACATCCTGACGCTGGCAGCCGGGGCAGGTGAAATCGGGCGCTTGATGCGAGCCAACAATCACGCCATCAACTACGATGCGGATAGTATCGTGGCCTCTGCCGCTCGCAGTCGCCAGCCGCAGATTGTGAACGACATCAGCTATTCAGCAGACTTCTTGCCCAACCCACTGCTGCCAGAAACTCGTTCAGAAATGGCAATTCCGCTGATCGTCGGTGATGAATTGATCGGCGTGCTGGATGTGCAGCACAACGAAGCCAACCGCTTCAGCGAAGAGGATATTCGTATCCAATCGACGCTGGCGGGTCAGGTTGCCGTTGCAGTGCGCAATGCCCAGGCATTCGAGCGCGAGCGCCGCACAATTGAACAGCTCAAAGAAGTTGACCGCCTGAAGCAAGAATTCATGGCGAGCATGAGCCACGAGCTACGTACACCGCTGAACTCCATCATCGGTTATAGCGAAGTGCTGTTGGATGGCGTGGATGGTGACTTGACGGAAGATGCTGAAGAAGACGTGGAAGCCATCTACACCAGCGGCAAACATCTGCTGAACATCATCAACGAAATTCTCGACCTTGCCAAGATTGACGCAGGTTTGATGGAACTGCGCCGCACCGAAGCAGATATGCGCAAGCTGTTGGAAGAAATTGTCCATAGCAGCCAGATCCTCGTGAAAGAAAAACCAGTCGAACTGCGCCTGGTTGAAGAACAAGCCATCCCCACAGTCTTGATTGATCCGCTGCGGATGAACCAGGTCATGCTCAACCTACTGAGCAACGCGATCAAGTTCACAGAACAGGGAAGCGTCAGTGTGCATTATGGCCTGGCAGATGCGAATACAGTACTCATTGAAGTACGGGATACGGGTGTGGGCATGTCGGAAGAACATCTCGGCCTGATCTTCGAGCGCTTCCGTCAGGTGGATGGTTCCACCACCCGTCGTGCTGGTGGTACCGGGCTGGGGCTGGCGATTACACGCCAATTGATCGAAATGCACGGTGGTCAGATTGGTGTGCAAAGTACCCTTGATGAAGGGTCTACCTTCTGGTTTACCATCCCGACATATGTCGCCGCCGAAGAACAAATCGCTTCATCCAACGGCAAATCAGAAGAACAGATTCCGCAAGCGGGCGATTAAATATCTATCTGAAAATTCTCGTAGGGGCGTGTCCACGATGCGCCCAATAACCTGAAAGCGGGGTTCGGCATGACCAAACCCCTATGACACAGAACCATTTTACGGGTCGGCTCTAAGCGAAGAAGCCTTTTGCATATTCGAGAATTGGCTGTCCGAAATACCAAAAAGCACAATTAAGCTACGATGGACGCGAAAAATCGCGTCCCTATCTGCCCATAACAGGATTATGCGGCATAAGGTTCAACGGAGAAATTCTTATGAGCCAGATCATCATCATCGAAGATAATGCACAGAATGCGCGAATGGCGGAGAAGCTGCTGCGCAAAGCCGGACACGACGTAAAAATTGGCGAAGATGGCGAAACGGGATTGAAAGCCGTCTTTGAAAATAGTCCCGATCTTGTGCTGATTGACCTGGGTTTACCCGACATTGACGGGCAAACGGTGATCGCGCTGCTGCGTCAGCGAACGACGAAACCAGTTCCCCTGATCGCGTTTACGGCGTGGCCTCCCGAAAAAGCGCTGGATATGGCGCGTGCATATGGCTGTGATGGGGTCATCACCAAGCCTATCAACACACGCTCCTTCGCCAGCCAGATCGAAACATTTATAGAAGAACATCAAGCAACAAGTAACCAATCCTGAGGGAGATCATCCTCGTGTCCAGCTTTCCTACTATCGGTGGCCAGAGCGATGAATTTCCGCATTATCCCGTAGCGACCAGCCATTACAACTATCAGGAACTGGCGGAAATCTACAATCAGGCTCGTACCGATTACATCGTCCCGATGCCGATGAATGCCCGCAAGATGCAAGAATATGTGGAGCATTATGACATCGACCTGAATAATTCCGCTGTCGCCATTGATATTGACGATGAAGAACCCAATGGCATCTGCATGCTGGGTGTACGCGGAGATCGCACCTGGATCACGCGGCTAGGCGTGATTCCGGTACGGCGACGGCGTAAAGCAGGGGAATTCTTGATGCGTACCTTGCTGGAAGGCTCGCAGAAAATGAATGCACGCCTTGTGCAGCTTGAAGTGATCAAGGGCAATGAACCCGCGTATCGGCTCTTCCGCAAATTAGGCTTTGAAGAAACCCGCGAATTATTGGTCATTCGCCGCCCTCCTGGTCAGCTAGCACCGGATGCCCTGCCAGAGATGACTGTGCGAGAACTCACCGAGCAAGAAATTCATGCCTGCCTGGAGGAGCGTGAACCGGGTGCAGCATGGACAGAGGAAACCGAGTCCCTCATCAATATGGACAGCCTGAAAGGGATGCATGTCGAATTACCCGATGGCGAAGATGGATGGATTGTCTTCCATTATAGTGCCTTCCAGCTAGGGCATTTTGTACTATCCCCTGGCAAGAGTGACGACATGCTCTACGCCTTGATTTGTGCCGTGCATGATGCCTACCCCCTGCATGATACCAAGATCGAGAACCTTGCTGCCGACCACCCGACCTGGCCTCAGTTCCAGCGTTCCGGCTATATGGAAGCTTTCCGCCGCATTGAGATGTTTCTCTATTTTTAGGGGAATGGGCGCATCAGCGATACGCCCAGGCGATGGTTAACCCGTGGCCTGCGACGGCTGCGGAGCGCGGCTGCCCAACGTAGCGCGGTAGGCTTCCAGCAAATTCTGGCTCTGATGTTCCCAGGACAATTCAGTTTCAATGCGCTGGCGACCAAATTCGCCCATTTCCTTGCGGCGTGCATCATCTGCTAGCAGTTCTTCGATTTTGTCTGCAAGGTCTTCCTGGTCATCCGGGCGAGCATACACAGCAGCCTTCCCTGCTGAAACCTGGGACTCCACAAGATCAAAACAGGCAATTGCGCAGCCCATCGCCATATATTCCAGAATCTTATTCATCGTCGCGGCATCACTGTATGGAGTCTTGGGCATGGTATCCACCGCAACATCCGTCGTCGATAGATACGAGCGAATATCATCTTGATCCACCCAGCCCGTGAAATGGAAATACTCGGAAATTCCCAGCGCTTTCGCCTGTTCTATCAAATCCGGCTGTGCATCCCCCGTACCCATAATCACGAAGAGGATGTCCTCGCGTCCGCGTTCTCGGATGAGCTTATGCGCGACTTCTACCAGCGTATCAACCCCATCTTGTGGGTTAATTACCCCCAGGTAGCTGACCATATACTTGAACCCCTTCTTCAGTTCCGTGATGGGTTCCACCGGATACAGCACAGAATCATCGGGGCCGCTGCGCACAATATGGATTTTTTCCGCCGGATACTCCCCGCGCTCAATGGCGACTTTCTTGTGCGTCTCGTTCGTGGTCAGCACGCGATCCGCCACACGGAACGTGGTTCGCTCCAGGAAGAGCAAGCCTTTATAGGCAGTTCCTTTCTGTCCAAAGCGCGATAAGTACATCTCTGGTGATAGATCATGATGATCGAAGATGAACTTCTTGCCAAACAATTTGTAAATCAGGCCAATCAGCCAGAATGTTTCCGGGGGGTTGCAGGCATGGATCACCGTGAAGCCGGGGCCAAGCGCAACGCGGATCGACAGTAAGAAGGACATAATCCAGCAGTAGCTGAATTCAATCAAGAAACTGATGGTGCCGCTGGTGGCTGGGGGTGCTGGATAGCGATAGACATGCACGTTATCCAGGTATTCATAGCTTTTGTTGGATCGCTTTTTGCCTTTGATGGAAATGACCGAGACGGTATACCCTGCTTTCTGAAGCGTGGTCGCTTCCAGCCAGACCCGGCGGTCATTCGGAACCGGGAGATTTTCGACAATGATGAGTACGCCAGGTGCTGCCATAGGTTGATCTCCTCTGCCGCTGTACGCATCGCTAGCACACAGCCAATTGCTGATTTCACAAATAATGGATCAGTCGCCACCAAACGCAAAATGCCCACTAAAATGAAGGTTATCCTTTGTGACTATAGTCTATCTGACGTATCCTTACAAATGACTAAACCTTACAGAATCCTTGAAACGACTTCATCTCATCAGAGACTAGCTTCTTGCTGCATAGATCATCTATATTGTACGATGCAAGCAGAGTCAGAATTCGGTGTCTTTCTACGGGATATGTCAGTAGAAAATTCAAAAACGTTGTGTTTTTTGTAATTTTTGTAGGGGAAACGTGTTAGGTAGCTGTTAGGAACCGCCGTTAGAATGTGTAATGGTTTAGGACAACATAGACTGAAAGCAAACAAAATGACCGATACGATCGAAACGAAGCTGATTACTCCTTATGGCGGAACCCTTGTGAACTTGATGGTTCCGGAGGAAGAAAGTGAAGCAGTCAAAGCTTATGGCTCTACGCTTCCTTCTATCCAGATTAGCGAACGCGCGTTGTGTGACCTTGAACTCCTTGCCGTGGGTGCATTCTCCCCACTGACGCAATTCATGGGTCAGGCAGATCACCAGCGTGTGCTGGATGAAATGCGCCTGGCGAATGGGACACTGTTCCCGATGCCGATTACGCTGCCGATTGAACCCAATGACGAAGTACAGATTGGCAAGGACATTGCCCTGCGTGATCGCAAATACAATTTGATTGCAATCATGACAGTGGAAGAGATGTATGAATGGGATCGGGAAGAAGTCGCACAAAAGGCATTTGGCACAACTGATCCGCGTCACCCCATCGTCGCAGAGATGGAACGTTGGGGCAGCCTGAACATCGCGGGGAAATTGCGTGTACTGCAACTGCCCACTCACTACGACTTCAAAGACCTGCGCCGTACCCCTGCGGAAACCCGCGCCATCCTGGAATCTACCGGACACAGTAATGTTGTCGCATTCCAGACGCGCAACCCCATGCACCGTGTTCATGAAGAATTAACCAAACGCGCAATTGAAGCCATTGATGGCGTTCTCCTGCTGCATCCGGTGGTCGGCTTGACCAAGCCCGGTGATGTGGATCACTACATTCGCGTGCGTACCTACAAAGCACTGGTCAACAATTATTATGAACCGGATCGCGTCGTGTTGTCGCTGCTACCGCTGGCGATGCGCATGGGTGGCCCGCGTGAAGCTGTCTGGCACGCCATCATCCGCCGTAACTACGGTGCGAATCACCTCATCGTAGGCCGTGACCATGCTGGCCCCGGTAAGGACTCCAGGGGCAATGATATTTATGGACCCTATGATGCACAGGAATTGGTCGTTCAGCATGAAGAAGAACTCGGCGTGAAGATGGTTCCCTTCAAGATGCTGCAATACCTGACCGATGAAGATCGCTACGAAGAAGTAGACAAAATCCCAGAAGGCGCAAACACCAAATCCATTTCTGGTACACAGGTGCGCGAACAGTACCTGGGGCGTGGTGTTCCGCTGCCCAGTTGGTTCAGCCGCCCGGAAGTCGCCAGCATCCTTGCAGAGAGCTTCCCCCCGCGTCATCGTCAGGGCGTGTGCATCTGGTTCACCGGGCTGAGTGGCTCCGGTAAATCCACCACCGCCAGCATCCTGGCAACCAAATTGCTGGAACATGGGCGCGAAGCAAGCATCCTTGATGGGGATGTCGTGCGTACCCATCTCAGCAAAGGTCTGGGCTTTAGCAAGGAAGACCGCGATACCAATATCCGCCGTATTGGTTTTGTTGCTTCGGAAATTGCACGGCATGGCGGTCTGGTCATCTGCGCTGCCATCAGCCCATATCGCGCAACGCGCAACGATGTGCGCAACATGGTCGGGGATGGATTCGTGGAAGTCTTCGTGGATACTCCGCTGGAAGTTTGCGAAGAGCGCGACACAAAGGGCTTGTACGCGAAGGCACGTCGCGGCGAAATCAAAGGCTTCACCGGGATTGATGATCCGTATGAAGAACCGGAATCGGCAGAAATCATCCTGAATACCACAGATTTCACACCGGAAGAAAATGCCAATCGCATGGTTAACTACCTCATTGAGCAGGGCTATCTCTTGCTCCCGGAAGAGGTTCAAGCGTAAGATAATCGAATCCGATGGGTGGGTGGGCTTCGGCTCATCCACACCACAAATCCGCGCTTTGCTGTTTCGATGGAGATTCTCGCCGCACCAGAAACAGCCGTACCCGAAAAAATTTTATTGCATGGTATACCTTGTTGGCATTGCTTGTGGATCGGCACAGGAAATATGCCCAATGATGTAACATACTTAACTGACATTTTCTGTAGGTGAGCAAGATAAAAAGTTCTTCCACAAGCATTGGCTCGGTGAACAAGCCGCCGTATATACTCAGACTGTAGCGCACGGTTCCGCCGTACACCATTCAGAGAAAGAGACATGTGATGTCCCAAGTATCTCTTGCGTTTGAAAAGCTCCTCCACATGTTGCGCTCTCCTGGTGAGAGCAGTAAATTTCTACGAGGGACGGCAGCCGTCTTCATCATTCAGATGGCGGGGGTGGGGACTTCCTATGTGATGCAGGTTTTGCTGGCTCGCTGGATGGGATCAGAAGCGCTCGGTGATTTCCTCTATGCCTTTAATTGGATGAATTTGCTAGCAGCCTTTGGCAGCATTGGTCTGACGTTGAGTGTCTTCAAGTTTGTGCCAGATTACATGGCAGAGGGAAAATGGGGGCTGCTTCGTGGTTCGATCTATGCCTTTAGCATGGTGACAATCGGGGTCAGCATCTTGTTGGCACTTGCGGCAATTGGTATTTTTTTGGTCTTCCCGCCAGCTGATATTGATCCGACGACGCTGTATATTGGTCTGGCTATTACACCGCTTGTTGCTGTTGCAATGCTATATATGTCCACCTTGCGTAGTCTTGGGCATGTAGTCATCGCACAAGCGCCGATCAACATCGGACAAAGTGGTTTGATGGTTCTGGCATCCGCACTGACTTTTCTGGTGACAGGCACACTGACCAATGTAATCGCCATCAGCTTGATGGGTGGCGTGATGCTTGGGATTGTTGTATACCAGATCATCGTGATCTTACGTAAGCTCCGCGAGAAAGCAAAAGATGCTAAACCTGCTTATGAAATGGGGATTTGGCTGAGAACCTCATTTCCGATGCTGCTGGTACGCAGTTTCGCAATCATCATGGAGCGTGTTGATGTTGTGATGGTGGGGTTATTATTGGGTGCTGTACCAACGGCAATTTATGCTGTTGCTGCCAGGTCTGCAAACTTAGCCTCCTTCCCATTGACAGCCGTTAACTCGATGACAGCACCGCGAATTTCTCCCCTGTATAAGCAGGGACGCATGGATGATTTGAGCCGTGAGATCAAACGTGCGACGGCACTTTCGATCCTGGGAACGGTTTTCATTTGCACGGGGCTGATCTTGTTCTCGCATTTCCTGCTCTCGCTCTTCGGCGAAGAATTTCTGCAAGGTCAGCGCACTCTCTTCATCTTGCTTGCTGGGCAATTCATCAATGCTTCGGCGGGGCCTGTAGGCTTCTTGATGAATATGACGGGACACCAAAGCGTCAGCGGACGCATTTATTTTGTGTCTGTTGTCGTCAACGTCACCTTGAACTTTATCTTTGTCATCTATACAGATCTGGGTATTGAAGGCGTTGCGATTTCTACCGCCATTGCACTCGTACTACGCAACGTTTGGTTGTACCTTGAAGTACGCCGCCGCCTGCACATTTCAACATTGCCCTTTGGCGGACGCAAAAAGAAATCACTCTGAGGAGCTGGACATTATGACTCTGCCGAATTTTCTCGTGATTGGCGCAGCGAAGAGTGGCACCACAGCCCTCTACGAATACCTGAAACCACATCCACAGATCTTCATGAGCGAGATCAAAGAACCGCATTTTTTTGCGATGCAAGGGCAAGAAGTTGTCTTTCACGGCCCTAAAGATCAAGAATATGTCGATCAGGAATTTGTGAACACGCAGGAAGCATATGAAGCATTGTTCGCGGATGTGGTGGATGAAGTGGCGATTGGTGAGGCATCTGCGTTCTATCTATATTACGCAGAACGCACCGCACCACGGATTCGCGCAGCAGTGCCAGATGCAAAATTGATAGTGCTTCTGCGCAACCCCACAAAACGGGCTTATTCCAGTTATACGCATATGATGCGTGATGTGCGCGAAACAATGAGTTTTAAAGACGCACTGAAGCAAGAAGAAACACGCATTCAAGCCGGTTGGTTTCCCATCTGGCACTATGTCAATGCGGGTTTCTACTATGAGAATCTGAAACGCTTCTTTGACCTGTTCCCCCAAGAACAGATCCGCGTTTACCTGCAAGATGACTTCAAGAAGGATAGCAGCGCCATTGTACGCGATGTATACGAATATCTGGGTGTAGACCCGGATTTCCAGGCAGAGATGGGGCAGAGCCATAACGTCAGTTATATTCCTAAACGTCGGAATTTACAGCGTGTGCGCCAATTTCTGCTACAGCCCAACAACCCGGTGAAGGACGCGATTAAGCCGCTGCTACCAGCGAAAATGCGTAAGCGAATGGTGCGTAGCGTGGCAAATCGCATCGAAGAAGCGAACTTCGAGCGAATCGCTATTCCTCCTGAAACACATGCACATTTAATTCATATTTTTCAGGATGACATCCTCAAGCTGCAAACCTTGATTGATCGTGACCTTTCTGCCTGGTTGAAGGTCTAAAGCAAAAAATCCGCAAGTCATTTGAGGGAGTAGACTGTGTCTGCAACAATTTCTCAGCGCCATACGCTGGAATTACAAAGGCAAGAAAAACGGCGGTTCCACATTTCATTACTCACTGTCGAGAAGGCAGCCGTCATTGTCCTGCTGATTTTTGTATCTGGTGGCTTTCTCCATTCTCATTGGTTGGGTCTGCCGGTTATGCCTTTTCAATTGCTGATTGTTGGTATAGCGGCGCTGTCCTTGTGGAAGTATGTCCCGCAAATCTTGCAGACTTTAGTCAGTGATCCACCTCTGACGATTCTGGTGATTTTTATAACTATGTCCATATTCTGGAGTATCAATACAGCGAGAACGGTTGACGAATTGCAAGCGTTCCTACTCAATGTTGTCATTGCAGTGTATCTGGCGATGCGCTTCAACCTGAAGGATTTGCTGCAAATTTTCATCTGGTTTTCGATTGTGATGGGAATGCTTTCGCTTGCAACAGTGCTTGCAATACCAGAGGAAGGTATTCACCATGCAGGTCCTCATGTTGGCCTCTGGAAAGGGATTTTCATTCAGAAGAATAGCCTGGCGCGTTTTGCGGCATTGGGTGCAGTAAGCACCATTATGCTTGGTAGGGAAAACTTAGGGCGTTGGCGCTTTTTCTTCGGCGGCATTCTGGCTCTGCTGGTGTATGGTTCGGGCAGTGGTTCAGGCATTTTATCGATGATGATGATGTTTGCCGTGGTTCCCATGCTTCAGGTTTTTCGCCTGCGTCATCAATGGATGGTCGGCGTATTGTTGACTCTTCTGCCTGTTGTTATGGTGTCGTATTTCATCCTCATGGGTAATTCTGAAATGGTGCTGAATTCCGTCGGCAAGGACTCCACCCTGACCGGACGTATCGATCTGTGGAATGCAAGCTTCCAGTTGATTGACGAACGCACAGCCTTCGGATGGGGATTAAAAGGCTCCTTTGCACCCAACTCTCCCATCCAGGATTTAGTCACGTGGAGCGCTCCCTTCGCCCACAATCACTGGATTGATTTGACGCTAGAGATTGGCATGATTGGCTTGCTCATATTTAGCTTCGGGTTGATTCTTTACTTCTTGCGAGCAATTGTACATTCACAGCGAGAGGGCACGGTAGCAAGCCTGTTCCCTCTGGTGTTTGGGATGCACCTTCAGGCTGTGTTGATGTCTACCCAGGCGCTCATCACAATGGGCGATATGCTGATGATTTACTATTTCGCCCTGGTCTACGGATTAGCAATCTATGGTACCCGTCTGAGCAACCAGCCGTATCGGGTGGGGTATCAGATGGAGAAACGACTCCCCAAATTCGCTGCTGATGCCAGAACAAGACGGCGCATCCGTAGTACGCTTGAAATGAAGCAACTACAAAATCCGCCAGGTTCATCCTAGTTGTATTCACTGATGTTGTAGGGAGAAATTTACGCATGGGGCAAGAGCAAGAAAATGTGGTTCCGAGCCGCATAGGTCGCCAGCAATTATGGATTGTACTGGCGCTGGTCGTTGTCGCAGCGGTACTGCGCTTCTGGGATTTAGGCGGTGAGAGTTTCTGGTACGATGAACTCATCATGGTCGATGTCACGCAGAGTTGGGAAATCGCCACGCGGGATATTGGTGCGGGGCGTGGCGCGGTTCTGGTCTTGATTGGCTATGCCTGGGGGCAACTCTTCGGGTATAGTGAAGTCGCTGTGCGGGCAATCTCTGCCATTGCAGGGACGACAGCCATCTTCTTCCTGTATCTGCTGGCACGCCGCTTGTTCGATCAACGAGTGGCGACAATTGCGGCGGGTTTGGCGGCTATCTCCGGCTTCATGATTTACTATTCCCAGGATTACCGTTATTACGCCCTGGTCACATTGTTCAATGTGCTGTCGTATTACTTCTTCGTGCTGGCACTGCAAGAGAACCGCTGGTATTTCCTACCCTATGTAATCTTCAGCGTCCTGCTTTACCACACGCACCCCTATGCCCTGTACTTCTATGTAGGGCAAGGTATCTTCTTTGTACTCTTCGCGCTGCAATTCCGGGATCGTTGGCTGGTCTGGTTCCTGAGCCAAATCGCAATCATCGCCGGAATCTGGCCTCACTTTTCGCGCTTTGTGCTGCCGGGAATCATCGGCACAGACTCAGCACAGGCGGTTGCGCCGCCAGCCTGGTTGGCAACGGTTCCCAATAATACACCCCTGCACACCTTCGTGAAGTTCATTGCCTACAACGAAATTTACCTGCGCATGATTCCGATTGTGGTGGCAGCGGCGATTCTAGTTGTAGGGACGCTGGTCTTCATTGTGATGCGGCGCAGCGAATGGGTCAGCAGCATCGGTGATTCCTTGCGCAACGTAGGCAACCTATTCACCCAGAAGACATTCGCAATCGTGCTGCTGCTGCTGTGGATTGTCGGCACGATGATTATTCCCTACATCTTGCATGAAGTGATGCAGCCGATGTACCGCCATCGCTATGTCATTGGCGGTGCGCTGCCCTTCTTCATCTTGCTGGCGGCAGGGCTGGTCGCAGTCCGTCGCACGATTCCGCTGTATGCCAGCGTTGGCGCACTGGCGGCGTTTATGTTGATTGGTCTGGTCGCATTCTACCAGGAACCCGTCAATGAAGAGTGGCGCGTCATCTTTGCCGATATTGCCGAAGCAGAAGATGCTGATGACCGAATTGTGGTTGTGATCCCTGATTTCAACCCGGTATCGTTGGAGCCTGTTGATAAAGGCATTGAGTTATATTATCCCGGTGAACTGGAGCGCTGTGCGCTGTACGAAGAAGTCATTACCGAAGAAGCCTATGCCGAGGATGACGAAGTACAACGCGAAGAACTGCGGGATTGCCTTGCCGGGACGGATCGCGTGTGGCTGGTGCTGCGTGAGTATGAAGTCGCAGATGGCGAAGCCCGTGCTGCTGACCTCAGCAGCTATCTGGGTGATATTGCGGATACAGAATACACCATCGAAAACCATACCATTTACTATGGGGTACAACTGCTGGAACTGATTCCGGCAGCAGTGGAATAGCAAAATACCTGAGTCAGAGAGCGCTGTACCATGAGTCCTGAAGCGACACCTTCAAAGCCACAGGTTGCCGACAACATCCGGCGATTGCTGTTCATCATTGTAGATTTTGCGCCGCTTGGCAGCGCTCAGATTTTGCGCTGGACGAACATCCTGCGTTACCTGGCGGAACAAGGACATACCATCACGGTATTGACTGCGGAATATCCAGGCTGTGATGTTCCGATGGATCACTCGCAGCTTGAAGTGATTGACCATCCCAACATCGAAGTTGAACATATTCCCCTTCCCTACTGCAACCCAAGCCGGATGAAGATCATTGAATGGGGACGTAAAACCTACCGTCGTGCAGTGGAGCGGATCAAGCAGCAGCCCTACGATGCCGTGCTGACATCCTGCCTGCCGATTTACGCGCACTTCATCGGCAGCGCTTTGCGCCGGAACGGGCATGTTCCGCTGTGGCTGGCGGATTATGGCGATCCCTGGTCTACCGCGAGAACCCTGGGGCAAGGCCCCCTGAAAAAAGCTGTTGAGCAAGTGCTGGAACGCGAAGTCATTCGTCCCGCAGATGGACTGACAATCACGACTGAAAAAGCGATGTCAGCATTTTTGCCGTTGTACAACCACCCTGAGCGTATCTTTGTTGTGCCGGGTGGGGCTTCATACTTCCATCTGAATACCGATTGGACACAGCCGCCGCGCACCTTGCAAGAAGGGGACACACTGAAGATTCTCTATCCCGGTTCATTCTACCGCAATCGCGGTCCCGAAACGATTTTCCAGGGATTGGCGCAGGTGGATCACATTCACCTGAAGATTGTGGGAAAGCATCGCATGGATGTTCCAGGGATGGCAGCAGAACAGGGAGTTACTGATGCTGTAACGCTGCTGCCCTATTCGGAGCAGCGTTCGATTGTGGAGATGCAGCATGATTCGGATGTACTGCTGCTGACCAACTGGCCTGTACCGGAGCAGCTATCCGGCAAGATTTACGAATACCTGCGCACGAATAAGCCCATCTTCTACATCACAGACCATGACCCCAAAGAAGATGTTGCGCTGCACCTCTTGCAAGAACACGGTACGCATTACGTCTGCCGCCATGAGCCGGACGCAATCGCCGCGACTCTGCGCCAGATTTATGATGATGCCCGCGCCGGAAAATTGCCAGAAGCGACTCCCAATCTCTCTACCGGGTTTGATCGTCGGGCGCAGCAAGTCTCTGAAGCGCTGGCGCAGTTAACTCCCAAATAGGGTGAGCCTGTTTTTCTGTAGTTCATTGTTTGGGCAGCACACATGCATGTAGAATGTGCTCAGTACAAGCTGTGAAATACGAGAAGGGCATCTGGTGTCTGAAAAGCCGATAACCTCATTGCCACGTCCTGGATTTTTATCGAGTTATCGCAAGCGCTACTTGCCGGGGGATGTGATCGGTGGTGTGACCATCGCATTGATGCTGATTCCGCAGAGCATCGCGTATGCGCTCCTGGCAGGGCTTCCCCCTATTACAGGCTTGTATGCCAGTATCTTCCCGGTGCTGATTTATGGCTTACTCGGTTCTTCCGGCGTGCTGACGCTGGGGCCAACAGCCATCACAGCCATCATGATTTTGAACAGCATTGGGGATAAGGCCACCACACCGGAAAGCTGGTTGGTGCTTTCCGCAATGTTGGCGCTGACTCTGGGAGCATTTTATCTGCTATCGGGGATGCTGCGGCTGGGTTTCGTCGTTGATCTGCTGAGTCGTCCGGTGGTGACAGGCTATGTGAATGCTGCTGCAATCATCATCCTCTTCAGCCAGATTCCAGCATTGTTGGGCATTTCCGTACCGCGTAGCAGCAACCCCCTTGTCTTGATTCAAAGTACAATTCTCGGTGCATCACAAACACATTGGGTTACATTCGGTATTGGCTTGCTCTGTGTGGCAGCATTGCTTGCTTTCAAGTATGGAACTGCACCGTTGTTGAACCGCTGGCAATTCCATTGGGTGATCCCTTTTTCCATCTCTCGGAGTGGCCCTTTATTCGTGGTCATGTTTTCGACTGCGCTGGTTTATTTTTTCTCGCTCGCAGAAAGAGGGGTTGAGGTTGTTGGAACCATTCCATCGGGTTTGCCAGGGCTTGATTTTTCGTTCTTCGACCCAACTTTGATTCCGGCGGTCTTCCCTGGGGCTGTGGCGATTGCCTTCGTCGGTTTGATGGAAGGAATGTCTACAGCCAAATCCCTGGCAGGTCGCCGCCGCTTGCGCATCAATGCCAACCGTGAGCTGTTGGCAATGGGGGCTGCCAATCTCATCTCTGCAATTACGGGCGGTTTGGCGGTGACGACATCCATCAGCCGTTCGGCGGTCAACAGTCAGGCCGGGGCGAATACAGGTTTATCCTCGGTTGTTGCGGCGCTGATGATGGTCTTTGTCGTGCTGTTCCTCACACCTGTTTTTTTCTTCTTGCCGAAAGCTGCGCTGGCAGGTGTGATTATTGTCTCCGTCGTAGGCCTGCTGGATATTTCGACAGTACGTGAATTATGGCGCTATGGCAAGCTAGAAACGCTACCCTTCGTGGTCACTGTGATTGCTGTTTTCACGACCAGTATTGAAGTCGGCATCATTAGTGGTGTGATTACCGCTGCGGTGCTGCATCTCTGGCAGACGATCCGCCCCAACATAATTGAGATTGGGCGTGTATGGGACACAGAAGAGTATCGTGAAGTATCCCACCATGATACCCAACCATTGCCGCAGCTACTCATCATCCGCCCGGATGAAAGCCTGTACTTTGCCAACGTGCAGTATATTGAGCGCTACTTACGAAATTTGTTGGCAGAGCGCGAAGAAGTCTCACATTTGATCCTGGTGTGTAAAGCAATTAACACCATTGATGCCAGCGCCTTACAAGTTCTTGGCGAAACAATCGATTCATTCCAGGAAATCGGGATTACGGTGTATCTCTCCGAACTGAAGCAAACAGTCTACGATCAGCTACAACGAGCAGGCTTCTTACAACGCATCGGCGAAAATCGTCTTTTTTCCACGACTCACGCTGCTGTGCAAGCGACTGGCCTATTGCCCGATGATTTGCTTCCTTTGTAACGCGAGTTTTGTTTATGGGTTTACTGCGGGCGGGTCACAGACCCTCCCGATAGCCACCGAAATACCATCTACATGCGATCACATGCTTATCTAAAACTGACGTTATGTGATGCTGCGCGGCAACATTAGGCTATGCTACCTGCATCTACCCTGCTTGCTGCCCGTGTTCGCGCCAGTTACCCTTGTGGGTACGTCCAGCGCTGCGAGTGCCTTTCGCCTACCTTGCAGAACATTACAGCACAATCTGCGTGCTTGTAATGAAATGTTATGCATTTGCGTGATTCTGAGAGTTTTTGTGATTTGCACCGTTATATACCTTTAGTTTACTGTAAGGTAGGCAGCCTATCGTGTAGGATGGAAGCAGGAAAAATTCCTGTTACCAGGAACAGCGTGGGAAAAACGAATTACTGTGGCGTGCTTCTCCTCAAAAGAGACTCTTCTTTGCAGGCGATTCTGCTTTGTGTATACGCCCGCCTTTCCCACCGATGACACAATTTGGTAATACGCCCGGCGAACCTGCTGCGTTCTTGCGTACAATAGCAGTAGCTGGACACAGATTTGCGACTCAATCATTCGGTGAATGAACGAACGAGGTGTATCGTGGAAAGAAGTCTCGCCGTACTCACAGAACAGGAATATGATCTGGTAATCGTTGGCGGTGGTATCTTCGGTGTTTGTGCAGCATGGGATGCTGCGCTGCGCGGATTGAAGGTAGCATTGCTCGAGAAAGGGGACATCGGTCATGCGACCTCCGCGAATCACTACAAGATGATTCACGGTGGCATCCGTTATTTGCAGCATGCCGACATCTACCGTATCCGCGAATCCGTTCGTGAACGTTCCGCGATGCTGCGCACCGCACCGCACCTGACCGATCCGCTGCCGATTGCGCTGCCAACCTACGGACACGGTATCAAAGGCGCAGAAGCCATGCGTGCAGCCCTCTACATCTTCGCTGCGCTCACGGCTGACCGCAATCGCGGCATCAAAGACCCCAACCAGCAAATCCCGGTTGGTTATTTGATGAACAAGCAAAAATCCCTGGAGATGTTCCCGCACCTGAAGCAAGAGGGACTCACCGGGACAGCCGTCTTCTACGATGGGCAAATCTATAACCCGCCGCGCCTGACCCTGGCCTATGCACAGGGCGCAGCCAGCCGGGGCGCACACATCGTGAATTATGTCGAAGCAACCGATTTGCTGCGCGATGGTAATCGCATCACCGGCGTGAAAGCCCGTGACGTGTGGACGGATGAAGAATTTGATGTACGCGGCAAAGTGGTTTTGAATGCCGCAGGCCCCTGGGCAGATCGTTTGATTGCCAAGCATTTTGGCAAAGGGCTGCCTTCCACTCCGATCTTCTCCCGCGATTCGTACTTCATCGTGCGCGGCAAACATGTCCCCAAGACGCTCGCTGTCCAGGGCGACACCGCCGACCCGGATGCAGTACTAAGCCGTGGTAACCGCCATTTGTTCATCGTTCCCTGGCGCAATTACACCATGCTCGGTGTCTGGCATCTCGTTCACAAAGGACACCCGGAAGAATTCAAGCTCACATATGATGATGTATCTGGCTTCCTGGATGAAGTCAAACGCGCCTACCCTGGCCTGCAAGATGTCACGATGGATGATGTCATCATGTGGAATGCTGGCTTAACGCTCTTCGGAGACAACAAACCGGGACAAGTGAACCTGAGCTACGGCAAGCGCTCCATCCTGGTTGACCATAAAGAACAGGACAACATCGACGGCCTGATGACGCTGGTCGGTGTGCGTTACACCATCGGGCGTGGTATGGCAGAAAAAGCAGTGGATAAAGCCTTCAATAAATTGGGATACCAAAGCTTCCCCAAATCCGAAACAGAATGGGTTCCGGTTTATGGTGGCAACATCGCGCACTTCTCCAACTTCCTGGAAGAAGCCAAGCGCCAGGTTCCGCAGTTGGAAGCTCATGTGATGGACGATGTCGTGCGCAACTACGGCACACATTATGAGCGCGTCCTCGGCTACGCCCATGAAGATGCGAGCTTGCTGCAACCCTTCGGCAGCACAACCACCATTCGTGCGCAGGTGCTGCACGCGATCCGTGAAGAATGGGCGCAAACGCTGGCAGATGTCGTCTTCCGCCGCACCGGACTTGCAACAGGTGAAAATCCCGGTGATGTCGTGCTGGATGCCGTTGCGAATATGATGGCTGGTGAATTGGGTTGGGACATCGCCCGTAAGGAACAAGAGCTGGCACAGGTGAAGGCACGCTTCGAAATGGGTACAACATTGCAGCAGTTGAATGTAAAGCCCAATATGATGGATGCAGAAGAAAGCGAACTCGCCCCGGCAGGCGATTAGAACCGCACTTTTGCACAGGAAAAAATTCCTATGTAGGGGCCGTGCTAAGAGGGTGTTTAAAAAGTCCTGTTCATAGGTATTGTTTAGCTGTTTGCTTCGCCAGATGCTGAAGCATCCGGCTATAAAATACCAAGCCCACCAAAGGGGGCTAAAGGGACTTTTTAGGGATATGGGGTCTCAAAAGAGGCAGCAGCAGGTCAGAGCGCCTTGAGTGCGCTTCCCGCTGCTCTTGCCAGCCACACGGCTTTAGCCTGTGGCGAAAATGGCACAAAAGTCACTTCTTCAACACCCTTTAAGTCCTTCCCGACGGGCGTAACAGGTTGCGCAACGATAGCCATAAAATCCGAACGCACCGGATCAACAATCACGCCGTACACAGGCAGGTTACTTGCAAGTTATGGTTCTACCGGAATTGGCGGAAATTTACTGAGTTATCTTTTATGACCTTACCTCACCTTCCAGACCTCCGGTCTTCCCTCCCCTCTCCAATTTGGAGAGGGGAAAACGAGCAAAGCGAGTAGGGGTGAGGTGAATTCCACCAAAAACGTGAGAACGAGTCATTTTACGTTTTACAAAGTGATCGTAGTTGAACTGTAATTGGACACACCACGTAGCGAAAAGGCAAACGGATGAAGGTATTTGTAACGGGAACAACAGGCTTCATTGCAGGCGAACTCGCACGAGAATTACTTCGACGGGGGCATGAAGTGGTGGCGCTGGTGCGCAACCCGGATAAGCCCAAAGCACAGCAGCTTGCATCCGAAGGAATCACCGTCGTAAAAGGTGATGTCACGGATAAATCGACATTGCTCGAACCCATGCGCGGCACCGATATTGTTTTTCATCTGGCAGCCGCACAGCATGAAGCCAATGTGGATGATGATTATTTCTGGAATATCAACGTCGGCGGCACACGCAACATGCTGGATGCAGCAGTAGAAACCGGCGTGAAGCGCTTCGTCCATGCCAGCACCATCGGCGTTTTCGGTGAAGCCAAACCGGGGAACGTACTCAATGAGGAATCCCCGACCAACCCGCTGAATGTGTACACCAAGAGCAAGTACGAAGCGGAAGGCATCGTGCGTTCCTATGGTACTACAGGCAAAATCCCGGTGACTGTCATTCGCTCCGCAGAAACCTATGGCCCCGGCGATATGCGCTTGCTGAAACTTTTCAAGCAAGTGAACAAAGGCCGTTTTTTCCGCATTGGCCCCGGCAAAAATATCCACCACCTGACATATATTGATGATCTGGTGGATGGATATATCAAAGCTGCCACATCCGAAGATGCTGAGAACAATCTGTTCGTGCTGGCAGGTGCAGATAAGCCCACCACCGATGATATGCTCGATGGAATCTCGGATGCACTGGGCAAGTCGCTGCTGCCGATCCGTGTGCCGCTGTGGGTGTTCGATACTGCGGCGATCATCCTGGAAAGCACCTTGCAGCCGCTGGGTATTCAGCCACCGCTGCACCGCCGTCGCATGGATTTCTTCAAGAAAGAATTCGCCTTTGATACTTCCCATGCCCGCGAGACCATTGGCTATGATCCGAAGGTTCCGTTCCGCGAAGGCATCAAAAACACGGCAAAATGGTATCAGGAACAGGGATTGATATAGCTACAATGGATGCGAAGAATTGCGTCCCTACAAAAGCCATGTTTAGACGTAGGGGTTCGATCATGTCAAACCCGCAACGGACACCGGGCGCGTCATGGACACGTGAACATTAAACTGGGCACTTATTCTGGCAGACGAGGCAGGCCTCGTCCCTACAAAAAGCATGTTTCTAGTAGGGACAACGCCTGCGTTGTCCGAAAAATACCTGAAACGAGAACGATAAACAACATCCGTATTGAGCAAGAGGAGATCAAACGATGGCAGTACCCACTATGGATAAGCCGAAAGAAACCAACAACGGCATCCCGCTGGCACAGAAGACCGAAGATGGTCGCATTCATATTGAGCTTTCCGCCAAGATCGAACCATTTGATTCGTTCTGGGAAGGCCCCGAAGATATCGAAAGCGGCTATGATCGCTTCGGCCTGTTCTACCGCGATAACTACATGCCCTACATCCCCAAGGACAAAGCTGCAAAAATCCTGGTGATTAGCTGCGGCCCCGGCTACATGCTGAACGTCCTCAAGGAAGAAGGCTTCACCAACGTACTCGGCCTGGATAGCTTCGAATACAAGGTGGAATATGCCCAGTCCAAGGGGTTCAATGCGCTGGCAGAACCTGCGCTGGATTACCTGGCGAATACCGATGAAGTATTCGACATCATCTTCTGCGAGCAGGAATTGAACCACCTGACCAAAGACGAAATCCTGATGTTCCTGAAGATGGCCTGGGAACACCTGCGTGAAGAAGGTCTTCTGATCGTTCACGGGCTGAACGGCGCGAACCCTATCACGGGTTCGGAAGCCCTGGCGCAGAACTTCGACCACTTCAATACCTTCACCGAATACACCCTGCGCCAAATCCTGGCACTGAGCGGCTTCGGCGATGTGAAAGTCTTCGGACTGAATCTCTACGTCTTCCGCAACAACCCTTTCAACTATGTTGCGGCAGCGATTTCTTACGTACACACGCTGTACTTCATCATCATGTTCAAGCTCTACGGCAAATTCAACCGCATCTTCACCAAGAAGATCGCCGCCGTAGGCCGTAAAAAGTTAACGCCACAGCCGCAGCCGCACGGGTAATCTACCGCGCTGGTGAATGCTGTTTCGTTATTCCCCACGCTATAAGGCAGGTTGGTCTTTCCCTACAGAAAATCAAACTGACCTGCCTTGCTGGGAAAACTACTATGTAGCACAACGATGCCCGGTTTTTTGAAGCCACTGGCCTAATTTCATCAGACCAAGGCACGCACAAAATAGCTGACTTTCAGGCCAAAATGATTCAGGATGAATGCTTCGTTTCGGCAGAGAGAATCGGCATGAAGCAGCAGAATAACTCAAGGAGCGTTTTTTGACTACCACACAAATCAACCCTTCTGTGAAGCTGTTACCCGGCAGCCCAACCCTGAGTAAGAAGATTGTCTTCATCTCCTGGCTGAAGCATGATGAACGTACCGCGCTGGTGGGTAAACATCTGGGTGCAGATGTCTATTTCATCCAATGGGGTGCGCGAAAATGGTATACGGCGGCGCTGCGCTACATCGTTCAGACCTTCCTCACATGGCCTATCCTGGTGCGAGAGAAACCTGATGTGGTTCTCTTGCAGATTCCGCCGATTTTCTCCGCCCCTGTGGTCTATCTCTATGCCAAATTATTCGGCAAGCAGTACATTCTCGATACACACTCTGGTAGTTTTCTGACTCGGGTTGGGCGCACAACACAATGGCTACACCGTGCGCTCTCTCGCAATGCGTTGGCGACTCTGGTTCCGAATGTTGATATTGAAAAAATTGTGACAGGCTGGGATGCGCCTGCGTTGCGCCTGGGATACACCCCGGACGATTACCCGGTGGGAGCCGCTTTTTCTTTTAGCGAGAAATTCAATGTGGTCTTCGTCTGCACATTTTCCCCGGATGAACCAGTGGAAGAGGTGCTGAACGCGGCGCGAGAATTGCCGGATTGCCATGTTTACATCACAGGCAATTATAACCGTGCCCCGCATCACTTGCAGAACAAGCCAGATAACGTCACCTTCACAGGCTATATTGACCATGACGAGTTTGTGGGCTTGATGCGCGGTGCTGATGCCATCATGGATTTGACCACCCGCGATAACACCGTATTGATGGGTGGCTACGAAGCGATTTCTCTGGAGCAACCCCTCATCACCAGCGACACGCCCATTCTACGCTCGTACTTCAATCGCGGTACGGTCTATGTGGATAATACCGCCGCTGGGATTGCAGCAGGTGTCCGTGAGACGCAGGAGAATCTGGAACGACTCCAGGCGGATATTAAAGCCCTGCACGCGGATATGAACGCCGAGTGGGATCGGGATTTTGCAACACTGCAAAAGATCATCGAAGGCGAAGTCAAATTGTAAGCCTGCCTCCAACCGAAAAAGCAATCGTTGCAGGGCGGGTCACATGATCCGCCTTTTTCGTACCCCGCAGCACCATGCTCTCCTACAAATCCGCCAGATTAGTACTCCAGTACTAGAAACTTTTTGCGTCTTTTTCAGTCTTCAGCGGTGAAGATCACACGAACGATCTCACAAAGACTATCTGTATATGCTGAAAGGACAGCAAATGAAACATGCAACATGGTTGATCGCACTGGTTTTTGTTCTGTTGAGCTTTCCCACACTGGCGCAGGATGATGCTGAAAGCGGTGTATCGCTGCGTGAGGCGCTAACCATCGCACAGGAATTATACGGCGAAGAGTACATCATCTTCGAGATTGAGATAGAAGACGATGTGAATGATGTCCTGTACTGGCAAATTCGCCTCTATCAAGTGGTTGTCACGGAAGAAGACGATGATGACCGTTTTGAGGAAATCTACATTGAAATCACAACCGGTACAGTGGTCGATGATATTGTGGAAGACGACGATGATGGTGATGATGATGACCGCGTAGAAGTCACGCCAGAAGTCACACCGCAGGTCACGCCAGAATCTACTCCAGGTCAGGATGACGACGACGACGACAACAATGATGATGACGATAGTAGTGATGACAACGACGACAGCAATGATGATGACAGCGACGATAATAGCGACGACTATCGCTATGACCTGACAAGCATCGTGGTTGACATCGATAGCGTGATTGAGGAAGCCCAGCGCATCTACCCCAACCTGGTCATCATTGGCCTGGAACTGGAAGACGATGAAGAAACCCTCACCTGGGTTGTGATTTTCGAAGAACGGCGCGAAGTAGAAATCAGCACGTTGACGGGCATTGTGCTGGGTTTTGGCTTCGACGCGGATGACGACGAAGATCGCCGTGATGATGATGACCGCCGCGATGATGATGACCGCCGCGACGATGATGATGATGACCGCGACGACCGCCGCGATGATGATGACCGCCGCGATGATCGCCGAGGCGATAATGATGATAATGACGACGATGATGATAATGACGACGATGATGATGACGATGATGATAATGACGACGATGATGATAATGACGACGATGATGATTAGTAATCAGTAACATTTGCTTATCCGGCTGGCGAGTGCTGGTATATCTTGCGCTCGTCAGCTCGTTCTATTGTTGATGTGTACAGGGCAGGATGACCATTCATGATCGTTCTTGTTTTACCGGATGTGACACAGGATGAAGATCTTTTACAGCGAGCGCGGAACAGAAATCGAGAAGCAGTCGGGCAGATTTACGAGCAGTATATGGAACCAATCTTTCAATTTGTGCGGCTTCGTGTAGGGGATACGCACACCGCAGAAGACATCACCAGCACAGTCTTCGTCACCCTCGTGAAAGCTTTGCAGGAAGGCAAAGGCCCGCGAAACCATCTCCGCGCATGGCTGTTCCAGGTTGCTCGGAATCAAGTCTACGATCACTATAAGCGGGATGAACCGCTGCCGATTGAAACGCTGGATCAATGGTTTGCTGCGCCGGATGACATCAACCCGGAATTGCAGGTGCTGCAATCACTGGATGCGGAAACTATTCGCGGTACTATTCGCCAACTTTCGCCGGATCAACAAGAAGTGCTGTTACTGCGCTTCGATCAGCAGTTGAGCCTGCAAGAGACAGCAGACATCATGGGAAAGAACATCAACACCATCAAAACCTTGCAAGTGCGTGCATTGGCGAAGATGCGCAAATTGATCCAGCAAGGAAGCGAGGGGGGTATCAATGGCTGAAGAACGCTTCCTGAATGTCCTGAATGATAGTATTGATCGGCTGGCAGCAGGTCAAAGCATCGAAGACTGTGCGCAGGCATATCCTGAATATGCGGATCAACTGCGGCTGTACCTTGCATTGGGGCAGCTTCCCCGCCGCGCTCATGCACCTGCCGCAGCGGTGGAAACAGTACGTAGCAGAATACGCACAGACATTGATCGCGTGCTGGACGATTGGGGTGATGTTCCACCTTCACAGCCTTTCTCGCCCTGGTTACTGGTATTTGTACTGGTGATTGCTGCTCCGGTTCTGCTGTTCATCGGCAGCCGTGTGTTCAGCACAACAACACCGCCGGAAGTCACAGAAGAAATCATCGAAGTCACGGCTGAACTTGTGCCGCCTGTGACCGTCGAATTTGAGCGTCCCACGAGTACGCCGGAGCAAACCAGCACATCGGCAGCAACCAGCACAGCCAGCCCTAGCGCAACCTTTACCATGACCGCCAGCCCAACACAAACAGCAACCTCGACTCTCATACCAACGGAGTCACCCACTGCTGCCACAGAAGCAGTAGGGGCTTGTGTGCCTGCTGCGCCGGAAAGTTGGGTATCCTATCGGGTACGAAGTGGAGATACGCTGTCCGGGCTGGCAGTCGCCGCCGGAACGACGATTGAAGAGATTCGCCAGGTGAACTGCCTGCAAGATGTGCGCTTCATTGTGGAGGGACAGGCTTTGTTCCTGCCCATAGAACCAGCCGTTACAGATGGAGGCTCGAATAATTCCAGTGGGGGCAGCGACAACAACAATAATGATGACAACAGCAGTAGCAGCAACAATAACAGTAACAACACAAGCAACAATAGCAGTAATGATGACGACGACGACGACGACGATGATGATGACGATGATTAATCGTCTATCCGAAAAATGTACAACAGCGGCATGAACACCCGACTGCGGGCATTCTCACATTTGTCAGGGGCGGCAATTCAGCGTATAAAAAGAATATAGCCTGTCTCTCAACTTTGGGGAACAACGAATGCTGCAACGACACACTTCCTGGATGATCCTTGTATTTCTACTGACGATCTCCGTATCTATGACTCTGGCGCAAGATTCGTGTGCCGCCTTTGTGGAAGAAGCCTTTGCCCGCGTGGGCGAAAATTGCGATTCGATGGATCGTAATTCTGCCTGCTATGGCTATAACCTGGTCAACGCGCAGTTTGTCAGCGCAGTGGATGATGCGTACTTCAGCCAACCCGCTGACCGCGCCGAATTGGAAACGCTGCAAAGTATCCAGACCACCGCCTACAACGCGACCAATCTCACCTGGGGGATTGCCCTGCTGCAAGTGCAGGCCAACATCCCAAATACAATCCCAGGGCAAAACGTAACCTTCGTGCTGATGGGCGATTCCACGTTGGAAAATGCCGTAGCGCCAGAAGATGCTGTGCTGCCTACGGATGGTATTATGGTGATCCTGACCGCAGGGGCGAATATCCACAGCGGCCCCGGTGAGACCTTCAATGTACTGGGAGCATCGGCACGCGCTAGCGAATTGATCGCGGATGGACTGAGCGAAGATGGCGCATGGCTGCGTGTTGTCTGGCAGAATCGTATCGGCTGGATTCCGCGCCGCTTGATCGAAGAGAATCCAGCTGTTGATGACCTGCCAATCTGGGAGCCGGAGCAGCGTGCGCCCATGCAAGCCTTCTACCTGCAAACTGGGATCGGGAGCGCTGGCTGTGCTGATGCACCAACCGATGCTCTTTTGATCCAGGGGCCGCGTGAGATGGAAGTTGATCTCACCGTGAACGGGGCAAATATCCGCGTGGGTTCTACGATTGTCGTGCGCAATCCCGACCCAAGCACGATGGAAATAACTGTAGTGGATGGGCAGGTGAGCATCCTGGATGAGAACCACCAACCCACCGGCACAGTCATTCGCGCTGGTCAGCGCAGTACAGCCTGCCTCAGTGACGATGGTCGGGAAGTGACCTGTGATTTTTCCCCGCCAGAAACACTGAACTTTGATACATACGGTAGAGACGTTTGCACATATCAGGGTGTGCCTACCGGGATTTTGAATTACGAGATTGACCAGGTTTGCCCCGGTGATCCTGTGCCGACAACCAGCGTCACCGACAATCGCAACAGCGGCGCAACGATTTCTGAGATTCCCGGCGTAGATTGCAGCAGCTTTGATCTTGTGGGGCCATTTGAAGGAATCACCCCGCGTCCCACGACATTTGAATGGACAGAAGCCCCCGGCGCAACAGAATATTATGTGGTCTTCTATGATTACAATGGCAACGAAGCCGGAGCCTATCTCGCTGAAGGCACATCCACCACGCTGAACGTCGGAGAAATTCCGACAGGCAGCGAATTGCAATGGGAAGTCCGCGCCTATGCCAATGGTGAATATGCCTGTGTGACGACCCGCACCGAGCAAATCTTCCGGCTGGCTGATCCGAACCCGCCACCGAGTAGCGCAGACAGCAGCAGCGGCTCATCCGCCGACTGGGTATGCATTGATGCGTTCTCGATTCGCATCAACTGGAATTTGCCAAGCGATGCCGAATCAGGGCCAACGATCACATTTACGGATAACGCGAATGGGTTGTTCCCGGCAACATTGTCATTCGGTGGCAAGAGTGGCAGTACAGTCTATGGTTGGGCAATGCCCGCTGTAGGGGTCGATGAGGTGGCAGGCGGTATCTTGCAATATGATCCAGCGGGGTCAGATACGCTGCGCACGATCAATCTCACCCCGGCAAGTTTGAACTGCGGCTAGTGGTTTTCCGGCAAGGTGAAGCTGAAGGTGGTTCCACTGGCGGGATCACTTTCTGCCCAGATTTCGCCGCCATGTGCCTGTACGAAACCCCGCGCAATTGCCAAGCCCAATCCCGCGCCGCGCTCATCGTCTGTGGTGGCGCGGCTGCTTTCCCCGCGATAGAAACTCTCGAACAAATTCGGCAGCACATTCTGCGGGATGTGTACCCCTGTATTATGCACATCAATCTGAATTGTTTGCAGATCGCGGCGGCAAGCGCGGATAGTCACAGACTCCCCGGCTGGCGTGTATTTGATGGCATTATCCGCCAGATTTTTCAGCACGCGCTGAATCTTATCAGGAGCCATTTTCACCAGATGAATCCCGTCTTCAACTTCACCATGCAAGCGGATGTCTTTGCGCTGTGCCTTTGCCATCATGCCGCCGAGGGTATCGCTGATGAGGTCACCAATTGACATCAGTTGGAAATCTAACTGCGTATGCCCTACGTCCAACTGTGCCAACTGAAACAGGTCGTCAATCAAGCGGCTGAGATGTTCAATCTCTGCGAGACTGGTTTGCATGTAGCGCTGCTGTGTTTCCTCATCCTGCACCACCCCATCGGAAAGCGCTTCCAGCATCACGCGCATAGAAGTCAGAGGCGTGCGCAAATCATGCGAAACCCAGGCCACCAGATCACGCCGTGTTTGTTCCAGCATGCGCTTCTGCTCATCGACCTGCTGCAAATCATGCGCCATCGCGTTGAAACTGCGTGTGAGCAGAGCAATTTCATCATTGCCGATGACTTCCAGCCGCGTACTCAGATCACCCTGCGCCAGCCGCCCCGCTGCCTCACTCAGTTTGAAGAGGCGTTCTGTCATGGCACGCGAGACAAAATAGCCGAAGCTGATTCCGGTGAGGCCAGCGAAGAACATCATCGTCGTCACAATTGGCAGATAATGTGTGCTGAAAATCATCAGGCTGCTGAGTACCCACAATTGAAACAGCACAACCAGCACCGTGAAGACCACAATCAGCAGCAGCAGCCAGCGCAAACTCCCCAGGTAACGCAGCACACCGGAGCGATACAGGCCGTAGGATGATACGGTGAAAAATGCCCCCGTCCCTGCCATCAGCAAGACAATCTGCTGCGTGACGCTCATCGGCAGCGCAACAACTACCGTACTGACAATGAAGAAAATCACCAGCAGCAGCAGCAATCCACCGAGGAGAATCGGCAGTGGATGGCGTAAATTTTGGGGGAGAGAGTTTTGTTGCATGGGAAATGCATTTCTAAAACAACTAGGAAATGTATGTACGGGCGCAATGCTGCCTCTTAAGTAACTGATGTTACGCAGTAGCCCTTGCTGTCCGCCTTTTCCGCTTCGACGAACGTAAGCGGTCAGCGGTCAGCCATCAGCAAAACCGTTTTTGCAGTCGTGAGGTACTCAAAAAACGCACTTCATGGCTGACAAGCTGAAATGCTGAGACGCTCACTGCTCTGCGTATCCTACCCATTTTCAGGAGCCTGTGCGTAAGGTCAGTTAAGTAATTGATACCGAGACAAATCTGCTGTAGCTGCGCCCCTGCTATTCATTCCAACAAATTCTCGCGCACCGCATCCAGCACCGCTTGATCCAACCCGGCGGCGCTGCGTAGATAATTCCCCACTGTGCCGTAACGCTGCTTCAGATAATCCAGCGTGAAGCGCATGGTATTGGCTTCCGCCAGCAGCACATAGGCCATATCCTCTTCTTGCACGCCCATTACCTGCAACTGCTTCATCAGCTTGCGTGTGGCTTCATTGAAATACTCGAACCAATGATTGCTGATGGTATAGTCTGCGATCACGGTTTCTTCCGGCACACCAAGCCACAGAAGCAGCAAAGCACTGGCGATCCCGGTGCGATCTTTGCCTGCTGTGCAGTGGATCACCAACGGCAGATTCTCCGGCGTTGCAATTCGCCGGAAAATTTCCGCGAAGATATGCGAATTCTGGTCAAGCAAGATGCGCGTATACAAATCTGGCAGCATCTTCTGTATTCGGCGTGGATTGAGCAGCAGCGTTGCCAGCACTTTCCAGCGATTATCACTGGTCTTCGAGGGCAGGTGCAGATACTCAATCGTATCTGGCAGTTTGTCCGGGTCGGATTCAACTTCTTCCGGCGTGCGCAAATCGCAGACAAGCGTTACATTCATCTGCATCAGGCGCATCTGCTCCGCTTCCGTCAGGCGATCCAGCCCCGCCGCACGATAGACACGATCCCAACGCACTGTGCGCCCATCTGCCGTTTCGTAGCCGCCCAGGTCACGGAAGTTCGGCAGATTTTCCAGCAGAATGATACGTTCTGCACCGCGCACCGTTTCGCCATCAGCAAAGCGGATTTCATAATAATAGCGCGTTTCCGGCTGCAAATCTGCAATGCTGAAACACTGCCCTTCGGCAACGACAACAGGCTCAGATAGAGTCAGTTCTGCGAAGGATGCGCCCAGGAAAACCTCTGCACTGGCAGATGCTTTCTTCCAGCAAATTTGTAAGCTGCCATCTGGTAAGCGGACTGCGCGGGATGCTTCATCTGCTGTCAGAATCAGTGAGGCAACTTCTGGCAGTGGATCGCGCTTGTTGCGTTCTTTCCACCAGTACCCCAGACCCATTCCCCCGACTGCGGCTGCGATGCCCCATACAATGCGTGTCATGACTGCACTTATCCCCCTGGTTGATTTTCGGGGCAAGTATACATGGGAAAAAAGAGCAGCATGTTAAGGTTCACGGTGCGTTCATTGTAATTCCGGCGCATCAAATTTGTAACCAATGCCCCATACGGTTTGGATGTAGGTTGGCCTGGCGGGATCAGGTTCGATCTTCTCCCGCAGGCGGCGCACATGTACGGTTACGGTGCTTTCGTCCCCGTAAAATTCATAGCCCCAGACGTTATCCAACAGTTGCGAACGGCTGAATACCTGCCGGGGATGCCGCGCCAGAAACCAGAGCAGATCAAATTCTTTCGCCGTTAGCGAGACCTCATCACCATTCACAGATACCGAACGGCTGCGCGGGTCTAGCTGCAAATGCTCGAAGTGAATCGGTATCTCGGCATTTTGCGCCCCGGTGCTGCTGCGCCGCAGGACGGCTTTTACCCGTGCCACCAACTCACGCGGGCTGAAAGGCTTCACCATGTAATCATCCCCACCCACTTCAAAGCCCGTGATGCGGTCAATTTCTTCGGTGCGTGCCGTCAGGAAAATGATGGGGATTTCACCATTGAGGCTCAGGGGTGCATACTCCGCCGGGTTACGCAGCTTGCGCGTGACCGCCAGCCCATCCAATCCAGGCAGCATAATATCCAGCACAATCAAATCCGGGGAAATTTCCTGTACTTGCTGCAATGCATCGGTACCTGTCTCGGCCTCAATGACCTGGAAACCTTCGAGTTCCAGGTAGCGCCGCACCACTTCGCGGATGGTTCGCTCGTCATCCACAACGAGGATTTTTTGCTGCTTGCTCATGGTCGCTTGCCTTGTGTAGATCGGGTTTCTTTCCATATATAGAGGGAGAGTACCGAGGAAAGATTACAACGGTGTGTCCTGATTTTTGCGAGAACGAATCACTTCATACCCATTTCACTATGCGAAGTATGCGACAAATCGGGTGCATTTCAATATTTTGGCAACTTCGGATTTGGCGTGCTACATCCAACC
>CAYVVZ010000033.1:0-51065 GCA_964455365.1 uncultured Anaerolineaceae bacterium | reverse complement strand
AATCAGGCCAATATCCGCAAAACCCTGTGTCGCATTCCAGCAACCTAACTCTATGTCGTGCGACACGGTGCTGTGTCCCTACAAAAAGCATATTTCATCGTAGAGACACGGCATTGCCGTGTCCGAAAAATCCAGAAGCAAGAAGGATGGCCTCTTATTCTGATTCGTGTCTGCTAAGGATACGCCCTTTCAGTGAGTGGTTTTTCTTGAGTCCTGGCATTGTCGCGGATTCCTTTGCGGCCTTCGTGTCTTCGTGGTTCAGGTCTGTGAAACCGCGCAGTAAATTTTCTGTCTCCCTGCTGATTGCGCTGGTATTCGCGGCCTGCACCCCTGCCCCGGAAATCACCGAACCTGCCACCTTACCGACTCGTGCGGTGTTGGAAACAGCGGAAGCGGGCTTGCTCGAACCCTGGATTGCCGCTGATGGCGAAATCGCTGCGGCGGAGTCACATGAAGATTGGCAGTTCTTCGGGCGTGCGGGGGATAATATCCGGCTGCGAGTTGTTTCTACCGAGATGAACGCAACGATGGTTCTTTCCCAGGGCGAAACGGTGCTGGCAGAAGGAGATGCCATCGAAACCAGTTTACCGGAAGATGGCCTCTACAGCGTGATTGTCACCAGTGTGGATGGCAGCAGCGGCACATACCAGATCGGGCTGGGCTACACCGATCAGCCAAACCCTTATCTGCCGACGGAGATTCCGCAGGTGGTCGGCGTACCAACTCCGACTCCGCCACTGGCTGCACCCGGCGAATTCATCGGGCGCTTCCGCGAAGATGAAACTACAGGCGGCCTCTTGACCACCGAATCGCCGCAGCATGTGTATACATTTCAGGGGGCGGTGGGGGATGTCGTCACCATTGAATTATACCGCCTGGGGGGAACGCTTGATCCAGTGCTGACTCTGTACAGCCCATCCGGGGATCGGGTGGCAATGGATGATAACAGCCTGGGGGATAGCAATGCACGACTGCTGAATATTCGCCTGCCGGAAGATGGCCTCTACAGCATCCAGGTGGATGGCAAAGGCTTCTTCGGAGATTACACGATTTCCTTCGCCACCGGGCAGCAAGAACTGAATCTCGACGCGCAGCCAACCCTGACCCCGACGCAGGTCGAACCGCTGGTGCTGCCGACTTTTGGCCCTGTGGTGAACGATTCACGCCTGCTGGATCATGCGCCGATTGTTGGCAACATCCCGCGTGCGGGTGATTTCATGCGCTTCTCGTTTGAAGCACAAGCGGGGGAGCCAATCAGCATCCGCGCCCAACCCTACCAGGAAAGCCAGATTTTCCCGCAGGTAGAGGTCTTTGACCCGGATGGTAATTTGCTCATCAGCGCACGCAGCAGCAGCGATGCATCTCGCGTTGCCAGCGCATCCGGTGTGCCTGCCGAAGTCAGCGGCGTGTACGTCATCATCATCACGGGGGAGAACAGCAGCACAGGACCCTTCACGCTCTCTTATGGGCGCGGGGTCACCGTCGAAAATGCGTACCAGGGATTCGCCATCGCGGACGAACCCGCCAGCGGAACCATCAACGAAATCGGGATGCGCCACCTCTGGGAACTCTCGCTTGATCCCGGCGACAGCATCAGCATAGCCGTGAGTCCGGTGGGGACAGGTGGCATTGATCCCGTTGTGGAATTGGTCACGGCGGAAGGCGTGGTGCTGTACCGCGATTATAACAGCGGCGCGAATGGTGCAGCCCTGATTGGTGTGGCGAATATCACAGCCCCGGCAACCTACTTGCTGCGCGTATACGATGCGCAGGGAACCGGATTCGGCGCATATACCTTGATCTGGCGCTTTGTGAATGCGGCTCCCACGCCGACCCCCATCCCGGACAGCCTGACCATTTTGGCGGTGAATGATGCCGTTCCGCCGGAACAGTACCATTTTTATGTCTTCCAGGGACGTGCAGGCCAGAATGTGCTGATTGAAGTGCTGGCAGCCGACGACAGTCCACTTGACCCGGTGGCGGCGCTGCTTGATCCTGAAGGGGAAATTCTGGCGGAAGGCGATGACAGCAATGGTACGCTGGATGCGCGTTTCCGTGCCACCCTGCCCGAAGACGGAACCTATACCGTGCGGATCAATGGCTACCTGTCCAGCGGCGCATTTGATCTCTTCGTGCGCCTGCTGGAATAAGCGCATCAAAAAATTCTCACCACATAGGCACGAAGGACACGAAGAAAAGTGTGGCGGACTGATATTCAAAATATCAAGCTACAGCCAGTCCGAAACCCATTGAAAAGGTTTGATTGCGTTGGGTAGTCTATCCGAAAATTCTCGTAGGGGCGTGTCCACGACGCGCCCGGTGTGATGTCAGCGGGTTCGACGTGGTTCATCTTTAGCATGGTATTAAGTGATCAGTAACCAGCAAGGAGACAATATTGTGAGTGAGATCAAAATCCGTGAGACCAAGCTTCCAGGGGTTGGGGTGCAGCATGACTTCGAGACGGAACTCGGAACGCGAGTCGGGGTCATTTCCCACCACAGCGGACGGCGTGATTTCCTGATTTTTTCGCCCGATGATCCAGACCTATGTGCCAGTTCGACAGCTTTCACCGAGCAGGAATCCCAAATCCTGGGGGAATTGTTCGGCGCATCGAAAGTGGTCGAGACGATTGGCAGCATTCAGCAGAGCGTTGCGGGGCTGGCGATTGATTGGATTCCCGTGCAGCAAGGTTGGCGCTGCGAAAATGCCAGCATCCGTGAACTGGGCTTAACGGAAACCGGCACATTGATTATTGCCATCATCCGGGGCGAGCAGACCATCCCCACACCAGAGGCGGATTTTCGCGTGCGTTCCGGGGATACGGCTGTGGTGATTGGCAAGCCGGACGGCATCCGCGCCGCCCATGATCTGATGCGAGGGGAGACATGAATAACCCGCCCTTCCTCGCTGCTGCCGCAGGGCCAGAGATTGCCTTGCTCTTCATTGAACTGGGCTTGATCTTCGCGGCGCTGGCAATCGCTGCCCGCTTCTGCAACCGCATCGGCATCTCACCGATTCCGCTGTTCCTGATTGTTGGCATGTTCTTCGGCGCAGAGGGTCTGCTGCCCCTGAATTTTTCCGAGGAGTTCATCGCAGCCGGGGCAGAGATTGGCGTGATTTTGCTGTTGTTCATGCTCGGCCTGGAATACACAGGGGAAGAACTCAGCCGCAGCCTGCGCACCAGCTTCCGCTCTGGCGTGCTGGATCTTGTGCTGAACTTTCTGCCGGGGTTTCTCTTTGGTTTGCTGCTCGGTTGGGAGGTGACGATTGCCCTGCTGTTGGGTGGCGTGACCTACATTTCTTCGTCCGGCATCATCTCCAAATTGTTGAGCGATACAGGCTGGCTCGGCAACCGGGAAACCCCCGCGATCCTTTCCATTCTGGTATTTGAAGATTTGGTGATGGCGATCTATCTGCCGCTGATGTCGGTGCTGCTGCTCGGTGGCGATCTGGTCAGTGGCTTGTCGTCGTTAGGGGTAGCCCTGGTGACGGTGGTCATCATCGCCGTAATTGCCCTGCGCTTCGGCAAACAGGTGAGCCGCCTCGTCAGCAGCCATTCCAACGAGATTGTACTGCTCTCGGTGTTGGGGGTGGTGCTGCTGGTTGGCGGGGTTGCACAGCGCTTTGAAGTTTCGGCAGCCGTAGGCGCATTTTTGATGGGTATCGCGCTCTCGCAGGAACTCAGCGAAAAAGTACACGAGATTATCGCGCCGCTGAAAGACCTGTTTGCGGCGGTGTTCTTCGTCTTCTTCGGCTTGCAGATCATGCCTTCGGCGCTGCTCCCGGTGCTGCTGCCTGCCCTTGCTTTAGGGTTCATCACCGCTGCGACGAAACTCATCACCGGGATGTATGCCGCACGCCGCCTGGGAGTCTTCACCAGGGGGCAGGTACGCGCCGGAACCATCCTCACGATTCGCGGCGAATTTTCGATTGTGATTGCGGGATTGGCGGCAGCAGCGCAGGTTGAAGCTCCAGGACTCGCGCCATTGGCTGCGGCCTACGTGCTGCTGATGGCAGTCATGGGACCCATCATGCTGCGCTTCCTTGATCCCATCTTGAATGCAGTTCTGAGGCGACAACGACCCACAAACAGAAGTGCAACGACCCCACCACAGCCAGAACCGGAAATGTAACGCACTACCGCGAATAATAGTTTTGTAAGGCTCCTGTGTTGCACTGGCAGCACCTGCATGTGTTTCATAGGAGCCACTATGTACCGGAAGCTATTCGTTGTGTTCGTCGCTGTATTGAGTCTGGCAGCGATTCCCTTGTTGGGCGGCAGCGCACAAGAAAGTGCCTGCACCATCCCCGCCAATTACGATGAAGCCACCCAGGAAAACAATACCAACATCCTGCGCATTTTTGCCTTCCTGGGGAATGATGGCCTGTACGATGCAGCGCCGGATACCATTTCGCTGCACTTTACCATGCTGCAATCCACGCGCCAGTATTACGAAGACCAGGCCGCTGTACTTCCTGCTTGCGCCCAGGAATTCAACACTACCTACATCCGTGCGCTCACGTCGATGCAAGATGTGCTGGCTTATAACTGGGCATTGCTGGCAAATCCAGACCGGGCGGCGTATTTTATCTCGCGTGCCAACAGCGCCAAGGACGATCTGAACACGGCCTGGGGAGAAGTCTCGGATATTCTGCTGGCGAGCGATTTCGCTGTGGAATAGCTGAAGCCACTGGCGTGGTTTGCCTGAACCACGTCTCACGCAAAATAACCAAGCTTCAGGCCAGGATGGTTCGTGACGGGCACTTTGTTAAATAAGAAATGTTACAGTTTTGCTTGAGTTCGCAATCTTAAGACTCTGCACCCATTGCTTGTGATATACATGATTCATAGGCGGATAACGAGTGCGAGGCAACTTTTCAACAATGGTTACGGGCGCGAAGCAACTCATTCAGATGTTGATCGAAGCGACAATCGTCCTGCTAGTCCTGGCAGGACTGGTAGTAATTCCACATAGCGAAGCACAAGATCGCAGTCCTGGCTGTCGTGAATACAATCGCAACGGTGCGACCAACAACAGCCAGGTCTTCTACGCGGGTGAAATTTTACATGTGCAGTTCCTCGTCGGTGGCGGCACAACAGTCACCCAGGCGGGTATTTACGATCATGAGAATGCAGTCTACGCAAAGTCCCTCACCGGGAATTTTGGCCCCGGTTCGGTGATCTCTGTGTCGTATCGCATCCCTGCCGATGGTAGTTATAACCTGTCCTTTGGGGCGCAACCTGTCGTCCCGCCGAATAAGTCCTTCTCCTGCGAAACGCCAAATTCCATGGAAGCATTATCGACCGATGGCTTCATCATCAATGCCGATGGTCAGTTGGTCGAACTCCCGGTGGATGATCGTTTTAACTGGCACAACGGCGATCTCTTCGCGCTGATTTACCCCAACAGCGATAGCAATGGCGAACCAGCATTGGATGTTTACTGCATTGTTGATGGCGAAGGGGTATTGGGCATGCATGTGACGCAGGCGGCACTTGATGCCTACGATGACTCGCAGCCGCAGACTGTCCCGGTGATGGAAGCGCCCATGTGTGACGCGACATTCTATATGCTGGATAGCGGTGATTATCCGTACCAGATCAATATCGTTGATCCAGAGGGTAAATTATATGAAACGCTCTGCACAGACCTGACCTGTGCGACTCGTATCAGCCGCTTCGTTGACCCGCACCAGTGAATCTGGCAAGCAAAAAGGCGAGTCAACAAACTCGCCTAACCGTCTTATAACCGTGCTTATCCCAAATTATCCCAACGTTTATCCCAAATGGACACAATTTCATGGTGTCCATTGTGCATTTCTGCCTCTATTGCTCGCCGTTTTCGTCCAGGTCATTCAACAGCCAGACGATGGCACGGCGTAAATCTTGTTCTAGCTTTTCCGCGCCGGGGATGCTGTCTTCGTAGACGATGAAGCGCAGGTGGCGAATATCAAAGGGAATCTGCTCGAAGTCTTTGGCCTGCGTCAGCAGAATAGCCGGTTTGCCCAGGGTATGTGCGATACCCAGTTCATAATACACATTGGGGTTATCTTCGCTGGTATCTGCAATCACGACTCGGCAGGCATTCAACGCTGCCCAAACTTCCTGCATAATCGCACCTGTAACGGATGTGAAGTCGTCCCCGCGTTTGATCGTCAGGTTGAGATCAGCAGCAAGCGGTTGAATGATGTTGCTGTATACCGCGTTGTAGCGCTCGCGGAAGGGCATCACCATGAATATATCCGCCTGGAACTGGCTGCCACGATTCGGCTCTCCGAAGATGGGCGCAACCGTCACCAGGCCATCGCGGGCTTCGTCTTGCTCCCGGCGTTGCAGCAGGGTCTGTGCTTCATGCAGTTGCAAGGCACGGCGCACGATGGCTTCTAGTTCATCTTCTGCCAGTTGCAGCGCCCGATTCACCACCCGCGTCAGTGCATCCGGGTCTGCGTAGCCAGGGCTGTAGGATTCTGCCGCTGGTTCTGGTGGTGCGGATGTGCCTGTCGCCTCTTCTTCGACTGCTGCGGGTTCCGGTTCCACCATACGTTCGCGGCGGTCTTCCCCATCTACCGACTCCTGGGGAGCTGGTGCGGGTGGAGCCTGCGGAGCCGGTGGCAGGACGCTCTGCACGCTGATGCTGATCTGTGAGTCGTCTTCTGCTTCGGCAGGAGGAAAGGCATTTTGCTGGGGCGGACGCAAGCGGCGCAGGGGGCGAGTCTCGCGGTATTTATCCATTTGCAGCTTGATCTGTGCGGCGAGGTCTTCTACGTTGTCGAATTCATTGATGATGTGCTGCTGTTCCAGATATTCGAAGAAGGCTTGCTGGCGCTCTTCGACTTCTTGCTGGAAGGTCTCAGGCCGGAAGATCAGGCACTGCTTGCCCATCTGCACCGCGAGGTGATATTCCTGTTCGCTGTAGGAACGGGTTTCGCCAGACGGCACTTCCCCATATTCAGCGCCATAGATGCCCATGAATATTTCGGATTGCGAGATGAGTTCCCTGGCGACTTTTATTCGTTCATCACTATCCGTGAGGTTGCGCTCATCTTCGACGGAAAGCGGGTCTTCATCAATGTGAAAGAGCGCACGACGTGCCACTGCTAGATATTGCTGCGATTGTGGATCGTCACTGCTGCTGATGAATACGCGGAATGGCATAACCATACTCCTGATGTGGAATGAATGACTGGCATGGATTCATGGTAGCACGAAAACCCCTACCTGTTGGGTGAGGATTGTTCAATCGCCATAGTGGATCAACACTTCATCCAGCGGCTTTTTGGTGATGGCGGGAACTTCCGCATCCTCTGCGGGATACCCTGCGGCAATTACCATCACAGCGCGTTCGTTATCCGGGCGCTGCAAAATCTCGGATAGGAATTTCATCGGGCTGGGTGTATGCGTCAGCGTCGCCAACCCTGCCAGATGTAAGCTCGCCAGCAGCATCCCCACCGCAATCCCAACCGACTCATCCACATAATAATGCTTGACCTTATTCCCGGCTGCGTCATAGCCCCAGGCTTGCTTGAAGACGACAATCAAATAGGGGGCATCTTCCAGGTGTGGCTTGTGCCAGTCCGTACCCAGCGGAGCCAGTGCCTCGCGCCATTCATCGCTCATGCGTCGTTGATATAAATCGCGCTCTTCGGCTTCGGCGGCTTCGCGGATTTTGCGCTTAAGCGGCGCATCGCTGATGACGGCGAACGTCCAGGGCTGCTGGTTTGCGCCGGAGGGTGCGGTGGTCGCGGTGGCAACGGCATTGCGGATCAGTTCCACCGGGACGTGCGTCGTCGCATAGTGGCGAACGGTGCGCCGGGTACGCATCCGCGCCAGAAATTCCCGCGAGCGTTTGTGTTGTTCCTCCGGCGAAAGACGTTCAAAATCTAATTTGTGAAACTTTCCAGTGTGGGACATGCTGCTCATCTCTTTTTCGTGTTGCATCAAGAAACGATTCTACCTCGAACCTATCCGAAAAATGGTTCCTATACAAATACCTGTCGAACCCCTACGAGAAACAACATTTCAACGGTACGATGTCACTAAAATGTACATTTAGGCTATTGAGCGCGTCATGCGCACGCTACTACGAGAATTTTCGGATAAGTACCTAGTTGTGCCTAGCAACATAACGTCCTTCTTCGTAGAGGTCAACGGGGTCTACATCTTCGCCGAGCCAGTAGAGCGCCTCTTCTACATCCATCACCCAGAACAACCTGTGATTATTGCCAAAGTACAGCAGCAATCGCTCTACTTTTTCGATTTGTTCGTGTGGGATCGTTTCCAGCGCATGCAGCAGCGCGGTGATACGTTCTCCCAGGGCGGCACCGTCTTCCTGTTGTGCTTCTGGAATTTGCAACCAGATTGACAAAGCACCAGGGCGCAGTGCTGGCTGACTCAGGCAGTAATCCATCAGCGCGTAAGTATCAACACGATCATAGGCAATGTCCGCAGCATCGAGCGATTGCTCTACCAATTCGGTCACATCTGGCAGATGGGTTGCGGTAACCTGTGTAGGCACACAGGCGAGATACGACTGTGTGAGCAACCAGGCTTCATCTTGCTGGCGTTCAAAATCGAGTTGCAGCAGGATCATCAACGCCAGAAAAATCGGTGTCAGCGCACCAGATAAAATGGCTGCCAGCAAAAAGGCTCGTTTACGGGGATTGCCTTTTTTCTTCATCTTCGGCATGGCTTCCCTCCTTGAATGATCTGCTACTTCAACAACGTCTCTTCATATCGAACAGTTCCCCATCAATTCAATCTGCGCCATAAATAACCGGGCGTATTGTAGGAGCCTGAACTACCATACCTCTACGGAAACAGATTTCTTCCATTCCCGATTGGTTGCGAAACGACCCAATAACCCAAACATAACATTGCGCCGGACGATTACAGGCTACAATGAAATTGCAGCCAAGGCTGCGCTCGTTAATATTGTTTGGAGGTACGCTATGCGTTCACAGGTGAAACTGACCATTCGTCCGGTAGTCCTGAAACTACGCATCACGCCCCGGGCGCGTTCGGGTGTTCAGGCCGCCGAATGGTGTTTCCCGTAGCCAGTGTAACGTAAACCTTCAACCGGGCGGTCATTGACCGCCCACCCCTTCTGCAACCTTTGACCATCAGCGCATAATCAATCCTACCGTAGTGACATTGAAACGATACTATCTGGCAAACGTCTTCTTTGCGGTGGGAATGCGTATGGTTTGCCGGGTTCTGGGCTGGCATACTGGTGCGTGGAAGCCAATTCACCACCTGGGAGACAACACCGTGAAGCCCTATTTTGTGTTCCTCGTAGGATGCTTGCTTATGCTCGCTGCCGGGGTGACATCCGCACAGGGAGCGCCGCAGCACATCACCGATGCCTTCAATGATCTCAACAATCGCCTGGGAACCAATTACACCACCGCCAACACCCGCTGGACGTGGTCGGAAGAAGCATGGTTCAACCAGGCGTTGGGATGCAACCGCCTGGATACAGGCAACCTGCCTTATGAAGAAATTCGCGGATTTCGCGTGCGCATTGATCTTGATCTCACCGGGGTAGAATCCTGGGATTATGATTACCGAATCAGCTACAGCCCCAACCTGTTGATTTTGTGTTCGCCGGATCTGGATACGCCGCCGACAGCAACCCACACGCCACTTCCACAACAGCCGACCACCATTCCCGCCGCGTTACCAACAGCCGACGCAACGCCGATTGTCTGTGACGCAAGTGTGCCGCCACGCCTCGTACCGGGAGGACGCGCCCGTGTGACACCCGGCATTCCGAATAATGTTCGCAGCGGCGCAGGATCAAGCAATCAATACCTGGGCGAAATTCCCGCTGAAGCGGCCTTCACTGTGATTGCAGGGCCCATTTGCGCGGGTGGCCTCGCCTGGTGGCAGGTGGATTACAACGGCTTGATCGGTTGGACGGCAGAAGGGCAGGAGGGGGAATACTGGCTGGAGCCGGAATTGGCTTCGCTGCAACCCATCACCGCCGAGAATGCAGGCCAGTTAACGCTGCTGGCAGAACTACCGCGCCCCTTCATCGCTACTGCACACCTGCAATTCCAGGGCAGCACGCTCTATGTCAACAGCCTGGATACCATCACGGCCTATCGTGTGCAGGATGCCTTCGCCACACCGGACGCGATGCAGTGGCAGCCGGAAATCATCGCCAGCCTTGATCCAGCGTTAGAGGCATCGTTTGCGGATTTTGCAGTGCTGGATGAGAACACGATCCGCACGTTGTACGTCCGCAATGATTTCTCGCAACTGTGGACAGCCCAGGTTCCGGCAGAAAATCCGCCGCAAGAATGGGGTGCAGTCGCTCCGGGAATTTTCCGCATCAGCCCCGATGGGCGCTACGCCGTCCGTGTCGAAACGGCTTCCGGCGTGTATAACCGGCTTTTTGTCTATGACCTCAACAGCGGGCAATCCTGGACAATCCAGAATGTGCCGCATATTGCCCCGGTGCAGGCCATGTCCTTCAGTGCGGATAGCCGTCTGCTGATGACTGCCAGCACAGAATTGTTGATTATCTGGGAAGTATTTGCCTGGAATCCCGCTGCTACCGATGGCATGCAAATCATCCTCAGCGCACAGGGGTACAAAGTGAACGGCGTGGAGTACATCAACCAGATCACGTACATTGAAGGCAGCGAACGATTTTTCGTCTCCACCAGCGATGTCGGGCTGAATTCTTCTCTCTTGCTGCATGGTTTTACCAGTGGCGGCCTCAGCAGCACAGAGATTGAGGCCGTTGTCTGGAAGGATGTCATCAGCCTGGGCGAAGGGGATGCGCTGCTAGGTGGCGCGTATGGCGGTGAGGGTTCGCTGGTGCTGCTGGCGGATGGCGTGACGGCTCCACTTCCGCTGGATTTGACTGCCGTGCGCGATATGGCACTCAGCGAAGATGGTCGCCTGCTGGCAGTGCAAACGGATACCGCCGTGCTGGTCTTCGGTGTGCGCAGCGGGGGGAGCTAGAGGGGGAAGAATCCTTAGGGAGGGGAATTGCATCAAAACGATTCTCACCCCAAAGACACAAAGGACACGAAGAAACCCGTAGGGGCACGACATGTCGTGCCCGAAATGACCGAAAAGCTGGTCGCCGAGGATTAAAATCCCCGGCTACAAAAGACCAAAACCCACGAAAGGGGTGTTATCAAGGCGCTCTCTGGAACGGATGGTTCTCTCAGCGTCTGTACATTTTAGTGACATCGACCGTGAAATGTGTCGTAGACATCGCGCCGTTGAAATGTTGTTTCTCGTAGGGGCGTGTCCACGACGCGCCCGCTGTGGCCTAAAAGCGGGTTCGACCTGATCGAACCCCTACAGCTGTTTTTTGGGCGGCACGATGTCCGTAAACAGTTTCCGTCCCAAAGATAGAAAAATGTACAGCGTCCCTTTATCGAACGCTCAACTTGGCGTAGTTTTGAACGTCAGGCTGAGGGCAGCAAGCCATGCATTTGCGAGAAGAACGCTTAACTTGACAACTATGAGGGGAGAAAAAATAATCTCCCCTTTGGCCTTCCATCAATCAATAGCCGCCGATGGGCGTGGGTGGAATCGGTGTGGGAGGGATCGCTGTTGGCAGCGTTCGCCCACTGTACCCAGGGCAGCGCACGGTGACGTTATACATCCCGGTTGTGATGGAATCCAGCACACTCCCGGCGGCTTCTGGATGGTTCAAAGACTCACTGAGCCAGTCCCAGGCCAGGTCGCATTCTGCCAGGAAGTAATGCGCCAACCCACGAATATAGAGACATTCAATTTCCACTTCATCAAAGCCCGGTTCATCATCGCGGCTCAGTGCCAAACACTGCTCAAACGACTCAATCGCGCCTTCGTAGTTGCGGCGGCTGTAGCGCAACTGCCCCCGCATGCGCCATGCAGAAGAATACTCCGGGTCTATTTCCAGCGCGGAATTACAAAATGGCTCCGCTTCCTGGAATAAACCCACTGCCGCGTAAGTCTCGCATAGGCGCAAGTACGCTCGTTCGTTTTCTGGTTCAATTTCCAGCACGGCATTATAAATCGCAACCGCTTGTTCCGGGCGGTTGATGCCCTGCGTGCGATACAGCGCCGCAAGCTCGAAGTAGGCTCCGGTCAGATTGGGGTTGATGGCGATGGCTTGTTCTAGCTGGCGGATCGCTTCGGCATTGTCGCCTGTGTAAATCAGCGGGAAGGCATAGGCACGGCGGGCATTCGCATCCATCGGCGCCAAACGCACGGCGAGGTCACCCTGGCGCAAGGCTTCCTGGTAGCGGAAAACCAGCGTATACGAAATCGCCAGCGAACTATGCAGCGGCGCAAATTGCCCACCCAATTCCACACCGCGCAGCGCAAGCTGGATCGCCTCGGTGGGGTTGCTGTAGGCGATTGCATTGGCTGCCAGCGCATACCCTCGCGCATCATTGGGTTCCATCTCAATGATTTGTAAGCCCATCTCATAGGCTTCGTCGTTACGCTCCAATTCAATCAGCGTCATACCATATTCATACAGGTAGCTGATATTATTCGGCTGCTGCGTGACGGCTCGCTCGAAGAGGTCGGCGGCTTGCCTCGTATCGCCTTGAATTAAGGCATCCTGCCCTGCCATCACACGTTCTGCCGCATACGGTGTTGGCGTGGGGGCAAAGCCAGCAACATCCATTGCCAGCATCCGAATCGAATCTTGCTGCCAGTAGGCCACAGCCGGAATCCCCAGGATCAACACCAGCATGAAAGCGATGAAGGATAGGCGGGTGGTATTTCGACGGCGGCTGAAGAAGGAACGAGAGTAATCGCGCTTGATTTTGTGGTAACGTCCCATGAAGCGAAGGCTGCTCCGTGACTTCACGTACACGATGGGAGCAGAAGCGTACATGACAACGCAAGCATATGTCAAGGCAGCGGGTCATTCTGCACGATGATCCTCATGCAACCCGACGAAAATTCTCCTGCTCCACTGCTACACTCTTCAAAAATAGCGGTTGGCATGGCAAATTTATGATCAAATTTTGGGGAAGAGGCTCCTGTGTTGTAGCGAAGCGGGAGCTATTTCATGAGGGTGACCATGAGCCAACTGCGGATTCAGGATGAACGAGCCGTTGTATACCGCGTTTTATCGTTGGGCGCACTGCTGAAGCGTGCAGAGTTGGAGCGAACCATCCAGCATCTGCATGAGTTGTTCCCGTATTCGAGCATCGAAGAACTGATTGCGCAGCAAGAAGAATATCATGATGAACTCTTGCGCTGGCTGGAAATCGAATCCATCAATGCGCACCTGTCCGAAAGTGAATCGTCCCTGCTGATGAAACCCCTCGGCACATGGTCAGAGCGCACCCTGCTGACTGTTGAATGGCGCACGGAAGCCCTGGGAATTATGTTATGGGCATTGGGGCATCTGGAAGAATTCCCCCCGTATGACCGCCAGTTTGACCCGGAAGATGTGCTGGAACCGCTGGATTTACTGACCCCGACGATTGATCTGGTATGGATGGCGCGGTTACGTCCTGAAGAAGAATTGACGCAGCGGCGTGACCAGGCGGAAATATGGAATTGGCGCAGCCGTGCCACCGAGTTAGAGCGTATGGGCGTGCGTCCTCCGGCAGGTGTGACCTTCCGGCAGATCATCAGTTCCACCGCAGAGAGAGCCTACACCAAGGGACATATCCCGACGTTACTCGATAACGATTTTCCGGCGTTCGAGCGCCCCTATGCCCAGCTTGATGAAGACCAGTACATGCTCGCCAGCGCGATTGCCTACGAGCGCTATACGGCCTTCAACTGGTTGTGCGAATATTCTAACAAGTGGGAAAGCCTGCGCGTCGATTCATGATGGTTGCGCTTGTCCACGAAGCATGCGCCAGCCGCGCACAGTGTCATCCAATACTGTTGTGACGAGCCACAATGCCACGAGGCCGATGAAGGCCAATAGGATCCAGCCCAAGGAAGTCACCGTCTGATTGAGCTGTGCCGTCGTGCCTTCGATCTCATCGGCAGCGTCGCGCAGGTCAATGGTGATGTCGTGCAACTGCTCGCTGACATCCCCCAACGCACTGAAGCCACTCTCCAACTGCCTCACCAGATTATTGAAATCCTCCGAGAACGTATTGAGTTCATCCGCAAACGGAATCGGGATCTCTACCGTGCCAACGATTCCCAGGTTCACGGAAAGCGGCTGGATGTCCAGTTCAAAGTCCGGCAAATTCTGCATGAAGGTTGCGGATTCATTGGCAGAGTCACTCAGGCGTAATAATCCGCCCGGTTCCGCGCCGCCGCCCAATTCGCGCAATCCTTCTTGCACGCCTGCCATTTGTGCATTCAACGCCTCCACGCGGGCATCCATGCCACTGAGCAACTGCGTCACAAAATGCAGCAGCAGCGCCAGAATAACCACCAGAGCAATCGAACGCAGCAGCAGCAGCGCCCCAATCAAGCGTGATAGCATCGTTTTCTTTCTCCTTGTATGTATACCGTGAGTTCTGGATAAGCTTGCAGTGCTGTAGTGCTTGCCTTTTTGTCTCATTATCGCTGGCTGTTAGCTCTTGGCGGCTGGCTTAAAAGCGCTCTTTTTGCTCTTGCCAATGGCTATGAACTAGCAACCTTTGATACTCCTTCAGAAGCATCTTTGTATTTTGCTGCATCTCGGAGGGTACATTTCAGATTGTTGGCAAGTGACAACCCTTCGGCCTACCGTGCCACACGCTGATGCGATAAGAGCAGCGGGAAGCACACGAAAAGGCGCTCTGACCTGCCGCACACAGTCCCCTTTGGTGGACTTGTCGGTTTCTAGCTGGCTGGCTTCAGCCGCCAGCGGCACGAAAAACAGCGCGATACGGATTTCTTCGTGTTCTTTGTGTCTTTGTGGTTCAAATCGTTTTGAAGCGATCACCCTGTTATTTATAACAACGTCGCCACACGCTGAATGACCTCTTCGCTGACCAGGGCTTTGCTCATTAAGGGCAGTTCTTCGGCAGGATGATCCTTGCTGAGGATGACAACGCGGTTATCGTCACTGGCGAACCCGGCATCGCTGGCGCTGATGTCATTGGCGACGATCATATCCAGCCCCTTGCGTTCCAGCTTACTCTGGGCATTCGCCAGCAGATTCTCGCTCTCGGCAGCGAAGCCTACCACTACACGCGGCCTGACCTCGCTCTGGTGGATCCTCTGCAAAATATCAGGGTTGCGTACCAATTCGATTATCGGAGCGCTGTCATCGTCCGCCTTCTTCTTGATCTTCTGCTCCGCACGCTGCGCCGGGCGAAAATCCGCCACCGCTGCCGCCATGATGAGGGCATCCACAGATCCCCGCTTCATGATGGCATATAACATCTCTTCGGCGGATTCCACCGCGACAAGATGTGCGCCGATGGGAACGGGTAAATTCACGGTGCTGATGAGCGTAACCTTCGCGCCTGCATCCACTGCTGCCTGCGCCAGTGCGTAACCCTGTTTGCCGGAAGAATAATTACTGATGAAGCGCACGGGATCGAGGGGTTCGCGGGTTCCCCCGGCGGTGATGACCACCCGTTTTCCGGCGAGTTCGCCCTTTGCTCCCAGGGTACGACGAATCTCACCGAGCAGCGTTGGTGTTTCTGGCAGCCTGCCGCGCCCGCTTAATCCACTGGCGAAGCGTCCTTCTTCCGGTTCAATTACAATTGCAGCGCGATCAACCAATGTTTGCAGATTGGCCTGTGTTGCAGGATGCTCGTACATCGCGCCATCCATCGCCGGAGCCAGCAGCAGCGGACAACGTGCCGCCAGCGCCGTCACACTCAGCAGATCATCCGCCAAACCCTGCGCCAATTTCGCCAGCGAATTCGCGGTACAGGGAACCACTGCCAGCAAATCAGCGTTCTCTCCTAAACCGACGTGTGCGATATGCGTGGGCAAGCCGCCATCGGAATCCGCCTGCCACAAATCGGTATAGACCGGGCGACCTGTCACGGCCTGGAAGGTGAGCGGCGCGACGAACTGCTGCGCGGATTGCGTCATGATGACATCGACCAGCGCCCCGGCCTGGGTTAACTTACTGGCGAGATCTACAGCTTTGTATACGGCGATGCTGCCCGTTGCAGCCAGGATAATGCGCTTGTCTTTGAGGATGGTGATGGGTGGCATGAGGCGTTTCCAGGAATCTGCGTGTGCCAATTGCCGCAGTATACCCGACAGGTTTCGTACTGTACCAGATGAGGAACGGTCAAAGGGCTGCATCGTTCTGCGTGCTTGTGTATGCAGCCTTTTTTGTCCCTACCTGGATCAATGGCAGGGAGTCCACGCAGGTTCACTTCTCTATGATCACATCTGCCCATAGTGCGTGATGGTCACTGCCAGAGGTTGGGTAGACCACTTCGGCTTGCAGCGGCGTGAAGGCATCCCCCAGGAAGATATAATCCAGGCGCAGCAGGGGCGGCAGCACAATCGGAATACGGAACGTCCAGCCCATGCCCCAACCGACATCTCGGTATACGTCCGTATAGGTTGCGGCGAACGCTGCATAATCGTCCGATAAATCCGGCATGTTGAAATCCCCAACAATCATCACCGGGAATGTTTCTGCCGCAGCATCAGCGCGAATTTGCGCCAGTTCCCGCGAGCGCATGGACGGATCGAAATAACTGCCATTCATGCCGGGATGGGTAGGATGTACATTGTAGACCACCATGCGTGATCCATCCGGCAGTTCCAGCACAGTCCGTTGATGCCCTAATGGACTCGGCACAAAATCAAACTGGATGAATTCATCTTCAAGGATGCGGTAGCGGCTGAGGATACCCTGTCCCTGCGTGCCGTATTCCTGGGGATGCAGACCGATGAAGGTGTATTCGTCAGATAATTCCGCTTGCAGCAGCGCCGCATGAGCTTGTGATACTTCTTGCAGCGCCACAATATCCGCATCCACCAGGCTAATCTGTGCAACGATGTATTGTGGCGTGAGGTTATTCGCCATGATATTGAAGGTCATCACGCGCAAAGCCTGCGCATCTGGCGGCATTTCGGCGGAGCGATCCGGCAAGAATTGCCCACCATAGGTGACGGTGAAAAAGAGCAGCGCCGGGAGCAAGATGATGCTCAGATACCACTGCCGCAGCAGGGTCACAAGCGGAAATAAAACCAGCACTGGCAGCAGCAGCAGGTGAGAAAAGCTATTGAAGAAGGCCAGCGGCAGCAATTGGTCTTCGCGCAGGAGCAGGTTCAACAATAGCGAACCTGCGATGCTCAGGGCATAGGCTCCGGTGAGTGCGCGAAAGCTGTTCCAGAGGACACCCGCTATGATTTGCAAGTGTCCTCCTGTGCATCAAGCTGCGCCATTGCGCGTTCCGTTCCGGTTGTTAAATACGCGCCGGATGGCTTCTGCTTCGAAGCCGAGGGTGGTACGCAGTATGTCGATTTCGTCATATAAGAACCAGCGTTCGCTGAGAATTTCATCGCGCTGTACATGCATTTCCGTGCTATCAACCGTCACATGATAGATATGATTTTCCAGCATATCATCTTCGTTGTCGATGGCCTGACACGTCCAGGTACCGATTTTGCCCTGGATTTCACCATCCAGCATTAGCTCTTCCTGGATTTCGCGCAGTAGTGCAGCATCGAGTTCTTCGCCTGCATCCAGTCGTCCGCCGGGTAAGCCCCAGGTTCCTTGATGGCTGGCATCCCGATGCTTGTGTTGTACCAATAAAACTCGTGATCCGTTGGTGATGACTGCGCGTACTCGTTGGTCAATCATAATAAGTACCCTTTTCCTCACGACCTGCCGCCCAGGCGACGGTATAACGTAATCTTCTGCCAAAAATAAGTAACCTCTATTGCGCCCTTATTATGCCCAATCAACCATGTATTTTGTCAATTGGTTTTTGGTTTGCGTTGGGTGATCGTTAAAGATTGTAGTGTCGTAGGGGCGTGTCCACGACGCGCCCGCTTCTGTGAGAGGGTTCGACGTGGTCGAACCCCTGCGGCGTGTTTCTTCATTCCCCCAGAATCTGCTCGCTGCGATCCAGGCTGCCGACGCTGTAGTATTTCGCGTCCGGGTGATGCGCGAAGATTGCCGCCGTGCTTTGTTCCGGCACAAGCTGGAAGCTCTCCGTGAGCGTGATTCCAAGCTGTTCGGCAATCTGCGGCATCAAGTCCCATACAATCTGGTGATCGTCCAGGTCAGGGCAGGCGGGATACCCCCAGCTATAACGCTTGCCCTGGTCACGCCCGATGCCTAGCTGTCCCTGCACCAGATTCGTCATGTAATTGGCGGTGGCTTCTGCTGCCTGCACTGCCAGCCCATGGAAGAAGTAGGCTTCCGTGTATTGATCTGCGCCTTGCAGCGCCTCAAATTTGCGGTCTGCCGCTTCGCCGACGGTCACAGCCTGAAGCTGAACCACATCCACACCACGACCATTCACAGGCTCGTAGTAGTCGCTGATGCAAAGATATTCACCCCCCGGCTGGCGCGGGAAATTGAAACGTGCTTTTTCCACCAGCGACCCATCGCGCTCGTAGGCTTCTGGCTCCCAGATAATCAGATCGTCACCATCGGCATTGGCGGGGAAGTAGCCATATACCGCCGCCGGATTCAATGTGCCTTCAGCCTTCACTTCCTGCGTCATGCGCCCCAGACGCGCTTCAAATTCGGCCTGGGTTTGTTCCCATTCTGCGCCCTGTTGATTCTTCGCACCCCAACTCAGGCGGTACAATTCCGGCTTGTGCAGATGCTGCAAGACCACATCCAGCGGAATTTCGGTCACGACACGCGCACCCCAGAAGGGCGGAGTCGGAATTTCCGGCGCGGGAGTCACGGTTTTCTGGGCGACATCGACGCGGGATGTAGTACGTTTACGGCGCTTCTTGCCCAATTCTTCATAGGCTTCATCGAAGGTCTGCTGCAAGAAGGTTTCTTTCTCATTGCTGACGAGCTTATCCATCACCGCCAGCCCCTCGAAGGCATCCTGGCAGTAGAAGACCCCCGGCGCATAAGGCTCGCCGTTATCTTCACGGAAGAGGATGCGCCGTCCAAAGCGGCGGTTGATGGCAGCCCCGCCGATCAGCACCGGGAAATGCAGATTGCGCCGCGCCAATTCGTTGACAATCAGGGGCATCTGCTTCGATGTACTCACCAGCAAGGCACTGAGTCCGATGGCATCCGCGTTGTATTCGATGGCTTTTTCGATGACGACATTGGCGGGAACCTGCTTGCCGATGTCATGCACCGTGTAGCCATTGTTGCTGAGGATGGTCTTCACCAGATTCTTGCCGATGTCATGCACATCCCCGTAGACTGTTGCCAGCACGACAACGCCCTTGGTGCTGCCTTCCACCTTCTCCATGAAGGTTTCAAGGTAGGCGACAGATTTTTTCATGGTCTCTGCGCTTTGCAGCACAAAAGGCAGGATCAATTCCCCCGCGCCGAATTTGTCCCCCACTTCTTTCATGGCAGGCAGCAGCACATTATTCAGCACCCCGACAGCATCCTGCCGCGTCAGGCAGTCATCAATCAGGGCTTCCACGCCTTCCTTCTTGCGATGCACAATTTGCCAGTGCAGCGCTTCTTCGGCGCTCATATCCGCTGTAGGATCAACGACTTCCTTGCCGCTGACAGCAACTTCGTTTACCTCGAAATACTGGATGAACCGTGCCAGGGCATCTTCGTCCGTGTTGAAGATCAAATCATTGGCAATCTTGCGCTGGTCGTCCGGGATTTCCGCATAGGGTGTGATATGCGCCGGATTGACAATCGCCATATCCAGGCCAGCCTGCACCGCATGGAACAGGAAGACGCTGTTCAGCACACCGCGTGCCGCCTCCGATACGCCGAAGCTGACATTGCTCACGCCGAGCGCTGTCTTCACACCGGGAACCTCCTGCTTAATCAGGCGAATCCCTTCGATAGTTTCTACCGCATCATTGCGCAGTTCGGCCTGCCCGGTGGTCAGCGGGAAGGTCAGATCATCGAAGATCAAATCATCTGGGGACATGCCATATTCGTTCACCGCAATATCGGTGATGCGTTGCGCAATTTCCAGCTTTTTCTCCCGGGTGTGCGCCATGCCCTCTTCATCAATCGTCATGGAAAGCACCGCCGCGCCGTGCTTCACAGCAATCGGCAAAATCTGGTCGATGCGCTCACGCCCATTTTCCAGGTTGTTCCCGTTGATGATGCCGCGTCCCGGATACAGCGCCAGCGCAGCTTCGGCAACATCGGCCTCGGTGGTGTCGATAATCAAGGGCACTTCTACCGCCATCGAGAGCTTCTTGACCAGGGCTTCCATCTGGGCTTTTTCGTCGTCACGCTCGGTCAATGCCACGCAGACATCCAGCATATGTGCGCCGCTGTTCACCTGTCCGACTGCGATTTCTACGATGCTGTCATAATCATCCGCCAGCAGCAGACGTTTTACCTTACGGCTGCCCTGGGAATTCACGCGCTCCCCGATCAACGTTGGTCCCGGCGTGAAGACCAGCGGAGAGGCTTTCATGCCGCTGCTGGCCTGTGCATCAAATTCCACTTCGCGCTGCACCGGGCTTTTGCGCGGCGCACCGAGTTTCAGCAGGTCGCTGTGGGGATGCCCATGCACTTTCTGGTAGAGCTTATCCAGATGTTCCGGGCGTGTGCCGCAGCATCCGCCGACGATGCCGATGCCCCATTTGGTGAACTCGCTCACCATCTCGCTGAAGGGTTCCGGTTCCATCGGGTAAACTGCTTCACCATCCACGTTGATGGGCAAACCTGCATTGGGCAGCACGCTGATCGGGAAGGGGCTGTGTTCCGCCAGATACTGTAACGGCGCACGCATGTACTCAGGCCCCGTCGAGCAGTTGATGCCGATGACATCAATGGGCAGGGGTTCCAGCGTCACCAGAGCGCTGCCAATATCCGTCCCAAACAACATGCGTCCGCTGACATCCAGCGTGACCTGCGCCTGTACCGGGATGCGAGTCCCGCTGTCTTCAAAGTAGCGATTGATGCCGGATATGGCGGCCTTCACTTCCAGAATGTCCTGGCTCGTCTCCACCAGTAGGAGATCCGCGCCACCTTCGACTAAGCCCTGTGCCTGCTCATAATACAGGTCTGCCAGTTCATCGAAGCTGATATTGCTCAGTTCGGGATCATTGCCGCTGGGCAATTTCCCGCTGGGGCCGATGCTCCCCGCCACGAAGCGCGGCACGCCGGTCTTCTCTTCCCAGATAGTGCAGGCTTTGCGGGCGATTTGTGCCGCCGCCCGGTTGATCTCCAGCACGCGATCCCCCAGGCCGTATTCGCCCAGTGTCAGGCGGTTGCCCCGGAAGGTATCCGTCTCTACGACTTCGCTGCCAACAGCCAGGAAGCTCTCATGAATGGCCTGGATGACATCCGGGCGTGTGATCACCAGATAATCATTGCAACCTTCCAGATGATCCCCGCCGAAATCTTCAGCGGTCAGGTTGTAATTCTGGATGCTCGTCCCCATCGCCCCGTCGAAGATCACCACATGATCTTCAATGGCATCCAGATAGCGCCGATTGCTATATTCGCGTGTGTTGTTTCGTACTTTGTTCGGTATTGTTGTCGTCATGGTGCGAATGTCTTTCTGCTATGGTTTGCTGATATTGTTTCTGGCGGACACAGCACCGCTGTGTCCCTACAATGCATGGTTCTGTCGTAGGGACACGGCATTGCCGTGTCCGTTGTTTGCCACCTAAGAGCCTTTTTCCCTCAAGTGTTGCACCCGAAAATATTCCCAGAACCGCTAATCTATTTGGGCAATTTATCGCTCATGATCTGGTTCCTCGTTGTTTGATTTTGTGCGGCGGACACAGCGGTGCTGTGTCCCTACAAATATATGTTGCTGTCGTAGGGACACGGCATTGCCGTGTCCGTTATTGCCCATCGTAGAATGTATCCTTCTCCCACAATGCCGGATTGTATTTCACGTACTCCCGGATTTTGTTCAATGATCCTTCATTGCGAATGATGTGATCGTGAAACCGTGATTGCCAGATTTTGCCCCTGGTTTGACGTAAACGATTGATTTCGCGTGTGACAATCGATTTATAGGAACGAATGATGGTTGAAACTGAACCACCTACCGGACGTTGAAATCCTTCTGGCAAATACTGACCATCACTTTCAAAAATCACAATGATGACGTGAACATGGTTTGGCATGACTATATACTGATCCACTTTGACAAATGCAAAATGCTCCGGGATGGTTTGCAAATACTGACCAGCAATCTTCCCGTATGCGTTCAACACCATCTCCTGATCCACCACCTGACCGAATAATGCGCGGCGATTATGGGTGCAGATGGTGATGAAATACGCGCCTTCTTGCGAATAATCGTAGTCGCTCAGGCGCGGCGATTTGCGCTGTGAGAAATTGTCGGGCATGTATGATTTCCCTGCGGGTCTCAAATCGTCAGACATTATGTTAGACATTAGTTCTGGCGGACACAGCGGTGCTGTGTCCCTACAAATATATGGTGCTGTCGTAGGGACTCGGCAATGCCGTGTCCGAAAATGACCGAAAAGATAAACCTGAATCCTTACCTTGCGTATAGGTCACAGACCCGCCCCTACAATGTTTGCTGCATCTTTGCGACGGCATCGCGGGCGGTGTATTCATCCACGCCCATGAAATCGGCATAGACGCGCACGGCTTCTTCAATGCGGCCTTCGTCGATCAAATCCCGCACGCCCGCGCCCCCGGTATCAACAAGGTGACCAGATGCATCTGGCTTGGATTTTGCCAGCGCGTCTGGATTGGCAATGACGTACTCAATCGCATCTTTGGCTTCTCGCAATCCTGTGCCTGTCAGTTGACGATAGCGCTTGATGGCGGCAATTTTTTGATCCGGTAGGTAGGATTGTAATTCCTCATCTGCCAGGGCTTCCAACGACATAGGCTGCGGATCAAACGGAACCTCGGTGCGCTGTGCGGCGCTGATGGAAATGAACATCAGAACGATGAAGGCAACGAAAAGTGCCAGCAAGATAATGGTAAATGCCATGCGGCTTCTTCTTTCTGTTAGCGTTTCTTCTCAATACTCTCGACAGCTTCCAGGGCTTCCGCCAGGGAACCGCCGTATAATTCCTGGTAGCGTTCAATGGCGGCGGCTTTCTTACCTTCCTTCAGTAAGGTCGAAAGCTCTTCACCTGTTGTCCCACCCAGGCGGATTTCCCGCTGAAGCTGTGCCACCTCTGCCCGTGCTGTGAATTGATCCACCCCGGTGAACTGCTGGTAGATTTGCTCCGCTTCTTGCATCCGGCCTTCCAACAGCAAATTACGGACTCCCGCATCTGGCGGCAGTTGGCGGCGGGCAGGTTTGCCCTTGCCGCTGGCACGGTTGCGCCCGACGAGATAGGCCGCTGCCACAATTCCGCCGATGATAATCGCCAGCAGCAGCAGCAGCATCAAAGTTCTAAGAAGGACAATCAGTGCCATGACTCGTTTCCCACTCAATGGGCAGATTCACTATATGGTCAGCGTACAATTCTAAGCGCTCCCGTATCTGCGGGAAACAGTCACAGGTTCGTGTGTCAATCAGTGCGATGGTTTTCACTGCAATATGTGGATGCGTTTCCTTCAGGGCATCCAGCGCCACATACACATCATCCGGGTTGGCGGCTTCGGATACTGCCAGAATCACCACATCGCCCTGCACATGATCCAGGACTTGTGGCAAAACGCGGCTGATGTCTCCTGTGATGCGCTGCGGCGCTTGCGCGAAGAGGGTGACATCCATTGGAATCCGCGCCACATTGTCCAGCACAGTCACCCGCTGCCCCTGCTCCGCATAATGCTTTGCCAGATACGCGGCGGCGGCGGCTTTTTCTACGGAAACCAGCCCGGTCAATACCATCAACTTCATGAGATTATGCCTTCATCCGCTGCAACTTCTGCTCGATGCTATCGGCAACTTCCATCCACAATCCCGTATCCAGCGCTGCCGTTTCCGGTGCGATCCAGAACTGGTAAGCGATTTCCGCCGCGTCAGGATCGTTGGCTTCGCCTGTTTCGGGATCAAAAGTATTCGCTCGGACGCGCTGCCAATCGTCTTCGCGTTCGCCATAATAGGCTTCCGCAAGTTCTGCCATGATTTCATTCACAACCGCACTCGCCAGAAAGCCAATCCGCGCATCAATCGTGTGGCTGCTGTTCATGGCCTGCGTGATGTCATAGACGGCTTTCAGGTAATTCCCCGCGCCGGGAGCCGTGAACTTCTGCGAGAGGGCGGCTTCTGCGATGGTGTCATCCGGCTTGGTGCCAAAGGCATTGATTGCCAGCAGCAACTGCCGCACCCAGGGTTCACCCGGATAGTAGCTGTCGAAGATGTCAATGAAGGCGGCGGCGCGTTCCATTGGCACACTGAGCGCAACATAAAATTCCATGCCGCGCAGCAGGCGCTTCAGCAGGAATTGCAATTGGTATTGATCGCGTTCCTGTGCGGCACGCCGGATGTCTTTCAGGTCTTGTGCTTGTGCTGGTGTCATACTGGTTTTCAGTTTTCAGTCTTGAGTTTTCAGTTACGAGTTGTCAGTAAGGGTTAATCTACCCTGTGCCTGTCGTTCAAAATATGAGGCTACATAAGATTGAGCGTTCACCTGGTCAACCATTCTGATGTATAGAGCGCCTCATAACCCCTTCAGTGGGTTTGGGACTTTTGTAGCCGGGGATTTTAATCCTCAGCGACCAGCAGCGAACTTATGTAACACCCAACGCGGTGTCCACCGTAACCCCCAAATGCCGAACGCATTACAATCGTGTCGCGGCCTCGATTGCCAGCCAGAACAATTTCTCACGAACATCATGAAGATTACTCCAGCCACGAAAATCCCATTCCGTGCCGCCAACATCATCGCCACCATAGAGCATTTGCCCGAACTGCACGCCCCGGAATTGGGCAATCGCAAAGAAGGCCGCTGCTTCCATTTCGACGGTCAGCGCACCCTCAGCCTTACGTCTGCGAATTTTGTCCGGCGTTTCCCGGTAGACTGCGTCTGTCGTCCAGGTCTTGCCCAGATCATGAGGCACGTCGTGCGCATTCAGCGTATCAACAATGGCCTGCACTGCCGCCGGGTCCGGGGCAACTTCGCGGGATGGCGGCAGATAATGATACGATGTGCCTTCATCCCGAATGGCGCTGGTCGGCACAATCACATGACCGGGGGCGATGGTTCCATCCAGCACACCGGCCCCGCCAACTGCAATGAATTTGCGCCCGCCAAAGGCAATCATCTCTTCCAGGAAAGAACCAGAAAGCGGCGCACCCACACCGGGATGCGTCACGGCAACACGTTCACCCTGATATTCCAGCACGTAAACGGGCTGCTTTCCGATTTCGCTGCCCAGTTGCGCAATGACTTCTGCATTTGTATCCGCGCAATATTCCTTAATTGGGCGCTGGAAGAAGCAGAAAACCGCGGCCTGTGGCATAGCTTCACTGTGCGGAATCAACTTGCTCGGTTCGAGCATTGCGGGAAGCGAATTGTCGTATTCCAGTAGGGGGCTGATCTCATGTTTTTCCTGGGTCATGCGTTGGTCTCCTGAAAGGTACGTAGTTCTTCACCGTGTTCATGGGCTTCACGGGTCATCTCACGCAGCCAATATGCGTAACGTTCATCCCGCTGGGCTTGCTCCGCCGGAACCTGCCGCGCTGCTTCCGCAACTTGCACGACCAGGGTTTCCAACTCTGCGACCACTTCATCATACGTCATGCTGCGCCGCTGCCAGAGCGAAACCTGGTTGAAAGCATCCACATTGTATTCTATTTCACCACTGCCACGCGCATAGGCACGGTAACGCCGCAGTGCTTCCACGAACCAGCCGGAAAAATGCGCGAGCAGTTCTTTTGGCGACCACACGCCACACACCCCGCTCCGGGTGCGTAGGGCTTCCGGGTAATTCCGTGCTGTGGCGAAAAATTCTGCATAAGCGGATTCAAAATTGGCGATGATTTCGGTAAAGGTGTTCTCTGGCTGCAAAATATTTCCCCTGGAACCACCAACACAAAACGCCCCTTCATACAGAGAAGAGGCGCGTCAAATTCACTCACGTTCTACGCCATCTTCCAGACTCTCGTCTGCCGGAGGTAGCACCCTTCCGACGCTTCGGGGGTTGCTGTGGGGTCATCAAGCCGGGTCTCTCGCCCACTCTGGATGGGTTGTTCATTGACGATGATAGCAGGCGATTGGAAAGCCTGTCAAGAATGGTGATCCGCCGGTTCTGTACGTTGTACTATCTTTGGGACAGAAACGGTTTACCGACATCGTGCCGCAAAAGAATGGGTGTAGGGGCCGGTCTCAGACCCTGCCCTACAAAAAACCACAGACTCAACGGTACGATGTCTATGATACGTTTCAGGGTCGATGTCACTAAAACGTACAATTTCGGGCACGACAGGTCGTGCCCCTACGATTTTCTTCGTGTCCTTTGTGTTTTTGTGGTTCAAATCATTTTGAAGCGATTGCCCCGGCTTGATATGATCCCTTTGTGCGACATCCCTGGTTTGATGGTATACTGTGCGAGAAATTCAGCATTCAAACTCTACCAATCATTCAGCAAACATGCGGAGGTGTAGCCGTGAGTCATTGGCCTGGGAAATACGTAATTGGCCTCACGGGAAATATCGCAACGGGCAAGAGCATCGTGCGGCAGATGTTGCAACATTCCGGCGCTTATACGATTGATGCCGACGGTCTCGCACACCAGGTCATGATGCCCAATGCCCCGGCTTATAAACCCATTGTAGACACCTTCGGGCAGTTTATCGTTGGCGAAGATGGACGCATCAACCGCGCCTTGCTCGGCAGCCTTGTCTTCTCCAACGCGACGGCGCTCAAGAAGCTGGAAGAAATTACGCATCCAATCATCCGGCAGGCCATTGATGTGCTGGTGAAACGCTCCAAGCATAAAGTCGTCGTCATCGAAGCGATTAAGCTGCTGGAAGGCGATCTATCTAAGATGGTTGATACGGTCTGGGTGGTGAATGCCAGCCGCGAAACGCAGTATAAGCGCCTCATCGGTAAGCGCAAAATGCCCGCCGAAGAAGCCAAGAAACGCATCCTCGCCCAGAACAACCAGGCGGAAAAAGTGAAAAAAGCGGATGTCGTCATTCAGAATGATGGCGATGTCGAGCAAACCTGGAAGCAAGTCCAGCGCTATTGGGCAGAGGTGCGCAAGCAGGTACAGGGTGCAGACGAAGCAGCAGCCGATAGTACCCCTACTGCGTCTGGTGCAGCATCTGGCGCTGCGGGTGAACTCTCCGTCAAACGTGGTTCGCCCGGTAATGCGGAGCAAATCGCGGCCTTCAAGACGCAGTACGGCGGTGGTGATGCGGTTTCGCGCATGGATGTGATGATGTCCTTTGGCGAGAAAAGTTACCTCGTCGTGCAAGATTCGGGCGAATCGCTGGTGGGTGTGCTGGGCTGGACGGTGGAAGACCTCGTCACCCGCATGGATGAATTCTACTTGAAACCGGGGATCCCCGTCGCAGATACGGTGCATAAGGTAGTTGTAGCCGTGGAACAAGCCTCGAAAGAACTCCAGAGCGAAGTGGGCTTCATCTTCTTGCCACCGAGCGCCCAGGCGGATGTACTCAAGGCCTTCAACGCCGACGACTACAAACCAACAACGCTCAAGGAGATCAAAATCCCGGCATGGCGTGAAGCCGTCGAAGGCGAACTGCGAGACAAGCCAGAAGGCACAACCGTCCTCTGGAAACAACTTCGCAAAGATCGCGTCTTGCAGCCCATCTAAATCGGTTCATAGAAGAGGGGCAATCCCCGTTGCCCCCCATAGCTGTCACGTTAAACGCTCTTCTGCAACATGCGTTTCTTGCTACCCTGCGCCGGACGTTCAAAACGTCCGGCTACACGAGGTTGTGCGTCCACTAAAGGGACGCTTGGAAACCGTTCTGATGAATAGAACACCTTGATAACCCCTTTAGTGGGTTTGGGGATTTTAATCCTCGGTGACTTCAGCCAACGCACATAGGTTTCGTTTCTGGCAAGGTGGCAATCACGCCGTTGTGATCGCGCCGTCGTCCGCCTGCTTGACCAACCGTGCGTACTTCGCCATGACACCCGTTGTGTAATGCGGCTCCGGTTGAATCCAGTTTTTGCGGCGCTGCACCAATTCTTCATCACTGAGCAGTACATTCAGGGTGCGCGTCGGGATGTCAACTTCCACTTCGTCACCTTCTTGCAGCAGGCCAATCGGCCCCCCAACCATGGCTTCCGGCGCAATATGCCCGATCATCAAACCGCGTGTGCCACCGCTAAAACGACCATCGGTGATGAGCATCACATCGCGCCCCAGCCCTTGCCCGACCAGCGCAGCCGTCACACTGAGCATCTCGCGCATACCGGGGCCTCCGGTGGGGCCTTCGTAGCGGATCACCACTACATCACCTTTTTTGATCTGCTGATTCTGTACGGCTTCCATGGCATCTTCTTCGCGCTCGAAGATGCGCACAGGGCCGCGATGCTGCTGCGGTTCATCACCCTTGAGCTTGACCACTGCGCCATTCGGGGCAAGGTTACCATGCAAAATCACGAGGCCGCCTGTAGGCTTGATGGCTTCGTCTACCGATTGCATGACGACTTTCTGGCCTGGGGTTTCTTTCGCGGTGGCAGCTTCTTCGCCCAGAGTCTTCCCGGTGACCGTCGTCGTGCTGCCGTCGAGTAAACCCATATCCAGCATCTTCTTCGCCAGCATGCGCATACCACCGGCTTCGTAGAGGTCTTGCGCCACATATTTCCCGGTGGGGCGCATATCGGCAATCACCGGGGTCTTCTGGCTGATGGCTTCAATGTCCGCCATCGTGAAGGGAATGTTGGCTTCACGAGCGAAGGCCAGGGTATGCAGAACCGCATTGGTGCTTCCGGCAGTGCCTGTTGCGGCGGCAATCGCATTTTCCAGCGATTTCCGCGTGACAATTTCCAGCGGGCGCACATCGCGTTCGATCAAATCCAGCATCATCTCACCAGCGCGATAAGCGACGTTCTTCTTGTTCTCGTCTTCCGCCGGAACATCTGCCATCCCCATCGGGCAGATACCCATGATTTCGCTGATGGTCGCCATCGTGTTCGCTGTGAACTGACCGCCGCAAGCGCCGGGGCCAGGGCAGGCCAGGTCTTCAATTTCCTTGAATTCTTCGGCGCTGATTTTGTCGCTGGCATAGGCTCCAATCGCCTCGAAGACGCTGACCACATCCAGGCGCTGTTCTACTTCTTCGCCATTTACTTGTACTTTGCGCTTACCGGGCGCAATCGTGCCGCCGTAGAGCATCAACGAAGGGATGTTCAAACGCAGCAACGCCATGATCGTACCGGGGATGGTTTTGTCGCAGGACGAGAGCGCAATCACGCCATCCAGGTAATTCGCTCGCACCACCAGTTCGATGCTATCCGCAATCACTTCACGGCTGATGAGCGAGGCTTTCATGCCTTCCGTACCCATTGTGATGCCGTCGCTGATGCTGACCGTGTTGAATTCAAAGGGTGTGCCGCCTGCTGCGCGAATGCCTTCTTTCACGGCATGTGCCAGAATGCGCAGATGGAAGTTGCAGGGGCCAATTTCCGTCCAGGTGTTGGCAATCCCAATCAGTGGCTTCTTCAGGTCATCATCGCCATAGCCAATTGCTTTCAGCATGGCGCGTGCTGCGGCGCGGTCATCTCCCTGAACCAGCGTCCGGCTGCGAGCATTCAGCGAATGAGCGCCATTTTTTGTCGTTGAATCAGACATGAGGTTTCTCTCCAAATGGAAATCTTTTCAGCTTTAGCAGGGGATTGTAACGCATCCACAGCGAAGTGCTATTGTGAGGCTCGCCGATATAGGGTAATCGCTTCAAAACGATTTGCACCACAAAGACACAGAGGACACAGAGAAAAACCGTAGGGGCATGATCTATCATGCCCGAAATAACCAAAAGCAGAAATTGTTTTTTCGCCTGTTTTAGTGTGTTTATCATTTGTTAAATTAATCTTTTTGATTGCTTTATGATCTTGAAAACTTAAAATAAATTTGAGGCGATTGCCCTGGCTTGCCCATAACTGCATCATGCTATACTGGTCATATCCAGATAGGAGGCATCACATGGCTGCAAATCCCATCCATGATAAGTGGACAGTAGAAGAGTACTTAGCATTTGAAGAAGAGTCAGAGATCCGGCATGAGTTTGTCGATGGACAGATTTATGCAATGGCGGGGGCATCAGAAAATCACAATGAACTTACGAACACAATCAGCGCTTTTATCCTTCAGCAAAAGCTAGATGGTTCCTGTCGCGTGTACCAGAGCGATATGATGGTGCAGGCAGCAAATGAGAAGCTGTACTATCCTGATGTACTTGTCGTCTGTGGAGAACGCCAATACAGAGATGAAAAACGCCGTACCCTGCTCAATCCGACGATCATCATTGAAGTGCTATCCCCTTCTACAGAATCCAAAGATCGCGGACAGAAATTCGCGGATTACCGCACGATTCCCAGTTTGCAAGAATACTGGCTCTTCTCACAAGATCAAATTCAGGTGGAATATTACGTGCGCAAAAGCGAAAAAACCTGGGAATTTGGGGAGATCACCGACCCCGATGCCGTGCTGGAATTGAGATCCATCGGCTGCACCTTGGCGCTGCGAGATATCTACCGCCGAGTGGAGTTTGGCGTGGATGACTGATGGTGCGGGTATGCTGAATATAGCGGCTGGGCATTCTTCGCATAGCGACCAAATGCAGTATAATGAATGCAGTATATTCAGGCACACCCGGAAAAATTCGTATGGCGCAGCAATCTACCCTCATTCCCTATCCACGCGGCCTGCTGAAATGGCTCCTATTCTTACCCCTCTATCTATACCGCATCGGCCTGGGATGGCTGCTGGCTCCGACACCGCTGTTGATCCTCACCACCAGAGGGCGCAAAAGTGGCCTGCCGCGTCATGTGGTGCTGGAATCGCGGCAGCATGGAAGCAAGATTTACGCGGTATCCGGCTGGGGCAATCGCCCACACTGGGTGAAGAACCTACAGGCTGACCCCATTGTGACGATCCAATATCAGGGGGCTACCCACTGCGCGAGGGCGCATATTGTGGAGAATTCTGCCGAGGCTATGCGGGCGCTCTATATGTTCCAGCGGACATCTCGCTTTTACGAAATTCTCTTCGCCAGCATGAGCAGTGCCGAATCGCTGGATTTACGCAAGCTGATTGATGTCGCTGGGGAATTCACCGTGGTTCGCTTTGAAATTGTGGATGATATGCCATGTTTCCCTGGCGTGCAGCCAACGCATCGCCCGATTGGATATGCGTTGTTGGCGCTGGTAGCATTGTTCGCTGCGATGATCCTCCTGCGCCGCCGCCCCGAAGACGTATCGCCTGCCAACGAACAACCCAGTGAGGTGCATGGTGTTGATGGATCGCCAGATTGAGCTACTAAAACAGGTACGGGAAGCCTTACAGCAAGAAAACTTCACAGCCGCGATTGAAAGCCTGCAAGAAATCGTCAACGTTGTTCGTGAACGGGGAGACATTGGCGCGACTGGACGGCACCTCGGTAATCTGGCGCTGACCTATTACCGCATCGGACAGCCAGAAAATGCGCTCAAATCCTTCGAGGAAGCGCTCGTATGCGCACGGGACGATGGCGACCGCATGACGGAAAACGGTTTGCTCGGCAATATGGGCAATATCCTGCGGGAACTCAAGCGCTACAACGAAGCACTGGATCATTTGAATGAAGCCTTGCTAATTGCGCAGGAGTTGGGTGATACACGCGGACGCGGCATCTGGCTCAGTAACCTGGGGCTGGTCTATGCTGAATTACAGCAGTGGAACGACGCGATAGCCGCCCACGAAAAATCGGTGAAGATCGCCCGCCAGCTATTCGACCAGGGAGCGCTGGCACTGCGGCTCGGTCACCTTGGTGGGACTTACTTCGCCCAAAAACGCTACGCCGAGTCAATTCAACCCCTGCAAGAATCTGCTGCGCTGCACACCCGTCTGGGACAGCATATCGAAGCTAGTTTGCGCTGGGCGATGTTGGGCGATGCGGCGGCAGAGGTCGGGCGTGATGCGCACCCTGACCCATCTGCACATGAACAGTACCGTATCGCGTTGGATGCATACGGGCATGCCATGGAACACATGCGAGCATTGAACGACGTAGCGCGGGAAGCCGATACCATCCGCAAGGTGGGGATGGTGCTGGCGGATGTGGGGCAGTACGATGACGCGCAGCAATACCTGCAAGCTGCTGAGAAAATGTTCGCTGCCCTGGGCTTGAACCAGCAAGCGGAACGTTCGCGGCAAACCCTCAAGCGGTTGATTGAATACCTCAAGCAAGGCTAGAGGTTCTATTCAGAACACGGTTCCCATGCAAAGCCGCTGGCGTGGTTTGCCTGAACCACGTCTCACGCAAAACAACCAAGCTCCAGGCGCGGGTGCATTTCAGATTGTTGGCAGCGTGATACGAATTTCTTTGGCGACTCTTTGAGGCTGACAAGCTGAAATGCTGAGACGCTCACCGATTGCTCTGCGTATCCTCCCCGTTTTCAGGAGTCTGTGCGTGAGGTTCGTTAGGAGATGATTTGCGCTATAGTAGGGACATCCTGACCATATGATGCCGAGGGGCTGCTCATGCGTATCATCCGCGAACTAATCATTATCGTCATCAGCATCGTCGCGCTGCTGTACTTATTTGCGCCATCGCTGCTGCCGGATCTTGTGCCGTTTATTGGTTGGCTGGATGAAGGCATTGCGACAACCGTTGTTTTGAGTGCGTTACGGTATTATGGCCTGGATCTATCCGGTTTGTTCGGTAGTAATCTCGTGCAGGCAAATCGTCGCCAGCAAGCTGCACCAGCGACGGATGCTGCCCCGCAGATGCAAACCATCCGTATTCCACGCGCTGCCCTGGAACAAGCCTTGCGCGAAGCGGATCAACGGCAGATGGGGTGAAGATCTGGCAGGTCATGCATTGGCATTAACTGTAAGAGCGTGTTTGTAAATAAAAATGTTACGATCAGAATAAGGCTTTTTAGCCACTCCCCACCCCAACCCCCTCCCCGATGCTCAAGGAGGGGGCTAGAAGTCTCCCCTCACACAGTGGGGAGATTTAAGGCTTGTCCGGTATTACTGTCGTGGTCATTGAGGCTTTTCTCGGCTTTTAACAGATCACATTGTAGGGACGAGGCCTGCCTCGTCCGAAACAAGCAGGCGGACAACGCAGGCGTTGTCCCTACAGGCGGCGATCTTGCCTATGAACCCGATGTTTGCGTTGGTTTCAATACCGGACAACGCTATTTAGAGGGGGGATACAATGAGCAAAATGGCAAACTTTTGCGTAATGTCCGTTCTAACAAACACGCTCTAAGCTTTGTCGGCGGAAGTTGTGTGGTAAGGCGGCATTCTTGCTTTGCGCAGGCAGCGCACCTTGCCCTGGTTTCAGCAAAACCAGCCGCAGCGACACTCGTACAAATGCCAACCTGGGGTTACAATAGACCAGTTATGATTTGGTGAATCCCAGAGGACACGAACCCATGCGCGAAATAACCGTTGCTATTGTGCAAATGAAACCCCTGCTCGGTGAGCCGGAAGAAAACCTCGTCAAAATGTCCGAGATGATCGGCACGATTGCATCGCAGCAAAAAGTGGATTTGATTGTCTTCCCGGAACTGATTACCAGCGGCAGTGAACTGGGGCTGCGTTTCACGGAATTGGCGCAGCGTATCCCAGGGCCTACCGTGAATTTGATCGCCCAGCGTGCCAACGATTACGGGATCTTCGTAGCCTTTGGTATGGCGAGCAAAGAAAAGGTCGAATCGGTGCTGTATAACTCGGCGGTGCTGGTGGGGCCTGATGGCGAACTGGTGGAGACGTATAACAAAATCCACCTGCGTGGGGAAGAACGCATGGCCTTCCGCGAAGGGTTCAAGCTCCCGGTTGCAGAAACGGAAATCGGCAATATTGGCTTGATGCTCGGCTATGACCTTGCATACCCGGAGGTCGCCCGCAGCCTCGCGCTGGAAGGGGCGGATTTGCTCTGCGTGATGGCGAACTGGGAAGCCTCCAACATTGATGAATGGAAGACTTACGTCCGCGCCCGTGCCTACGAAAACTCCATGTACATGGTCGCAGCCAATCGCGTGGGCGAAGATGTGACGCTGACCTTCGGCGGGGAAAGCCTGATTGTGGGGCCGCGTGGCGAATTGTATGCGTCGCTCTCAGAAGAAACGGATGAAGAAACCGGCGCACCGCTGGAAGGCTTCGCCGTGGCGCGGATTGATCTGGATGATGTACGCAAATACCGCGAAGAGTTCCAGTTCATCCAGACGCGCCAGCCCGCAACCTACCGCAGCATCGTCAAGAAATATTAGGGAAAAACAGGCGCGAGGCGGATTAAGCTAGACTTTTTTCTCGTTCAAACGCTGTAGGGGCGAACATGAATTGCCCCATAGCTGTCAAGTGAAGCGTTCTTCTCGAAAATGGATGGCTTGCTGCCCTGCGCCTGACGTTCAAAACGTCAGGCTACTAAGTTGAGCGTCCGCTAAAGGGACGCTGAGACAGCCATTCCATTCTAGAGAGCGCCTTGATAACCCCTTTAGTGGGTTTGGGTCTTTTGTAGCCGGGGATTTTAATCCTCGGCGACCTCACAAGACGATCTCAGTCCTGAATGGCGTTCTTTTTGGTGCGGCGGGTACTGCTGCTGCTCTCTTCACCGAAGAAGAACTGCCGCAGCAAGAGCAAGAAGCCGCCTGAAATTGCCGCGAAAGCCGCCCAGCGCAGTTGCGCATCCGCAGGCATCCGGCGCAATTTCCACAGTACACCCGTGCGCTTTTCACCCAGTAAATCGCTTTTCAAGCTGGCAGCGAAGTCATAGCGCGGTTGCACAGGCGTGAAGGCGGTGTGCAGATGCTGCGCAATCTCCAGCAGTTTTCGATTTTCAGGATCAGTGATTTGGTAGCGTCCGTACAGCGCATCCAGGTTTTCCCCTGCCAGCAGCGCGTCGGTTGCTTCGTTCATGATATTTTGCATGCGACTGTCGTTCGTCATCTTCAACCTTCACTTTGCTGCTTGCGATCTTTCCGGCTGCTACTCGTATTAAGATTTAGCTGCTGCAATTGCAGTTCATCTCGTAGGGATAACAATGTACGATGATAGAGCGATTTAACCGCGCCCTCGGTACGTTCCATAATCTCGCCAATTTCGGCGTTTGATTTTTGCTCAATGAACTTCAGAATCAGAAGCTGCTGCCGTTCTGCCGGGAGCCGTTCAATCGCGTGCATCAGGCGCTCCTGTTCTTCATTGGCTTCCGTCTGGCGATCTGGTGCTTCGCTGTGCAGGGTATGGGCGATGTATTCATCCAGCGAGATGATTTTGCGCCGTCCCTTATCCCGGTGGAAATTCGCCACCAGGTTATGCGCGATGCGATAGAGCCATGCCTGGAACGGCACGCCTTTATCGACATAGCCTTCAATGTGGGACAACGCCCGGTAGAAGACTTTCGCCGTCAGGTCTTCCGCATCATGCTGATTGCCCGTGCGGTAATAGATGTAATTGTAAATCTTCGTCAGGTATCGTTCATACAACTCGCCGAAGGCTTGCTTATCTTTCTTCGCCGCCTCTACGAGTTCACTATCATCCATGTCTTTGTAGTTGGGGGTTTTATCTCCCCAGTTCAGATTGAAAAAACTCATCGTCTCACCAGCTTAGGGCTAATCCAACCATAAAAACCCGCTTCCCCCCAACAGGTTACGCCCTGTTTTGGAATCCTTATTTTCCACTGATCTGCTGGCAATATTCAGCGCCTGGGTCACGATATGCAGTTTCACAAAGCCTTGGAACCCATTGCGCAGGGTGAGGCACTTTCACCGCTCTGCAAAAGGCGTTCTCTTTGCTATACTGTGTAGCGGTATTGATGTTCTGGTGGGAGAATGAACCATGGCAGTGGAAACCGCCCTTAAGTTCCTGGAACGGGTCGAACGCGAAGAGAGCCTGCGTACCCAATTGTATATAAGCCATCCGGAAGACCTGGCGAAGATGGTGACATTTGCACGCGGCAAAGGCTTCATCTTCAGCGAACCGGATTTTGTAGAAGCGTATGCGCAATATGAAGAACGGTTCCCTACCGGGACAATTGCTCCGCTGAAAGCTTACATTGACGAATACAAGATGCTTCCCAGCGGGGAATAACCCAACGAACCGCTGACGAATATTCTGGTTGACGATGGGCAGCATACCGATTTGCTGCCCTGTGTATGATTCCCCTGGTTATCGTGACTATTTCTATCGCAGTACTCCCCAGTACTTCCAACCCGAAACGCCATTAACGCGATACACTGGAAGGCATACGCTGTTCGTAGGGTTGGCGTTGGGTACGGTTGAACCACGTCCTCTACCCTGACAATAGCAGCGATTTATTCATGCATCAGGAGGACACAAGATGTTCAAACGCACCAGAATATTGATTTTGCTTTTGTTGGCGACGATGGCTGTTGTCGTGGGAGCGCAAGAAATTGAGCCATTTACGCCGCCTGCCGAAGATGCCGACTTCGCCATCACCTTCCCACCGCCTGTATTTGCGGTTGCGGGTGAGGTGGAAATACGCGGCACCGTCGATTCGATTGGCTTATCCGAATACATCATTGAATATCGAGAATTAGAACCGCAGTCGGCAGAACTCACCGAGGAAGAGGAAAGCCCCTGGCTGCCTGCGACACGCCCCGGAAATCAGGTAGTGCGCAATGGCGTGTTGGGTGTCTGGAATACGATTACGGCGCGTGATGGCCTGTACGAAATTCGCCTGCGTGCCACGCTGGAAACCGGGGAAGAAGAAATCTACCGAGTGAGTCCAGTGCGCGTACTCAATAACCCGACAGAGGATTTCGTCGGGCTGCCGTTGAACGTCACACTGCAACCCACGCCCACGCAAATCGGCGGCACAGGGTCACGTCCGCCGCTGGCTGCCACACCTACACCGCTGAATACGGGTGAACCAACCGTCGTTGCTGTGGTGGATGCCAATGTTCGCAGCGGTGACGATACCACCTATCCGCGTGTCGGTTCGCTGCTGGCGGGTGAAAGTGCGCCGATTCTGGGGTTGAGCAGCTTCGGCTCTGGCTGGTACTACATCCAGCTACCCAACGGACGACGCGGCTTCATCGCGCCCAGTACCGTCAACGCAACGGGTGATCTGAACAATCTGCCGCCCGTTGAACCGCCGCCTCCGCCAACCCCGCCTGCAACCGCAACGCCCATCACCAGCGCTAATTTGCAGGTCACAGGGTTGCGCCTGGAACCGACGCAGCCAACCTGCAACCAGGCCTTTGATATTTTCATCAACGTTGCCAACACAGGCACGGGGCCAAGCAGTGCATCCACCACGCTACAGGTGATTGATCGCCATGTGAGCAGTGGGACAACCACGGCAACAACCGTTGGCGGCTTCCCGGTTCTGAACGAAGGCGGTAACTTCGTCGTCGTCGCAACGCTCACCGTGAATACCTTCTTCGAGGAAGAACACGAAATCATCATCCAGCTTGATCCTGAAAACAACGTGCCGGAAACGAATGAAGGCGATAACTTCAGTTCCATCCGCTACGTGCTGGATCAAGGAGCATGTGGCTAAGAACTTATCCGTAAAATGGTTCCTGCGGATACAGCCTGTCGTAGGGGTTCGATCATGTCGAACCCGTCTGTACATTTTAGTGACATCGACCGTGAAACTTAACGTACACCCGCAGTAGGGGTGTAGTCCGTTTTGCGCCACATAGTGTTACCCGGTCAATGCCATAGTTGCGATGGTGCGGTAATTGAGTTTTTTGGGATTTCCCCATTTGATTATTGCACCATCACTGGTTTCGATGATCCATTGGTGTGCCTGTGCATCAAGCCAGACGATGACCTGTTGGCGTGCGTATTGTCGCCCAAGATAATATTCGTCTGACGGGCAAAACATACGAATGCCTCACAATGCAACCGGATGACATCTGCTACAATACGCCCCATTTGCAAGACGTTTGCTCATCTACAGAAACTGTGATTCTTGACATTTTCTGTAAACGGTGCAGCACGCTGCGCCCCTACAAATCACACTTTTTTCACATGAACCAAGACGTTTGCAGGTGGAGTTGATGTCCATACCAGAACCACCCTACGACCCTGATGACACACAGCCCTCATACACCACTTCTCACGCAACCATGCGGCGTGGACGTGCCGTGCAGGAACGCGGTGGCTTGCCGCAGTGGACGCTGCTGGTGTTGATGGTTATCTCCGCTGCTTCCCTGGTTGGCACATTAGCGCTGGCACTATCTGCACGGCAGGGTGGCGGCCTCCCACAAGAAGCAATTTCCGTGATGCTGGTACTTCCTGGCGAAACGCGGCAGATCGAAACCCTGCCTGTGACCGTCGGGGTGCTGCTTCAGCAAGAAGGGATCACGCTGGAAGCAGAAGATGCCATCTCGCACCCGGAGGAAACGCTGCTCACCGAGGGTATGGTCATCACGGTGAACCGGGCGCGAAATGTGCTGCTGATCGTCGATGGTCAGCAGCGTACCCTGCGCACCCCTCTGAACAGTCCCGCAGAAATTCTCGCCAGCCAGAATGTGGAAATCCGTGAGAGTGATCTGGTCTGGGTGGATGGCACACCTGCACAGCCGCAAGCCCTGGCAGATTGGCCTGTGCCTGCCAGCGAAATCGAAGTGCGGCATTCCTTCACAGTCACGGTACGAGATGGGGAAACAGAAACCGTCATCGAAACTACGGCGAACACCGTCGGCGATGCACTCTACGAAGCCGGAATTGAAATTTTCATCACCGACCTTGTGGTGCCGGATGCGAACGCACAACTCAGCGGCGATACGCTGGTCACGATTGACCGCGCTCAACCGATTACCATTGTGGTCGATGGCGTGACGCTCACCACCAGGGCGCAAGGTGGCACGGTGCTGGATGCCCTGACCGAAGCAGGCGTTGCCCTGGTCGGGCTGGATTATACGATTCCCACGGAAGATGCGCCTTTAGAAGCAGGGATGACGATTCGTGTTTTGCGCGTGACAGAAGACATCAGTACATTTGAAGAACCCATCCCCTACGAAACCGCCTATCAACCGGACGACTCGCTTCCGCTGGATCAGCAGCAGGTGGTGCAGGCGGGTCAGAATGGCACCATGGTCTACGAAGAGCGTGTGCGTTACGAGAACGGCGAAGAGGTCGGGCGTGAACCCGCTGGCAGCTATGTGGGGCAAGAACCTGTGACGCAGATCATCGCCTATGGTACGCAGATCACGCTGCGCACGGTGAATACGCCAGAAGGCTCCCGCGAATACTGGCGCGTACTGCGCATGTATGCCACCAGCTACCACCCGGAAGCGCTCGGCGGCGATGATGTCACATCCATTGGGGAACGGCTGCGCAAGGGGATCGTTGCGGCAAACCCCAATATCATTCCATATCGCACGAATCTATATGTTCCCGGCTATGGGCTGGGGATCATGGCGGATACCGGAGGGCCTCGCAGCACGCCTTACTGGGTTGACCTGGGGTACAGCGATGAGGATTACGTGGGCTGGCATGAGTATGTGGATGTCTATTTGCTGACCCCTGTGCCGCAGAACATCGACTATCTGCTGCCGAGTTGGTCAGGCATACGTGGCATACCCGATAGTTAGTGAAAACACCCAGGAGACCAGGGCAATGCCTCGTCTCCTGAGAGTAGAAATTGGGGAGTGCGGTTCTAGTGAGAATTCATTCAGGGCTGTGCGACAAACCAGACATCGCCGACACCCTGGCCTGTGGTATCGCCAGCGGTGATGTCGCGCACCCAGTAGTACAACGGCTGACCGTTGTAGGTGACTTGCAGCGTGCCATCATCTTCGCGGGTGATGGTGCCAAATTCGCCATCAATGCCTTCTGCTGCGACGATTTCTTCGCCTTCAGCGACGGTCAATGCAGGCCAGTTGGCAAGGCAACCTTCGGTGCAGTTGCTCACACCAGCTTCGTCATTGTTGAAGGTGTAGAGGGTCATACCATTGGAACCAACCAGCACGCTGCCGAGTTCTTCGTCTTCGATCACGCTGACGGTGGGGGATTTTGCGACGAACCAGACATCACCAGCGCCCTGCCCGGTTGCATCACCGATAGCGGCATCATTAATCCAGTAGTACAGCGGCATGCCGTTGTAGGTCACTTGCAGCGTGCCATCATCTTCGCGGGTGATGACACCAAATTCACCAGCCAACCCCGGCTGAACTTCGAGAGCATCTTCGCTTTCAACAGTCAGTGCAGGCCAGTTTTCCAGGCAGCCACCCGTGCAGTTGCTCACGCCTTCTGCATCATTGTCGAAGGTGTAGAGGGTGAAGCCATTGGAGCCAACCAGGAAATCACCGAGTTCTGCATTGCCACCCACGCCGACAGTGGGCATGGTTGCCACGAACCAGACATCACCAGCGCCCTGTCCGGTTGCATCACCAGGAGCCGCGTCATTGATCCAGTAGTACAGCGGCATGCCGTTGTAAGTCACCTGGATTTCGCCCGTATCTTCGCGGGTGAAGAAACCGAGAACACCACTCAGGCCGGGAGCCAGGGACGGCAGTTCACCTTCAGCGATGGTCAGTGCAGGCCAATTTTCCAGACAGCCGCCCGTGCAGTTGCTCACGCCAGCTTCGTCATTGGTGAAAATGTAGAGCGTCATGCCTTCCGCACCGACGAAGAAATCACCGAGTTCTTCATTGCCGCCGAGGTCAACGGTGTAGGTCATCATGTCATCTTGCGCGAATGCAGCGAAGGGCAGAATTGCCAGCAGCACGAACAAAACCATCATCAACTTACGCATATGTGTGTATCTCCTACAGGTTTGCAAAGTAGATAAGCTGTGTAGAGTGGCCACTCTGCTAGATCATTACGGCAGGTAGATCACATTTGGATGAGGGCAGGTAGTAAAAAGGGTATAAAGAGCGCTTACGCTGCCTGGAAGCGATACCCAGACAGCGCAGCATAGGAGATTAATCAGGCAAAATTACGCTGACGAAAAATGCGCCGATGTTGTTCAGGTCGATGTCATTCGGGCGAAATTCGAGCGTGCCGCTTTCCGGCGCTGTGAATTCGCCACCTTCCCCGACGAAGAATGTGCTGCTGCCGATTCGGGCGACAAGCGAGTGAGGCGGTGCAGTGGCTACCGGGAACAGGGACATATCGCTGCCGAGTACGTCACCGCGTATCGTTACCGGATCACCGCCAGCAGGCCCCAAGATTAAGCTGGTGCAATCAATATCCGGCTGTCCGAAATCGACCTTTTGCGTTTCACAGAAATCCCAGAAATTGATGATGCCACCAGCCCGAATGATGAAAGTATCTCCCGCATCGACGGCGATGCCGGTATCGCGCCAGGTGTTGTTCGCACGAACCAATACCGGAATCCCGATGCGCTCCGGCAGCAGGGAAACAGGCAAATACCGCAGCGCCTCAAAGTCATAATCATCGGGTTCAGTGGGAGCGCGGTCCGCGGAGGCCGTCACCTGATACCCCGGTTCAACGATCTGCGTTTCATCTGCGGATGTTACGGCTACGGTTCCGTCAAGCGTATTCACGGTGACCGCATTGTTGCTCGTCTGCAAAAATGCGGTGCTGCCAACCTCAATCTGAACACCATTCACCAGGAAATGAACGGTAGTTTCGGTGGGTGCTTGTACCAGGATACCGGATGGCGGCACTTCAGCGCAGGCGGGTTGCCCGATCCCGGTCTGTAACTGGAAGGCTTGCATCGGCGCGGCATACTCAGAAGCGGTATCATCTCCGCTGATGGGCAACAGGGCTGTATCCCCATCGACATTGAGCAGCGAAACAAATACCCAGGCTTCCCCCGCATCGGATTCAATCTGTACCCAATCACCCGCCGCATTGCGTCCGATCAGCGTAACCGCTTCGCCCGCTGCCAGCGTGGTCACAATATCAAAATTGGTTCCCGCACCGCCGCGCACATTGATTGCACCCGTGCTGGTAGCGGGTAATGTATGCACCATTTGATCTTCGGGAATCACTTGATTACCGAGTTGGGTATCCCCGAAGATAACAATGGTCACATTCTGCCCTGGTAAGGTATCCGGTAAATCCGCCTGCAAAGCCAGGATCGCAATACCCCAGGTATCGGTATTGATGTCGAAATCCGCCGTTGAGAGTGAAGCAATGGATGCAATGTCAACCGTATCGCCAGCGGAAGCGAAGTCACTCAGGGGTTGCTCGTCAAAGCCTTGCGCATCCACAAGCTGGTTTCCGTAGCACGCTTCGTTGCGCCCAACTTCTGTGCAGGTCTCGCCAACTGTCTCAAGTATGGTTTCGACCATCGCCGGGCAAGTCACCTCTTGCGCGATGCTGATAGCCGTTGAAATAAACAGAACAAACAAAATCCAGAACACTTTTTTCAATTGTAAGCTTTGCATGGTCGCCCTTCTTATCTAAGTAGGTGCGTTACAGGTTCGTTGTTAGGAGAACTGTAACCTCTATACCATACACGATTTCTGCGTTTGTTGTTCTGTTGTATTCGATCTCACACTTGAATTCCCAATGCGTAGAATGTTCTATGCTGGACGATCACTCTAGGTTCGGTGAACAGGCTGAACGCTGATCCGGTGTAGTGAAAAGTTGGGCGCGTCAATAGACACGTCCAACGAAATAAGTGCGTGGGTAGTGACCCGCGTTCTGTCCTGATCTTTTGTTACAGACCTTGTTGGCGAATCGGTGTAGGGGCGATCCCCACGTGGTCGCCCTGGGAGCGCACACGGGCGCTCCCCTACAAAAACACAATGATTCATGGATTCGCCAACAGCATCTGTTACAGGTGCGCCAATCACCAGAGTTCCAGTGTCGAAGCCATGAGCCGGAAGATTTCTTCCTGGGCATCTTCATCCACTTCACCATCCAACGCGGGTTCCACTGTGAAGATGAATCCCAATCCGTCAACGATCATTGCCAGCGAACGCGAGCGATACAACGGCAGATTGATCCAGGTATAGGCCAGTGCCGGACGACCTGCGGCTGTGACGGCCTCTTGTTCCTCATAGATGACATTATCGAAGACTATTTCCACTTTGGTAGCAAGGTCTTCCAGCGTGTCATCGTGGTCTGCGATGATGTACACGAAGATCAGAAATTCTTCGCCTTCTACTGCGAAGATGCCGTTGCCTTCTTCTTCTGTGCCGACGGCTTCCCAATCTGCGGGGTAAGAGAAAGAATACCCGAAGAACTCATCCGTATAAGTCTCTGTGTCACCCTCAAAATCGCTGACGATTTCTTGCGGGTTGCTGACCTGTTCTACCGCCGATGTAGGTTCGAGGGTGGGGTCATCCTCAAGAACCACTTGCTGCTGCTGTTGCTGCTGCGCATCCAGGGTGGGTTCTTCTACAATTGCCGTATCCGTCGGTGCGTCTTCTGCTTCATCCGTGGGAAGTGCCAGCAAAAAGGCGAACAAAGCAATAATTCCCACGATCATCCCAATGAGAAAGCCCCCCGGCATCCGACGCTTGGGGACGGCTTCGGCTTTTGTGGGCGGGGCAACATCGTCCATTTCCGTCTTCAAGAAATCAATCAATCTGCGAGCATCGGACGGAAAATCAGGATCATTGCGCAACTGAAACGCATTGCGGTAGGCCAGTTCTTTCAGGTCATCGGGCAAGTCGTCAGCCTGGGGTGGTGTCGCGCCTTCCACTAGCACAGGAATGGTCATCGTATCCGCTGAGGCCAGCGCAGTTGCGACTTCCGTGCGTACCCAGTCATCAGGCTTAAAGAGCCGGCGTTCACCGTCAGCATCCGTGATATTCACCCAGCGATTACCGATCATCACCAATACGATGTTGCAGTTTGCGATGGAGTTTTGCAGGTGTTCGCGGAAGTCCACCCCCGGTGGAATATCTTCTACATCTTTGAAAACTTGTTCAGCGCCAAAGGCGGTTTCCAGATATTCATGCAGCCGTCCGGTAGCGCTGATGCTGTCGGCTCTCCGATATGAGATGAAGATACCTGCCATGATTAGCCCCTTTGATGGAGATATATGCGGAGTTATTTTTCGTCATTGCTCCATTATAGCCATTGCCAGGGAGAGTACAAACAGAACGTGCGGCTTGCAGGGCAAACGCATCAAAACGGTTTTTCATACAGATGCAGTCATCGGGGCTTTACGGCGAACTTTGGTAAAAAGTGTGATTTGTAGGGGTGCAGCGTGCTGCGCCGTTTGCAGAAAACCTCAAGAATTACATTTTCTGTAGAGGAGCCTTCCTTATTGTGAAGGTTCATCGCGCCGAACACGACCTGTTGCCAACGCTTCTGCCCATCCCATTGACTTTAAGTTTAAGATCGTGTTAAATTCATTAAATTGCTTTTAAAGGAGGATGCTATGAATCTCCACACAGCACGCGAAATCTCTACACAGATCACCCGCATGGCGGAGGCTGTGACACGCTACTACGCAAACTTCCCGCCTCACTACCGTCTGACGGAAGAAAGCCCTGCGGAAGCCTGGAAGATGTACCAAGAATTCATGCAGCGGCAAGCAAAGATTGCAATGCTGCTGGACCGCGACCCGGTGGCAACGCCCTTCACGCGATGGGAACGCTGGTGGGAGCGCTGCGACGTGATGCGGATTGCGCTGGTCAATGAATTGGCGCAGGAAGGGATGCGTCTGGTAGAACGTGCCGCGTACCTGGAAGCCATAGGGCAAGACCCCCGGCAGGAACAAGGGCTGCGCAGCATCCAGGAAGCAATCGCCGGAATGCTGCACCCCACCACCCGCCAGCAAGCACTGAGCCATGTCATCTACGAGACAGTTGGCTAACCTTCCTGCGCATATCGCTCGTACCGAGGTAAGTATCCCTTGCTTGCCTCGCCTATATGCTGCAACTCCCCGCGTTAGACTTTTCTCACGAACAGAACCATTAGCGCAAACATAAGGTAAAATTGATTCAGAAATTCATACGCTTCGTTTCCCATCTGAGTCATACAATGGAAACGTAACCTATTGCGAACCTGTTTGTGATACCGTCATTCGGTAGTGAAGGGGAACCGTGACACAGCATCTACCCAATGAGCAGTTGATCCAATTGCTGCCTGATCCACTTCTGATTGTTGATGGAGACCAGCGAATCGCTGAAGCGAACGCGGCTTTCTTGCATTGGGTCGGCATGGAACGTGAGACCGTGATTGGCGCTGATGTAGCGACGGTACTGCCAGCGCTCTCAGAAGTATTGTCTGATCTTCCACAAAATCCTTCCATCTACACAGAACGCGACATCGCAGGGCGCTACATGGTCGTGCGTGGGGCGCTGCTGCAAGCGGATGACGGTGGTACACCGTGCTGTTTGCTCACATTCCATGATGAGACAACCCGCAAGCATGTCGAAACAGCGCTTTCCGTCAATGAACAGCGCTATCGTGCGCTCTTCGAGAACAGCAATGATGTTGTTCTGGTGCTGGACCAGGATATGATTGTGCAGCTTGCCAACCGCCGCGCCGCGAGTTTGCTCGGTGTGGAGCAAGCGAAGCTCTTGCAGAAGACCTTCTATCGCTATCTGCCAGAGGCTGAACACGCCACCTTCCGCGAACGCATTCAAACGCTGCTGGAAGGCAACGATGTTCCTATTTATGAGACCTTTTTACAAGATCATGAGCAAAATCGCATTCCCGTCGAAATTGATATGACACTGGTACAGAACCAGCAGCAGATGCCGACGGAACTGCAATTGATCGTGCGCGATATTCGGCAGCGGCAGCTTGTGCAAAGCACATTGGAAACCCGCCTGGAGCGCTTCTCCTTGCTTCATGCTGTGGATGCTGAAGTAAACCATACCCTGGAACCCGATGGGGTGATGGCGATAGCGCTGCGGGCATCCGTTGAGATTGCGGGTGCGGACGCGGGCTGCATCGCGCTGGCAGAAGACGGTGCGATTATCATTCGCCATGTGATGGGAAGCTACCCGGAGACATCCTTGGGAATGCCCATCCCGCCAGAGAATGCCCATGTGCAGGAAGCAATCCAGCAAAAACGCGCCCAATATTACCCGGAAGCCATGCAGCACCCTGACTTGCCGGATGTTCAGGCGGCGATGATTTTCCCGCTGCTGGCCTATGATCGCTTCATCGGCATGATGTTCCTGGGTGCAAACGATTCTGCACAATTCTCCGAAGATAATTTTGAATTCATCCAGTTGATTGCAACACGCCTCGCTGTTGCCCTGGAAAATGCACGCCTGCACGAAAACATCCGCAATCAGGTGACGGAACTGGAACGGCTGAATACGGAACTACGCAATACGGAACGCCTGAAAACCGATATGCTGCGCATTGCCAACCATGACCTGAAGAATCCGTTAGGGATTGTGCGCGGCTACGTCAGCATCTTTGAAGTTGACCAGGCGAATTTCCCGCCAGAATATACTGAGTTCATTGAATCCATGCGCAATTCGCTAGATCGTATGGAAACGATCATGGATGATTTCCTGACGGTAGAAGCCTTCAAAGTGCGTGCGGCAATGGCAGAGATGGCAACCGTCGATCTCGTTCCGTTGGTGCAACGAGCCGTGAAAGAATACAGCGAACAAGCGCGTGATAATCAGCAATCTCTCACGCTGGTGCTGCCAGATGATGCGAAGCTGTTTGTCGTGGGGGATGAACCACAGCTCTACGAAGCCGCCGCAAACCTAATCGGCAACGCGCTGAAATACACACCAGAAGGCGGAACAATCCACGTTTCCTTATACGAGGAGGCAGGCGACGTGATCTTCAAAGTGGAGGACAACGGGTATGGTATCCCGGAGGAGCGGCAGACAAATCTCTTCAGCCCCTTCTTCCGCTCACGCACGCAAGAGACGGTGAACATCGAAGGAACCGGGCTGGGGCTGCATCTGGTGAAAAATATCATCGAGCGGCACAACGGCGAAATTGTTTTCCACAGCGTGTACCACGAAGGCAGCACCTTCGGTTTCCGCCTGAAGCACGTAGATGAGGTGGCCTAAAAATGTAGGTGGGAGCGCCTGCTTGCGCTCCACTGCGGGCAAAGATTGTTCCGAGGCTAGAAACGATTTTCCATCGACGTTGTATACCCGGTTAGCTCGGCATATCCATAGCCGCTGACATCCCCCTCAATGCGTACTGCGCCTTCCCAATAAGACGGATCAGTATCCGCCAATTCCTGGTCACGCATCAGCGGCGCAACGCTGAAGTTGATGACCCCCTGCGAAGTCTCTACTGCTACATCCCAACCGGAAGGATATTCCGCGCCTGTATGCGGACTCTCCCAGGTATCGGTTGGGGTGATGCTGATTTGCTCCGAAGCGAGATATTCGGTGCTGCCATCCGGGTAGATGTACAAACCGCCGAACGCCGGTTCGACACTGCCATCTTGCAGGCGAATTTGCCCGATCATCATCTCGGTATTGTCATCGAAGATCAATCCGAACCAATCCCAACCCTGCGCCCCGGTGCCCAGAGCGCTGGTGCTGAATTCATGATCTTTCCAGGTGAGGCCATCTACCGCAAAGGTTTCATCCTCAATGGTGATGCTGCCTGCGGTCAGCAAGCGCGTCAGCGAATAGTAATAACTCGCGTTGCCGACTTCGGCACTTTTAGGGGAGAGTCCATTTTCGCCTTGCAGCGCGGGGGGTTTGGTTTGTTCCAGCGTCAAGTCAATCGAAAAATTTTCTGCCGCTGCACGAATCGTCACCAGGGAAGCATCGTCATTCTGCGCCAGAATCTCCCAATCTTCGACCCAGACGCGATAGCGCGGATCAACCGTTGCGCCAGCGAGATCAGCACTACTGCGGCTGAAACGTTCCTCATGGAAGAACTGCCCGCCTTCAATGTCGCTCACGGTGAAATGTGCCAGGTAAATCTGGTTGGTGCGCCATTCGCTGGCGGCATCCGTTCCGGCAGGCTGCGGCGTGATTGCACGGCGGAAGATCGTGAACTGGAAGCCAAAGCGCCGTCCATCTGCTGCGGTGAGATTCCCGGTGTAATACCACCACTCCGTCTGGAAATCCGGGTGTGCGCCGAAGTCCTGTGGAAATTGCCAGTTGTACGGCTCAATCGCACGGGCATAGCCATCGAGATCAACGCCGCTGGCATCCAGCGCCGCCGATGCCTGTACATCGTCCCCCTGTGATAGATCCACCAGCGACAGGCCAAAGAGTGCAATCGCCAGAATAGAGATGCCGATCAGGATTATTTGCCATCTTGTGGACATGATATGCCCCTCTTCACTTCAATTGTTTCAATCTTAGTTCGATGCTTGTGCATGTATTGTGCAAAACATCACAAGCATAGCAAAGCCGGGTGAGTTGTGGATAAGCAGCAGATTGGCGCTCGGCAGCGGTATTTTCGTACCAGATTGATTGACATCCCACACCACAAAACCTTACGCTACAAGCGGCAGTCGCCATTTCTTATTTAATTGACCTTACGCACAGGTTCCTGAAAACGGGTAGAAACCGCAGAGCAGTTGATGAGCGTCTCAGCATTTCAGCTTGTCAGCCTCAATGTGCATTTTTTGAGGGACATCACGACTGCAAAAACGGCTTTGCTGATGGCTGACCGCTTACGCTCGTCGAAGCGGAAAAGGTTGACAGCAAGGGCTGCTGCGGTTCATCAGTTATTTAACAAAGTGCCTGTTACGAACCATCCTGGCCTGAAGCTTGGTTATTTTGCGTGAGATGAATCACCACGTCACGGGCTTCATGCAGCAAGAGAGGAACATCATGCGCCGACCCAAACAGAAGAACAGCCGCACGGAGTTGACCGTCGGCCTCATTCTGACCGTGATGACTTCGCCGATTGTGGGCTTTGCGATTCTGTATGCGACGGCGGGGCTGTTACTCAGCATTGTGATGGTGATGCTAACGGGGCAAGAGGTCTTCTTCGCAGTGATTGCGATGTACGGAGCCTTGTTGGTGACGTTGTATATGATCTTGCTGCGCATGCTGCGACGGGCGCGAAGACTGTTCCAGCACAGACGCGCTGTTCATGCAGAAACCACACGCACCGCCTACCTCTCCGAACGGATGCAGCAGGCACACGTCCGGCTGCAAACCAGGGATGCACCACCCTATCCAGCACAGGCCGATTCCCAGCACATTCAAAAAAAACAGGAACAGCCGGGTTAGTCCCCGACCAGAATGAGCCGTGACGGTTAGCGGGTTGCGGATGCTGCTGAACCGGGCGGTTCCCCACCATACAGCCACTGGTGAAGCTGGCTATAGGCAGCATCCACACTAGCTACATAGTGAATGTAGGGGGAAAAGACCTGCATAATAGAGCCAACCAGGGGGAAGAGTTTTCGCCAATGGCTGCGCTCACTGATCACAATTACGCCACGAACGTGCTTAGGCCAATACGTCAAACCATAGCGAATCAATGGAATGATATTCGGCGGTGGCGTTGCATTCCGGTAGTCTACCAGGATGTAGCGGCACTGTTCATCTGCGCAAAGCTTCTTCAATTTTCGCAGTGCATGAATGAAATCATCATCCTGCCAATGTTGGTGGAAAACCCATACCAGGAGTTGACGATCAGCATCGCCCCACCCGACAGAAATCCTTTTTTCTGTCATCTTCACATCCCCAAATGTGCATCCTTACACGTTAGTATAACCATATTTTGTGTCAGGCCAAATGAACCGATAGAACTTGATAGTCAAAATGGTTTCAGAACAAAGGATGCAACATTCATACCCAGGGCTGGTTACGCTAACGCAACTGTATTACGAACCCTTACACCAGTCAGGCGGGTGCAAGGGTACACTGTGTATTGTTGAGGCGGTTACCGATTTGCGCGTTTCGCACTCGGCTGTGAATCCGTGACCAGTATCTCATCTCGATAATTCGTAACCATCATCCGGTAGAGAGAAATCATACGAGGACACACACTATGGAACACCAGGAAACCAGCACCGCACTGAAACTCGTCACCCAGACTGTAGAGCAGTTGGTGATGCCGGAACGCCCTGCACCCAGCAAAACCGAAACACAGCTCATCCGTGAAGCCGTACAGCGCGTGATTGCCAAGAGCGACTGCGAATGCATGTTGCAGGGCAGCAGCATCTGGGATGAGCAGCGTGGTTTCGTGACAACCTATTCCTATGTTGACCACTATGGGCGCAATTGGGGATATGATTCTACCTGTGGCGGACAGGTCAAACCCGAAGCTGCAAACACGGACGAACCTGATTCCTGTGAAGCCCAATAGCTATACTAGCCTAATGGAGATTTGCGAAAGAACCTGATGCGGCGCATTGCATGTGAAAACTCTTTTACAGACCTTGTTGGCGAATCGGTGTAGGGGCGATCCCCACGTGGTCGCCCTGGGAGCGCACACGGGCGCTCCCCTACAAAAACACAATGATTCATGGATTCGCCAACAGCATCTTTTACAGAGAAATGCGCTGCCGGGTGCGCCCTCTGCTGCGTTGGCGTATAATCGAAGCAGATTTCTGCGATGGAGGGGTGAGGAGAATGGGGCATATCATGCGAGGATGGGTCTGGCTGGCGTGGGTACTTCTACTGGCTGCTGCTTGCACACCACAAGCCACACCACCAACCGCTACCGGGTCAGCCGGAATTGCCACCAATACGCCCATCCCCCCTGAGACTTTTGCCGCCACTATTCCGCCGCAAGCATCGACCATCGCGCCAACGGCTACAGATTTTGAGCGGTTTACAGGATGCCCCGGTGCGCCACCATCCCGCTTGATTGTGCAGGAACGGGGGCAAGTCACACCTAGCGATGAGACGTTAAACCTGCGCGAAGGCCCCGGCACCGACTTCGACATCCGCACCCGCATTGAGCCGGAGGAATTCTTTTTCGTCATTGGTGGCCCCGAATGCGGCGGCGGCTATACCTGGTTCGAGATCCGCTATGGACGGTTTCAAGGCTGGATTGCCGAAGGCGATTCAGAGGACTACTACGTCCAGCCCTACCTCCCCGGTTGACACGCCGCCGCACCGGGATACAATAGTTTTATCACACGGAGCAGTGACCCAATCGGCAGAGGTAGCCGACTTAAAATCGGCGTGTTGTGGGTTCGAGTCCCACCTGCTCTACCTAACGAGATGCAACTCGAACATTGACCAGCCTCGGTGCTGG
>CAYVVZ010000032.1:0-51124 GCA_964455365.1 uncultured Anaerolineaceae bacterium | reverse complement strand
ACTAGTAGAAAGGCGTATGTTCGTCTGATCCATGCTCAAGCGATCTCCGTTCCTATTGTACAATCGTCGCCAAAACCAGCGCAGCCATGAGAAGCAGCCTATGACCAAGCAACCTGCCATCGGACAAGCAGATATCCATATGCATACCGATGCCAGCGATGGAAAATACAACGTGAGTGCCTTGTTAGATTTCGTTGCAGAACATCGTCCGCAGTTGAACGCCATCGCCATCACCGACCATGATACACTGGATTCCAGCCTCTACGCCCTTGAGCAACAACATCTTTATCCTTTTGAGATCATTCCCGGCCTTGAAGTGAGCAGCATTGACGGGCATATTCTGGCACTATGGGTGACGACTCCCATCCCTCCCTACCTCAGCCTGGCAGAAACTGTCGCCGCCATCCATGAAGCCGGAGGTGTCGCCATTCTAGCCCACCCTGTGCATCCTGCGATGCAAAAGCATCGACACCTCGGCATGCGCAACATCCGTAAGCCACATGTGTTATTACAGGCAAAGCTGGATGCTATCGAAGCACATAACGCCGGAATCGGTGGAACAGGCTTCAACTGGTTAGCACACTGGATCGCACGTAGAATTGGCCTTCCCATCACAGGTGGTAGTGATGCACACACACTAGGCGCAATCGGCACAGGGGTAACCCTCTACCCCGGAACTCGTGCCGCCGAGTTACGCCATGCTCTGGAAGCACACACCACAAATGCACGAGGAACATCATGGCGGATTACCGATTACGTCGAATACGCGAAGCACAAAAAACAACGCAGGGCGATGATCTATTCGGCAAGTATGAACTCATCAGCCCCACTCAACCGCTGAACTTAGCACCCGTGCAGCGGGTCGCCGTACTCACTGAGTCATTCTTACCCAAAGTGGATGGCGTGAGCAAAACAACCTACCTCACGATCCGCTACTTGCAGGAGACCGGGCGCGACGTGTTGGTATTCGGCCCCGATACTTCTGTACCGAGTGTCGGCTCCAGCGAAGTTGTCGCACTGCCATCGCTGGCGATGCCTACCGCAACCGAAACCCGCGTAGCTCTACCGCTGCCCATCATCGCAAAACGGCTGGAAGAGTTTCAGCCTGACCTCATTCACCTGGCGAGTCCGGCTTTTATGACCGTTAGCGGGATGGCAGTAGGCCGCGAGATGAATATTCCCATCGTCGCCAATTACCAGACTGACCTGCCCGGGTATGCCTCGCATTATGGCTTTCCACTGCTAGAAAATCCGGTACGTACCTGGCTGCGCTACATTCACAATGGTTGCCATATCAACCTCGTACCATCAAGAAGCGTCGGTGATGAATTGCATCAACATGGTTTCCGGCGGTTGCGCGTCTGGGGGCGGGGAGTCAACCTTGAGCGCTTCAATCCGGCGAATGCTACGGATGCTATGCGTAAACGTTTGCTGGCTGGTCGTCCAGAGGATTCGCTGCTGTGTGTCTATGTGGGACGACTTGCAAACGAAAAGCGCGTGGATTTGTTGCTGGATGCAGCAAAGGTTCCCGGCATAGCCCTGACGATCATCGGTGATGGTCACATGCGTGAAGAATGGGAGCGCCTTTTCGCCGGAACAGGAACGCACTTCACCGGGTATATGTACAAAGATGAATTGGCAGAAGCCACAGCCAGTGCGGATGTATTCTTCTTCCCAGGCCCCAACGAGACATTTGGGCAAGCTGTGCAGGAAGCGATGGCTTCCGGGCTGCCAACGGTGGTCACAGATCAAGGCAGCGTGAAAGACCTGGTAACTGAGGGGGAAACCGGATACGTGGTGAACCACAACAAAGAATCTTTTGCTGCCGCCGCACAGCGCCTCGTTGCAGATCGAGAACTCGTGCGAAGGTTATCTAAAAATGCTCGCGCAGCGGCTGAAGAACGTCCATGGTGGGCGATTATGGCACAGCTTGAGGGCTATTATCATGAGGCAGTGAACCTCAATGAACGCTTCAAGAATCTATACGGACGCACCTTCTACCATCAACCATTGGCGATTGGCGCACGGCTGCAACATTGGGGTATCATCAACCCACAATAGTGACCGACATCGAATGAGGAAACCATGACTGACACCGAGACCCCGCGCAAGACTCTGGCATTGATTTCGCATGATGGCAAAAAAGCCGATATGTTGGCATTTGCGCTGGAACACAAAGATATTTTGTCGCGCTACAATCTGATTGCCACGGCAACCACCGGCGGTTTGATTGCAGATAAAGCAGGCTTACCGGTGACGCGGATGCTCTCAGGCCCTATCGGTGGTGATGCGCAAATCGCGGCAAAAATTGCAGAAGGTCAGGTAGAGGCGGTGTTCTTCTTCATTGATCCTCTGGGCAAGCACCCCCATGATCCCGATATACAGACCTTGCTGCGCATTTGTAACGTGCATGATATTCCGCTGGCGACCAATGCCGCTACAGCGGAATATATCATCTCTACGCAGGCGCTCTAATTACGGCTCAGAACGCTGCACAGTCTGTGTCTGGTTACCCGGCACACGGTCATAAAGGACACAAATCACACCTGTGCAGGTGAATTCTTCGCCCTGGAACCGAACCTGGAAATCCTGCTCCTGGAACACGGCTTGCTCTGTGGATAGTGAGTATTGCCCACGCTCATTGCAAATTGGGAATAAGGCCGCTGTAGCAGCCTGTGATACGGTTGCTACAGTGCATTCATCTGCTGCAAGATAGACCACCCCAAACTCCTCACCAGAGAGTGATACATCCCCGGCATGTAGTTCAATATCTGCCAATGGGAATGGAATCTCGGTCATGTTGATGAAGACCAATGCACCATCCAGCCTGCGCGAGATGAGAAGAGCAGGGCTGCGGGGTTCTCCGGCTGGAGGCTGCACCAGTGGAACAATCCAATCAGAGGATAGTAAATCATCTGGCTGTGCTACGAGATTGGCGGTTGGGTCAAGTAAGAGTTGCGGTGCGCGACCATTGAGCGAAGACATCGCCCATACCCGGATTTCGTAGCCTTCGTATTCTGGCAAGCTCGACAGATAGAGCGCGAAGCGCAGCATCATCGGTGGACGATCTTCCATTTTTCCGATTTGCCGCTGCCCCAGGTAATCCTCCAACGAAATCATCTGTGTCATCCCATCTTGTGGATTGGTGGCAAAGAAATATGCCACACCGGCTTTATCACGCAATTTCATGCGCCAGGAGAGGTTATGCCCTTCTTCCGTCCAGCTTGCATATCCAGGATAGATGAACTGCCGCAGCGGCATCACAAGCTGAAACAAGAAGAAAATCCCCAGAACAAGTAACAGCATACGCTGCGCCGGAGCCAGTTGCACTGATGGTAATGCGGGCAACACAATTTTCCGACCCAGGCGAAACCAGTGAGGCGGCAGGAAGATCAGAGTGATGCCAATCGAAAACCAGGGGAAGATCCCAATATTGAACAGTTGATAGTTAGTCAGGTGGAAACCAAGAGCCAGAACCAGTGCCAGCAGCCGAGTCCGCCGCCAGAGGATCAATGGCACAATCAACAGATCAAAAAGCAGACCACCATAGCTGAATGCAAATACCATCCATTCTTCGGTGAACAAATGCCCGATCAGTGGGAAATCAGTACGATCACCCAACCAATCGCGCAGAGGTTCACCCCGCAGCCAATCCCCATTCATCTTCGCAATTGCACCGTAAAAGTAGACCACCGCCATCTGACCGCGCAAAATCCACAGTGACCATTGCGGAGCCGACTCACTACGCAAAGAAGGACGCAGCCATGCATCCACCGACCATTTACGGTGGGCAGGGACAAAGATCAGCAAGAAGCTGATGAGGCATACCAGATAGAGATGGTTGAGATATTGTGTTTCATCCAGCAAGAAAACATAGGTAAAGACGAAGAAAAACGTGATAATGGTAGCCCGGTAGAAAAATCCCACCAGAATCGACACGGATAATAATCCGATGAAATGAAACAGCCAGATCATTCCATCACCTGGCAACGGCTGCACCCAGCCAAATCCCCAGTATGTGAAGTGAAAGTCCGGCTCAATGTAGTAGCGTACAATGCGGTTGAAGTGAAAGTAGCGCCATACTTCCCACAGCATTATGCCGCCAAAAACCACGCGGAAGAACACCAGCGGCATGATGTCAATCGGTTTGAAAAGTCGCCTCAGAAACTGAGACATATGCACTCTTATAAACACTTTGTCATTCATGGTATTCATAAAGGCACTATGAGACCTGATTATACGTGGGATGAGGCACTCAGTCGTTACGTTCGGCGAGATAAGCCGCCCACCTCAGCAGTGCATCCGATAGCGCTGCCTGTATAAGCACCGCCAACAACATTACCAGCCCGATGAAGATACTATAGGGGATCTGCGCCCATAGCTGCCCGGTCTGTGTAAACTGTGCGGAAGCCAGCCCCCAATCGCCAAAGATTGCATTCCCGGCCTGGAGCAGCCATGCCTGAGTAGCACTTACTTCCAAGGAAACAGCCAGGAAGCGAGAAAACAGCCAGAAAAACCCAATTGCACTCCCGATACGAAACAGCGCCAATATGACCAACATGACACTTGCTGTAGCGCGATTCCGCACCGATGCCGATAGCAGCAGCCCAAGCGCGACATCGACACCCGTCGCTGTGAAGGGCAGCAAGAAAAACGCGGTCATTTGTGCTGCAAGGATGACAATGGCGAATATGATACCAAACGACGGTTGGCTGCGCGTGGCGAGAATTTGCAGCGCACCTTGCAACAAAACCATTTCGACCAGAAACGCAATCAGCAAAATTGCCCGGCCTGCCCAGATTGCCATCAGCAGCGGACGCAGCCGAATCCATAAAATCGAAAACCAGCGACTTTTGAGCGCGGTGGCAGCCCCGCTTTCCGTTGCACGCAGCGTATCCCAGGTTTGGCGGCGGCGTTCTTCATCCACAGACCCCACCCCCATTGCCAACCCTGCAACGCGCAGCACAACCTGGAAAATCAACAGGGGGAAGAATACGATCCGCCAGATTGCCAGCGTGAAGGGCGCTTCAAGCGGATTTTGAAAACCCTCTGTTGCGTAGAGATACCCCCCAAAGAACAAAACTGCCAGCACCAGAACGGAGAAGACGACACGTCCAATGCGTGCTACAGAAGTTTGTTTGGGCGAATAGCGCTTCACTTCATACGCCAGCAGTGGATTGGCGGCTACAGTTGCCCAGGATGGTAAATCACCGAGCAGACGTTTCAGCATAGGGCGCTCCCATCAAGTCACCGAGGACATCTTCGAGTTGAGCAATTTCATCACGCCAGACGGCTTCCGGGATTTCGACTGTCTGGTTGTGCTGGATGTAATGAATATAGACACTGGGAACAATCCCGCCCAGTTCCCGGCTGATGGCGCTGGCATAGGCTCCCACCTGCAAATGATAACGCTTTGCATGATCGACAACTGCTTGCGGGTTAGAATCTACACTCCCTACACGGCTCGTCTTGTAATCCAACACAACCCACTGTCCTTCCGGCAGTTGGAAGAGGACATCAATCACACCATGCAGGATGCGCTTATCCGTGCGGTAGATAAAGGGTAATTCTGCAAAAAATGGCAACTTCTGCTTCCGAACGCCCTGCATCACTTTGTAAATAGTGCTGGTCTGGAAGCGTTCGAGCAAATGTTGTGCTTTCTGAACGACAACCTGCAAATCGGCTTCATCTGTGATGTTCTGCTGCCATGCATAGGAACGCAGCACATTCTCAAAATTCTCGGTGGTATCCGGGAAGCGCCAGTAATGCAGCGCCTCATGCACCACATTCCCCACCTGGCTCGCTTTGATGCGCGGCTGACGTATGCGCACGGCATCCTTAATTTCCAGGTCGGCATCATCAAAGGCAGCGCGGCGTAAACTGCTGCGGAAATAGCGGCGCTCATCGCTGCTTCTGGCATGGCGATACCCGCCCAGGTCTGCAAGCTGTGTTGCGGAAATATGCCCGATCATCTCCGCTGGCTGCACGGTAATGGGGCGCAACAGCGCCGGGGAAGTTGGCGCTTCCTTCACCTGCAAAGCTCGCCAGCGTGGAGCATCAGCGCCGCTGCGCAGCCGTTTGATGCTCTCCGGTGCGTAGTTGGGCAGCGAAACGCGGACACTGCCGTACTGCGTGTAGGCATAGCGATAGCTCTCACCCATGCTCATCACGTCGCCCACATCCAGCGGCTCCAGAATCGTCCCAAGCCAGCCACCTGCACTCCATCCAGATTTGGATTGGCGGTACTCTCCGCTGATGATGAGGCAGTCCTGCGCACGAGTTGCTGCAACATAGAGCAAGCGCTTGCGTTCAGCATCTTCCCGCAGGGATTTCAGGCGTTCGGCTCTGCGATATGGGAAGGACGGCACATGTTTTGCTTCCACCGGGTCATAGACTTTGCAAGCAATCCGGCGCTTTTCGGGGTCATAGACCAGCGGCGAACTACCCCCGCCGCGTCGTTCCCATCCGGCATCCACCAGGGCAACCACCGGGAACTCTAACCCCTTGCTGGCGTGGACAGTCATCAGGCGGACGGCTCCCGCAGCTTCCAGGGTAGCCTCCCCTTCGCGGACTTCCTTAGCGGTCAGGTCTTGTAGATAAGCCGCAAAATCCCCTAGCGTCACCTTGCCACTATCTTCCGCAATTTCGACCAACTTTTCGACATTGCGCCGCAAGCGCGTGCCGCCTACTAGCCCGGTCAGCACCGCCGGATAGCCCGTCTTCGCCAGCGCCTGCCGCAGCAAATCAGCAATCGTTACGCGGCCTGCAATACGCTGCAAATCCGCCAGCACTTTCTGCGCACGCGATACCAATCTGCACTGTGCTTCATCCAGATACGGAAATTCTATTTGTTGCAGCGTTTCCCAGAGTGAGAGGCGTTCTTCCCCCTGCGGGATGCGCAATGCCAGCAGCATCTCATCGCTGAAGCCAAACAGCGGAGAACGCAGCGCCGCCGCCAGCGAAAGATCATCCGCCGAATTGTGCAGCGCCCGCAGCAGATTCAGCATATCCCAGACTTCCTGACGGTTGTAATAGCCGCGTCCGGCAACAGTGACAAAGGGAATATGCAGCGCCTTGAAGACATCTTCATAGGTGTTGATCTGCGTTGTGGATTGGAACAGGATGGCAGCATCGCCATAATTAAACGGGCGATATTGGTTGTGTTCCTTGTCGTGGATTAATGCACCATTCTGGTATAGCTGCTGAAAGCGCTGCCCGATGAACTGCGCTTCCCAGATGCGGCGCTCTTCTGCACCAACTTTGTCTTCAAGTTGCTCTTGCTCATTACGCAGCAAAACCACTTCCAGCGAATCGTACTGCTCAACACATTCGGGCAATAACGGTTCACGATGCGCGTCCATCTCGTGATCGAATTCGATTTCGTAGGGCGCAACCGGGCTGAAGGGATCACGTACCAGGACTTGCCGAAAGAGCTTGTTGAATGTCTCAATCAGGCCGGGATGCGAACGAAATGAGCGCGATAGGGGCAGGGCTTCCCCGCGTAACCCGTCGGCAATTTCGGCTTTCACCTGTTCAAAGACGCTCACATCTGCGCCGCGAAACCCGTAAATACTCTGCTTCTGATCGCCCACCACAAAGAGCGAAGTGCTAGTTTCCAGCCCGGTCAGCGCCTTGACGATCCGCCACTGCCGCGCATTGGTATCCTGAAATTCATCGACCAGCAGATGGCGAAATTCTTTTTGCTGGTAGCGCTGGCGCACAGCTTCATTGCTCGCCAACAGCACAGCCGTGCGTTCTTCCAGATCGTTAAAATCGAGATAGCCGCCAAGCCGCTTGGCTTCCGCGTAACGATCCCGTACCCAAAGCAATAAGCGCTGCCAGCGCAGCAGATGCCCCGCCGCCCGCAAATCCAGTTCGCCCGGTGGTTCCGGGATCATCTTCAAAAAAGCGCGAAGCGTATCCCGAATCGTGCGCAGAACCTCTTTCACTTCGGCAAGTTCTTCTTTTCCACCCCAATTTTTCGCGCTGCCCCCGCGTAAATCGATGGCATCTGCTATCCCGGCTGCCGCACCCATCGACTCAACCGGATCGCCCTGCGCCAGTTGATCCCAGCCAGCATCGACTGCTTCAAAGCAGACCATCAGCTTATCATCACGAGGCCATTCTACAGGCGGTTCCCAGGCCAACGCGCCAACAATTTCCGGCAGATTCAACAAGCGCTGCCGTTCTTGCTGGAACATGGTTTCCCACTCGCCGCGCCATTCTTGCAGCAATGCATCAGGGGAATCAGGTAATTCACGCAATGGCGCAGCAAGCAGTTCCGCATCCATGAGAACGTCACGAACCGCCCGTACATCGTATTCGGTGAACAACTGCGCCAGATCGTTATCCGTCTCTGTGACTGCGTGCAGAATTTCGTCAATCACATCGCCCAGCAGCATTGTCGCTTCGATGGGTTCCAGCACTTCAAAACGCGGATCAATGCCCGCTTCCGGCGCATTGGCACGCAGGATCGTCGCACACAAACCATGAATGGTATCAATGCGGGCGCTGTCCATCTCCGCCAATAGATTCGACCAGCGTCCCTGTTCCGGCAACCGCTGCACATTGTCTTCCAGCGATTTCCGCACGCGGTTGCGCATTTCCAGCGCGGCTTCACGGGTGAAGGTGATCGCTACCAGGGCATTCAGCGGCAGAGACTGATCTTGTTGCAGCAGATACAGAAAGCGTTCCACCAGCACGCGGGTCTTTCCTGAACCGGCTCCTGCTACGACAATCAGATTCTTGCCGAGCGTCTGAATGGCTTTCTCTTGCTGTGGCGTGAAGGACATGATTCTAGCTGCTCACTTTGTACTGATTGGTGCTGGCGAGGCGGCATAACTGTGAGAACTCGCAGTAACCTGTACAGCGTCCATCCGTGACTTTGCTCGGCTGGACGGAAAAATCGCCGCTGCGTGCCCGCTGCAAATGACGAGCCAGATGCATCCGTGCGTCCTGAATCTCTTCGAGGAAACCCACTTCGGATTCCACGATTAGCTTGCCGCTGGCAGTCTGATTGCGGATATGCCAGAATAACCCGCCTGCAATCTGGTAAGGCCAGCCTTCCTTGCGGATGATTTCTTCCAGCGCCAGCAGATACACCGCCATCTGGAAATTGCGTCCAGCTTTCATTTCGCTGGTAGGAATACCCCCGCTGCCCGTTTTGTAATCCACCAGAATCAACCGATCCCCGGCGCGATCCACGCGATCAATCGACCCACGAACCCGAATTGACTCGCTGTCCGTCACAGCAATGCGGACATCCGGCACATCCACAAAACCAAATTTCAATTCCAGCGCATGGGGAATGCGCGGCGCTTTGCTGATCTTGTTCAGGGGCGAATCGGCTGAAAAATCCTGTACAACCAGGGCTTCTAGCTGACGTTGAATGACAACCTGTTCTTGTTCCCACAAGGCAGAAGCGCGGAATTGATAATGCAGCGGCGCTTCTTTGAAAACCGCCTGCGCCTGTTCCCGCAGAATATCCAGGGCATCCCCCAGGTTCTCCGGCGTGATCGTCAGACTGTCATCGCGCAGTACCCCGTAGGTAGCTTCCAGGATTTTGTGGTTCACCAGCCCAAGCTGCAAGGCATTCAAGCCTTCCTGTGGTTCTTCCAGCGCTTCCAGTTTCAGCAAGCGTTTTGCGAAGAAACGATACGGGCAAAGGCCGTATTCATTCAACTGGCTGGCGCTCCATAGGCGGCGCTCATTCAATCGTTCTTGCACAAAGGCCAGCAAATCCGGGTGCTGGATCATGCCGCTGTATCCATCAAAGGGCTGCGTAGAAAGGCGCATCGCTTCCACTTCGCGCCCATGCCAGATGCTCTCCCACAATTCACCGCATTCGTCATCGGCAGTCAACCACTGGTATAGCTGTAAAGCATCATCCGAAGGCTGCGATTGGCTCAGGCCATCAGCAATGGCTAACACCGCTTCATCCAGGGAAGCCACTTCACCCGCCGCGACAACCTCCCCTATGCCATAGCGCACCAGGGGCAAATCGTTGAAGACAGCGCGGCTCATGCGCCATAGATGACTTTCCACCCAGGGCTTGCCCTCCCGCACATACGGACGCGACAGCACAAGCCGTTTGCGCGGTAAGCTAATGAGTTCGTAAAAAATACCGTTATCGTCCGAACGTTCCGAAAGCGTTTCCAGGAAAACGCCGTATTCGCGCAAAGCACGCCGTTCGCTGTCCAGATACAGCGGATCTTCTGCACGTTCTGCGGGGAAAATTCCCTCCGCCAATCCCAATACGTAGACGAACTCATGCGGCAATCCGCGTGCTTCCGCAGCCGTGACCACCAGCACCCGCCCGGAGCGCATCGGAGAGTGTAGTTTCGGTGCGGTATTCTTCACCCCTGTCACCAGTTCCGCATGGAAGCTCGCCCAGGAGATCAGCCCGCGTTCTTCGCCAAGCGTGGTTTCCAGAAATTCTTGCGCTTCCAGCATCCCACGCAGCAAATCTTTGAAGAGGTTCAGTGCTTGCGCATCACGGTTCAGCAAATGCTCAGTTTGTGGATCATCACCCAGGGCACGGATGCAGGCCGGGATTTGCAGCGACCAGCCATCAAAAGGTTCCTGCGGTTCCTCATTGGGATTTTCCAGCACTTCGGGGCCGATGAGCTTCTCCAGCCATTCAACGTACTGCAAGACCGTCGCCCGTTTCGGCGGGACGATATTGCGCAGGAAATCCTGAAACGCCAGCGACAAGTCCGACTCTTGCTGGACAGTCAGCAGCGGCTCATAGACTTCGCCGTCTTCGTCCACATATTCATCTGCCGCGTCTTTAATCGCTTGCAGCCAGTTCTCTCTACCGCCAACAACCTGCTTCTCCCGGCTGATGCGATCCAGCAGGCCGATCAGTTCATCGGTCATGCCCTCTGCTGCGATGTACGGAGAGCGCAGCACATCCAGCACTTGCCGCCTGCGAAATGAGGTAATCGCGTCCGGGTCGCTGCCAGGAAGTGTTAACAGGTTCATCAGCACCGCAATCACCGGGCTTTGTTCCAGCGAAGTCCCATGTTGCAGCAGCAGCGGCAGATCATACAGCCGTGCGTAAAGATCAAAATAGGTGTAATACAGCCCCCAATCATGCAGCGCGATCATGATCTCATCAGGACGAATACCGTTCAGTATTTGCCGCTTCACATCGCGCAGCACCGCCGCCACTTCCTGATGCGGTTCTGGGGCTTCGATCATATGAATGCCACCGGAAGCCGGAATGGGTTCATCACCGGAGAAAATCTTCAAGCCAATCGTGAGCAGGTCATCATGCTTGGGGACTTGCGGCGCATCAAGCTCTTCCAACTGGAAGTTGGCATAGGCTTCGATGTGCGCGGTGCGCAGGCGTTCCCGCGCTTCTGCAAAACGCTGCCCGCTGATTCGCTCTGTTTCGGCATCACCGGGAGCCTTCGTCAGGGTGATGATGACTTCTTCAACCTGCTTGGAGAGTTCCGCCAGCAGCGCCGCCTGCACCGGGGTGAAATGGTCATAGCCATCCACCAGTAGCAGATCTACATCAGCGGCAATCTGCGGGTAATTCTGAGCTTCGCGCAGCGCCAGCCAGCCTTCCCCTTCCAGGTCAACCAGATCATGCTGAATGAGCAACTGCTGGTACTGGCTATAAATCGCGGAGAGTTCCCGGTCTTTCTGGTTACCTGTCTGCTGCGCGGCATCTGCATAAATCTGCGGATACACCCGATTCTGCTTCATCTCATAAACGAGATCAGCCAGCACACCTAAAAACCCCGGCATCTCAGCAACCGGGGCAAAAAGCTGCAAAGTGCCATCGCTTCTCAAATCACGCAGCACTTTCCGCAGCAAAGCCAGCCGAGCCGACTCATGGATGCGGCGCGGGGGATGCCCGGTCAGGTTCAGAATGCGCGTGTTGAGCTGGTAGAAGTTGAAGAATTCGACGTTAAAATAGACGCTGCGCCCATCTGCCAGTTCAATCAAACGCTGGCGAAAGGCGACTTCCTGCCGCTTGGTCGCCAGCAGAACCCAGATTTTTGCAAAGGGGCGAGAAGGGTCATGAACATGCTGCGAAAGAATGTTGAGCGCGGCTTCCGTTTTGCCAGCACCAACCATCGCCTGAAGCAATCGGGTAGGCATGATGCTTATCCGTATAAGAGGGTAGCGGTTTTATTCGCAGAAAGCTGATCAATCCGGTCTTTTTTGGAGAAGTAGGTATCCTCCAGACCATATGATAGTTCGTGTGGTTGCAGCACTGGAACAACGGGTTGCTCGGTTGTGATCAGTGTCGCGGGTTCCTCTTCCGTGAAGATAATCACCCCGAAGACCGGCACATCCGGCAATGAACGTGCTTCCAGAAATTGGCGCACTTTTTCCACATCATCCACCACTTCCTTTGTGGGACTCCAGCGCAGGGTGCGCCAGGAACCCTTATCACGCTGTTTCATCCAGCGTGCGCCCTCGTTGTAGAAGACACCAGAACGCTGCGTGATGCGGAAGACCAGCACCCCCGGCGGCCCCACCAGCACCGCATCAATATAGCCCAGTGCAGAACGGCTTACATTGCGGATGTAGACATAGCGCTCATCCAGGAAATCCGCGAGTGCACCCCCAATCGCTTCTGCCAGCGCATTATCCTGTTTCCAGGTCAGCGCCCGAATTGCCGCAATCACCGCAAGAATCAGCAGCACAACACCGAGAATCATCAACCCGGTGCGGGAAGCCACATACAAACCATAATTCGGGTTCGCAGGCACGACAAGCGACACCGTCTGCATGAATATTGAAACGACGATTGCCACTACACCCAGCAGAAAAATGAGGACAGAACCCAGCAGCAAATTACGAGAACGGCGAGCTAGCGTAACACGCGGCACTACATTGCGCATAAGGGAATCGACCTATTCCGAAATCATGATAGATTAATCTGTGCCATTATCTGGCGTTTTGGCGCGACCCGCCCGACGCTCTGCAATCACTTTTTCCAGGATTGTCTGTAATTCAATGAACTTGGGCAGCGGCTTGGGCAGCCACTTATCCGCGCCGGAGCGCTTCATCGCATCTTCCTGGTCTTCGGGTGTCAAACGATACGCCGTCGTGAGAACAATCGAAATATCATTCAGCACGCTGCTCTTGCGCAGACGTTCGCCCACCATTACGCCGTTGATGTCACCCGGCAAGCGGATGTCCAACAGTGCCAATTCTGGCAATTCACCCTGGAAACGTTGGTTATCCACATCTTCAATCCAGGCGACTGCCTCTTCACCATCTACAAAAGCCACACCTTCGATGCCCCACATTTCAAACATCGCCAGCAAGACTTCATAAATATCCGGTTCGTCTTCTACTACCATCCAAGTAGACAATGCGACCTACCACCTTTCATCTTCAGAGAGATTGGATGCAAGTCAGTCGTTGCTCACAGTGCCATTATGAAATAGCAGCAACGTTTTTGCAACGCTTTGGCGATGAACCAGTAACCTTGCAACCTACTTCTTATTTAACAAAGCGCCTGTTACGAACCATCCTGGCCTGAAGCTTGGTTGTTTTGCTTGAGACGTGGTGCAGGCAAACCACGCCAGTGGCTTCAGGATACCGCAAGGTTGCTAGCCTGCAAAACAATGCTTCTGCTACGGTCATAAATTTCTCTACAGCGGATTTGCGTAAGTTAGCTATAATGAAACCGAGATACACTGGCTTAAAGGCTTGTCCGGGAATATTATCAGGGTCATTGTAGGTCTTTTCGTATCTTGACTGAGCCTGTTGTAGGGACGAGGCCTGCCTCGTCCGAAACAAGCAGGCGGACAACACAGGTGTTGTCCCTACGGGTGGAAATCTAGCCTAAAAACCATGCGTTTGAGTTGGCTTCAATACCGGACAAGCCTTTAAGCCCTGGCACAGCGCCAGTCCGACTGACGAAACCTTGGAGGATGCGGCTTTGCATTGGATGATCGCAGAAGATGAGGCGGATATTCGCAATCTGGTAGCAACCATGACTCAGGTCTGGGGGCATGTCCCGGTGACCTTCGAGAGTGGACACAAAGCCTGGGAATTTCTCGATCAGGTAGAGGCAGGTACATACCCGGATCAATTGCCAGATTTTGCCCTGATGGACATACGAATGCCTGGCTATCGCGGTGATGAAATCGCCAAGCGGATTCGGCAGACTGAAGCACTCCGACATATCCCCATTGTGCTGATGACCGCCTTTGTCTTGTCGGATGAAGAAATAAGCAACATGATGAACAACAACGGTGTTGACCTCATCCTGCACAAACCGCTGCCGGACTTCATGGAATTGAAGGGCATTCTTGAACAGGTTATCAACGAAAAACAGCGTGGTGAATAGTCATGGGACAGCCCCCCATCGACCCCAATTTAGCGGAGGCAGTGCAGGGTATTGAAGACCTCGGTCACTCAACCGAGACGTTTTTCAGTCGCCTGTATCGCGGCCTGAACAGCCGCAAAGAACTGCGCCAGGCTCAGGCACTCTTACAGCAAGCAACAGCACAGACCAGAGAGGCGGAAAGCCGCAATCGCTTGCTGCGCCAGATGATTGAGCAGCGCAACATTGATGTTGTGCGTTTGCAAACAATTCTGGAGCAAATCAGCGAAGGCATCATCATGCAAGATATGCAGGGGCGCATGGTGATGATGAACCAGGCCGCGCTGGATTTATTGGGGAGCCAGCGCAACTTCTGGATGAGTGACCTGGGAAATCTCTTCCGCGAGAGCCTGGCCTTGCAAGCCCACAGCGGTGAACTCGCCCCCGTGACCGAAGCTTCGCGCACGCAAATCGGCAGCCGGATTGTGAGCGCTCAGGTCGCTGCCATTGCAGATCATCAGGGGGATGCGCTGGGTACGCTGATGATCTTGCGCGATGTGACAGAAGATGAATTAGCAGAGCGCTTCAAGAACACTTTCGCCGCGCATATCTCGCATGAACTCATCACGCCGCTGGCTCCAATGCGCGTTGCCAGCGAGATGCTGCTGAACGCCCCGCCAGACGAAGCACCCAACCGCCGCATGTTGGAAATGGTCGGGCGCAATATCGACATTCTGGATCGCATGGTCACGGAAATGCTCGATATGTCCGCCCTGACGAGCAGTGATTTCCGCATCATCCCGGAACCTATCAAACTGCAAACCATGATCTGGGATATTGTGGAAAGTTTCCACGAAGATATGTCAGACCGAAACCTTGTCCCGCGTATGATTATTCCCCATCGGGAAGTGACCATCCCAGGTGATCCGAAATATCTACGTTGGGCGATCAGTAATCTAGTACGCAATGCGGTGCAATATAACGAGCGGGAGGGTCTGATTGCGGTACGAGTCCGCCTTCATCCGAATTCTTCGCAGCAGATTCAAATTCAGGTGCGCGATACGGGCGTGGGCATTCGTGATGCAGACTTGCCGCACATCTTCGATTTATTCTATCGTGGTGAAGCCCGCAATGCAGACGGGAAGAAGCTCGACCCACGAGGACTTGGGCAAGGATTATACGTTGCGCAGCGCATCGCCAGGGTACATGGTGGAGCGCTCACAGTCGATACAACCGTAGGTCATGGCAGCACATTCACGATGGTGTTACCCACCAATACCTCACCGAGTCAGCACGCGCCAGGATTGCCGGACTGACAAATGCAACACTCAAGCCATGACAGACGGTGACGGTCACACACTTGTCATACCATGCTACACAACGTTACACTTCATTTAGATCGAAAACTATTGACCCCAGATTATCAATTGTTAGAGGAGATTCATCCGTGAGTGCAACCGGAGCCTTTACCTTTGTCCTTCACACCCATTTGCCCTATGTGCGCCTAGCCGGACGCTGGCCTCATGGTGAGGAATGGATTCACGAAGCCGCAAGCGAAACCTATGTGCCGCTGTTACAGACACTCTATGATCTGGCAGCAGAGCAAATCCCGTTCAAGATCACACTTGGCATCACTCCAATCCTCACGGAACAACTTGCTGATCCGACGGTTCTCGAACACTTCGAAGATTACCTTGATGAAAAGATCAAGGCGGCAAAGCGGGATATGGTTTACTTCGCCCCCCCCAATATCACACAACTCGAAACGCTGGAAGCCGATGAAGCAGACTCATTGCCGGGGGAACCCGTCTCGCGGCGTACTGCACCAGCAGACGAGAGTACACTCAACACAGGTGATAACGCCGGTGATCCGCATCTGTATTACTTAGCAGATTGGTACCGTGGGTATTACGAAAACGTCAAAAAGGCTTTCATTGAGCGCTTCGACCGGGATATCGTCGGCGCATTCCGCAAGTTACAGGATGAGGGTCATATCGAGATCATCACCAGCGCTGCGACACACGGCTACCTACCGCTGCTCAACCGGGATAGCTCTGTACGCGCCCAGATAAAAACCGGAATTGCCAGCTATGAGCGCTTTTTCGGACGCAAACCAAAAGCGATCTGGCTGCCAGAGTGTGCCTATCGTCCGGCGTACATGGAAACCGATGGCACTGTGCGTCCTGGTCTGGAATCATTCCTGGCAGAAGAAGGCATCAGGCTGTTCTTCAGCGAGACTCACACCATCACCGGGGGACAGCCTGTCGGTGTGGCAGCCGGGGACGTGATCGGCCCGTATGGTGAAATTAAACGACGCTACGTCATCCCACAGAATCAATCTACCTTGCCCAAACGCCAGACGACTACCTACCGACCCTACTTCGTCAGCGAAACCGTCCAGGGCGAAAGTGCGGAGCAACATTCCGGCGTGGCGGTCATCGGACGGAATAACAACACCGGGCATCAGGTATGGAGCGCAGAATGGGGCTACCCGGGCGACTTCGATTACCGCGAATTTCACAAGAAAGCAGGCACCAGCGGCCTACAATACTGGCGCGTGACAGGCGCAAAAATCGACCTGGGACACAAGGATTACTACCATCCTGACTGGGCAGACTTCAAGATTGACCAGCACGCAGAACACTTCGCACATCTGGTGGGCGATCTGCTGCGTGACTACCACAACCAGACAGGCGAATACGGGTTAATCGCATCGAACTATGATACCGAGCTGTTCGGTCATTGGTGGTTTGAAGGCGTGCGCTGGTTGGGTCAGGTCTTGCGTCATCTGGCAAAAACGCCAGAAATTGACCTGGTAACGGCGAGCGAATACCTGGAGCAGCATCCGCCGCAAGAAGTGCTGCACATCCCGGAAAGCTCCTGGGGAGCTGGTGGCACACACTTTACCTGGGATAATGGTGATACGCGCTGGATGTGGAAACCGATTCATGATTGCGAAGCCCGCATGGAAGCGCTGGCGCAGAACTTCGCCACACCAACCGATGCCGAAAAGTCGGTGCTGGAACAGGCCACACGCGAACTGCTGCTGTTGCAAAGTTCGGATTGGCCTTTCCTGGTGACCACCGGGCAGGCACGAGAATACGCCATTCAGCGTTTCAGCCAGCATGTGGAGCGCTTCAATCGGCTGGCGCAAAGCCTGGAAGATGGTACCCCCGATGTCGATTTTGCGCAGGAAGTGTATAACCTGGATCGTGTCTTCCCCGATATTGATCCCGGCATATTCAAATCATGACCTCAGTATGATCGATTGTATGCGGATTGAGGATGGAAAAACTTTCCGTCCTCAGCATTTTGCTACCTTGTCCTAACCTCGGTACAATACACGACACGATGCTATACAGCATGCAGGGCTGTATAGAAATGCTAGGGATCGTTCTCACGCTCCTGAGTTCAGGCTGCGACTTCGCACGAGACGTGAAACAATCCATCACACCAGAACATTGGAGAACTCTATGCGCGTGTTTATCGTCAGTGCGGAGTCGGTACCCTTCGCAAAGGTCGGTGGTTTAGCAGATGTTGTGGGTTCACTGCCGATAGCACTGCGACAGGAAGGGATTGATGCCCGCATTTTGATGCCCGGATACGGGTTCGTTGAACACTACAAACACAATATCAGTCTTTTGTTTTCCTTCCCATTTTCACATCACCAGGGCATTACCGAAGTCAGCGTTTATTCCTGCGTATACGAAGGTGTACCTGTGTATTTCGTTCAGGGCTGGCCTTACTTCGGTCAGGATGCAACGGTCTACACCGATTGGTCATGGGATGTGCCTCGTTTCATCTTCTTCAACCAACTTGCGATGGGCGTTGCATGGCAGCTACGGGAGCGGTTGGGCTGGTTCCCGGATGTCTTCCATGTCAATGACTGGCACACGGGGCTGCTGCCCTTTCTGCTGGCAGAGAACCGTTGGCGGCGAGAATGGAGCGCTGCTGCCAGCGTGATGACCATCCACAATATCGCTTACCAGGGCGACGGCGTTGGGGGCTACTTGTGGCACATGGGCATCCCAGGGCGCGATCATCCGCTGCTGAATGAATTTCACATGGCAGACAACATGCTAGGAATCGCCCTGGCATACTCTGACATGGTTAGCACCGTCAGCCCGACATACGCAAAGGAGATCCAGCACGCTTACGCAGGGTATGAACTGGCTCCATTGATCCGCGCCCGCAAAGATAGCCTACTGGGGATTCTGAACGGCGTGGATACTGTGCGCTGGAACCCCGAAACAGACAAGGCCATCGCGCAGAATTACAATGCATATTCGGTAAGTGAGCAACGGCTTGAGAATAAGCGAAGCTTGCAATACAACAGCGGCCTCCCGGTACAGGACCGCACCATGCTCGTCGGGGTTGTTTCGCGCCTGACGTGGCAAAAGGGCTTTGATCTGGCTGTACCAGCAATGCGAACTTTGCTGGAAAAGGGGGATGCAAACGTACAATTCGTCATCCTCGGCACAGGAGACCCGGACATCGAACATGCAATCGGGCTGCTAGAAAATGACTACCCCAACCAGGTACGCGGTTATCTTCAGTTCGACATCTCGCTTTCGCGCCAGATTTACGCAGGCAGTGATCTCTTCCTGATGCCGAGCCACTTTGAACCCTGCGGCATGGGGCAAATGCTTGCGATGCGCTACGGTTCATTGCCGCTGGTTCGGGCAACCGGGGGGCTGGCGGATACGGTTGTCAATTATGACGGCGGTGCAGCGGATGGCGGTACGGGATTTGTCTTTGAAGAAGAAAGCGAGGCAGCCGTGCTTGACACACTCGAATGGGCGCTAGAGACCTACACCGAAATGCCGCAAGCATGGCGAAGAATGCAGCGCCGCGCAATGCTCTCCGACTTCGGGTGGGGTGCAAGCGCTCGACAATACCGAGAACTATACCAACAAGCGATTCATAAGAGAAAGGAACCAGCACGATGAGGACAAAGGCTATCATTCTTGCCGGAGGCAAAGGCACACGGCTCGGTGCGCTCACGATTAAGCGAGCAAAGCCCGCCGTCCCTTTTGCCGGGAAATATCGCATCATCGACTTCACACTGAGTAACTGTGTGAACTCCAACATCTTCGATGTGCTTGTGCTGACACAATATCGCCCACACAGCCTCAACGACCACATCGGCAAAGGCCGCCCCTGGGATCTTGACCGCACTTTCACAGGCGGTGTGCAACTGCTGCAACCGTTCAAAGGCAGCCGGGATACGGATTGGTACGCAGGCACAGCGGATGCCGTCGCGCAGAATATGAATTTCGTGCGCCATGGGCAACCGGAACATGTGCTGATCCTATCCGGCGATCATATCTACGAGATGGATTACGACATGTTGCTGCAATTCCATCGGGATAAAGGGGCAGATGTGACTGTTTGCACCATTCGTGTACCCATGGATGAAGCCAACCGCTATGGCATCATTGATGTGGACGAAAATTACCGTGTGAAAGCATTTGTTGAAAAGCCAGATAATCCCCCTGGGAACCTTGCCAGTATGGGTGTTTATATCTTTGATTATGACGTGCTGGAAAATGCCCTCTCTGGGATTGATACGACCCGCACCACACGCTCAGATTTCGGACACCACATCTTGCCAGAATTACTGGAAGAAGGCGCACGTATCTTCGCATATCCTTACGGTGGCTATTGGATTGATGTAGGTACGGTGGATGCATTTTGGGAAGCGCACATGGATTTGCTGGAAACACCGCCTTCACTCAACCTGAATGACCGCACCTGGGTGATCCACACACGCAGTGAAGAGCGCCCACCTGTGCGTATTGAGCATGAAGCACAGATTGTCAACAGCTTGATTACCGATGGTGCTGTGATTGCGGAAGGGGCTGTTGTCGAACGCTCTGTGCTATCACCCGGTGTTTACGTGGGACCTGGCGCAGTGATCCGCGAATCAGTGATTTTGAATGATGCGTACATCGAAGCGGGTGCAGTGGTGGAACGTTGCATTCTGGATAAGATTGTCGTCGTTGGGCATCAAGCACATGTCGGCGGTTACACGGATGTGGGGCTGAATATCACCAGCATCGGCAAGAACACACGCATCCCACCGGGCTTCCGGGTTGGGCCAGGTTGTACATTGGGGACTGACCTGACAGATGAGGACTTCGCGGAATTCACAGGGCGAGTTGTGCCAGCCAATACAGAACTAAAATTCGCCAAGAGAGCCTGAGACTGTCGTACACTGATCCGATACAAGGCATAGGGTAGGGTTCTTCTTAAACCCTATGCCCAAAAATTACGATCATGGCTCAGTCACAACGACCGAGTTGTCTCCACTGAAGGGATTCGGAACGTATTTGTCTGCTTCCCAATCGTTATGCCATTCCGCACCATTCACCAGATAACGAAATTGGTAGCTCTTGTCTTTTTCCAGGTCAAGCGTTACTTTGAACCGACCATCTTTCAAGCGATCCATCGGTGTCGCTTCTTCGTCCCAGTCATTGAAATCACCAACGAGATAGACCGTTTCGGCCTCAATTGCGGCGGGGGTGTAGAAGGTGACTTTGCAAATATCCTTCGACTTGAGGTACTGCTTTTTCAGCATGTGGAACGTTCTCCCCAGTACATGATATGTGATCTAGCCTAAAACGCTGGCATTGTAGCACAGGGGCTTCAGTCTGCTAGACGGAATTTCCCCGCTAGAGTCTGTGCAAGCTCCACAAGTTTCAGGGTCACAGGGGCTTTAATGATCTTCCATTCACCGTTCCTTTGGGTATTCTTACGACACTTGTGTTGAAACCTACTAGAAAGCGGTTATTCTGTTGATGAGCATGCCGGATAGTTTTAGTATACTAGGCGTGCAACACCTTATCGAATGGCAAGCAGGAGCAAGCCTACATGGTAAAGCCAGTCGCAACGATAAACGTTAAACCAAGCCTACCTGATGCGCTGAAGCGCCTGGGGGAACTCGCCTACAACATGCGCTTTGCATGGGATCACGACACAGTGGCGCTGTTCCGCCGCCTTGACCCCGAATTGTGGGAAGATGTGTACCACAATCCAGTACGCATGCTGGGGTTGATTCGTCAGGAGCGCCTGGAAGCGGTGATGAATGATCCCGCATTCATGGCGAACTTCGAGCGTGTGTTGGCAGAATACGACGACTACATGAGTGCGGCAAATAGCTGGTTCGATAGCCAGTATGGACACCTTGAAAAAAAGCCAATCATCGCCTACTTCTCGATGGAATTCGGCATCACAGAATGTTTCCAGAATTATTCGGGTGGTCTGGGTGTACTGAGTGGTGATCACCTCAAGAGCGCTAGCGACCTGAATATTCCGCTGGTGGGTGTCGGCCTGCTGTATCAAGAAGGCTACTTCCAACAGTACCTCAATGCCGATGGATGGCAGCAGGAACTCTACCCGATCAACGACTTCTTCAACCTGCCGCTGCAACTGGAACTGGATGCAAACGGCGAACCGCTCAAGATTGATGTTCCGCTGCCGGGGCGCAAATTGTATGCGCAAATCTGGCGTGTTCAGGTTGGGCGTGTGCGCCTCTACCTGCTGGATAGCAACATCCCGGATAACCCCCGCGAAGAAGACCGCAGCCTGACAGATCGCCTCTATGGTGGGGATCGTCGCACGCGCATTCGCCAGGAAATCCTGATGGGGATCGGCGGCATTCGTGCGCTGGAAGCGTTGAACCTGCGCCCGGATATTTGCCACATGAACGAAGGGCATTCGGTCTTCCTCGGCCTCGAACGTATCCGCCAGTTGATGCAAGAAGAAAGCATGAGCTTCCAGCAAGCAAAGGAAATCATCGCCGCCAGCACCGCTTTCACAGTGCATACTCCGGTTTCCGCCGGGCTGGAACGCTTCGGCTTTGACCTGATTGACGAACATTTCACGGACTACATGCGCGAACTTGGCCTCAACCGCGAAGAATTCATTGACCTGGGGCGCGAGAACATGGGCGATTACGAATTGTTCTCGATGTCCGTCATGGCGCTGAAGATGTCATACGGCGCAAATGGCGTAGCACAGCTTCATGGGGATGTCAGCCGTCATATGTGGCAGTGGCTCTATCCCGGTGTGCCGGAGCATGAAGTTCCGATTGGTGCCATCACCAACGGCATTCACGTCCAGACCTGGACAAGCCGCGAGATGGGTACGCTCTTTGATCGCTACCTTGACCCGAACTGGCGTATCAATCCGGCAGACCCGGGTATCTGGCAGGCTGTGGAGCAAATCCCGGATGCGGAACTGTGGCGCACCCATGCCCGCCGCCGCGAACGCCTGGTTGCATTCTGCCGCAATCATCTGAAGCAGCAGTTAATCAACCGAAAAGCCCCCACCAGCGAAATCGCGCAGGCAGATGAAGTCCTGAACCCGGATGCTCTGACAATCGGCTTTGCACGTCGTTTTGCGACCTACAAACGCGCTACCCTGATCTTCTCTGATCTGGAACGCCTGAGCCGCATTGTCAATGATCCCAACCGTCCGGTGCAGTTTCTCTTCGCAGGGAAAGCACACCCGCACGATAACGGCGGTAAGGAACTGATCCGGCGCATCGTGGAAGTGGCACGCATGCCGGAGTTCCGCCATGCCATCGTTTTCCTGGAAAATTACGACATGAATGTCGCACGGTACATGCTGCAAGGGGCAGATGTCTGGCTGAATAATCCGCGGCGGCCCAAAGAAGCCAGCGGTACCAGCGGTATGAAGGTCATTTACAACGGTGGCCTGAACTTCAGCATCCTCGATGGCTGGTGGGCTGAAGGGTATTCGCCGGAAGTTGGCTGGGCAATTGGCAGCGGTGAAGAATACGCGGAAGAAGGCTGGCAGGATCAAGACCGCATCGAGAGCCAGGCGATCTATAACGTGCTGGAAAATGACATCGTGCCGAAATTCTACAATCGTGGACGTGATGGCCTCCCCCGTGAATGGATGCAGATGGTCAAGACCGGCATGCAGGTGATGGCTCCCTTTTTCACCACGAACCGCATGGTGCAGGAATACACCGACATCTTTTACATGCCCAATTTCGCTCGCGTTCAGGAGATGCGTGCAGACGATTTCAGCAGTGGTAAAGCGTATGCGGAATGGCGTAAGAAGCTGGAGAGCATCTGGCAGCAAGTTTCAATTGAAAGTGTCGATGCGTCTGAACGTAGTGTCAATGTGGGCACTGAAGTAGAAATCACTGCGACAGTGCGCCTGGGCGAATTGAAGCCCGACAATGTGAAAGTCCAGCTTTATCATGGCGATCTGGATACACGCGGCGATATTGTCGAGGGAGAAGCGATTGACATGGAGGTTGTGAAGGAAAACAAAGACGGAACCTATACCTTCTCCGCCAAGCACACGTACCAACGTGCCGGGGATGAAGGACTATCCGTTCGCGTTCTGCCCTATCACCCCTACATGCATACATCCTTCCAGCCCAGCATGATTACGTGGGCAGAATAATCAAGATGAACCTTGTGTGGGGCGATTTGCGAGTCGCCCCACACATATTGTCTACTTCGCGGATTTGCGCCCTTCGCTGCCAAACAACAAGGAAGGCAGTTTCCGAACGGAGATTGACTGCCCTGCAAGCAAGGTCTGTACTCGGAAAACTCGTCCCGCCATCCAGATTGCCACGACAATACTCAGCAGCAGCAAGGACAAGCTCAAGAGAGTTTGCCACAGCGGAACTACCCCCAGCAATGTACGGATGGTGATTGCAAGCGGAGCCGTAATGGGGATAAAGCTCATGATCAGCGGCGCTGCCCCTCCTGGGTCAGACTGGAACAACGGCAAGAAGTAGAACGGTAGAATCGTCGGGATAGCCAACAGGCCGACGTACTGCGCCCCTTCCTGTACTGAACCACTCATGGCACCAATCGCGCCGAAAATCGCTGCGTAGAAGAAATACAGCAGCACAAAGAACAACAAGATCAGCGGCACTAATTCCAGGCTGAGTGAAAAATTCGCCACGGACAACACAGGCTCATAGGTTGATAGCCCTGCCGCAAAGTTGAAAATCAAGATAGCGCTCACCAGCCAGATCAAGATCTGCGAAATACCCAACAGACCCAACGCCAGGATTTTGCCACTGAGCAATTGTGTAGGACGCATCGCAGAAATCAGAATCTCGATGAGGCGTGTCTCTTTTTCTTCGACTACTGTCTGCATCAAATAGGAATTCGTGAAGGTAAGTCCCAGCAACAGCAGGATTGCCGCCGCATAGATCACCCCAAATTCCAGACCTTCCGTCGCTTCATCTACCGCGGATTCTGTTCGTTGAAGGTTATACTCATCAAAGTTCACCGGGTCGCGCAGCCGATTCACAATAATGCGATCCAGATCACCCGCAAAAGTACGGTAGAAGAGTTCCTCAAACGGCGCAGTATTGATGAGATCAAGCCGCATATTCGGCATGTGCAACACCACTTCACCCGTCTCTACGTAGTCTTCTGCGATCACATAGAACACATCAATCGTTTCAGCGTCCAGTGCTGCCCGTGCCGCTTCGATGTCATCGTAAGCAATCAGCAGATTTTCCAAGCCATCCGGGATTTGCCCAAAAAGCCCTGAATCATCGACATATCCAGCGGAGTCTATGAACTCAAACATCACACCACCAAGAGGCGCACCGGTTTCTTCTGTCGCTTGATTCTGTTGAAACAGGTGGAATCCAAAGACACCGATAAGCGCCAGCAGCGGCAGCCCAAACGTCGAGAGCAAAAAACCACGCCGCCGCACATTACGCCACAATTCATACCAGAATACTTGCATGATCTTGTTCATGCTGTTTCACCTTTCTCACTGCTGGCTGCGGGAACAATGCCCATGTCGGGATTACCGCGCAATACCCGCAGCAACGTGCGCACAGTGGGACGTTGACCATAGAGCAGCAGCGCCCACCGGAAGACCTTCGCAGATGCCCAGGCAATCAAGACCGTCGTCAGCAGCAGAATGCCGAGGCTCAGGACAATCTCAATGACAGGGATTGATGTAAACGGCGTGCGAATCAGGAAGGTCATACCAGCCGTGAATGGGAACAACATCAGCCCTACGAACAACGGTGTATCCGGGTCGGAGAGCAGTTGTGCAAAGAAGAAAAACGGGATCACAATCAACAGCCACAGAATCCCCGCGATCTGCCGCGCTTCCTGTTCACTGCCCATCACTGCGCCAATCCCCGCCAGCACACCCGCCATCAGGAAATACGTGAGCAAGAAGTACACCAGCGATAACACAATCAGATCGAACGGTAACGTCACCGCAGAGAGAATTTCCACATCGGCTGCAAAAAGCAGCGCCACACGCCCGATCACGATCCAGACCAGGAGCTGCACCAACCCTAACACCCCCAGGCCAAGCAGCTTGCCTGTGAGTAGTTCCAGCGGGCGAATGCTGGTGATGAGAATCTCCATGATGTGGTTGCTCTTTTCTTCCACAATGCCAGACATCAAAGAAGTGCCGGAAAGTTGCAAGGCAACCATCAAGACCACAGCGAAGATCATGGGAACCATAAACAGACCGATGAACCCATTTTCGGTTAACTCGCGGTTATTATTCTCCAGGTAGATCAGCAAATCCGCCGGGTCTTCCACGAGTTCCGCAGGCGCGTCAATCTGCACACTTGCCGCCACATTCGCCAGAATATAGCTTTCAATATCACCCTGGACTTCGAGGCCAACATTGCCATAGGCATACAGTTCGACACGACCTGTGCGTAAGTAGTTCTCAGTGAGAACAAAATAAGCATCAATATCGCCCGATTCCAGCGCGGATTCAGCAGCTTGCGGCGAGATGATTTCGTACCCTTCCGGCAGCGGAACAGACGCTAGCAAGATGCCCGCTTCATCAACCACGCCGATTGTCTCAATGGATGTACCGGAGACCTCGGCACTTTCGGAAACAAAGAATACGATGGCAAAGATACCGACCATCAACAATGGAATCCCGAATACAGCAAACAAGAACGAACGTTTGCGAATGTTCTTCCAGAATTCGTGTTGTGCAACCAACCAGATATTATGCACCGTTGCCCTCCTCCAGGCGTTCCCCTGCGATGCGGATGAACACTTCATCCAGGCTGGGAATTGCCAGCGAATAGCGTTCTAATGTGTAATCATCAGATTGCGCAATTGCCGCCAATACCTGCGCCGAAGTCGTATCATCTCTCAGATGCAACATGTAGGCGTTGGGCTGGTTGCGAGCAGGTGCAATGCGTTCAACACCGGGCAGGGCTTCCCAATTCCCTATCCCTTCAACGACGATAGCATGCAGGGCATGTTCCCGCCGAATTGCGTCCACTTCACCGTAGAGCTTCTGCTCTCCGTGACTGATCATCAGCATGCGATCCGCCATCTCCTCCACCTGATTCATCTGGTGCGTACTCATGACAATCGCCCCGCCTTGCTCGCGGAAATCTTCCAGCAGACCTTTAATCACCAGCCGATTGACGGGGTCAAGGCCAGAGAACGGTTCGTCCACGATGATGAGCTGCGGCTCATGCATGACCGTGACAGCGAACTGAACTTTTTGCTGCATACCCTTACTGAGTTCTTGCACTTTGCTTTTGGCATGTTCCGCAAGATCAAGGCGTTCGAGCAAAGCCAGCGCACGCTTTTGTGCATCTGCGTTGGATAAGCCCTTCAATCGTCCCAGGTAGGACATCATTTCCAGCACGCGCACGCCTTTATAGAGGCCGCGTTCTTCTGGTAGATAGCCAATCTGGTTCTTGGTCGCGTCCGACATCGGCGCACCTAGCACCGCAATCCGTCCTGTATCTGGCTTCAAAATATCCAGAATCATACGGATCGTCGTGCTTTTACCAGCGCCATTCGGCCCCAGCAGGGCGAAGATTTCTCCACGCCGAACATCAAACGTCACATCATGTACAGCACGAAAATCCCCGTACCACTTGGATATTTCGTGTACCTGTATGGCATATCCATTCGTTTGCATCGAAGTCTCTCCTTAGACACATCGGCAACAATATCAAGCATTCTCTAGGATCGAGAGGGAGAGGAAGTTGATATTCAGTGCGTATATCATAAACAAAACGAAAACAAAGCACTTCCCTAATTATTGGGGGCTTGATTGTTGGAATCTTGTCAACACTTTGCTGTTAAAATGGTGTACGATGCAACAGTATAAGACATTGCTGCGGTAATGCTCTCGGATAGAGCGTAGCAGAAAAACCTTAATACTCAGCAAACGTTGCACGCCTTAAGATAAATAGTGTAACAGCGACTCATTGTGAAAACACTGGCAATGGCGGTTGGGCGATCCAGCATCCATCCACATGAAGCGGAGGAAAGACGAGCATGAAGAAGAACGTCCTGGTGGTTGACGACGAAATTGGTGCGCTGACACTCATCGGGATCATGCTGGAACGAGGTGGTTTCAATGTGCTGAAGGCCAAAGATGCCGATGCAGCACTGGCGGTGCTAGACCAGAACAAACCCGATCTGATTATCCTGGATGTGATGATGCCAGGGATGGACGGGATTGAACTCTGTGGTGTTATCCGTCACCGAGCCGACACGCAGCAGATTCCAGTGCTGATCCTCTCTGCACGGGGTGATGCTGACAGCGTGATGCGTGGGATGGAAGCAGGAGCCAACGATTACCTGCCGAAACCAATTCTGCACCATGACCTGGTGTCGAAAGTGCGTTTGATCCTGGCGCAGAATAACGGTGACGCAGCCTGACACATCCCCAAATACGAGCCATGACAGGCGTAGTCCTCACTGCGCCTATTTCTGTCCCTGCCTATGATGCCCCATACAACGCCAGATAGATCGTGTAGTGGCTGTAAATGCGCTGCACGTATAACTTCGTCTCATCAAATGTAATGGTACTCACCAGCGTATCCACATCTCCGCCGGAAAGCCGCACCCAATCCAGCGTATAACCGGGGCCTGCATTGTATGCTGCCAGCGCTGCGGCACGGTTGCCTTCAAAAATGCGTAACTGCTCATCGAGGTAGTACGCCCCAAAAGCAATGCTCACATATGGGCGGAACAAATCTGAATCCTGGAAGCCAGGCCACGCTAGCTGTTCGGCAATGTACTGCGCCGTACTGGGAATCACCTGCGTCAGCCCCTTCGCATTGGCAACGCTGACTGCATTCGGGTTGAACAGACTCTCCTGGCGCATCAAGGACAGGAACAACAGCGGGCTGAAGCCGTAGCGTGCTGCTTCCTCCTCCACCAATTCATGAAAATACGCCGGGTAGCGCATCCGTGCGATGAATGCCGGAGCCTCCAGCGTGGAGACCTGGGCAGCGATGATAATATCTGCCGCCGCCACAATCGAAGACTGATATGCTCCAATCTCGCGGAAGAAGAGCGCAAGCTGGTAGGTGCGCAGAACCGTATTATTCTGGCGGCTTTCGTCCAGCAGTGCCGTGAATTCATCTTCGGCTTCGTCGTATGCTGCCACTTCCCACAATTCGCGTCCGCGTATCATGCGCGGATCCGTTTCCAGTTCGGCAGCAATGCTTGCGAAGTCGCTGGTTTCTTCTGTAGCAAAACGCTCCAGCAGCCAGGCTTCCGCTTCCTGGCGATCCGCCGCTTCATCAAAATCAAATTGGACGGAAGCAGGCGGCGCAAAGGCTTCGCGCCCCTGTACAATGTCATTGGCGCGTGCGCTGTAGAAGCTATCCGGCGCGGCTGCCTGTGCCTGCGCAAAAGCCGCATCAGATGTAGCAATATCCCCACGTTGACGAGCCAGACGACCAACCCAATAAAAAGCCTCTGCTTGATCTTCGCCCGTTGTGCTGCTGGCAATTCGTCCGTAGAGGTTCTCAGCGATGGCAATTTCGCCTTGCCCCACTGCATTTGAGGCCGCAATTTGCAAGCCACTGAGCGCCCATTCGCTGCCAGGATAATCGTTCGCTAGCTGGATGAAGGTCTGGCGCGAGGTAGCGAAATCCCCCTGGCGTGTTCCATAAAGATAACCAGCCCGCCAGAGCGCTTCCGAAGCGACATCCGGCAAGTTGCTGTAATCACGGGCAGTGCTGAGGTAGGTATCAATCGCCTGCTGAATATCATCTGCGAGGAAGTAGGTACGCCCCCGTTCCAACAACGCAGTGCCAACCAGGGGATCACTCGGATATTGGTCAAGCAATGTCTGGAAGGCGATTAAGGCAGCCTGAGAGTTCCCAATCTGGCGATAGGCACGCCCCAGGAGCAAATACAAATTCGCTGGAATAGCATCTAACTGAAATTCAGAGGTGTATTCGTTGAAGGCTTCAATGGCTTCGACGTAATCTCCATAGTTATAGTTGACGACTCCGCGCTGGTAGCCATCAATCTCTACCTCATTTGCCAGCAAAAGCTGCATTGCTGGGTAGGCTGCGTTGGTCTGTGTATATGTCTGGAAGACGCGCTGCGCCCTTGCCAGCCCTTCTTCGGTGCGTCCGGCATTCACCAGGGCTTGTGCCGCTGCAAGATCGATTGAAGCGCGGTAGGGAGCATTGCGTGCCTGCAACAGAATCGCATCGTACTGCGCGACGGCTGCATCCACCTGATTCACACTGATACTGATTTGCGCCAGCTTCTCGCGCAGGATTAACAGCGGCACCAGCGAACGGTTTGCGTCCAGCGCTTGCTGATAAGCTGCCAGCGCTGTTTCCGTCTGACCCAATGCAAGCTGTGCATCCCCAATACGTTCATAGACGTAGCTATCAATCAAGCCAGGGCGCAGCACCAGATATTGCTGAAAATCCGCGATGGCGTTTTGCCACTGGCTGAGTCCCAGATACGCATCTCCGCGCAGAAAATACGCCTGTGCAACACGAGAATCATTCGGCAGTTCATCAATCAACAGCGTTAGCGCCGGAACAGCCTGGGCAAACAATCCTTCCCGCACAGCAGCCTGACCCAACCGCAAACCTGCCAGCGCCGTGACTTCATCCGAGAAGGCGGCACGCTGCCCCAGAATCGCATCATACGCGCCGATTGCTTCTTCATAGTAGCCATAGCGCAGCAGTTGTTCCGCACGCGCTAATTCTGCCTGTGGATCAGCTACCGGAGTCGGGGATGGAGTTTCGCTTGGGGCAACTGTGGCGGGCAATTCAGCCGTTGGCAATCCCGCAGCAGAGGCCGCCCCGCCAGATGGAGTGGCTGTGATGAGGATCACACCTTCTTCATTTGGCGTTGGCAGCGCCGATGTAGCCGTTACGTAAATGTTGCCGCTTTCGTCGGCTGTGGGGAGTTGGGCATCGGTTGCGGTACAGGCTGTCACGAGCAGTGCCGTGGAGAATTGCAGCAGTCGAAGAAATTTCACAAGCAAAACCACCTACGGTTTACGGACATAATCAAGCGATTATTGGGGATGCGGATGCAGGCTGTCAATGCTGCCTGCCCCACGATCCCCTGACGGCTCAGTCTGCGCCGGGTTCTAATTCACCCGCCAGCCAGGGAATTCCATAGCCGACGATCAAATGTCCCGCTTCCGCAAGCGCTTTTCCCAGGCTGTCCGTATCGCGGAACTCCCACCAGTATTCAGCACTCGGCAGAATTTCCACACCGAAATCTTCGACAACCAGTTGGCTCAGTCCGCGACGTTTGAACAGGGTGAACAAATTCACCGTGAAACGTGAAGGTCGCATCCCGGTATAGGCATTGTCGTTATAGACCAGCACCTGAAATTCAATGGTAGCGGTTTCGCCCGTTTCTAGCTTCTTGCTATAACGGAAACGCCCCCCAATCCAGCGCATCGGCTCATGCTGTAATTCATAGCCAGCAGCACCAAATGCCTGCCCGACGACGGTGTGCATCATCGTGCGGAAATATTCCTGCTGGGGTTGGCGTTCTTCAAAAGGATGGTTCTGCACAACTGCCTCAGTTCATGCTATGGGTGAAATCAGGGAACGTTTCTTGGGGAATATCGTCTGCATCACAATTGCTGCATGACGATGTAACCCCACATCTGGCAGGACTTGCTGCATCTCACGGTAGGTATTCTGCCCGAATACCATATGCAGCCAGGTATGATAAGGCATCTCACCGTGCAGCTTAGTATCATCCTGCACCGTACCGTTTTCTACCTTTACGAGTTTGCCATCTTCAAAGTTCATTTCCAGGTAAGTGAAATCATAGAAGCCAATGCGTACTTCCCCGGTGTAGCGGTGGGCGGCGGAATCCATCAGACGACGTTCCAGAACAGGGGCAACATGCCGGATGAACTGCGCACGATCCGGCAACCGCAGATACCAGCCGTAGACGCTCTCTAGCTCCTTACTTGTCATGGTATAGCGCAGTAGCATCAGCCACTCATCAGAGACGCTGCTGTCGAAGTACAGGTTCACAACTTTTTCACTTCGTTCAGCAGCATACTGCTTCAGTTCGCGCATGAGGTCATCAAAGATGGTGAGATATGACGATTGCGAGCCGACAACACAGCGCCGCAGATACAGGGCAGTATGATCTTCTTCAATAGACGCAAGGCCAACGTATCCAACAGGCTGCGAGTCGGCATCGACTATCATGTGATAGTTCGTCTTCTGTACAGATTTTTCTGCGCGTTCGGTCAGCGCAAAACGCCACATTTCTTCTGACCAGACCACGGAGAGAGACGCATTGCGTGCATGATATTCGTCCATCTCAATCAGTGTTGAAATATCCTCCATCGTCGCAGGCCGCAGGGTGAACTTCGGCTGTTCATCATCTTTCAACTTCGGCGCAACCGCCAGCGAAATAGACCCCTTCATCCCCAGGTCAACCGTCATCGCGTAGCCGAACTGCCGATAGTAATACGGAATCCCGGTAATGCCCTGCATGATATGCCCCAGCGATTCGCTGCGTTGATGTGCAGCGTTAATCAATTCCCGCACCAGCCCGCGCCGACGATAGGCTTTATCAGTTGCAACCAATTCAATACGCCCAAAGGGAATGTCGATACCTTCATAGCGCCAGGTCTGCGAAATGAGCAGCACTGCTGAGACAATCTTGTCATCTGCTGCCGGGTCAACCACCACGAAAAAATCTGCCAGCGACATATGCGGATGCCGCAGTAATTCTTGTGTCCATACATCGAAGGTGTTCGGCTCGTCGTCCGCTTCTTCAAACGTCTCTTTGTAAAACACAGGGAGTCGCTCCTGGTCGGTAGCATGTCCCTCATCCAAAGAGCGTAAAATCAAGCCATCACGCAGTTCTTTTCTCATGTTCACGTCCGTGCTTTATGCGGAATAAAGGGTCAATACAGGTCATATCATACCAGAAAAAATATTTCCCTCAATCCCGTAAAGCGGCATCACTTCCATACTGAGCGAAAACACGTTCGCCATATGTCACCATGATGGAAGCTGGATTTCCAGTGATCATATTCCATTCCCAGCGAAGCTCAAATAAGCGTCCGTCAATATCAAAGCTGGTGCTGCCCTTCCATCCACTGAGGCCAGCCCTTGCGCTGGCAACCAGCATCCCATCCAGGTGCAGTTCCATCGTGTCGTTGAAGAATCCTTCGCGCACCACCAACCGCAGGTGATGCATCTCTTTCACCTGAAAATCCCAATCTCGTTGGATGCGGATAAATGGCATGGTTCACCACCCATAACGCTTCATAATACTGTGACCATAGAGACGCATGAGTTCGTTCAGCACGAGTGCCGTATTATAGGCATCATCATGCCCGCGATGATGCCGTCCCGTATGTTCGATTTTGAGCGCTTCCATTGAACGAGCCAGACCCATGCGCGTACCGTGACTATCCTGGAATACACGCTTCAGGTTGCTGTGCTTCTTGCTGAAGGGGTAGCGCACATCGCGCTTCTTACACTGCGTCCGAAACATCGTGCGATCAAATGCGCCCCAGCTCACCCAGAGGCGATTGCGTGTGTCGTATTCTTTTTCCAGGATGGCACAGGCTTCTGCAAAGCAAATCCCTTCCGTATCAACCATCTCCTGTGTGATGGATGTTAGCTTCGTGCAGAAAGGACTCACGATGGATTTTTCTGGCTTCACCAGGATGCCGCGCTTGTCGCTGACTTCGCCGCTGTTGGGATCCAGCAAGCAAATTCCAATTTCAATGATCTCATTTTCCTGGCCTTCTGGCGCGTCGTAGCCTTCCCAGCAAGTCGCTTCCAGGTCTACGACGACAATCTGATCTTTACGGATGGACATGCGTTCTCGATTCTATCTGGAAAAAACTTCAAACGTTGCGCACTTCGTTGAGCAAGGTCGCAACTTCATCAGCTGTGGTGACAGGCATCTGGCAGGTGAAATTGCGGCAGACATAGACTGTGGGCTGATCGTTGCGCATCGTGCGATAGCTCAACAGCGGAATATTCGCCTCACCATCTACATTGCCCCGCGCCAAAGCCGTAATCACATTCGGGCGATAGGGCTTACGCACCGTATTCAGCAATTCTTCTGTAGCCTCCTGCACCGGATTGCCGATAATCGCCACTTCGTGAATGCCATGCACCAGCAGATCAGCCGCGTTGAGCGCTTCACCGAATGCCTGGGGATACTGCTGCATCGCCGGAATCAAGGGGCGCAGCACAGCCCGCGCCGCTTCTTCATAGCGCGAGTCACCCGTATAGGCAGCAAGGCGCAGTAACTGCTTCGCCATCATCGCATTGCCCGATGGCGTGGCATTATCCTGTAACTGGCGCGGACGAGTAATCAGATTCTCGTGATCGTCGCTGGTGTCGAAGAAGCCACCGTCATCAGCACGGAAATGATCCAGCACCGTATTCACCAGTGTTCGCGCTTCATTGAACCATTTTTCTACGAAGGTCGATTGATACAATTCCAGCAATGCATCAATCACATTGGCGTAATCTTCCAGGTAGCCGTTGATCTTCGCTGTGCCATTTTTATAGCTGCGATACAAGCGTCCTGTTTCGCTGCGCATCTTCTCCAACAAAAAGTCACCTGCACGTTCGGCTGCATTCAGATAATCATCCCGCCCCAGGACACGCGCCGCTTCTGCAAGGCTGGCGAGCATCATCCCATTCCAGGCCGCCAGAACCTTATCATCCAGCCCCGGTGCGACTCGTGAAGTCCGCACCGCATAGAGCCGATCTTTGATCTGTGCCAGCTTGTCGCGCAATGCTTCTTCACTGATATTCAGACGTGCTGCGGCAACATCCGCTTCGTTGGGAACATGCAGGATATTCTTTCCCTCGAAGTTGCCAGCGCGGGTCACACCCCAGTATTCCACCGCGACTTCCACGGCATCTGGCACTTCATCCAGGATGGGCTGTAAGGCTTCGCGCAGTTCGTCGATGTGCCATACGAAGAACTTGCCTTCTTCGCCTTCGCTGTCTGCGTCGGTTGTGCTGTAGAAACCACCTTCGGGGGAAGTCATCTCGCGCAGGATGTAATCGTAAATTTCTTCCGCAATTTCTCTGTAGAATGCGTCATCCGTCGCTTGATACGCATGCAAATACAAGCGGCTGAGTTGGGCGTTGTCGTAGAGCATTTTCTCGAAGTGTGGCACAAGCCAGATTGCATCAACGCTGTAGCGATGGAAACCACCGCCAATCTGGTCATAGATGCCACCATTTGCCATTTTGCGCAGGGAATGCTTCACCACGTGAAGGGGTTTGCTGTCGTTGGTATGGTCATATGTGCGCAGCAAATATTCCAGATTCATCGGATTCGGAAACTTCGGCGAATGACCAAAGCCGCCATTCTTCGCGTCGAAATTGCCAATAATACGGTGGGTCGCAGTTTCTAACAAACTGCTGTTCAAGCCGCTGTCGTCGCTATCAATCCGTAATTGTGAACGATCTAGAGACTGTGTCAGAGAAGCCGCCTGCTGCTCCACAAGATCACGCTTGTTCACCCAATAATCGTGCATCGTTTCCAGCACTTGCCGGAACGAAGGCATACCGTAACGGCTTTCTCGCGGGTAATATGTGCCACCAAAAAATGGACGACCATCCGGCATCAGGAAAACTGTCATGGGCCAACCGCCCTGCCCATTGCTCATGGCCTGCACCGCTTGCATGTAAATGTCGTCTACGTCAGGACGTTCTTCGCGGTCAACTTTTATATTGACGAACCACTCGTTCATGATCTTTGCGGTTGGCTCATGCTCGAAGCTCTCATGTTCCATGACATGACACCAATGGCAAGCACTGTAGCCAACACTCAAAAGTACCGGCATATCTTCGGCTTTTGCTTTCTGGAAGGCTTCCTCGCCCCAGGGATACCAATCAACGGGGTTATTCTTATGTTGCAGCAAGTACGGGCTGGTTTCATGCTGTAAACGATTCATAGGATTGTTCGCTCATCTCTGGTCAATGGAGCTTACAGAGTAGCATGCCAGTGGCAGAAGATAAAGCAGATATTCATCTTTCTATTTAGCGCTTTAGCTACCAGCCCACGGGTGAAACTACCATGTTAACAATGGTGAATCGTCGTCTTCGTCTGCCTCTGCTTGCCAGATTTCATCCAACCAATCAAGGTATTTCCTGGTCACGGTCGGTGTCAGGCGTGCGGCGGCCTCGAAGTTGTTGGGCGAGAAGGCGTACATGCTGGTGAACGAACGCCGAGAGATACAAACCAGGTATTCTTCTTGCCAGCGCGAAGGCCCCCACAAGAATGCCAATCCGCCTTCATCCCGGCGCATCAATTCTAACCAACGGGTGCGATCTACATCATTCAAATGATCCAGCACAAAGCGCAGCGTCAGCATGGAACCGAAGGTGAAGGAAAGTTGAATCACTTTGGTGTTCTGATCGGCATCCACTGTAAGCGTTGCGCCGCCATCCTGTGTCGAGAGCAGTGCTACCCGCCGTCCTGACCCTGCACCCAGCGTGCGGAAGTCAATCTTGGACATGATGGGCATACTGGGGAAGCGCTTCGCCAATTCCACATCGAGGTCAATTTCGCCATCGAAAAACTGCTGCAACGTCCAGGGGGTCTTCTCTGGTCGGCGAACAGGTAAGACTTCTTCTAACTCGCTAGGCAGCGGAGCTTTCGCAAGAACCACAGGATGCTGCTCTGGTTCTGCTGTGTTATCTTCCATATCGGAAATTTCAAGTTTCTGTGATTCGTCATACTCTACGCTTTCAGCGCCAGCCAATTTGCCCTCGTCTGACAGCTTATCAATCAAGCGCTTGAGCATATCTTCCGGCGGCGGCACATATTCTGGCATTTCATCTTCCGCAGTATCCGAAGATGGTATTTTTTCAGTTTGATCGTCTTGCAAAGCCATGAGCTATCCTTACAGTTTCGTTATGCAAATTATAGCAATGTTCCTGGTACGGGACAAAATCTCTTCACAAATCGCCTTCTATGCCCTACTGTGTATAGCCAATCGTGCCTTAGGCTACGCTGACGAATTGCTAGCAATCTTCTAACGTAACGTAGGCTATAATTTTTGGTAAGCTGTTAGATAAACTACATGCAACGAAGGTAAGCAAATTCAATGCATCCAAATTCGCAAAACCAGAATCGTCCTGAGATGGACGACCAACCACCGCCAAATAATCCACAGCCAGATTGGCGACGCTGGATATGGCCTGCTTTACTGTTGTTTTTCATTCTCGTATTGGTACTCAGCCCGGGCGCATTAGGTGGTGTAACTAGTGGTGGCCCCCGCGAAGAGATCCCGTACACCGTGTTATGGCAGAACCGCGATTCGATTGCAAGTATCGAATTCGAGGATGATGTCGTCGCTACTGGTACGTTCAACCGAGCGCTTGATGTAACGATCAGCGACGGTGGACGCACAGAGGTCATTGACTTTCAGGTGAATCTGCCTCCTGGTGAAGCAGAGATCCTTTCCGAATATCTGGTACGTGAGCGGAACGGGGTTGATGTAAGCCAGGCTCCGCCGCAAACTACCTCCTTGCTATTGGGAATCCTGGTGAACTTCCTGCCAATTGTCTTGATTATCGGCTTCTTCATCTGGATGACGCGCCGCGCACAGGGCCAGATGAACGGCGTATTCGGCTTTGGGCGTTCGCAGGCACGAGAATACGATGCGCAGATGCCTCGCGTCACCTTTGATGATGTGGCGGGTCAGGACGCGGCAAAGCGTGAACTCGTGGAAATCGTAGACTTCCTGAAAGAGCCGGAAAAATACATCTCACTCGGCGCACGCATTCCGCGTGGTGTTTTGCTCATTGGCCCTCCGGGGACGGGTAAGACGCTGATGGCGCGTGCGGTGGCTGGTGAAGCAAACGTAGCCTTCTACAGCATCGCCGCTTCGGAATTTGTGGAAATGTTCGTCGGTGTAGGGGCTTCTCGCGTGCGTGACCTGTTCCGCAAAGCGAAGGATAATTCACCCAGCATCGTTTTCATTGATGAAATTGATGCCGTGGGTCGGCAGCGTGGCGCTGGCCTGGGGGGTGGCAATGACGAACGCGAACAAACACTGAACCAGATGCTGGCAGAACTGGATGGCTTCGACCAGAGTTCTACCGTGATTGTGATGGCAGCCACCAACCGCCCTGACGTGCTTGATCCGGCGCTGCTGCGTCCGGGACGTTTTGACCGTCAGGTAACGGTTGATCTGCCAGATCGCTCAGGCCGCTTGAGCATCCTGAAAATTCACACACGCGGCAAGCCACTGGCGAAAGACATCGACCTGGATGCTATCGCAGGGGCGACGATTGGCTTCTCTGGCGCAGATCTTTCCAACCTTGCGAACGAAGCAGCTTTGAATGCAGCTCGCAAGAATCGCAAGCGCATCGAGCAGAGCGATTTCTCCTATGCATTCGAGCGCATCATCCTGGGTACAGAACGTCCGCCGCTTTCCAATGCAGAAGAACGCCGCGTAGTAGCCTTCCACGAAGCGGGTCATGCATTGACGGCACTGCTCACCCCCGGCGCAGACAATGTGCTGAAGGTAACCATTACACCGCGTGGTCAGGCGCTCGGTGTCACGGCGTTCTTGCCGGAAGATGACCGCCGCAACTACCCACGTAAATACCTGGAGGCACGCATTCGCGTAGGCCTGGGTGGTCGCGCAGCCGAAGACATCATCTTCGGAGAAGTGACAACTGGTGCAGGCGGTGACATTCAGATGGTGACGAGTATCGCCCGCCGCATGGTGACGCAGTTTGGCATGAGTAAACTGGGTATGGTCGATTACAGCAATGGTGGTGACCAACCGTTCCTGGGCTATTCTCTCGGCATGGGGCGGCAGTATAGTGAAGAAACCGCCGCACGCATTGATGCTGAAGTACGCACGATCATCGAAGAAGCCTACGACGATACGCGCAGCCTTCTGATGAACAACCAGGATAAACTCATGCAAATCGCTGAAGAGTTGATGGACAATGAGATCATCGAGCGCGATCATCTGCTGAGTATCGTGGGCATGGAAGTGGATAAGCCATTGGATACGCCGGAAACGGTCATCGCGGAAGAAGTGGAAGACGAAGACATCCCGGATGCGGTGGAACCGGATGATCCCTTTGATCTCTACCCGGAAGACGATACCCCTCCATCTGATGGGAAAGCCTACTGAGAAACACAACAAGCGATAAGCTGTAGATGCAAAACAGGCGACCCACAATGGATCGCCTGTTGTTTTTCTGATGTGTGATTTCGATTATGCTTCTTCCAGCACCTTATGCTGATCAATCACTTCCTGCTGAACGTGGCTCGGCACTTTTTCATAGTGCGAGAATTCCATGGTGTAAATACCACGTCCACCACTCATTGAACGCAGGTCATTGCCGTAGCGCAGCATTTCGGATAACGGCACCTGGGCGCTAATAATGCTGTTCTTTGCGGCACTATCCATGCCCTGCACGCGCCCACGCCGATTGGTCAAATCACCCATGATGTCACCCATCATCGTTTCCGGCACAGTAATCACCACATTCATGATCGGTTCTAACAGGGCAGGCTTGGCATCACGGAAGGCTTCTTTGAATGCTTCACGCCCTGCGATCTGGAAAGCAATGTCTTTTGAGTCAACCGGGTGTTCCTTACCATCAAAGACAACGACCTTCACCATATCGACCGGGAAGCCCGCAATCACGCCTTCTTCTAGCACGCTGCGAATCCCTTTCTCGATAGAGGGTAGAAATGCCTGCGAAATCGCACCACCGAAAATATCTGTCTCATAGACGAATTCTTCTTCGGTAGGCATCACGCGCAACGATACTTCCCCGAACTGCCCCGCACCACCGCTCTGTTTCTTGTGGCGGTAGGTCGCCTCCGCAGTAGTGGTGACGGTTTCTTTATACGGCACACGCGGCATATGAGTATCAATCCCCACACCGAGCGCTTCGGCCTTCTGAATGACGGTAGCAATGTGGATTTCGCCCATGCCTTCCAGCACTACCTGCCTGGTATCGTTGTCCTGCCGCCAGAGCAGCGTTGAATCCGCATTGCAGAGCGTCGTCAAAATCGTCCCCATCTTGGCACTATCCGACTGAGTGCGCGGTGTGACAGCAACCATGTAGAGCGGTGCGGGAAATTCCGGCTGCATAATGGTGAAACTGGTGTCTTTATCCGCGATGGTATCACCCGTCTTCGTATCAGTCAGTTTGGAGACAACCGCAATATCGCCAGCGTGCAGCTTGGTGACATCGAATTGCTCTTTGCCGCGCATGGTGAACAAGGAGCCGAAGCGTTCTTCCTGATCCGTGCTGACATTCATGTTGCGGCTGTTGGCTGTGATCGTCCCAGAGAAAATACGGAAGTAATTCAGCGTACCGAATTTATCTGTGGATGTCTTGAAGACATAGGCTGCCAGTGGTTTGTCATCCGACTGCGGCGCTTGCATATAATCCGGCTTCTCCTGGCCTTCACGCTGCACACGCACGCGACGTACCGACGGGGGTGAAACATACTTTAGCAGTGCTTCCATGAAGGGAAAGATGCCGATATTCTGGGTGCCAGATGTGGCAAACACAGGAACGGTGTGCAACAAGTGAGAGCGCGATGCCTTGCGCATCCCTTCGCGGATTTCGTCGAGCGTCAGTTCTTCTTCATCGAAGTACTTCTGTAGCAAAGCATCATCGGCTTCAGCAGCAGCTTCGACCAATTCTACACGGGCTGCCGCGACATCATCGGCATATTCTGCTGGCAAATCAGAGCGTTCATTACCAGCGCCCATATAGGCTTTTTCCGTGACGATGCCTGCCACGCCTTTGAAATCTGCCTGCTGCCCGATGGGAGTTGTAATCGGAACAAACTTATACTTGGGGAAAGATTCTCTCAATTCGCCCAGGACGCGGTCGAAGTTCGCATTTTCTCGATCCACCTTATTGACAACAACAATGATCGGTTGTTGAAAAGCACGGGCATAATTCCAGACCAATTCCGTACCCACTTCAACACCACTTACGGCATCCACAACGACCACAACCGCATCCGCTACACGGATTGCATTCTTGACTTCACCCTGAAAATCGGTGAAACCCGGTGTATCCAGAATATTGATTTTGTGGTCTTCAAATTCTACAGAGACCAGTGAGGTCGTGATGGACATCCCGCGAGCGCGTTCCTCATCGTCCCAATCAGAAACAGTATTCTTCTCTTCAACTTTCCCCATGCGGTTGATTGCCCCGGCGTTGAACAACACGGCCTCCACAAGCGACGTTTTGCCGCTGCTCTGATGACCGACCAGAACAATGTTCCGAATCTTATCGGTAGTGTATTCCTTCATGGTGGGGTTGCCTCCAAAGTCAACAAAAATCAGTGGGCTTTGCACCCTGGGATGGGAGCATGTTACCCGGTGGGTGTTATTAAGTTCTCTTGATGCAAATTTTAAGGTGGGGTTAGAGGATTGTCAAAAAGTCTTCTATCACCGATTTCGCATGATGTTCTGGCCTGTTTTCATGGAGGGGGTTGCAAATTAACCAAAACAAGCCATAGAGGTCACCAAAGGTTATAGCCAAGCCTTCTGCACCATGTTAGAATCAGCGATCTACTACACCAAACAGACGACACACGAGATAGGAAACGCCAATGGTTGATCATGTACATCAGGATTATCTCTTCCGGGGAAACCTGGAAGAACTAGACCCGGAAGTCGCGGAATTGGTACGCCATGAAACCGCACGACAAGCACGCACTGTCATCATGATTCCATCGGAAAGCACGATCCCGGAAGCTGTCCGCGAAGCTGTCGGCAGCGCCTTTCAAAATATTTATGCAGAAGGCTATCCGCTGGAGAGCATGCGCCACATGGATGAACGCGACATCCTGGATTACCACACGCGCCTGCCAGAATATCGCCGCAATGCAGATAATCGTTATTACAAGGGAACAGAATACGCCAACTTAATTGAATCGCTGGCGCGGCGCAGAGCAGCAATGATCTTCGCCAATGAGCGCGTGAATGCAGATCACCTTTATGTGAACGTGCAACCCCTCTCCGGTGCGCCTGCAAATAATGCAGTCTATACAGCTCTCATCAACCCGGGTGATACCATCCTCAGCATGGATCTAGTCGCGGGTGGGCATCTGAGTCATGGCTCTCCGGTGAATCGCAGCGGCAAATGGTTCAACATCGTTAGCTACGCCGTCGATAGCGAAACCGAATTATTAGACTATGACCGCATGCTGGAACTGGCAAAAGAACATCAGCCCAAGATCATCATCGGCGGCTACAGCAGTTACCCCATAGCTCCAGATTGGGAAGCGTACCGCCGCATCGCAGATGAAGTCGGCGCGTATTTGCTGGCGGATGTAGCCCATTTTGCCGGGTTGGTTGCCGCTGGTGTCTATCCGAGTCCGGTAGGAATCGCGGACATTGTGACGTTCACCACGCATAAGACACTGAACGGCCCCCGTGGGGCAGTAATCCTCACACACCGGAAAGACCTCGCAGCCAAGTTAGATCGCGGCGTATTTCCTGGGGAACAGGGTGGCCCACACATCAACAGCGTTGCAGGGCTGGCGGTGGCACTGCGCTTCGCCATGACAGATCAATTCAAACAGTTACAGCAGCGAACAGTCGAAAACACAAAGCGCCTCGCCCAACGATTGGAAGAACGCGGCCTACGCATCCCACATGGTGGCAGCGACTCGCATATGCTGGTGGTTGATCTGAAGACCATCAAGGGTGCAGATGGTACGCCTCTCAGCGGAGATATGGCTGCGCGAATCCTGGATCTGGTTGGCGTGGTCTGCAACCGCCAGACGATCCCCGGGGATACCAGTGCGCTGCGACCTTCTGGCATCCGCCTGGGTACGCCCTGGATCACGCAGCGCGGCGCAGGTTTCACAGAAATTGACGAATTGGCAGACATCATTGCGGATGTGCTGCTGGCCTGCAAACCTTTCAGCTACACAGGCAAAAACACAGCACGCGCAAAAATCGACTTTGATACCCTTCACAATGCACGGTTGGCGCTGCGCAGCTTGATTGATCGCCTGGGCATTGACACGGATTCAGCAGCAGACCCGTATCCGCATTTCGCATACATTGATGACACCTACAGCGCAGGCTGGCAAACGTTCGCAGTACGTGGCAAAAATGCGCAGGAATTCCTCAATATCGCGCTTACCAGCGATGTATTGGCACTGGCTCCGGGTGAGCAGCAGCCGACCCACATCCTGGAAACGGATGGTTCGCGTATGTCTTCTGGCTATGTCGAAAGGTTCAGCGCCGGAGAATATCACCTGCACATTGCCGAAAATCCGGCGCGGGTGGCGGCATGGCTGCGTTCGCTCTCAGATGGTTTTGTGATCGTTGATCCCGATGATGTATACGCCAAGGTTCCGGGGCCAGTGGATGTTGCTTATATTGGCGAGACCGAGAAGAACCTCACAGCACCGGGCGAAGGAGAAGGCATCGCCACAAAAACAACCTTCATCGGGATGGTTGGCATACAAACTGATGCACCAGAACTGCCGCCTTTCCAGTATGAAGAACCACAGCAGCGTGAAATGCTCAAGAGTGCGCTCTGGGATTCGCACCAGCAGCTTGGCGCGAAGATGGGCGAATTTGCCGGGTATGATATGCCATTGTGGTACGACAGCGTACAGAGTGAACACCTCGCTGTGCGCAAGGGCGCGGGTATTTTCGATGTGACGCATATGGGCGTTTGGGATATGCAGGGTGCTGGTGCAGAAGCCTTCCTCCAGGCCTTGACCGCGAACGATGTACAACGTTTGAAAGTCGGTTCATCTCATTACACCTTCTTGCTGGATGAAAACGGCATCCCCTTCGATGATCTGTTGATTTATCGACTGGGTGCAGATCACTTCTTCATCGTGGTCAACGCCAGCAACAACGACAAAAATTGGGCGTGGGTCAATGCAGTGAAGAATGGCGAAGTCCGTGTAGACGCTGCAATGCCACAGCGCCGGATCTCCGCAGAAAATGTCATTCTCCGCGATTTGCGATCCGAAAGCAGTGGTGCAGATCGCCGTGTGGATATTGCCCTGCAAGGCCCCGAAAGCAAGAATGTGCTGCTCGAAATGCATGCCAGTGATGAGGATAAGGCCAGGATCAAAGCCTTGAAATGGGCTGGGATCACCCGTGTTAACCTCGGTGGCTTCGATCTAATTGTATCGCGCACCGGGTACACAGGTGAGCGAATGGCCTATGAGCTATTCCCACACCCGGACGATGCACAGGCGTTGTTCCGGCGGTTGGTGGAATTAGGCGCTGTACCCTGCGGCCTCGCTGCCCGTGACAGTCTGCGCATTGAAGCGGGGCTGCCCCTGTATGGTCACGAACTGGCTGGCGATCTAGGGTTGAATCCAGCCGATGCAGGCATGGGGAGCTATGTCAAGCTGTACAAACCATTCTTCGTCGGCAAGCAGGGGTTCGCCGCGCACGAAGCCAAACGAGATGCAGAAGTCACCCGCTTCCGCATGGATCAGAAACGCGCACGCCCTGCGCATGCAGGGGATCCAATTGTGGATTCGCGTGGGCGCGTAGTGGGTATTGTCACAAGCTGCTCAATCGACACTCAAGGCTATCAGCTAGGGCAAGCCTACCTGAAGAAAGAATTCCGCAAGCGGGGTACACAGCTCGCCGTGTATGCGGGTTCGGCACGTACAAAAGCTGGGGACTTTGGCAATCTGCGCATGGGGGACCGCGCACCCATGCCGGAACCAATTACCATCTTGAGCCGTTTCCCGAAACGGTAAAGCAGGTTTTTGCAGGGGCGGTTCATGAATCGCCCCTATAGAATTGCAAACGGTTATCCACGCTGATTGCGTGCCACGATTTCCGTAATTTTGTCATGGCGGGCGAATAATACCAGCGTATCCCCATCGCCGACGATGATGTCCCCATCTGGATGAACAACCGGGTCATGCCCATTTTCACCATGCAACACGATGTCGATATCTTCATCTTCTTGCAAGACATCAATGGACTGCCCTTCCATGAAGGAACCCGGTTCCACCACCAGCTTGATCATGCTGAAATCGACATTTCCGACCTGTAAAGTCTGCGTGATTTCAATGCCCACAGCCGTACCAGCAAAGGCAGGTGCAGCGAGATCAGAAGCACTCATCACCTGTACATTTAGGAAGCGCTGTAATTGATCCGCAAAACGCGCATCCCACATGCGCGTCACAATCCGTATATCCGGGTTCAGGTCACGCGCACGCATCGTCAGTTCCAGGTTGATATGGTCATCAGACGTACACAACACGACGGATTGTGCATGAAGAATACCGGCATCTTTCAGCGTCATAGGGGTGCGACCATCCGCCAACACAACCGGGACGCTCATCTCTAACAATTCGGTATCGGCTTCATCATCCAAATTCGGTTCGACAGCAACCACTTCAAAACCCATCATCACCAACGTGCGGATTACACGCAGCCCAACATGCCCAACGCCAACAACGATCACATGATTGCGATATGTCCTAGCCACAGCCAATTCCCAGGCACTCCGTCGCTCATTGCGGTTGAAAAATAATCGAAAAAAGTCTACTGCCCCCTGCCCAACAATATAGACACCCACAGCAGGTTGCACATACCAGAAGAGAATCAAGTACCATTCATCCGGCACATAATCCAGCGGCCCCTCAAAAATCATCAGCGCCAGCATCACATATGGCAGGTCAACAGCCGCGATAGCATCGTACCCTGCCACCACAGTTAGACGACCATACACCCAACCACCAATGCAAATCGAGATGAAAATCGCCAGCAGCGGACGGCGGAACTCGCGGGTCAGGGCGCGGGTATCATGCCATGCAGCACGAAGATACCGAAGCAATCGGCGCGGTGGGCTGCCGCCAGTGGGCAGCACAAGTTGAGATTGTGGCATCGAGAGAAACCTTATGAAAAGAAGTATACCGTCATGAACCCGACTGGACGCAATGCTGGCAATTTTGCGTGAGACTGGTCAGGCAAAACCGCGCCAGGGGCTTCAGCGGAAGCAATACACGGACAATTCATTGAGCATCAGCTATTGAACATCAGCTATTGATTAAAATGGTTGCGCGTTGCCACTTGCAAGCAGCGTTCTTCACGCCCGAAGATTACGAGAATATCGCTAGCTTTCAGAAGTGTTTCACGAGATGGTTGTACCTGTGGCGTATGCCCTTTGGCACAATGCAACACCACATCAATACTTTCGCTTGTCTGCAAACTGCCCACTGTCTGGCTATCGATGAAAGAATTCTCGCTAATCGTCAGGCGCAGCGTACTATATTTTGCATCCCCGATATTGATTGATTGGGTGATTTCCACACCAAGCGCGAGGCCAGCGAACACCGGGGCAGAGACTTCCGACGAACTCAGCACGGACTGCACATTCATGAAGTCCTTGATTTGCGTGGCGAATTGATTATCCCAAACACGGGCAACAATGCGAATATTGCGGTTCATACCACGCGCTCGCATGATAGCATCCAGGTTCGTATGGTCATCCCCTGTGCAAGCGATGAACGCTTCTGCATCTTTCAGGCCAGCTTTTTCCAGGATTGCCACCTGGGTTCCATTCCCACGCAGCAGCGGCACACGCCGTTCTTGCAAAAATTGCTCAACCCCTTCCGCAGGGTTCGTATCAATCGCCACCACATCCACATCCAATTCATCGCGCAAAATCTGGATGACGCGCAGCCCCACATGCCCTGCACCCAATACAATCACATGTTTTCGATAGGTTGAGGCCACTGCTTCCCTCCATGCGTCCATACGCTGTGTGCGGTCGAAGAATAAACGCACAAACTCAACCGCACCATCCCCGACAATAAAAATCAGAATTGGTGGCAACAAATACCAGAACGACACCAGATACCATTCATCTGGTGTTTCTTCGTAGACTCCCGGCGTTTCCAGGATCATCAATTGCAGCATGGTATACGGACGATCAATCAGCGGGATTTCGCGGTCAAATTCTGCACCCTGCTGGATCGCGTATGCATGCAATTCGCCATAGAGGAAACCACCCAACAGCGTCACCACGACGAAGGTCAAAATCGGACGATTGAATTCCCCCCATAATGCTTGCGTATCCTGCCATGCAGCACGCAGGGTTCGCTGCCAGGTTGGGCGGCGCTTGGGGGCATAATCCATAGGGCGTGACTGTGGAATGACGGACATGACACCTGGATCACTAGTTCCAATACTATGCTTTCTATTGTACTGGATGCTTTGTAAAAACCGAAACAAAAAACACCTCAATTCCCCGCCATTCTTCACATATGCGTAATCATTGGTTACCGTTACGATGAATGATGGTGTTTACACGATTGAGGATGACATAGAACAGATGACACCAGAAATGTGGATTACGCTGGCGATCCTGGTTGTAGCGATTTTTCTTTTCATTACTGAATTGCTGCGCGTGGATGTTGTCGCTTTGCTGGCGCTGCTCGCACTGATGCTGACAAGGATCCTGACCGTTGATGAAGCGCTGGCGGGATTTTCCAGTTCAGCGGTGCTGCTGATTGCAGCGCTATTTATCGTTGGTGGTGCAGTCTTCCAAACTGGACTCGCCAATACAATCGCAGATGGCGTACTGCGAGTCGCCGGAACAAGCGAAACACGGCTGCTCATCGTGGTAATGGCAGCAGTCGCAGTCATGTCCGGCTTCATGAGCAATACCGGAACCGTCGCGGTTTTGATGCCTGCAATCATCGGGATTGCGCTGCGACTCAAGTTGAGTCCCGCACGATTGCTGATACCGCTGGCGTTTGCTTCATCGCTGGGTGGTGCAGCAACCCTGATCGGTACACCACCCAATATCATCGTCAGCGAAGCGCTGCAAGAAGCAGGCTATGATGCGTTTGAGTTTTTCAGCTTCGCGCCGATGGGTGTTGTCTTGGTCATTGTAGGCATCGGGTTCATGCTACTTTTTCGACACTTGCTGCCAGATCGCAAACTTGCGCAGGATTCGCAGCAGGCTTCAACACCCGCGGAATTACTGGAAGAACATCGGTTGCCGGATAGTATCTTCAAGATGCGTGTGCGCAGCACATCCCCTTTCTTAGATCGGGAAATCCAAGATTTGCGCATCCATGATAAGTACGACATCGACATCCTGGAAATCTCTCGCCCAGCCCCACCACGAACCCTAGCGGCGGTTGGTGAGACGCAAATCGTCGTACAGTCTAAACGAAATATCCCGGTACATCCCCGCCCAGATACCGTGCTGCAACACAATGATGTATTGATTGTGCGGGCAGATGGTGGCGATGTTGCCAAAGCAGCCGCAAGCTACAACCTGGCTATTCAACCAAAATCAACAGACGACTATGAAGCGTTAATTTCACAGGAAGTCGGCGTTGCTGAAGTCGTCTTGCCGCCCCGTTCCTCCCTGATCGGCAAGAATATTGTAGATTTGCGCTTCGGTAGAACCTATCGCCTAACTGTGCTGGACATCAAGAGACCTGGTGTAGATCGAATCGACATCAAGAAAACGCCGTTGGAGTTTGGCGACACGCTGCTTGTACAGGGCGAATGGAAAGACATCTTTGAACTGCGCAAACGTCGGCGCGATTTCGTGCTGATTGGTGGCACAGCGGAGATTCGCTCCTATTTACAGAACAGAGAGAAAGCCCCAATTGCCCTGCTCATCATGTTGGGGATGCTGGTTGTATTGGTCACAGGCTGGCTACCCACGACAACGGCGGCAATGCTCGCAGCGCTGCTAGTGGTACTCACCGGCTGCCTGACAATGGATGATGCGTACAACGCTATTGACTGGAAGAGCATTGTACTGATCGCTGCCATGATCCCGATGAGTACGGCAATGGTCAACGTAGGGCTAATTGACATGATCGCCAATACATTCACAGGAACGCTAGGGCAATATGGCTCCCTGGTTGTGATGGGTGGTTTGTTCTTGCTCACCTCCGTTTTCACACAAGTGCTTTCCAACACTGCGACAACGGTGATTCTCGCCCCGCTGGCAATTGCGACGGCACTGTCGCTGGATGTTGCGCCTCAAGCCTTCTTGATGACCGTAGCCGTTTCCGCGTCTATGGCATTTGCTACCCCGGTTGCCTCCCCGGTGAACACACTGGTGATGGGCGCAGGGAACTATCGCTTTGCAGATTACATCAAAATCGGCATCCCACTGATCCTTGTGACTTTCGTTGTATCCATGATTGTGCTGCCGCTTCTCTTCCCATTTTAGCCAACACATCAAGCGCCTGACCTCAAAAGAGCATCGTCTTAGCCGATGCTCTTTTTGGTTTATAATCAACCATAGACAAACATGTGAGGGTGCAAAATGGCAGCGAATCCCCAACCACAATACTGGACGGTTGAAGAGTATCTGGCAATGGAGCGCAACTCCGAACACAAGCATGAGTTCATCGACGGTGAAATCTTCGCAATGGCAGGAGCTAGCCGTGAGCATACCCTAATCACAGGGAACACACTCACCATACTGAATCAACAACTACAAGATACTGCTTGTGAGGTCTACGGAAGCGATATGCGAGTACGTGTTTCACCTACCCGTTACACATATCCTGACCTGTCACTTGTCTGTGCCTCTCCACAATTCAGTGACGATAGACCTGGATCGCTGTTGAATCCACTGCTGATTATCGAGATCTTGTCAGAATCAACGGAACACAAGGATCGCACAATCAAATTTCGGGATTATCGCGGGATACCGAGCCTACAGGGCTACATCCTCATTTTGCAGGACACGCCACATATTGAGCAGTTTATTCGCCAAAAAGATGACCACTGGCTCCTAAGTGAAGCAAGAGGATTGGACAGTGAAATCCACCTCCCAACCATCAACTGTAAGCTACAGTTGACACAAGTTTATCGGCGCATTGAGTTTGACAACCTGAACCAGGAAAGTGAGTAACCAATGGCAGCAAATCCCCAACCACAATACTGGACGGTTGAAGAGTATCTGGCGATGGAGCGCGACTCCGAAGTCAAGCATGAGTACATCGACGGTGAAATCTTGGCAATGGCAGGAGCCAGTGAAAATCATGACCTAATATCGGTTAATATTTTGACTAACTTACATGTACAACTGCGCGGTAAACCTTGTCGTCCACATAGTAGCGATATGCGCGTTCGTGTGGCAAATAAGCGCTATGTCTATCCTGATGCGAGTGTCGTCTGTGATCCGCCACAGTTTTCAGAAGATCGCCCGCCTTCGCTGCTCAATCCGCTGCTGGTGGTAGAAGTGCTCTCCGAGTCAACATTCCAGCGAGATCGAGGTATTAAGGCGCTGTACTACCGCATGACGGAGAGCATTCAGGCGTATTTGCTGGTAAGCCAGGACAGCCCCCATATTGAGCAGTACGTCCGGCAGGATGATGGTAGCTGGCGCTTCACCGAAGTTATCAGCCGGGAAGACAGCATGTACCTACCGACGATTGACTGCACCCTGAGCATGGCGGAAGTCTATGAGCGCGTGGAATTCCCTGAAGCAACGGATCAAGAAAGTGAGTAACCCATGGCAGCAAATCCCCAACCACAATACTGGACGGTTGAAGAGTATCTGGCAATGGAGCGCAACTCCGAAATCAAGCATGAGTTCATCGACGGTGAAATCTTGGCAATGGCAGGAGCCAGCGAGAATCATAACCTGATCTCTTTGAACATTGCATCAAGTCTGTTGGTGCAGCTACGTGGTACTTCTTGCCGTACCTATCCAAGTGATATGCGCGTGCGTGTGCTGAGATGGCGCTATGTCTATCCTGATGTGAGCGTCGTTTGCGAAACGCCGCAGTTTTCAGAAGATCGCCCGCCTTCGCTGCTCAATCCACTGCTGGTGGTAGAAGTGCTTTCGGAGACAACATCTCAGCGAGATCGAGGTATTAAGGCGATGTACTACCGCATGACGGAGAGCATTCAGGCGTATTTGCTGGTAAGCCAGGACAGCCCCCATATTGAGCAGTACGTCCGGCAGGATGATGGTAGCTGGCGCTTCACCGAAGTTATCAGCCGGGAAGACAGCATGTACCTACCGACGATTGACTGCACCCTGAGCATGGCGGAAGTCTATGAGCGCGTGGAATTCCCTGAAGCAACGGATCAAGAAAGTGAGTAACCCATGGCAGCAAATCCCCAACCACAATACTGGACGGTTGAAGAGTATCTGGCAATGGAGCGCAACTCCGAAATCAAGCATGAGTTCATCGACGGTGAAATCTTGGCAATGGCAGGAGCCAGCGAGAATCATAACCTGATCTCTTTGAACATTGCATCAAGTCTGTTGGTGCAGCTACGTGGTACTTCTTGCCGTACCTATCCAAGTGATATGCGCGTGCGTGTGCTGAGATGGCGCTATGTCTATCCTGATGTGAGCGTCGTTTGCGAAACGCCGCAGTTTTCAGAAGATCGCCCGCCTTCGCTGCTCAATCCACTGCTGGTGGTAGAAGTGCTTTCGGAGACAACATCTCAGCGAGATCGAGGTATTAAGGCGATGTACTACCGCATGACGGAGAGCATTCAGGCGTATTTGCTGGTAAGCCAGGACAGCCCCCATATTGAGCAGTACGTCCGGCAGGATGATGGTAG